>CAWKAM010000036.1:0-114539 GCA_963847605.1 uncultured delta proteobacterium | reverse complement strand
CAAATATCGCATCACTGAAGAACAGCGGGTACATCTAAGGATGACCTGAAGGGTGTGAACATACGGGACCTCATCCCGGAAAAATACCGCAAGGGGTTCGATGAATATCTGAGCAGGATCATTGAAAATGGCCGTGACGAGGGGCTTATCCGCATCAAGACAAAGGACGGTGAGGAACGGGTTATCGAATACAGGAACGTCCTCATCCGCCATCCGGACGGGACCCCCCGGTATATCCAGGGTTCGGGCCGTGACAACACGGAACAGATCAAGGCCCAGAAAGCCCTCAAGGAGAGTACGGATAAGTATCGGAATATCGTTGAGAACATACAGGAGGGATATTTCGAGGTGGACTTATCGGGCAGCTTCACCTTCTTCAACCATGTCATATGCGACAGCCTCGGCTATACCGAGGAGGAGCTCTCCGGTATGAATTACCAGGACTACATGGATGAGAAGAATGCCCGGAAGGTCTTTGAGCGGTTTCACCAGGTCTTCATGACAGGCAACTCCATAAAGGTCTTCGAGTGGGAGCAGATACGGAAGAACGGGAGCCCGATGTTTGTCGAGGCATCCATTATGCTCATCAGGAACGCACGGGGAGAGCCTGTGGGCTTCCAGGGCATTGTCCGGGATATCACCGAGCGCAAGGAGGCCGAGCAAGAGCGGGTCAGGCAGGAGATGCGCTTTATACAGGCCCAGAAGATGGAAACCATCGGGGCACTTGCCAGCGGTATCGCCCATGACTTCAACAACATGCTCTCGGGCATCCTGGGCTTTAGCGAACTGCTCAGGCATGATTTGCAGGAAGGTAGCCGTTCGGCAGCATATTGCGAGCAGATCACCAGCGCCGGAATGCGTGCGCGGGAGCTTGTCCAGCAGATCCTCTCCTTCAGCCGTTCATATAAGGCCCATAGGGAACCGATAAGTGTGTATCCGGTCGTGGAAGAGGCCCTCAAGCTCCTCCGTGCGACCATACCCACAACCATAGAGATAAACAGCTGCATCGACAAGGTTTCAGGCGTGGTCTACTGCGATGCGACAGAGATCCACCAGATTGTCATGAATCTTTGCACAAATGCATTCCACTCCATGGAAAGAACCGGTGGGATCCTGGGTGTCGGTCTGGGCGAGACAGTCCTTGAGGCTGATTTCACAGCCGGGTACCCAAACCTTGAGCCCGGCCCGCATGTGGTGCTCTCGGTGAGCGACACCGGGTGCGGCATGGATGATGAGACCAGAAAACACATATTCGAGCCGTTCTTCACCACCAAGGAACAGGGAAAGGGCACGGGCCTTGGCCTGGCGACGGTCCAGCGAATAGCGAGCTCTCTGAACGGCGAGATCATCCTTGAAAGTGCTCCGAACAGAGGCAGCACATTCACAATCTACCTTCCGTGCATCAGGAAAGAACGGGAATAGTTTTCAGGCGCAAGGCATAGCATCTGGATTCTCAATTTTATCATCTGGAATATCTCATCATTTCAGAATCACAAGCGAGTGAAAAAGAATTTATCCGCAAAAAAGGATTCTTAACTTCCTCACTCGTTCTTGTTTACAGCTGTCGGGGAAAGCCGACGATCTTTTTCCCACTGGATGGATCTTCGGGTTTCCTTCGAATATCCGAATGTGTCCAGATCGTGTTCATGTATGATATTGGCCCGGTGCAGGAGTTCATGGTCCGTGATGATCTCTGAGGGTGTCCCATCGGCGATAACACTATGGTCTTCCCCCAGCACGATCACCCGTGAGGAGATCTGCTTCACCAGGGAGATGTCATGGGTCGTGGTGACGATGGTCTTTCCCACCTTTCTAAGCTCGCATATGAGACCTATCAGCCAGTGGCGGGTTCTCAGGTCGAGGGAGCTGGTTGGCTCATCCATAAGCAGGACCTGGGGATTCAACGATAATACCGATGCAATGGCGACCCGTTTCTTTTCTCCTCCGGAGAGCTGGTTGGGTGACCGGTCTTTCAGGGAAGAGATGCCGAGCATGGTAAGGACGTCATCGACCCTTTTCATGACCTCCCCTGCAGGAAGTCCGAGCTGGAGCGGACCGAATGCGATCTCATCATAGACCTTGGGACAGAAGAGCTGGATGTCGGGATTCTGGAAGACAAAGCCCACCCTGCTCCTGAAAAAGTGGCGGAAGGTATCGGTTTCAAGTTTATCTTCAGTAAGGACCTCGCCGAATGCCCTTACGGCCCCGGAGGTCGGGAATATGAGTCCATCCAGCATGTGCAGGAGGGTCGATTTTCCCGACCCGTTGGCCCCGAGTATTGCCAGGGATTCGCCAGACTGGATCGAAAGGTTGATCCCCTCAATGGCAGGGATGGCGGCATGATAGCGATAGCTTACTGTTGAGAGTTCATAGAGGGGATTTTTCATGCGCATCCCTTTACCATGGAAAGGTACGGTCGATGATAAGCGCGACCGCACAGATGAATAGGACGAATAGCGACCATGCATAATCGTAGCCTCTTATCGAGGATGCATTCAGCGTTCTCACATCCCCGGAAAACCCACGCGACAGCATGGCGTTGTACACATCCTGGCTTATCATGTAGGTTTTTTTCAAGAGATAACCCATTCTTGAGGCCACCCAGCGCTGCTCGCTCCGGGTTGAGCCGCATTGGATGGTCCTGCTCTTCCGGGCCACATGGATATCATAGAGTGTATGCACCAGGAGGATGATGTACCGGTATGTCATGCCGAGGATAAGGATGAATATCCGCGGTACCTTGAGGACCCTGAGCGCCTGCAGCAACTCGCTCCACAGGGTTGTGAGCGTCAGCAGCACCGCCAATGAGACCGAGGCCGAGACCCTGCCGATGAATGTGACGGCAGTGAGCACGCCCTGGCGGGTCACTGCGATTGTGTCGGGGATGTGGTATGGACCGATATCATAGCCTCGTGCAAGATGAAATACGGTCCAGACGGGTTCTCCGGGTGTTACCACATTGAACAGGGCAGGAATGACGATGACGGCAGAGAACAACGGGATAAAGAGCCAGACCCGCTTGATGAAGAACAAAAGAGAGACGGATGAAGCGACTGCAAGTAGAAGGGTAAAACCATAGACCCCCCAGATGGTGAGAGGAGACCTCATAATGCTCACGCTGACGATAATGGCCAGGGTAGTTATGAGCTTTATACGCGGGTCCAGGGCCTGCATCAGGCCGCTGCGCCTGGCAACGGCCTCGGAGACGATCGCATCCTTAAGAAAGTGCGCGGCATTGCCTATGGTCTTTTCCACAAAACCGGACCTGCCCCGATGGGGCGAGGCAGGCAGCGGTACGGATGAAGAGTCTTGTGCAAGCCAGTCAGGGATCATCTATTCCTTCTGGTTCACGATTTTTCCAAAGAGCAGGGCAATCGCTGCAATGATGCCTATGCCCACGGCTGCCGAAATGACATAGGCCAGGCTCAGCATGCCGAAGCCCTTCTCTTCCCAGCCCTTGAACGAGTAATCCGGCATGGGGGCCTGCCAGATATCGGCAACCTTCTGCATGCCCTGGGGGACAAAGCCCACCATCTTCTGGATCTCATCCGTGCCCCACTCCCCCCAGGCCGAGCCGGCATGGAATTTATCTGGGATAATGATGCCCACGGGGGACAAAAGGGCGAGGACCATAAGCCCGAGCCACATCTTTTTTATGGTAGAGGTAGTGTTGCTCATCTGGCACCTCCGTAGATGGTAAGGAGCGATGGATCGGACCCCTGAAGATACTTGATGATCAATGCGGTGACCAGGGCCTCCACCAGCCCGAAAAGGATAAGATGTTCAATAGCCATGGCCGGAACGGCAACGGATAGCGGGTATGGTGCATAGAGCGGATGGCCGTCGGGTCCGGAGGCTATTATGGGCTGGATGCCGAATTCGACCCCGGCGATCAGGGCAGCCACATTAAGCGCGATGTATCCGGCTACTGCCCCTGCGATCCATCGACGGGGAGAGGTGATTTCGGAACTCCCGGAGATGAGCTTATAGGTGTAATAGCCCACAAAGGGGATGACTACGCCCATGTTGAAACAGTTGGCGCCGATGGCGGTGATCCCTCCATCTCCGAATAATAGCGCCTGGACGATGAGTGCGATGGAGACGGCGATGCTCGCGGCCCAGGGCCCGAGGATGACGGCGACTATCACCCCCCCCACGGCGTGGCCGGTGGTCCCGCCGGGGATGGGGACATTGAACATCATGATCACAAAGGAGAAGGCCGCACCCAGGGCCAGGAGCGGGACATAGCGCGATTTTATGAACTTACTCACCTTTTGGGCGGCAATGCCCAGGTAGGGGATGATAAAGGCATAAAAGGGCACATAGGTTTGCGGGGACAGGTAGCCATCAGGTATATGCATGATCGACCAACTCCTCTCTCATAATAATCTACGACCCGTGACTCATCACGGCAGGGAAACTATTAAAAACCTAGTAACACAAAATTAATTAAAGTGCCATGATAAATTATTAAAAAATATATTCGTAGCACGAATCAAGGTGTTGACTTTGTCGGTACATCATCTGAAATCCCATGCATAACCTCTTGTTTGTCATTGCGAGGAGCGAAGGGAGGGATCTAAATCTTTATCATGCAGATCCTTGAGAAAACTACTCGATCTCTTTTCCCGTGCTGGTCATGCTCAATGCCCCATGGCGCACACCCTTGACCGATCTTAGGGCATCGGCGAGTTTCTGAACCTCGCTGGCCTTGCCTTTCACGGCCACTATCTCCAGGCAATTGTGATGGTCGAGGTGGATGTGTTGGGTTGAGATGATCGTGTCCTGGTGGTCATGCTGCAGATCGGTGAGCTGACTGGAAAGGCCCCGCTTGTGGTGGTCGTAGATGAAGGTGATGGTGCCGGCAACCTCCTGGTCTTCCTCCCACTCGTTTTTGACCAACTCCTGGCGGATAAGGTCCCGAAGGGCCTCAGACCGTGTTGCATAGCCCCTCTTCTTGATGAGCCTGTCGAATTTTATGAGCAAACTGTCTTCGAGTGATACACCGAATCTCACGAGTTCAGACATATCCCACCTGATGGTACTTTCTCGGTTCACCGTGCCACAGAGGTATGGACGTGTCAAATTTTTAATATCATACCTGCGGGATGGATCAACAAAGAGACTTAAGTGTATTGAGTTTTTCAGGGAAATACAGATGGAATTCTCTCATGAGAATGGGTGCAATTGTCCGATAGTATGAGAGATGGTGTTATGAAGAAAGAATGTGAAAGGATCTGCATTGCAATGCCTCAGGAGCATAGCGAAAGCAAACGAACACGGGTAAAAAGAAGGCTGTCCTTCCGAATAAAGGCGCTTCTCCTTGTGGTATTGTTCAACATCATCTCCACAGGCATCTTCTCTCTCTATTTCTATCAAGACCAGAAGATCTCGGCCATGAGGGATATCGACAACAGGCTCCTTGCAAGTGCCCATGCTGTCCGTTACATCCTCCCTGATGGATACCACATCAGGATCACCTCAGATGCTTCCGTTTCCCGTCAGGAACATCTGATCAATGTTCACAAGCTTTCACAGTATGCAAAATACGCTCATGTAACCTATCTGTATACCATGATGGAATCAGGTGGGAACATAGTGTTCACCTCCATGAGCGCCACAGATGAGGAACTGAAAAAAGGCACTTTCAATCCCTTCTTTACGGTCTACAAAGGCGCTACCACCCAGTTGAAACAGGCCTTTGACAAAAGGCGGGTCTCTTTTGAGGAGTCTCACGATCAATATGGTGATTTCCGTTCAGTCATCGTCCCGGTAATAATGCCTTCCGGGAAAGTCTATATAATGGTTGCAGACCTTGACATTTGCTCTATCCATGCAGTGCTTGCTCAAGGCTTTAGGGAATCACTGTTGATAGGAGCAGTCCTCTTCATATTTACCATGACCATCTCAATTATTTTCCTCAGGCGGTTCACCTCCTCCATAGAAAAGATTGTTCAGACATCTAAGAACTTTCTTCTCGAGAACGCCGAGCTTGTAGCGCGAACCCTGGTTCAAAATGATGCCTTTATCGAGACATCAAAGACCCTCGAAGACCTGGCCCTGATAATCGGCCGCAGTACCGAGGAAGTTGCAGGCGTAGAGTCTTATCTCAAGGCGTTCAATGAGACAGTCCTCGATCGAATGAATCTCATCGAATCGCTGAGATATTCCATGGAGGATATCAATGCATTAGGCACCCAGATTGAAAAGATCGTCGTTGTAATAAACGAGGTTGCATTCCAGGCGAATATGCTCTCCCTGAGCGCATCAGTGGAAGCGGAAAGGGCCGGAGCGGCCGGTAAGGGTTTTTGGGTGGTGGTCGAAGAGGTACGAAATCTTGCCCGCAAGACGATCAAATCATCCCAAGACATTCGGGAGATCGTTTATAACGACGTCAATGCTACCAGGAAGGGTGTGGATCTCGCCAAAGAGACATCAGAATTTTTTCACATGATCATCGAGCAGGGCCCCGAGATTGTTGCGAAGATATCTCACATTGCCGAAGTCTGGAGAAAACACAGTGCAGATATTGAATATATCAATGAGGCAATATCAAGGACAAAAGATATCGTTGCACACAATGCCGACTGTGCAGTGAAGCTTGCTGAACATGCTCAGGAACTCTATATGAGTATTAACGCACTAGAAGAGATCCTCGGTACCCTGAGGCATGAATAGTGACCCTTAAACGAGGGTGTCCAATGGTTTTATTCTTCCTTGATGGGGATCTATCTTTGAATATACTGAAAAAAAACTGGAGGCGGCAACCGGATTTGAACCGGTGAATAACGGTTTTGCAGACCGTCGCCTTACCACTTGGCTATGCCGCCTTAGTCCTCTTGAGAGCCTATTAGGTATACCGGGGGGACCCATGGAAAGTCAATACTCAGTATGTGCCCTTGTAAAAATGTTAACCGCGACCGATCCTGAATCTCGATGACTGAAATGCTTGCTGCCACGGGTAAAATCGTATGGCTTGGCCAGGCAGAAAGCATGATCATACCTTGTTTGTCGCGCCTAAAGGCGCTCCTACACCTGTTTCCACCTGCCTGAAGACATATTCCTTGAAATTCAAACCCTTCTTTATGATCCTTCTCATGTCCGATCGTTTGACCCATCTGCTGTAGAGCCAGAACCACTGGTGGGGATGTTCCTTGACCACTGATGACACCCATGACTGCATGAAGTCGCTCAGATGCTGCATTGCCGTCTCTCCAATGCCGAACGTGCCTGCATCAAGGGCCTTTGAGAAGCGGATGATATAGCTGCCTCCCTGCTTTATCGCATATACAGGCAATACCAGTGCATTGCCCTTGATGGCGATAAAGGCGGGTGCAGGGTTCGTCGGTGCCGGCATGCCAAGGACATTGCACAGCAGACCGTCTTTCATCTCACCCCGGTTGTCCACTACCATGCCGATGGTCTTGCCCTTTTTCAACTCCTTGATAAGCATGAGCGCCTTACCTTTCGGCGGCAGGATGGTAGCACCTGAACGGGATCGTATGCCATCTACGATGGATTCGAGCCGCTTGTCCTTGCGGACATCCGCCATGACGCAGAACTGAATGCCGAGCACCCGGGGTATGTGCGAGATGATCTCCCAGTTGCCGATGTGGCCCGTGATCATCATAATACCCCTGCCGCTTGACAAGGCCGTATCGAGATGTTGCTTCCCCTCGACCTTCACCTTGTTTCTGATCTCTTCATCGCTCATGTATGCATACCGCACAGTATCCACCAGGATCTCCGCCTGGTTCATGAACACCTTCAGCACCAGAAGCCGGACATGTTCAAACCCCAGTGCAGAGCGCATCTGGATGCCCGCCACCTTACGGTGGAAGGGTCTAAAAAAAAGGCGAGGACGGCAAAAAAACGGAACAGGGTTATGATGAGGACATATGGCAGGAACCTGACAAGGGCAAGGACAAGGAGCGATGCCCGGTATCTGATCTCTTGGAGTATGGGCCCAAGCGGTTTCATGCTCTCTTCTTTTCTGATCGTATTCGCTCTGCCTGGGCAAATACCAAGTCCCTGAAGTCCTTATCGGTCTTGATATTTTGAAAGTTCTTGCGCCGTATCCACCTGCTGTGCAGCCAGAACCACTGGTCCGGATATTGCTCCACCACCGATGCTATAAAGGACTGCATGAAGTCGCTTAAGCGCTGTATTGCTTCATCCCCCTCTCCAAAGTCTGAAGCATCCACGGCCTTTGTTATGCAGATCCGATGGATGCCTCCCAGTTTGACCGTATATGCCGGCAGCACCAGGGCATTACCCTTGAGAGCAAGGAACGCCGGCCCCGGATTGGTGACGGCAGGCAAGCCGAAGAAATCACAGAGCAGTCCGTCTCTGCTTTTGCCCCGCTGGTCTACTATCATGCTGATGGTCCTGCCCCTCCTGAGTTGCTTTATGAGCATGAGGCCCTTACCTTTAGTCGGCAGGATGGTGACACCCGAGCGGGTGCGCATCTCATTTATGATGGATTCGAGACGAGCATCCTTGCGTATGACGGCCATGTGGCAGAACTGGGTGCCAAGCAGCCTCGGGGCATTGGAGAGTACCTCCCAGTTCCCGATGTGGCCCGTGAATATCATGAGCCCCCGTCCGCTTGCCAGTGCCTCATCCAGGTATTCTTTCCCATCCACTATGATCCTGGCCTTGATCTCCTCATCACTCATGTATGCATACTTTATCGCATCCACCACGATCTCTCCCTGGTTCATGAACACCTTCAATCCAAGACGCCACGGGTTATCCAGTCCGAGGGCAGAGCTCATCTGGATCTTCACGATCTTTCTCCGCAGCGGCATGAAGATCCAGACGAGGAGCATGACGGACCTGCCGAGGGCTATGGCAGCATGGTACGGTATGGCACGGATAAGCCGGATCATGGCGAGTGTCCCATAGTACTGTATATCGCTGTTTAGCCTGTCAACAAATCTCATTACTTGATGTCCTTGAGTATCCAGTACACTGCATCTTCTAATGTGGTTGCCGAGAAATCGGGTCTATCTGTCATGCCCGTGTCCTTTCCGGAGCCGATAAGAATACCTTTGCCGCCCACCCGGTGTATGGTCTCTATGTCGATGGGCTTGTCCCCTACCAGGTAACAGCACATCAGATCAAGCCCGAATTCGTCGGCAGCCCGGAGTAGAAGCCCGGGTTCGGGCTTGCGGCAGGTACACTCCATCCGATACTTTTCCCTGATTCCTTCCGGATGGTGGGGACAATAATAGACGGCATCAATCCGGGCCCCCTGCTCCGAGAGAAGGGTAGTAAGCCTTAAGTGGATCGCCTCCAGGGTGTCCTCGTCGAGAAACCCTCGTGCAATGCCGGACTGATTGGTAATGATGATAACCGGGATGCCTGCCTCATTGAGCGCTTGGACGGCCTTTACTGCGCCCGGCAGGATCTCGATCCTTAAAGGGTCGCTCAAATATCCCGTATCCCTGATGATCGTATCATCCCTATCCAGGAAAACGGCTGTTCTCGGCCAACTGCTCGATCTCATCCAGCATACCCGCCAATCCAGGCATCTCTATACCCACCCGCACTGCAAAAAGCTTCTCTGTAATTCCTGTGAACCATACAGGAGTTATCTTCACCAGATCTTTCTCGGTGGTAACCACCAAATCCCTGCCTGCAGATCGGTCCATGATATCTCTTACATCGGATAATGTGTAAGAATGATGGTCCTTAAAGACAAGCCCATCCACATCAGCGCCCAGCCCATGAAGCATTGCGATAAAGTGTTCGGGTCTGCCGATGGCGCAGAAAGCGAGCACCCGCTTGCCTGAAACGAGTTCAAGACCGGAAGTATTTCCGTGAAGATCCACAAGGGCCGACGGTATCAGCTCGGCATGAAGCCCGTTATAGTCAGCGCCTTTCAATGCCACGATGACATTCGCACGTTTGAGTGATGTGACAGGTTCACGCAGCGTGCCGGCAGGCAGGAGCTTCTCGCCCTTGACGTCCCTGCTTACAAGGACAATGTCCAGGTCACGGTGGAGCCTGCGATGCTGGAATCCATCGTCCAGCACAATGATCTCGCTGCCGAGATATGCACGAGCAAAGAGTGCACCCTTGACCCTGTCGGGGCTCTTGACGACGGGTACCTTCATGAGCCGTGACATGAGCAGAGCCTCATCCCCCACCTCCTCGCCTAGGTGGTTGTGCTCGACGAGGACGGGGCCTTTCAGTGTGCCTTTGTATCCTCGCGTTATGATGGAAACCTTACGGCCTCTCTGAAAGAGCCCGTCTGCCAGCGCCATAGTAAAGGGGGTCTTGCCCGTTCCACCTGATTCAATATTGCCCACGCTCACCACAAGTAAAGGCACTTTATGATATATTCAATACACCCAGGTCATACAAGGTGTTGCGGACTTTCACCACAGCGCCATAGATCAGCGCCAGGCAATTAAGTATTCCCGAACTGGAGGGCATAGAGCCTCGCATAATGGCCGTTATTCTTCAGAAGCCCGTCGTGGGTTCCCTTTTCCACGATACGGCCTCTGCTGAGCACAATGATCTCATCCGCCCCTACGATGGTGGAGAGACGGTGGGCGATCACGAGGGTGGTCCTTCCCTTCATGAGTATGTCCAGGGCAGCCTGGACCTCGCGCTCCGACTCTGTATCCAGTGCCGATGTAGCCTCATCAAGGATGAGGATCGGGGCGTTCTTGATGATGGCCCTCGCGATGCACAATCTCTGCCGCTGGCCTCCGGAGAGCCTTATCCCGCTCTCTCCCACCACGGTGTCATAGCCGTTTTTCTGGCTCATGATGAAATCGTGGGCATTGGCCGCCTTGGCCGCCTCGATGATCTCATCCAAGGAAGAACTTTGGGTTCCATAGGCAATGTTGGCCCTGATGGTGTCATTGAACAGGATCATCTCCTGGGTTACCATGGCGATGTTGTCCCTCAGCGAGGCCAGAGTTACCTCCCTGATGTTGGTCCCGCCTACAAGGATCTGTCCGGAGCTTACGTCGAAGAACCTCGGCAAGAGGTTTGCCATTGTTGACTTGCCTGATCCTGATTCACCGACAAGGGCGATCTGTCTGCCATTATCCGCCCGGAAGGTGATCCCCTCCAGGGCGTACCTATCATCGTTCGTGTAGCTGAACCACACATCCTTGAATTCAAAATCGCCCTCCACCCTGGGGAGTGCCTTCGCTCCGGCTTTCTCCATGATCTCGGGCCTGGTATCCAGAAGGTCGAAGATCCTGCTGGCTGCAGCAATCCCCTCCTGGATTTCGATGTTCACCTTGTTGAGCTTGCGGATCGGCGAATAGAGCATTGACAACCCCGTTATAAACGACAAGAATTCGCCCGAGGTCATCACCCCCCTGATCACCCTTAAGCCCCCGTACCAAAGGAGCAGCGCGGTAGCCAGGCCGCCGATGAGCTCCATGAGCGGGCCGGAAATGGCCCTCACCCTGATCCTCTTCATCCAGTTCGTATAGTAATTTCTGTTTTCAGCAGAAAATCTCCTTGTTTCGTAGTCCTCCATGTTGTAGGCCTTCACGATCCTGATGCCGCTGATGGCCTCATCAAGGATGCTCATGACATTGCCCATCACCTTCATGCTCTTAATGGAATAACGCTTGAGCCTCTGGCCGAATTTGTTGATAGGATAGATGACAAGAGGAAATACGATCATCGCAATAAGTGCAAGGCGCCAGTCACGCCAGAATACCGCCGCCATGAGTCCGAGCAGCGTTAGGGACTGGCGGATGAATTCGGTGACCGACTCAGTGACCGAGAGCTGGACTAGGTTGACGTCATTAGTGATCCTCGAGATGAGTATCCCGGTAGGGGTGCGGATGAAGTAGGGCATGGAAAGGGTCTGGATGTGTGCATAGAGATCGTCCCTGAGGGTCATGATGGTACGCTGGCCGATGTCGTTCATGAAGTAAAAGCTGAAGTAGTCGCAGACCGTCTTGATGAGGTAGATGGCCACGACGGCCATTACGATGAGATAGAGCATGACAAGTTTTCTGGCAATAAAAATGTCGTCCATGACGTTCTTGACGAGCAGGGCAATGGCCGGCATGCAGCCGGCTATGATCAGTGACAGGATCAGCGAGACCAGCAGTTTGTATTTATAGGGAATGATATAAGTCAGCAACCGCCGGTATGTATTAAGACCTTTCATGCCCCCTCCATAAGTTCCTGTGACCACATGGCTACTCCCTGGGACGCCTTCATGGTCCCCAACGACTCCCGCAACTCTCCAAAGGACCTCTGTGTCGCTTCAAATAAAGACTTCTCTTCCAGGTATAAGAGGATCGTTCGGGCGAGGTCTTCCGGCGTAAGGTGGTTCTGGATGAGCTCGGGGACGATTTTTTTGCCAGCGATGATATTGGGCATTCCGATGTTTGCGATCTTTACGAAGGTCCGGGCAAGGAGGTAGTTCAAAGGCGATGTCTTGTAGCAGATGACCTCGGGCACGCCGTGAAGTGCCATCTCCAAAGAAGAGGTACCGGATTTCACCATGGCGAGGTCCACTTCGGCTAAGCCGCTTTCGAGCTGAACATTCTTATCTACCAGGTCATTGATGCCGTTTGAATCAAGCCCCGGAGCCACTCTCAGGTGCCAGGAGAGCTCCGGATGTCTTTCCTCGATGCGGCGCTTGGCAGCCATCATCACGGGAAGGATCCTTATGATCTCATGATACCTGCTGCCGGGCATGATCCCTATGCGTCTTGGCGGCCATGATGCCTTCCATGAAAGATCCAGTTCTTCCAGGAAGGGGTGGCCCACATACCGTGTGTTCACTCCATAGGAGGTGAAGAAACGCTCCTCAAAGGGGAATATCACGGCCAAGCCGTCGGTGAACCTGGCGATCGTCCTGGACCGGGAGCTCCTCCATGCCCATGCCTGGGGCGCTATGTAGTAAAGCACCCTTAACCCTCTGATTTTGGCATGCCTGGCCAAGCGCATGTTGAAATCCGGCAGGTCCACCGGTATGAAGAGCTCAGGTCTCTTCTCATCCATGATGCGTTTGATCCCGGTATAGATCTTAAGGATCCTTCGGATCTTCGGGATGACATCCGTGAAACCCATGACAGAAAGCTCGTCCATACCAAAGATGCATTCCATACCGGCCCCGGCCATCTCCGGGCCGCCCATGCCGAAGATCTCAGAGTCGGGCATGAGTTGTTTGACGGCCCTTATCACGCAAGCAGCATGGCGGTCCGCACTTGCCTCGCCCGCCACCATGAGGATTCTTTGTGCTGTCATTTTTTAGGTACGATCAGGGCATCTTTCACGGCATAGGCCATTTTAAGAGCCCTGAGCCCTGCAGTCCCGTCCACCATGACAGGACCGCCATGAAGTGCTGCATCGACAAAGGAGCGGATCTCAGAGGCCAATGCGTCCGATTCCGATATGGCAAGGTGCTTATGCTGGATCTGCCTGGTCTCACTTAAGGTATAGACATCCACCTTGGCCTTGGCAAAATCCAGTGAGATGTAGGAGTCAGGCTGGAAGATCCTGATCTTGCGCATCACATCCGCGCTTACCCTACTGGCCGTTATGTTGGCGATACATCCGGATTTGAAGCGCAATCTGGCATTTGCGATATCCACCGAATCCGTCAACACGGGCACGCCTACGGCCTCCAGGGAGGCCACCTCGGAATCTACCAGGGACAATATGATATCCAGGTCGTGTATCATGATATCCAGGACCACATCGACATCCGTTCCTCGGGCCCTGAACGGACTGATGCGATGCGCCTCTATGAACATGGGCTGCGTGATGCTTCCTCTCAGCTCAAGTAATGCCGGGTTGAACCGTTCCAGGTGGCCGATCTGGAGGATGGCTCCACCTGTGTGGGAGGCATCGATGATGGAAGCGGCATCGTCAAGACTCCCTGCTATCGGTTTCTCCAGCAGTACTGCGACCCCTTGTTCCAGCAGGGGTATGGCCACCTCTGCATGGGATGACGTGGGCACTGCAATGCTGACGGCATCGAGGGAGCCTAGGGTATCTATAGTGGTGGAAGGGATTGTGCCCACCTCACGGGCCACCTCTTCCGCCCTTGACTTGTTGATGTCCACCACACCAACAAGCTCAACATTTTCCATGGAAGCGAATTTCTGGGCATGAAATCTCCCCAGGTAGCCCACCCCGATCACTGCGACCTTGAGCTTGTTCGCCTTCACCTGGCGATCCCCCTGCGGGTCGATTTAAGGAAGGCTACCAGCCGGATGATCTCAAAGGCGTCAGGATATTCCTGTTCCAGCACACATAAGGCGTCTTTCAAGAGCAGGCCCTGTTTAAACAGGATCCGGAAGGCCTTTTCAATCCGTGTGATGTGCTCCTTGGTAAAACCGTTTCTCTTGAGTCCGATGGTGTTCACTCCGTAGAGAGTCGCCCTATCTCCCGAGGCCTTGGCATAGGGCACAATGTCCAGGCTCACCATGGATCCGCCGCCCACGAGGGCATAGGCACCCACACGGGTGAACTGATGGAATGCCGACAGACCGCCGATGATGGCATTGTCCTGGATCTCCACATGACCTGCGAGCGTGGCCAGATTCCCCATGACCACATGGCTGCCGACTACACAGTCGTGGGCCACATGGCAGTAGGCCATGAAAAGGTTATGGCTGCCTATGCTGGTTACGCCGCGGTCTTTGGTTGTGCCCCTGTTTACGGTCACAAATTCGCGGAACGTGTTGCCATCCCCGATCTCAAGGCGGGTTTCCTCACCCTTGTACGAATGGTCCTGGGGTGGGGTGCCGATGCTGGCATAACCCGTGAATGTGCACCCTTTGCCGATAACGGTGGGGCCTTCGATCATGCAGTGGGGGCCGACAATAGTCCCCTCACCGAACTCTATGCGGTCTCCCACAACCGTATAAGGGCCGATGGTCACATTCTCGGCCAGAACAGCTTTGGAGGATACGCAAGCTGTCGGGTCAATCTTTGGCAAGTTCATTTACCTTTCTTTCCAACTCGCGCACACGTTTTAAGAGCTCCGGCAGATCCTTGTAGACCTTCTGGACCCGGAGCCAGTGTCTATGGTCCATGGCAGGGAAGCCCGAGATCACCTTGCCGGCGGGTATGTCTGAGGAAATGCCGGTACGGCCCGCTGCAGTCACACCGTCGCCGATGGTGATGTGGCCCGCCACACCGCACTGACCGGCCAGAACCACACCTGCGCCTATGCGGGCGCTGCCTGATATGCCCGTCTGTGCGACGATGATGGTATGGTCGCCTACCACCACGTTATGGCCGACCTGCACAAGGTTGTCCATCTTCACATCCGACCCGATCCTGGTGCTGGTGAGTGCTGCACGGTCGATAGTACAGTTGCTGCCTATCTCCACGTGGTCGCCGATAATAACGATCCCCTTCTGGGGCACCTTAACGTGGCGCTTACCGTCCCATGCAAAGCCGAACCCGTCGGAGCCGATGACGACACCTGCATGTATGTTGCAGTGCCTGCCGATGGTGCACCCGTCATAGACGACGACATTCGGATACAGAATCGTGTGCTCGCCTATCGAGGCCTCCTCCCCGATGAAGCAGCCCGGATAGATCACGCTGTTCTCGAAGATGCGAGCCTTGGCACCCACATATACGTGCGCCTCGATGCAGGCACCCGGATGAACTTGTGCTTCAGGGTGGACATAGGCCATCTTTGATATTCCTGGGCGTACAGGTTTTTCCGGGTACATGAGGTGCAAGACCCGGGCGAAATAGAGATAAGCATTCTCGGCTCTGATCTGGGAAATGGGCAGATCGAGGGTTTCCTGAACTATGACGGCACCGGCCTTGGTATCCTTCACCTGGCCTTTATACCTGGGGTTGGCCAGGAAAGTTATATCATTGGCAGAGGCCTCCTCCAGGGTGCATGCGCCGGTGATTTCCCTGTCTTCACCCTGTAAGGTCCCGCCAAGAAGCTCTACAAGCCTGGACAGCAGCATGGGTTTCTCTTACTTTGTCTTTCCTTTCTTTTCCTGATTGTGCTTATCAACCGCAGTTATGATCTGGCTCGTGATATCGATCTTTGGGGCTGCATAGACAACGGCAGGGTTCTGTTTGTCAAGGACGATTTCGATTCCGTTCTTCTCGCAGTAGGTCTTGATGATCTCATCGAGATCCTTGCTGAAAGGCTTTAAGAATTCCATTTCCTTGCGCTTAAGATCGTCCTGGGCATCCTTGAGTGCGCGGTTGTAGTCCTTGAGCTCCTTGTCGTATTTCGCCTCCATATCATCCCGGGCCGCCGTTGACATGGTGGCTGACTTTGCCTGAAGCTGCTCGTTCATGGTCTTGAGCTTCTCCTGCTTCTTCTCGAGCTCAGCAGCCCTCTGATCCTTCATCGCACTGAGTTGCTTGTATGCCTCCTTGCCCGCCTGAGATTCATAAAGAATCTTCTGCGAGTCGATATAGGCAATTTTCGTGTCCAGGGCCATAAGCGGGCCCGACATACTGAAGATGAAGCAGGCGGTAAAAAAAGCTATGATTCTTTTCATATATACTCCTCTTTAAGAGTTTATTCTTAAAAATCCTAGAAAAAAGTCCCGACGGTGAAATCCCACCGTGACGGAGATTCGTCAGACGCGGGGTTGATGACCTTTGCATACTCTATCCGCAACGGTCCCATAGGCGTCACCCACCTGATGCCTGCACCGTAGGATTTTTTAAGGTCCGTCAGGTCGATGCGTTTCTCATAGCCATTACCCTCATCATGGAAGACAACACCATAGAGGCCGGGAATCGGACCAAGAGGGAAAGTGACCTCGATGTTCATTATCGCCATGAGCCTTCCCCCAAGGATATTACCCAGGCTGTCTCTCGGGCCGATCTGGCCGGATTTGAAGCCTCGAATGCTATTCAAACCACCGAGGATGAATCGCTCATATTCAGGGAGGTCATCGCCACGGATGGGATTTACTGTACCCCATCTCAGTTTCAACATCAAGGCGAGTTTGTCGGTCCAGAGGGGAAAGAACTGTGCAGCGGATGCGGTGGCACGGGTGAAGTGATATGTACCGCCTAAACCGGCATACTCATATGACACATTTAGATTGGAACCTCGTGTCGGACGGAAATAGTCGTTGGTGGTGTCCCGATAAAGGCTGTTTGTGATGCTGCTCGTGGTTCCACCCTCGATATCCGCCTTGGTCAGAGAAGGCAGGTAGGATGAATTGATGTCAGTAAGCCCCACGACATCGTTGTAGGAATATATGATAGAGTGACGGATCTTCTCATAGAGGGGGTAACTTAAGCGTATATTCCCCCCTCTGGACTCTTCTGTATAGTAGAGGTAATCCCTTTTTGTGTTGTAAAGAAGTTCACCAAGCGATACCGGATGGTCGAAGACCCAGGGCTCCTCAAAGTCCAACGTGAAATTCCTTATTTTCGGACCGTATTCCACGTTTGCCTTGCTCTTCAGCCCGAGGCCCATCAGATTCATCTCGCTCAAACCCAGGGTTCCCATGGGACCGTCCTGGGAGGAGTAAGCAGCTCCAAATGAGAATGAGCCGGTGGTTGTCTCTTCTACATCCACCAGCAGTGACGTGTTTTCATCGTTTTTAGGCACCGGATCGATGTTGGTGGACTTGAAATATCCGAGCCGATTAAGGTTGTCTTTGCTCTCCTTGATGGCCGTGGAGGAGAAAAGCTTGCCTTCTTCCACCTCGAGCTCACGTCTGATGACCTTGTCCCTGGTCTTGGTGTTGCCCTTGATCTGAATCGAGTCGATGGTGACGGGTTTACCCTGAGTGATATGGAAGGTCAGCCCGATCTTGTTTTCTCCCTCCTCAGTGCTTTCGGGTTTGATCTGGACATAGGCGTACCCCTTGTCCATGTAGATGTCCCGCAAGTGTTCAATGCTCTGCTGGACCTTGCTCTTGCTCATGACATCCCCGGGCTTGAGGTCGATCTTTGAGTATAGATCTTTTTTGGGCAGGATGAGGTCTCCTGCTACATCGATTGTGCCGACGGTAAAGAGCGGCCCTTCCGAGATGGGTATGGAGATATAGATGCCGTCGTCTTCCTTGATATCGATCTTGGGTCTGCCTACTTTAACCTGCATGTAGCCGTTGTCTGCGTAGAACTGTTCGATCCGGAGCAGGTCGGTGTCGAGCACGCTGTCCTGGTATGTGCCCTCGTGGCTGAAGATACCCAGCGGCCAGCGGGTCGAGGTCTCAATGGCGCCTTTGATCTTTCGGGAGGATATATGCTCGTTTCCGTCAAAGGCGATCTCCTTGATGTAGAGCTGCTTGTTCTCAGAGACGTTGAAGGTGAGATTAATCCCTCCTTCGGTGGTGTTCGTCTCGGATTTGACATCAACCTTATAATAACCCCTCTCGCGATAGAGCCCTTTGATGCGGTCGATACTCGTCTTTAAAAGCCTGGTATTTAAGATATCGAACTTTTTCAGTCCTATGGCATCCAGGATGTCCTTCTCCTTGATTTCTTTGTTGCCCTTGACCTCGATCTTGATGATGATGGGATACTCATTCACGAGAAAGACCACGGCGTTGTCCTCAAATGTGGCATCACACTTCTCGAAGTATCCCATGGAATAGATCTCCTCGATGTCCTTTCGCGTGGCATTTTTATGGAGGATATCACCCTTGGCGGTTTTGATACGGAACCTTATTGCGTCTGCGCTTATGCGCGAATAGCCCTTGATGGTTACATCCTTGATCACACACACGCCTTTGAGCCGCAGGTAACCGTCTGCGGCATCGGCTAGAGTAGCTGCACTGTATCCCACCCCTTTGTCGTCCATGACGCGGTAGACCCCCTCCTTGTGTTCAAGAGAAAGTTCTGTAGATGCAGCGTCGGACAAAGTGATACAGGGGACATCGGCGAGATAATCAGATACGGCCTGAACGTGCGTCTTCACAAGAAACTGATCTGCAGATGCTGAAGCAGACAGGAGCATAAAGAGGGCGAAGAAGATCAGAACCCTACTGTGCGGTTGGTTCAAGGTGACCCCCTTTCAGCACAAGTACCTTATCCATAGTATGGGCGAGTTCCATATTATGTGTGGCAATTATTAAGGTGACACAGAGCTTTCTCCTGAGCCCCGAGAAGAGTTCGATGACCTTGTGACCGGTCTCCGGATCAAGGTCGCCGGTAGGTTCGTCGGCCAGGAGGATCCCGGGTGACATCATGAGGGCCCGCGCGATGGCGACTCTCTGCTGCTCGCCCCCCGAGAGCTCCCCGGGCTTGTGTGTCCTGCGGTCTGCAAGCCCCACCACATCGAGCAGCTCGACTGAACGCTCTCTGATCCGGCGGGACATCTTTGAGGAAAGCAGTGCCGGGACCATCACATTCTCCAATGCCGTAAACTCGGGCAGCAGATAGTGGAACTGGAATACAAATCCGATCTTTTTATTCCTGAATTGGGCAATCTCGCGCTCCTTCATGGTGGAGATGTTACTGTCCCCATAGACGATGCTGCCTGAATCAGGCTTTTCTAACCCCCCGAGCAGATGCAGCAATGTACTTTTTCCCGATCCTGAAGCCCCCACAATTGCGATTCCTTCCGCCTGGTGCACGTCAAGGTTCACACCCTTGAGCACCTCAATAACCTCAGGTCCTTTGTGAAAGGACTTGTGGAGGTCCTCTACGGTGAGAACAATCTCATCCTTCATAACGGATTACCTCCACAGGGTCTTGTTTTGCGGCCTGTCTGGCAGGGTATATGGTGGCGAAGAATGACAACAGCACCGATGCCACTACGATGAGGGTTACCTCAAGGGCATCCACCTTGGTGGGCAGGCCCGTGATGTAGTACACGTCTTTGGGCATGACTTGGATATGAAAGACGAATTCAACGGCAGCCACAACGGCATTAAGGTTGTAGGTGAGCAGGAGTCCCAGCACGAGTCCCACAGCTGTACCGGTGATGCCGATGGTCATGCCGACCGTGATGAAGATTTTCAGAATCTGCTCAGTAGTGGCTCCCATGGACTTTAAGATTGCAATCTCTTTGCGCTTCTCCATGACCATCATGATGAGTGTGCTGATGATGCTGAATGCGGCCACCAGGATGATGAAAAGCAGGATGATGAACATGATGGTCTTCTCAAGTCTCAGTGCGGAGAAGAGGCTCCTGTTCATGTCCTTCCATGTCTTTGCCCAGAAACCTTCTTTCAGGTGTTTAAGGATGTTCTTGGATATGGTTTCGGCCTGGTAGATATCGGCTACCTTGACCTCAACGCCTGAAGCCATGTCCAACATGAACAGTTTTTTTGCCGCTGCAAGCGAGATGTAGACCATGTTGCTGTCGAATTCATACATGCCTGTGGAGAAGATGCCCCGGACAATAAAGGTCATGGACTTGGGGATCATACCCAAGGGGGTTATGGTGCCCATGGGAGAGATCAGCGTCACGGCATCACCCACTGTGAGGCCGGATGAGGCGGCCAGCTCTGAGCCCACCAAAACACCCGTATTATCCAGTCTGCTCGTGCCGCGAGAAATGATATCTTTCAGGCGGATGACCTTAGAGGCGCTTTCAGGATCTATACCTCTGATAACAACCCCGGATATCCCTCCGGGTGCTGAAACAAGACCCTGGGACAGGATAAAAGGGGTGGCAGCCACAACCCCTGTTACTTTCATTGCGACATCCATTACTGCCTTCGGATCGCTGATGCCGCCCTTGTAATTGGAGATGATGATATGAGACTGCGTGCCCAAGAGCTTGGTAGTGATGTCATTCTCAAAGCCGTTCATCACGGAAAGGACTACGATCAGCGCCATGACGCCGATGGCTATGCCTACCACGGACAGACCGGAAGTAAAGCTGATGAAGCCCTGGCTCTTCTTGGCCCGGAGATATTTCTTGGCAACGATGAACTCGAATCTCAGGATGACTCTCCTTTTCGAAGCAGGGGAAAGAGGATGACGTCCCTGATGGAAGGGCTATCCGTCAAAAGCATAACGAGCCGGTCGATGCCGATGCCTTCACCTGCAGCAGGTGCCATACCGTACTCAAGTGCCCTGATGTAATCCTCATCGACTTCCGATGGCCCTTCCTTCTTTCGGACCTGCTCCACGAAACGCTCTCTCTGGTCGAGGGGGTCATTCAGCTCGCTGAAGGCATTCGCAATCTCGCGGCCAGCGATGTAGAGCTCAAAGCGGTCAACTATGCTCGGGTCGTCGTTGTTCTTCCTTGAGAGCGGAGAGACCTCGGTTGGATAGGAGGTGATAAATGTAGGATCAATGAGTTTGTCTTCAGCAGCGGTCTCGAAGATGATGAGCTGGAGATCGCCTAAGGATTCGTCTCCTTGAAGGTCAATGCCGGCGTTCCTGCAGAAGGCCATGGCCTTGTTGAGATCCTCCAGGACCTCAGGGACGACGCCCCCTATCTCACAGGCGGCGGCCTTCAGGGTATGGCGCTTCCACGGCGGAGTCAGATCAATGGTGGCACCCTGGTAGGTAATGACGGTTGTTCCCAGCACTTCCTTGGCCACCGTCGAGATCATATCCTCTGTGAAGGCCATGAGGTCTGTATAGTCGGCATATGCCATGTAGAATTCCATCATGGTGAACTCGGGATTGTGCCTGGTTGATATGCCCTCATTGCGGAAGTTGCGGTTGATCTCGTAGACCCGCTCGAACCCGCCTACCAAGAGCCTCTTGAGGTAAAGCTCGGGTGCGATTCTCAGGTACAGATCCATGTCCAGCGCGTTATGGTGCGTAAGGAACGGCTTTGCCGTTGCCCCTCCGGGAATGCTCTGCATCATGGGCGTCTCCACCTCGATAAAGGAAAATGAGTCCATGTATCGGCGAAGCGAGGTGATGATCCTGGTCCGAGTCAGGAAGGTCTGCTTCACCTCGGGTGAGACGATGAGATCGACATAACGCTGGCGGTACCTGGTCTCCACGTCTTTCAGGCCGTGCCACTTCTCAGGCAGAGGCCTGAACGACTTTGTGAGCAGCTCGAAACCCTGCACGTAGACGCTGAGCTCGCCCGTCTTGGTCTTGACGGGTGTGCCCCACAGGCCGATGATGTCGCCGATATCGAGCCTTTTGAAGAGTTCGTAGGCATCCTTGCCGAGCTTCGCCTCTTCGAAGAAGGCCTGGAGCTTGCCCGTGCCGTCCAAGAAGTGGATGAAGGAGGCCTTGCCGAATTTACGGGCGGCAATGATCCTGCCCGCCAGGCGATGAACATCTTGTATTGCAAGGAGTTCCTCGGCGTTTCGCTCTTGATAGAGAGATATATAGGCAGAAACATCAATGTCTTTCCTATACGTATTGGGGAAATGCTTAACGAGCGATTCCCGCTTCAATTGTTCGAACTTCTCGATCCGCTGGCGTATGAGCCGGTTCACATCTTCCACGTGCATATCTCCACATGCTTCAAATTGAGCGCATATATAGTTAATTTCCTGCACCGAGTCAATAAAACACCAATACGGGATAAAAGGTTGCAGGTGATTCCTCTGGTAAGGGGTAAGCCCTTCGGGTAAGATCGTATCACAGGGAGAACCATGGGACTTTCCGTATACGAAAAAAACGTACTCATCGACCTTGCCCGCAGTACTGTAAAAGGCTTCATGGAAAAGGGCCTTCAGGATGACCTTGCTGTTGATGAAGGGGGCCTCCCTCAGTCCCTCACCAAGAAAAAGGGTGTCTTTGTAGCCATCTACCGGGGAAGCGAACTCAGGGGGTGCATGGGGAACGTCCTTGCTGTAATGCCCATTTGGCTCTCATGTATGGAGAACGCCCGTAACGCTTCCTATAAGGATCCCCGGTTCACGCCGCTTCACATAAATGAGCTGGACTACCTGAGCTTCGAGATCGCCATAATAGATACTCCAAGGCCTCTGTCGGACATCTCAGAGCTTCAGGCAGGCATCCACGGCATCATTCTCACAAAGGGGTTCAGAAAGGAGGTATTCCTGCCGGGTTCATTAGAAGATGTACCCCATAACAAGGGTGAGTTCTTCGCAAACCTAAAGGCCAAGGTGGGCATGAATGATGATGATCATGACGCACCCGAGATGTGGGAGATCTTTAATGCAGAGGTGATATCAGAGAGGGCGAGGGACTTTAGGCCCTAGATGCCTTCGCTTTCGGTATAGTACTCTTGCTCATGCCTCGAGGACTTTGAGATCCTTATCTTCGGCCTATTCCTCTAAGGGAAGAGAAAAGAAGATGTATCATTATTGGATTTGGGGTGTTACACAATCATTAATGTATATTCCCAAGAGACACCTTTTTTTCTATATCTTTCTGTAGATGATAAAAAAAATCATGGCTGATCATGGCCATGGCTATAGGGGAATTTATGAATCTCTATTCGTGGCTGCAAACTCACAATCGACTTAGACCCAATAAGGTTGCGATCAAGTATCACGACAAAGCATTAACCTATGCCGAGCTCTTTAATCTCACCGATTCTCTGGGGAGTGCCTTCAGAAACGCCGGCATCAAAAGAGATGACCATATAACCATCATGCTGCCGAATATCCCCGAGTTTGTAATCTCCTATATGGCCATCATCGGTATAGGGGCCATTGTCACCCCTGTGAACCCATCTTATACCTCATATGAGCTCAAGCATATACTCAGTGATTCCGATTCCCAGGGCATAATCATCGAGCATAATAACAAAGAGACCTATGAAGCCATCCATAAGGAGTGTCCCCAGAAGGTCCTCATCACCGTAGGTCAGGATGGGGATTTTTCCAAATGGGTCTCAAGCACAGGCAAAGGCATTGTAGAGGAGAGGGAACCGGACGATGTGGCTGTCATGATCTATTCCTCGGGCCTCACGGGTTATTCAATGGGTGCCATGCTCACTCAAGGTAATCTTATGCACCAATCAGATCTCCTGCGCCTGTGCGCGGATGGTGACGATACGGATACCACGCTTGCCATAATCCCCTTGTTCCATTCATTCAGTGCCACCGGCAATATGCTCACCATGCTTCGCTTAGGCGGCACCATCTATCTCATGAAAAAGCTCGATTTCAAGGAACTGAGGCATGTTCTTCTTGAGGGAGGCATCACCACAATAAGCGCAGTGCCTACACTCTTTTATGGCCTGGTGCACCACCCGGACTTAAATGATATTGAATACTCCGGAATGAGCACACTCGTTGCAGGCGGCTCCGCCCTGTCTTTTGAGATCTACAACGCTTTCAAAGAACGCTTCCATGCGGAGATCAGACAGGGTTACGGTATAACCGAAGCATCCCCTGTGTGCTCGGTTAATAGAAAGCATGCACCCGTAAAGCCCACCTCTATAGGACTCCCTGTTCCCGAGGTGGAAGCGAAGATTGTTGATGATTCCGGTAATGCCCTCAATCCGCATGAGACGGGAGAGCTCTTGTTCAGAGGGCCGAACATTATGAAAGGCTATTACAGACATCCCCTGGAAACGAGTGAGATCATAAAGGATGGATGGCTCCATACAGGTGATATCGGGTACATGGACGAGGATGGTTATCTGTTCATCACAGGATACAAGAAGGACATGATCATTACTTCCGGGTTCAATGTGTATTCCCGGGAGGTAATAAGCGTGCTGAATTCACTGCCCGGGATATCTGATTCAGCCATCATCGGCGAGCCTGATCTCATGAGAGGCGCGGTCATAAAGGCCTTTGTCGTCAGTGATGATCCTTCCATCACCGAGGATGATGTTAAAAAGTTTGCCCGTAAACAGCTTGCATCTTATAAGACGCCCAGAAAGGTGGAGTTCGTCCCTGAGATCCCTAGGGATGAGAAGGGAAAAGTGATCCCGGATCTCCTAAGGCGCTCGTAAATGAAAACATGCGGCTTATGCCCAAGAAGCTGCAACATCTTAGAAGAACTAAGACCAAGGGACATGATCCAATATTAATTACTTAGGTTTGATGATCTCTGATAAATAGAGGGTTACGTACTCATTGTAATCTTTTTATCAACGTATTATTCAGCAATATTAAAGCTTATGCCGAATGATACTTCATCTTGTGACGCTCTGCCGCTTCTTTTATGTTCTGGAGCCGCTTAAGCCGATTCTGTGACCTGCTCCCTTTTTTCTCTATTAAATCCGTCTTTGCTGTTTTATCTTTCATCAGTAATTTGCCCCTATCGATCTAAGCAGCAAGTCTGCTCAAACAATCGTCGCTTCATTTATCCTGCATGTTTGGACAGATCTCCAAGAAGAACATCTTAAACGTGGTTGAGGGTTTGAAAGAAAAAGAGGCAGGCAGCCTGCCTCTTCGAGTTGTTTAGGCTTTGTAAACATTTGAAGCCTGAGGCCCCTTCGGTCCGGCGACTATGTCGAAAGTTACACGCTGGCCCTCTTCGAGTGACCTGAAGCCTTCCTGTTTAATCGATGTGTGGTGCACGAATATGTCTTCCCCACTATCTACGGTGATGAAACCAAATCCTTTTGAATCGTTAAACCATTTTACTGTTCCTTGTGACATTGATTACCTCTTTTTTTTCCAGATCCCCTTCTTTTCAAAAAAGGACTCTGTTTTTTTATTTCTGAAAAGGGAATGTATCGTCAGTGAAATTTTGGCTTAATGAAGTGTATTAGTAGGTACCATTCTTAAGGCAAGATTCATACTCATATATTCTCATTTCAGATATGTGTGCACACTAGGCATGTGATGACCACCCTGTCAAGCACTAAATAAATTAATAGATATCATTTAGCGAATCCACAACCACGTCCATATGCCCTTGAAGTACCTCTTTCGACACGATGCCTGGCACTCCGATGGTGAGCATGACCCCCGAATTTCTGCCCAGCATGGCATCCATGATGGTATCGCCGATGAGAACCACGGTGGGAGGTTCCACGTGAAAGTGTTCGCAGATCTTCATCACCATATCCGGGGCGGGCTTGGAGTTTTCCACACTGTCGGCCCCTATTACGATGTCTATGTAGGGGGCTACACCAATAGATACCATGTCTGACAAGGCATCTTTTGCCTTGTCATTTGTTGCCACGGCTACATGGATCCCCTTGTCCTTGAGCCTGGCCAAAAGTTGCTTGGCACCCTTTGCAGGTCTGATGCACCTATCGCGCACGTCTGAGCGGAAGATCTCATCGCCGAGCTTGCGAACAATGTCCTGGGCCTCGTCCCATCTGATGCCTTCACGGTAGAGGCAGTAGGTCAACAGGGCGTCGCACTCGTTAAAAGAGCCCATGGCAAGCGGTCCGGATCCGTCGATTGTGCCGTGGTCAACCGAGATGCCGAGCGCTTCCTGAACCCGGATTCTTAAGGGTTCAGTCATCAAGACATACTCCCCCATGGCTGTAAGGAGCTTCCCTATGATACCTATCCATGTCTGGGCAAAATCGATTAATGTGCCGTCCTTATCGAAGATCACGAGCTTGGTTGCATACTCTTTTCCCAGTATATGCATTATTGCCACCTGAATCCTCCTATGAGATACGTGTTTGGCACAATAAGCATTGATTGGGTACCATACTTCCATGATATATACTACGGGCTTTGCATAAAGGAGAAATCATGACAGGAGTCGGCCTTGCCATGAATACATCACGAACCTATGCCTTTATTGTACTCATCATAATGATCGCCTGTGGGCTCATTTTCTTCTCCGGCAGCGGCTTGCGGGCCAAGAGTAGTGAGACCCTTGTACCCGCCAAGGATGATACGGTTAGGATCGGTATCTTAATGCCGCAGGCGGGAGCATTGGCGGAAGTTGCCGGGGTTCAGGCCGAAGGTATAAAGATGGCACATGAAATGGAGAAAGGAAAGGCGGGCAGGCAAGTTGAGCTCATATTCAAGGATGCAGGTACATCGTTCCAGGACTTCTCCCAGGCGCTTAAGGATCTTCTCATGGAAGATAAAGTCTCAGGTGTCATCTCGTGCGTATCCGCCGATATGATCGCTAAGGCTTTTTATGTCATGAAACAAAGGGCGGTGCCGTTTATTGCGACCACCTCGGCCGGGCTTGACTGGAAGACAAAAGAGGGGGGCACAGTAATAAGGATGGGTACAAGCCTTGAAGATCAGGCCTATGCCTGCTCACGGTTCATGACAAATGTGCTCCATGCCTTTAGGATCGCGCTTGTCGTGGACGTTCAGGACGAAAGCTGTGTCCGGCTGGCCAGCCTGTTCTCTTCATATATAGTGAAGACGAACGGCAGGATCGTGGATATCGCATACATAAAGAAGGGAGAAGACCCTTCACCTGGCATTACACACCTCTTGGGGGGTAAGCCTGATGCCGTTTATATACCATTCTCCGGGTCGAATACCCATGCAGTTCTTTTAAAAGCCCGTTCGCTCGATGCAGCCAGACCCATCCTCGTGAGCAATATTCAGCCTGAGGAGACATTCCTGCGAGAGGTGGACAAATCTTTAGAAGGGCTCTATATTCAGTCGGACTTCATTGAGGAGACAGTAAAATCACCAACTGGCAAGGAATTTATCGAATTCTTTCGCACGCATGCTCAAAAGCGGACATACCTTGGCTCAAGTACGGCTACCGGTGCCGATTCCTACTTTCTGATGCTTGATATGGTTTCGAGTCAGCAAAAGGCCATGCCTAATGAGACATCCTCAACAGACCCTTCATGGAGGCCGTTACTACTTGGGATTACCCTCTCAAAACCTGGGGGCACGGTGCAAAAACACCTCTGCTTCGGACGTATCAAGAGAGATTTTTTAGGCGATGCCGTCTTGAAGTATGTGGCATCGGTTGCCTTTTCCGGCTCAGATCCGGTCGCTCATATTAGGGCTCAATAGCTTATCCGCCACAAGGCTCATGTCAGGCTTGTAGGTGCCATTATTGATCTTTGTCTCAATGTCCTTGACCTTATCGGTTCGGATATCAGGAGTGTCGGATACGGCCTTATGAATATCCTGCATAAACTTTACGGTGCTTGAGATGTTCACCTTGTCGGAAGATGCGGCACCGTTCGTTTTCGAAGTGGTATCAGAATCTTTATCCTTATAACGGTGAACACCCTGTAGTGATTGTGTGTTATATGCCTTAAGGGCATCCGTATTTGAGGTATTGTTAATTTTCATCTATTAGAACCTCGCTCAATCCTTTTTGTAGGCTGCTTTCCATTATATCCCTGAAGAGCCTTTTGCTCGCACGTTGGGATATCGTGACGGTGTCGGCTGTGTGCTCCCCAGAAGTCTTATCCACATCATGTTTAGACGTTGAAATCGCATTCTGTTTCTCGTAGGTCCTCATGATGAGATTCATGAAGATACTCTTGACCTCCATACACACTCCTTGTGTTTATTCAACCGTCCGTAATATGTTTATCGGATTCTTACTGAAATCCTTTAACTTTTTTATTGAAAGGTTTGAAGCTTCAGGTGTTGGGTTTTAAAAAAGGAAAAGATTAACAGACATCATCAATGACCTACACCTTAAACCTAAAACTTAAAAACAAATTTTACTTACCTACAGGCATTTTTTTCCTGGGGCTGAAATACCGGATATTGGACTGGAGCCATTTTAAAGACACTGGCACTCCCTTTGCTCATATGGTCCCAGCAAGGAGGGCGTATGGATCAGGGTATCTACACGGCGGCGGCAGGGGCGATTGCTATGGAGGAGAGGCTCAACATCATCTCCAACAACATCGCCAACCTCAATACAACCGGATTCAAGAAAGACCAGATGAGCTTTGAACAGTTTGTCAGACAGCTGGATACCTCTATGCTGTACACCGGACAATACAAAACAGTGCCCATCGATGTAATACCTGTCAGCACTTCCATTGACCTTACGCCCGGCCCCCCTGTGAAAACAGGTAACCCGCTCGATATCGCACTGGCGGGAGACGGGTTCTTCGTCGTCAATACGGATAACGGTCCTCGATATACCAGGGCAGGATCATTCCAGCTCAGTACGGAAAACACGATTATAACCTCTCAGGGATATACTGTGCAGGGGAATGGAGGCGATATCACCATCGACCCCAATAAGGGCCAGTTGGTTATCGATTCCCGAGGGAAAGTTTCACAGGATGGTGATGAAGTGAGTACCCTACAGGTGGTTAACATCCCGCCTGAAGATCTTGTACGTGAAGGCAATAACCTATTCTCCGTCAAAGAGGGGGTCACGCCGGAACCCGTTGAGATCCCGTCTGTCATCCAGGGTAGCTTGGAGACAGCAAATGTGGAGCCTATCAATGAAATGGTGGAGATGATCGCGGCTCAGAGGGCTTATGATGTCTTTCAGAAGGTGATCAGGTCGGCAAACGATGCCTATTCATACTCGATGCATAATGTCGGGACAGTAGCATAAAAAGGAGGAAAGGCTATGATTCGAGCGATGTGGACCGCTGCCACGGGCATGAATGCCCAGGAGTTGATGGTCAATACCATTGCAAATAACCTGGCTAACACGAACACGACGAGCTACAAGAAGAGCAGGGTGGATTTTGAGGATCTTTATTATGCCACCTATAATCAACCGGGTAGTCCCACCCCTACAGGCGGGACCGTACCTGTGGGGATTCAGGTGGGCATGGGTGTGCAACCGGTGTCCATTCAGAAGATCTTTACCCAGGGTGACTACCTCCAGACCAGTAATAACCTGGATATGGCCATCCAGGGCAACGGGTTTTTCCACCTCATTGCAGACGGGAATGATGTCTATACACGAGATGGTTCCTTCAAGATGGACTCTGAAGGTTATATCGTGGATTCCAGGGGAGATCGGTTGCAGCCCGAATTCAAAGTCCCACAGCAGACCTCCAACATAACGATTTCCAATGCGGGACAGATCAACTGCATGTCGAGTAGCGGCACGGTTCTGGCCACCGGGAACATCCCCACCTACATCTTCCCTAACACAGCAGGCCTGCAATCCATCGGCATGAAT
This sequence comes from uncultured delta proteobacterium, assembly GCA_963847605.1. Classification (GTDB taxonomy): domain Bacteria; phylum Desulfobacterota; class Desulfomonilia; order UBA1062; family UBA1062; genus MWEI01. The sequence goes on along the minus strand of CAWKAM010000036.1, from coordinate 84,731 downwards.
CAGTATATACCGACCCCTGCATCAGGGGATGCCATCGAGGGTACACCGGGCAAGGACAACTTCGGCACTATCTCACAAGGAAATTTGGAGATGTCGAATGTGGATGCCGTTTCGGAGATGGTCAATATGATAGCAGCCCAAAGGGCATATGAGCTCAACTCCAAGTGCATAACAGCCTCGGATAATATGCTCCAGACTGCCGCAGGTATTGTGAGGTAGCATTAGATGCGGGATCTTATTCTGGCGGTGTGTCTTTTCTGCGGGCTTTTTATACCGGTGAGCGCATTTGCAGACACGGTTGTCGATCTCAAAGACGAGGCGGCGGTTACCGGAAAGACCGTAATGCTTTCAGATTTGGCGGAGATCAGCGGAGAAGATGCCCGGTTGCTCTCAGGTATCGCTATTGCTAAATCACCTGACAACTCCTTTGATTTATATATTTCAGTCAAGGCCGTTGCAGACAAGGTCCGTTCCCATTACCTGGGGTCTGTGATCTATACAGGTGCGACAAAGACGCATGTCTCTTCATGCACTGTGGAGGTTCCTGAAGAAGTCCTTAAAAAGGTCTTCATTGAAGAGATCGTTAAGAACAGCCCCTGGAAGGATTCCGGCAGGATCGAGGTGGCTGACATAAGGGTGTCAAGGATTCCGAAGGTCCTCCAGGCAGATTCGAGCTTCATACGGGCAAAATTTTCCTCCCGCGAAAAGTATCTGGGATTCGTCACGGCCACCATGATCGTCGGTGGCGGGCCATTCCCGGAGAGGGTGACCGTGACCGGGAGAGTCAAGCTCATAGCGGATGTCCCCGTGGCAAGGGCAAAGGTAGCCTCCCATAAGATCATTATGCCTGGTGATCTCGTGGTGCGGTCTTGTGATATCTCATCATGCCCCTATGCCTATACCCGCCTTGAAGACTGTGTAGGCAAGCGGTCAAGGGTGACACTGCTGGAAGGCAACCCCATCCTGCCTTTGCAGGTGCAGAGAAAGCCGGATGTATGCTCCGGAGAGATCGTTTCCATCGAGGTCAGGGTGAATGACCTTGTGGTCAGAGATAAGGGTGTGGCCATGAAGGACGGGTATCAGGGTGAGACGATCCCCGTAAAGAACATCTCTTCGGGCAGACAGGTGGTTGGCACCATTATTGCTGCATCATTAGTGCAAGTTGCGTTGTAGGAGGCAATATGAAGCTTTTGTTTAACCTGATACTCTTTGTTATGGTGGCTGCTTTAAGCGCATGCTCCCATGCCCCCAAAGATTTCGATCGTACCGAGGATGAGCTTTCAATGCCCATGGGAGATCAGACCGATTACACCCAGAGCCCAGGTTCCCTGTGGGCGCCGACCGTCAAATATTCAGATATGTATAGCGACCATAAGGCACGGCAGGTCGGGGACCTTGTCATTATCCAGATATCTGAGAGCTCGTCAGCGGATAAACAGGCAAAGACCGGTACCTCGAAGGACAGCAGTATAGCCAGCTCGGTAACGGACTTTCTTGGCTTTCACGTTCACCCCCAGGTACAGACCAGCAGCGCTTCGACGTTTACCGGGGATGGAGAGACTTCACGGAGCGGCACCCTGAATGCAGTCGTATCTGCCCGCATAGTAAGGATCCTGCCTGAGGGGAACTTCGTCATCCGGGGCAAGAAACAGATCAGGGTGAACGAAGAGTCTCAGTACATAATGGTCTCCGGGATCATCAGACCCGATGACATACAGGGAGATAATTCTGTCTTATCGGCCAATGTAGCCGATCTGAAAGTCGACTATTATGGGAACGGTATCCTTGGCGACCAGCAGGATAAGGGCTTCCTTGCAAAGGCTTTCGACAAGATATGGCCGTTTTAGAGTTTTAGAGGTGGATCATGAAGAAGATAACCCTAGCTATTGTTATTATACTCCTCACGGTACAGCCACTCCTGGCAGTACGTGTGAAGGACCTTGTCGAGATCCAAGGGGTGAGGGAGAACAAGTTGTCAGGGTACGGGTTGGTAGTGGGTCTGAACGGTACCGGGGACAAGGCCGGAACTGGCAATGAGTATACTATCTATTCCGTAACAAACATGCTTCGGAATATGGGTATCAAGGTTAATGCTAATGACCTGAAGATGAAGAACGTTGCGGCGGTCATCGTCACCTCGTCGCTTCCGCCGTTTGCCAAGAGCTCACAAAAGATTGATTGCACGGTTTCTTCCATGGGTGATGCCACCTCTATAGCAGGCGGCACCCTTATCTCTACACCGCTCTATGGCCCTGATGGAAAGGTCTATGCCCTGGCCCAGGGTCCTATATCGGTCGGCGGCTTTGCAGTGAGCGGTGCCTCGGGTTCCGGGGTTACCAAAAACTTCCCCACAGCGGGGATGATCTCGAATGGCGCTGTGGTTGAGCGTTCGCTCGATCTGAGCATGGGCCCGCAGATGACGCTGGTCATGAATAACCCGGATTTCACCACCACGGGCAGACTCGTACGTTCCATCAACGAAAAACTGGGTTCCCAGGTGGCCAGTGCCCAAGACCTTTCCACCGTCCGGCTTGATGTGCCGGCATCCTACCAGAATAGACTTGTAGATTTCGTGGCGCTCATCGAAGGGGTCGATGTGACGCCGGACAACCGGGCAAAAGTCATTGTGAACGAGCGGACCGGCACTGTAGTCATGGGTAGTGAGGTAAAGATCTCGACCGTTGCTATCGCACATGGCAATCTGAGTATCAAGATTTCCGAGCGGCCACAGGTATCTCAGCCCATGCCATTTTCGCAAGGAGCCACCACTGTTGTCCCGCAGTCCGGGGTTCAGGTGGAGGAAGGCGGGAAACGGCTTATTCTGCTTAAGAGCGGTGTCAGCATAGGTGACCTCGTTGCTTCATTAAATGCCGTCGGCGTGTCACCGAGAGACCTTATCATCATCATACAGGCCATCAAGCGGGCAGGCGCCTTGTACGCAGATCTGGAGATCATATGATTCAAGATGTCAGCATGCTCGCTCATATGAACAAGAGCGACCCGGTCAAGGCCCTGGACAAGGTATGTAAAGAATTTGAGACCATGTTTGCCCATCAGCTCTTAAAAACCATGTCCGAATCCATTCCGGAAGGGTTCCTGGAGGAAGGTTTTGCGAATGATATCTATAAGGATATGTTTAATGAAGAGCTTGCCAGAAGCATCGGACAATCCGGCGCCTTAGGCATTGCCGATATCCTCAAGAAGCACATACAGCAGAATTTCGGCGAGGACGGGAAGACAAGGCAGGGTAATGTTCACCAGATAAAAGAGAATGACCGATAATGAATATAAGGTGATGTTTCGTTGAACATGACCAGGGAGGCACCATGACATATCCTGAAGGGATTGAAAGGCTTGAGCGGGAAAAGGAGCTTTTGGAGAAGCTCGTCATTCAGCTGGAAACGGAGCTGACATTCATTTCTCAGGGGGATGTACAGGCACTCGAAGAGTCGATGCCGCTCAAGCAAAGACTCATCAAGAGCATTGCCAAACTCCGTGAAGGGACTAAAGTGCCCCGGTCCGGTCTTGTGCCCGAGCACACGAAGAGGATGCGAAGCCTTCAGCAGGAACTCATGGTGCTCTGGAAAAAGGCATCTGGGCTTAACGATCTCTCCAAGAGGTTTGTATCCCAAAAACTCTCTGAGATCGAGGCTCAGATCGATATATTCTTTACCGGCCTGAAGAAGGACGGCTACACAAGGAATGGCAAGAAATCCGCCATTCCATCGCATACTATAAAAGCAGGAGCCTGATATGTCGGGTATTACCGGAGCACTCGATATCGCCCGAGGTTCAATGTCCACCTCCCAGCTTGCCATGGAGGTCATCTCGCATAACATCGCCAATGCAAATACGGATGGATATTCCGAACAGACGTTGCAGGTCAAGGCCAACAATCCTATCAATACGGCGCCGGGACAGATCGGGACCGGTGTGATCGCTACCCAGGTGACGAGGCAGTACAATGCCTACCTCAATAAGCAGGTGGTGGATAAGACATCAGACAATTCCTATTGGAGTTCTCAGCAAAGCACCATGGACGAGATCGACACTATCTTCAATGAGAGTAGCAGTACCGGGATCAACTCGCTGATGAGTACCTTCTGGAATGACTGGAGTAACCTTGCAACTACCCCCGATGACACTTCAACGAGGCAGACTTTGCTTTCCGATTCGGATAACCTGATTTCCACGCTCCGAGAGATGGATACGAACCTGACATCTTCCCAGCAAAACCTTGATACCACCATTAATAGCGATGTGAACGATGTGAACACGCTCATCAAGCAGATTGCGAGCCTGAACAGTCAAATAACCAGTGTGGAGGTCAAAGGCCAGACCAATGCCAATGACCTGCGGGATGAGAGAGACCTTGATCTGCAAAATCTTGCTAAACACCTTAACATCTCATACTACGATGATTCCAATACAGGCGCGGTCAATGTGTACATCCTGGGAGGCACCCCTCTTGTGGAGGGAAATAGCTCAAACACTCTGACTACCCAGCGTGATTCTACCACCGGTTTTCTCAAGGTGTTATGGAATGATTCCTCGGGGAGGAGTATCGATATCACCAATAAGCTCCAGGGTGGAGATATTGCAGGGTCGGCGAATGTAAGGGACACCCAGATTAGTTCTTACTTGGATTCTTTAAACACGTTCACCAAGGAACTCATCTGGCAGGTGAACGCACTCCATAGTGAAGGCACAGGGACTAAGAGTGTCAGCCAGATGACGGGAACGGTTCAGTGTTCCGGGGTTAACGATGACCTTTCCTCTAGCTCAACCTTCCTTTTCGGTGACCAGTACAACAAGAGCGGCACCTTCGACATCACGGTATACGACAGTAGCGGCAATCCGACGAACTATACCATTAATACTGCCACGTACGGGACTGCAAACGGGACAAGCGGGACTACGGTCGGCGATCTCATCGGTGCGATCAATTCCCAAACCGGAGGTAGCGTCACGGCCAGCCTGGATGCTGACGGGCATCTCCAGATGGCAGCATCAACGACCGGCGATACCTTCGCCGTTAACCCCAGCGCCAGCGGATCTTCCAGCAATGCACTGGCCATCCTTGGGGTTAATACGTTCTTTTCCTGGGATGAAAAGGTAGGGCAGCCGACAACCGACATCATCCAGGGCGCTGGTGTCAATCAGGCCTTAACCGATAACCCTGATTTGATCTCAACCGGTTATCTTGACAGCGATCATCAAGTCGCATCAGGTGCCAATGATGTAGCAAGCGCCATCTCCGCCCTCCAGGACAAGACCATCTCCGACATGGGTGGTGCCGGGGTGGACACAACCATGGATGGCTATTACAATTCGTTGGTAGCCCAGGTTGGTATGGATGATCAAAATGTACAGCAAAACGTCACATTCAATGACTCATTGTTGAGTGAGTATACCACGCAAAAGCAGAGTGTCACCGGTGTCAATCTGGATGATGAAATGACCAATCTCCTGAAGAATCAATACCTTTACCAGGCCTCTGCAAAGCTGATCTCCATCTGCGATAATATGATGCAGTATCTGCTTAGCATCTCCACCTCATGAGGGATCAATATCTTTATTAGGGCTCTGTGAGGCTGATATCCATGAGCAATACGATGATGCAGTCGTTGCTTTCAATACAATAATCATGTAATACTTCCTTCAAAAGACACGTTTCGGGGGTCTCATTGCTGATATTGACAAGGAAAGTCGGCGAATCTGTCGCCATCGGCGATGATATCCAGGTATCCGTGGTCGAGATCAAGGGCACCCAGGTCAAGCTCGGTATTCGAGCGCCCAAAGACGTGACGGTGCACCGAGAAGAGATTTATTTAAAAATACAGGAAGAGAACAAGCGGGCCGCTTTAGTATCGAAAGATGCGTTAGGGTCCGTAGAGGATCTGCTCTTGAAAAAGGACTCGTAAGAACAGAGTCCGACCGAAACTCTTAAAAATATATTAAAGCAGGAGGTGTAAGACCATGCGCTTTCTTTTTAACTTTATTACATCAATTATCCTTGCCCCATTTAAGATAATCAAGTTTATCGTGGCCGATGTTGTCCTCTACGGGATCATCGGCGGGGTCGTCTCCATTATCAAGTCGATAGTCAAAACCGTCTTCAGGATCATATTCAGGCCGTTGACCTTGCTTTTGCTTGCAGGCGGAGCAGCTGCTTTCTATTTTGCCAGCGAAGAACAGAAGAAGAAGGTCAAGGCCTTAATGGGGATGTAGGGCTCGTTGAGCTCTTTATATTTTCTTCAGGTAGTTTGTTAATAAACCTGCATGGTGAACAGTGGCCAGATTAAGAAGAGGGGCTCTCTTTTAAGAGCCCCTCTTTGTGGGTTCTTGCTTGATATCGATTAATATTTGATATCTTTTTACTGCAGGCCCATGAACTTGATGAACGGGTTTGCGTAGAGCAGGATAAGCTCGATAACCAGCGCGTAGATGGCCAGGGACTCGATCATGGCCAGGCCAAGGACGAGCCCTGTCAGTATCTTGCCCGATGCCTCAGGGTTGCGGGAAATACCTTCACAGGCGCCCTTAACACCGAGGCCCTGGGCTATGCCGGTACCGAAGGCTGCGAGAGCCATACCGATACCCGCAGCTACAGAGGCCCAGGAGAAGTACTGGATGGCTTCTGGGCTTGCCGTGCCTCCTGCTGCAAAGACCAGTGATGAGAACCCCAGGACCAAGAATACTGAAACTCCTGATAAACATAAAAATTTCTTCATACAATCCTCCAACTATTTTATTGTATTCATATTACCAAAGGCGGCCAGGATTGTATCCTACCCAGCTTTCTTGGTAGCCGTCAACATCGTTGTCCGGCACATAAAACATCAAACAGGCGGGTTTCCGCCAACCCACCTGTCATAATTCTCGCTTAGTGGGACTCCTCCATAGCGCCGCTTATATACATCATGGCAAGCAGCGTGAACACGAATGCCTGCAGGATCGAGGTGAACATCATAAGCACAAGCATGGGCATGGGAAGGAGGAACGGGACCAGTGCCAAGAGAACCAAGAGCACCAGGTCTTCACCGAATATGTTCCCAAAGAGCCGCATGGTGAGGGAAAGCGGCCGCGCCAGGTGGCCGATAAGCTCCACGGGCAACATGATGGGCGCCATCCACCACACCGGACCCAGGAAGTGTTTGAGATATTTGAAGCCATGGATCATCACACCCACGATGTGTGTCAACAGAAACACGGTGAGGGCCATGGACAGGTTGGTATTGAGGTTTGCCGTGGGTGAATAGAAGCCGGGAATAATGCCTCCCATGTTGCATGTGAAGATGAATACCGCGATAGTGGCTATGAGCGGGAAGAACCTCATGCCGTGCTCGCTCATGGTGTCAACCAGCAGTGACTTCAGTCCGCCGATGACCACCTCTAGAAAATTCTGAAGCCTCCCCGGAACCATCTTCAGGTTCCTGGACACAATCAGAGAAATCACGATGAGAAAGAGCATGTATAGCCAGGTAAAGGTGACCTGTTGCATGTGGTTGCCGTCAGTCAGGCCGAACCTTTCATGGATGAGTTCATAAAGGGGATGGGTGATGAAATCCAGAACGAGGTACCCGTGTTCCATACTAATCTCCTCCTGCACAGATGTAGGTGTAGCATGCGTAACTCATGACGCCGAGCATAATAACGGACAGGCCCAGCAGCAGCCCTAAGATGTCGACATGCAGCAGCGCGATGAGCACGTAGAGGACAGCCCCTGTTAAAGCGAGCCGTATAATGTAGCGTCTCATCATGAAGGCCTTGCCCTGTTTGGCATCGAGCGCAACCGAAGACTTTGCATGACGCCAGAGCAACTGGTAATTTGCAAGGCATAGGGCGCCGCCAAGCAGTACCCCCAGGGCAAACTTCGAGCCGAACAGCGGAAGACTGATGATACAAAACGTTGCCCAGAGGGATAGTGCGATGAGCTCGATCCTCTTCTGAACAGGGTCCTTACTTGCGCTTTTCACCTGACTTATCCTCGCTGAAAAATCGCATGTATGTCTTATACATCATCCTGAACCCTGCCATGATACCGCCAAAGAGAAAGATGAAGGTTAAGTACGGCGCTGTATCGAATTTGTTGTCAAGGTAGGAGCCTGCAAGGAGGCCGAGGACAATGGAGAAGACCATGGCAAACCCCATGGTGCTCAGATCCGCAACGGTGAGGTACATCTTTCTTCTTTCCTTGTCCTTGTCATCCGCCATTATGTAGGCCTACCCCTTACAAATAATTTCAAGACATATTACTGAATCATGATTCATAATGCAAGGGAGTTTTTGGCAAGGTGTTTTTCATGTGTAAAACGGCTTGTGGTCAAGGTTCCTGATTCTTTGGATCGTTGCAGCATTTTTTTCTTACTCTGTGAAAATATATCAGGTAAATAGAACGAGTTTGAGCACATGACTTCAGTACAGAGTGCACTATGGATGGTACACAAAGTAATAAGGGTCAGCTGCGAAAACTCACGGTTATTTCGGTGTGTTTTTTTGCTTCACTGATCGGGGCTGCCTTAATACCGACAAGGATGAACACAGGTACAGGCACACCTCGTGCCGTACCCGCTCAGAGTCCCTCCATCGAATATCAATACACCGCGAGTATGCCGGACCAGCTTGCACAAATCGATGATGTGCAGGAAAGGAAACAGTATCTTATCGAGATTCTGTTGCCGCTCGTGCTGCGCGCAAACGAGGCTATCCGCAATCAGCGACTGGTTATAGAGCAGATACGGCAGAGACTGCCGTATCGGACCCCGCAGGAAAAAGAGACACTCATCTCATTCGCCCGCATGTATCTAGTGGAATCCAACTCCTACGAGAAGATGGTTCAAGAGCTTCTCAAAAGGGTAAACGTTCTCCCTGTCTCCCTCATCATTGCCCAGGCCGCCATTGAGTCAGGATGGGGGACCTCACGTTTCTGCACTGAAGGGAACAATATCTTCGGTCTGCGCACCCCTTCCGCTTATGGCATGGTACCCAAGGAACGGGATAGTGATAAGGAATTCACCGTGTCTGTTTTCAATGACCTGCAGTCGTGTATTGATTACTATATGTGGAACATCAACACCAATCCGCAATATGAAGAACTGAGATACATACGTTCTTTGAGTCAGCCGCCGTATGATTCTTTCGCCTTGGCACAGGGACTGCGGAATTATTCCCAGATGGGAATCGAGTATGTGCGCAGGTTAGAGCTGCTCATCAGCGTTTGTTTATTATGAAGGTCTCTCTTCGTATTCGCATGATACTGATTATTTCTGCTGGAATCTGCCTGATGCCGGGCCTGACGACAGAAGCATCCGCATATATCTCGGTGCTCCTCTACCACCGATTCGATGAAAACAGGTTTTCCACCACTACAACCTCCAGTACCCAATTTGACCTGCAGATGGAATACTTAAAGTCTCACGGGTATACGGTGCTCTCCATGGATCAGCTTGCCGATTGTGTGGAGGGCAAGCGGCCCGTTCCTGGAAAGGGCGTCGTCATCACCATTGATGACGGATTCATCTCAGAGTATGATAAGGCGGTCCCCATCTTGAAGAAATACCATTTTCCCTTCTGCATCTTTGTCTTTACCCATGGCATAGGTGTCAAAAATTACATGCGCTGGGAACAGCTTAAGCAGCTTGATGCCCGGGGAGGCGAGGTGGGGTGCCACACCTATACACACCCGCGATTGATCAATCTCACGGAAAAGGAAATAGAACAGGAGATCATGGGCTCCAAGGAAACCCTGGAAAAGAACCTGGGCCGCCGGGTTAAGTACTTCGCATATCCTTATGGCCAGTATAATGACACTGTCCGTGCTGTTGCAAAACGTGCAGGCTTCCGTCTCATGCTCACATCCGACCCCGGGAGCGTCGGGGCAGGCGCCGAATTCGACCGCTTACCCCGTCAGGCCGTAGTAGGCGACGAGATGAGCCTCAATGATTTTGCCAGGAAACTCATGAATCCCCCCCTTCCCGTGACCGGGTGTTTCCCTAAAAGCGGGATGCTTGCATCCGATACTATTCCCGAGGTGTCCATCACCCTGGAAGATCCCGGGCTCTATGACCCTGGCCGGATCAACCTGTTTCTCTCCGAGAAGAAGAGACTCAATGCCCAATTTGATTCCAGGACAGGGGTTTTAAGCTGCAAAGGACCTTTTCACCTAACCAGGAAGACGAACCGTATCATCGTAACTGCCAGGAGAAAAAGCGATGGCCTCTTTGCCATGGATTCCTATCTGATTGTTATTCCGGGGATATGGTCAGGGATGAAGTATACCATTCTATACCCCATACCCCGTTCGTGATTGACGATTACCCTCATGCCAGCCCATTGAGGGCATTGTTTAGATCAGATATAAGATCACCCGCGTCCTCGATCCCTACGGAATACCGGATAAGTCCCTCGGGGATGCCCATGGCGGCGCGTTCCTCCGGTGTACATTCCACGTGACTGGTGAGCGCAGGCGGGCCTGCGATGGTCTCCACCGCTCCAAGGTTCGCAGCCCTGTGTGCGAGCCGGAGCCTGGGCAGAAAGACCTTGAGGGCCTCGAAATCACCTTTCAAAATAAAACTCAACACCCCGCCGAAACCGTTCATCTGCTTCTTGGCGATTGCGTGCTGGGGGTGGCTGATAAGTCCCGGATAAAAGACCCGGCTCACCGCAGGGTGTTTCTCCAGATGGCGGGCAATTGCAAGGGCGCTTTCGTTCTGTCTTTCCACGCGCAGGTGCAGGGTCTTCATGCCGCGCAGCAAGAGGTAGGCTGCCATGGGGTCCAGGGCAGCGCCGTTGATCTCCCGGAAGTGGTAGATCTTCTTTATCAGCTCTTCCGGGCCGCACACGACACCGCCTAAGGCATCGGCATGCCCTCCCAGGAACTTGGTGGCGCTGTGGATCACCAGGTCGGCACCCAGCTCAAGGGGCTGCTGGTTGATGGGCGTGGCAAAGGTGTTGTCCATGATCACGGTTGTACCGGCATTATGGGCTGCCTTTGCAAGCCTGGTGATGTCTATGACCTTCAGCGTCGGGTTTGTGGGCGTTTCGAGGTAAAGTACCTTGCAGCCTTTCATTACCTCGGCCTCGATCTGCTCATGATCAGTTGTTTCACACAGCTTTGCTTCAATATTGAACCTGGGCAGGAACTCTATGAAGAGCTTGCTCGTTCCACCGTAGCTGTCCTTGATGGACACGAGCCTTTCTCCTGGAGACAGGAGCGTGAACAGGGTGTTGCTGATGGCCGCCATGCCGCTTGAAAAGGATGTAGCGGCCCCGGCGCCTTCCAGCAGGCGGACCTTTTCTTCAAAGGCCTCCAGGGTGGGATTGGTGTTGCGGCTGTAGATGTGGCCCTTCTCTAAGCCCTTTCCCACCTGCAGCCACTGATCCATATTGTCGTACCCAAAGGAGACGCTCTGCACGATGGGCACCTGGGTGGGCCTGCCGGATGCGCTCTTCTCCTCGCCCCCCCACACGGCAATGGTCCCTGCTCCCTGACTTTTTTTCCCTTCCATGCTCAACCATCCCTTCCCATTATGATAGGCAAAACCTGCCTGTGCTGATCAGCAATCAGGCGGATGCCCCTGTCTTTTTGAATACGTACAGAGAAATACCGACCATGAGCGCACCCATGCCCAGACTTATCATGTCATGCCTATATATTCCGTAGATGAAGTCAATCACCCCAAACAGGGCAAAGAGCAAGGGGATGATTCTATTTCCGGATAACTTCACTCTTACTGCCTTTCCTTCAACACCTTTGTCATACTGCTTCATGGTCTTTCCTTCTCATGGTAGCCTCGCTTTTTCAAGGTTTATTGGACGTCGTCCTCAAGGGCCATATACATTACGCACAGGGATTTTCTCCCGTTGATCTTGATCACGATCGGGTCATCGAGCCTCACGTGCTTGAGGAAGGCCGTCTCGGTTATCACGGGCAGAGACTCAAGCCACTTCCAGTCGAGGAAGTCGGTGCTGCCTTCGGTGACGGTCACGTATGGAACACCCAGTGAGGTGATGTTCTGGAAGAAATGTGAGCCCTGGGACGGATCCGCCTTGAGCAGTTTACCGCGCAGTTCCAATATCGCCCCCACACCTGAGATATGCCTCCACTGGACCGGGATGCCCAGCCACCGGTCAAATGAGCCCCACCTGCCCGGACCGATGAGAAGGTAGGGGAGCTTTTTCGTAATAAGCATTCCGTTGAGCCTGCCCACCTCCTCGGCGATCTCCGGTGTGGCCTCGATCTTGAAATCATCGGGCTTCACGAAGATGATGTCCGCAATGTCCTGCCGCTTGCCGTTGCCGAGTGCGAGGTTGGAGTAGCAGAATGCCTTTGAGCGGTCCTTTTCCGTGATCTCCACTTCGAAGCGATCTTCCTCGGTCACCATGGGGCGCACCTGGAGGAGGTAGAAGTCGCATGCGCCGGGTTTGTCTTTTCGCAGATTAACCGCGAACTCCATTTCAACAGCGCAGCCCATATTCTTGCGGGCAAGCTCCAGGATATCCGATAGCATCTCAGGCAGGGGTATGCTCTTGTATTTCAGGATCTGTGAGAAGGTGATGATCTTGCCGCCGGGGCCCTCGCTCGTGTCCCTTATCCGATGTTCTGCTGCGTCATAAGTGCTTGCACATGCAACTACGGGGTACTCTTCGCGTGCATCGTAGATATCGCGTCTCTCGAGGTGTGAATGCACCCCGAGGTGTGCGCCGTCGTCATGGTTCTTCATCTTAAGCGAGTAGAAGAAGCGCTGGGAATTGGTTATCATATCATCCACTGTGGAGAATTGCGGCAGGATCTCGGGGTACCTGGGTGAGAACCGCAGGGACTTTCCTCCTTCGACCACGGTCTTTCCGAAGCCGATAGCCATCTGCACGATCCCTTCTTCGGGCTTCATGTGCGAGACGGGATAGTAGTTGTGGGACTGGGCCACCCCGGAGATGGTAGGATAGTAATAGTCCCCATGCTCATCACCCACGAGCTGCTGGATGACCACTGCCATTGACTCGTCCTTGGCCTGGCTGGCAGTGCTCTTTGCAAATGCCTTGGGGCTCTCGTAATAGGTGGATGCATAGACGAGCTTGATGGCAGTGATGAGGTCTTCGATCCGTTTTGAAAAATCCGGGTTGTTGTTGGGGATCATGTAGGTCTCATACAGGCCTGCATAGGGCTGAAACTGGGCGTCTTCCAGCAGGCTCGATGAGCGCACGGAAAGGGGGTAGACTACCTGTTCAAGGTATGTCTGAAGATCCTTGACGATTCCTTGGGGCATCTTTGCGCTCATGAAGGCCCACGCCACTTCCTCATCGGTATATCCCTCCGAGGCGAAACGTTTAAGGTCGTTGCTCTCCACGAAGTCTTCGAAGATATCGGTGCCCAGCACGATAGTCTGCGGTATGCCGATAGTGCAACCAGGGTACTTTTCCAGCAGGCTGATATCCTCCTGCAGCATGGACGACATGAACGCCAGGCCCCGTGCCTTTCCTCCCAGGGACCCCTGGCCGATCTTGGCGAAGTCCAGGAGGTCGATATTGAACTCCTTCCTGTTGAACTTGGCCACCACGCCTTTCTGTCGCCATTTCCGCACCAGGTGTATAAGGGATATGATGTGCTCCCTCATCTCCTGGGTGGAAGCGAACGAAGAGCAGGACAGGTCCCTGATAGTGGAGGCAAGCGGGATTTCGGAGCGCATCATGAGCCAGTTGGCCATGTCCTTCTTTTCTATGTGATGGCACAGCGACTCATCTGGGATCTTGGCGAGCTTGTCCTCGAGCATGCGCAGCTTGTTTGCCCGGCCCACTTCGGTTCCGTCGGGCTTGTGGAACACGAATTCGCCGAAGCCCAGGTGGGTGAGGAAGAAGTCGTGTATCTCATCTAAGAGCTTCGGTGAGTTCTTGTCGATGAACTCAGCCGGGATGCGCCCGGCCTTGGCCCGGTTCTCCGGCTCGGAGCTGAACAAGAGCAGGGGCAGATAGGGCATCTCCTGCCTGACCCGGGAAAGCAGATCAACCCCGGCATTGCCGTATACTTTCCCCTGCTTTGGAAAGCGCGTGTCCGATATGATACCCAGCAGGTAAGGCTTGTACTTCTCATAGAGATCGGAGGCCTCTTCAAAGGTCTGAGTGGACAGTATCTTGGGCCTGGTACGCATGATCAGTAGCCGCTCTTCCTCGTTCACCCCGAGCTCTAAAACGGCCTGGATCTGGCGGACCACCTCCTTGTAGAAGATTGGGAGCAGCGTTGAATAGTACAGCGGTGAGTCTTCGACGAAGATGAGCACGCAAACCTGGGCATGTGTGGTATCATAATCGACATTCAGTGCATCTTCCGTGCTTTTGATGATGGCAAGAAGGAGGTCGGCGTTCCCTGACCAGATGAAAACCTTGTCGATCCCTTCGTAGAGAAGGGCCTCATTCGAAGTCTGGATGCCCCTGAGGCTGTGCGCCAGGAGATAGACAGGCAGATGAGGCATCTTTTTTTTGATCTTTTTGCCTAGCGTGAAGGCATCCATATCCTCGAGGTTCGGCATGGAAAAGACCAGGTCGAACTTTTTCTCATCGAGGAGTTTGAGTGCATGCAGGGCGGATGATGTCCGCGTCACCCTGGGAGGCTGGGAGAGGTTAAGCCCGCTGTATTCGGAGATGATCCGGGAGGCCAGCGTGACGTCCTCTTCGATGATGAATGCATCATAACGGCTCGAGATCAGCAGGATCTCGTGGACCTTTGCAGACATAAGCTCCAGAAAGACCTTGAAGTTAAGATGATATTTACTGGATAGCTCACGCTCTTTCAGTTTCATGGAACCCCCCCACAACCATGGTGGTGTCTTTAAGGTTCATCATACAGCCATTGCAGAATCAAGCAAGAAATCTAAGGAGGTTTTCTTTAGTCCACCGGCCTCCTCACGTATCAACATGATTTATCGCGGCGGTTCTCTTATCGAGAGGAACCGCCGCCCCATGCATTCATTCGTTTTCCTTATACGATGCCTTGAGCCATCATGGCATCGGCAACCTTCACGAAGCCCGCGATGTTGGCCCCGTTTACATAGTTTCCCGGAGAGCCGTATGTTGTCGATGCGTTCACACAGGCGCTGTGGATGGCCTTCATAATCATCCTTAAGCGGTTGTCCACTTCCTCCCTTGTCCAGTTGAGGCGCATGCTGTTCTGTGTCATCTCCAGTCCGGACACGGATACACCGCCTGCATTCGCTGCCTTGCCCGGTCCATAAAGGATCTTCTGATCGAGGAAGGTCTCGACACCGTCAGGCGTGGTGGGCATATTGGCGCCTTCGCTCAGGACGTAGACGCCGTTCTTTATGAGGTTTGCCGCATCCTTCCCGTTGATCTCGTTCTGGGTGGCAGATGGGAAGGCGCAGTCGGCCTTGTGGTCCCACAGGGGGTTGAACTCCTGCGCCGGATCGATCGGGGTATAGAGCACGCCCTTATATTTGTCGGCATATTCTTTGATACGGCCCCTGCGGATGTTTTTGAGCTCCATAATGTAAGCGAGTTTCTCTCTGTCGAAGCCCGCCTCGTCGTAGATGTATCCGTTGGAGTCAGACATGGTCACAGGCTTGCCGCCGAGGTCCAGTATCTTCTCCACGGTGTACTGTGCAACGTTGCCGGAGCCCGAGACGAGGCAGGTTTTGCCTTCGAGGGTCTGATTCTTTGTGGAGAGCATTTCGGCAGCAAAGTAGACGGCGCCGTAGCCGGTGGCCTCGGGCCTGATGAGGCTCCCGCCGAAATTGAGTCCTTTGCCGGTAAGAACACCCACAAACTCATTCCTGAGTTTCTTATACATCCCGAACAGGTACCCGATCTCACGGGCACCCACGCCGATATCACCGGCCGGGACATCGGTAAACTGGCCGAGGTGGCGGAAGATCTCGCTCATGAAGCTATGGCAGAATCTCATGACCTCGCGGTCGGACTTGCCCTTGGGGTCGAAATTGGAGCCGCCCTTGCCTCCGCCCATGGGCAGGGTTGTGAGCGAGTTCTTGAATACCTGTTCAAAGGCCAGGAACTTCAGGATGGAGAGGTTGACGGAAGGATGGAACCTGAACCCGCCCTTGTAGGGGCCGATGGCGCTGTTCATCTGGATGCGGTAACCACGGTTCACCTGCACATCACCCTTGTCGTCCACCCAAGGTACACGGAATATGACCAACCGCTCCGGTTCCACCATCCGATCAAGTATCTTTTCCTTGCGGTATTCGGGGTGCTTGTCGAGGACCGGTTTCACTGATTTCACGACCTCGGTCACAGCCTGGAGAAACTCCTTTTCACCGGGGTTGCATTCCTCACATTTCTTTAGAAAATCTTCCATGGCTTTTGAATCCTCCTTTTTCGTTCGGGTTAGGGTATCCTTATTTTTTTCATCACGCAGTGAGCCCGGCTATACCTTGATCCGCCTATGAAAATCGCTTCTCACCTCTGTGATGATGGAACTATCCCTCACACATGTACCTCTTTCTTCTTCCTGCCTGTTCTTAGAAGCTTCGTGGTGAATTGGGGGTGTTCAATCCATCCATACGTGAGGGGTGGATGGATTGAACGATATGAAAAGGGGCTATGAGTATCTATCCAGTGCCATGATCACCTTCATTGCTAGATTCCGAGGTATGCCTCTCGGATATTGGGATTCTCCAAGAGCTCCTTGCCTTTCCCTTCCATGACGATACGTCCGTGCTCCAGCACATACCCACGGTCCGACAGATTCAGCGAGTGCTGCACATCCTGCTCCACCAGGAGCACCGTGGTCCCCTGGTCTGCGATCTTACGGATTGTGGTGAAGATCTCCTTGATGAGAACCGGTGCCAGTCCCAAAGATGGTTCGTCCATCATGAGGATCTTGGGCATGGCCATCATGCCCCTGCCGATGGCCACCATCTGCTGCTCGCCGCCTGATAACGTGATGGCCTGCTGCTTTTCCCGCTCTTCGAGCCTTGGCAGGAGCTGGTACACGTCCTTGAGGGTCTCGGACAGCTTCGGGTAGGCCCTGGAGTTATGTGCGCCGACATCCAGGTTTTCACGGACCGTCATGAGGCTGAAGAGCTTTCTTCCCTCGGGGACATGGATGATACCCCTCTCCACGATCTTTTCGGGCCGCAGATTATGGATGGGCTGGTTCTCGAAGATGATCTCCCCAGAGCGCGGCCGCATGAGTCCTGAAATGGTCCTGAGCATGGTAGACTTTCCGGCGCCGTTGGCGCCGATAAGACTGATGACCTCGCCTTCATCGATATGCATTGACACATCGTAGATGACCTGCACATCGCCGTAGTAGCAGTTGATGTTTTTGATCTCAAGCAGCGCCATAACTTTCCCCCAGGTATGCTTTGATGACCCGCTCGTCCTTCGAGACTTCCTGCGGTGTGCCGTCCATGATCTTTCTCCCGAACTGGATGACCGTGATTGTGTCGGAGACCGACATGATGGCCCTCATGATGTGCTCGATCATGAAGATGGTAACGCCGCTGTCCCTGATCTTCCGGATCTCATCCAGCGTCTCGTCAACCTCATTGGGTCTTAAGCCCGCCATACTCTCGTCCATGAGGAACATCTCGGGCTCTGTGGCCATGGCCCGGGCGATCTCGAGCCGCTTGCGGTCCGCAATGGTCAGGTTCTTGGCCAGGATATTCCACTTGTTGCCCAGCTGAAACCTCTTGAGGACCTCCATGGCCCTGTCCTGTGCCTCCGAGGTGTTCGAGGTATTGATGAATGCGCCGACCATGGTATTGTAGAGAACGGACTTGCTCTGGAACGGCTTCACGATCTGGAAGGTGCGGGCGATCTTTCGCTTGCAGATGTTCCAGGGCTTTGATCCCGTGATGTTTTCCCCCTTATAGAGGATGGTGCCTGAGGTCGGGGCGTACGTGCCTGCCACACAGTTGAACAGGGTCGACTTGCCTGCGCCGTTCGGTCCGATGAGGCCGTAGATCTGGCCCTTTTCGATCTTGATGCTTACCTCGTCGACGGCCTTGAGCCCACCGAAGTGCTTGGATACGTTGTTGATCTCGAGATATGCCATGTTACGCCTTGACCTCCTTTCTTTCACCGCTCAGCTTGTCGAGGATCCAGTTGTAGAACCTTGTCAGCGGCTCCACCAGGCCCCTGGGCTGGAAGAGCATGACCAGGATCAGGATGAGCCCGTAGATCACCAGGTGGAGGCCCGGCAGGACCGCGCTCAGGTAGATCCGGGAGAATTCTCCCACAGGCCTGAGCAGGAGCGCCCCGATGACCGGGCCTGCGATGGTGCCGCGGCCGCCGATGAGTGCGATGAATGCGAGCTCAAAGGAGAAATCCAGGCTCAGGATCCCCTTGGGGAAGAAGTACAGGTTGAGCTGGGCATAGAAGGTACCTGCGAACGCTGTCAGAAAGCAGCTGAGCGCCATGAACATCTCCTTGTACCTCGCCACGTTTATGCCCAGTGCCTGTGCAGCCTCGGGCTCCTCGCCACCAGCGATGATGTAGTAGCCCGGCCTGATTCTTGAAACGTACCAGGTGATGAAGATCGCTATGCACAGCAGAATGAGGATGATGTAGTAGTAGGGGAGCTTGTCCACGAACTGGTAGTTGATCAGGTTTTCCAAGGGCGTGCCCATCTTCAAGGGGACGCTGATGCCGCGGGGGCCGTTGATCTCGAAGGGCCCGAGTTTCATGGTGTTCTCCACCAGCACCCGCACCCCTTCACCAAAGGCCATGGTGGAGAGCGCGAAGTATGCACCCCGGAGCTTCAGTGTCGGTATGCCGATGATCAGGCCCACGATGGCTGCCAGGATCCCCCCGACGAACATACCAAGCCAGGGGCTTAACCCGTAGGTCATGAACAGGACCGTGGAGGTATATGCACCGATCCCGACATAGGCGGAATGCCCCAGCGGCAGTACCCCGGCAAAGCCGCCAACCAGGTTCCAGCAGGTGGTGAGGTAGGCGTAGAAGAACAGCAGGATGAGGATCTGGAGGTAGGTGGGGCTCGTCATCCACAGCGGCAGCGTGAATACGATGCCGGCCAATACGATCTTCAGTATGGTATCGATGGTTTTTCTTTTTGACGAAGCATTCATCTTCGTTGTCTCCTTTCTTACCAATCCCTCTTCTCACCAAAGAGGCCGGCCGGTCTGATAAACAGCACTGCCAGGAACACCACATAGACGATGAGCTCTGTCCACGTGGAGGCCATGTACTGGGCGAAGATGGACTCGATGAGTCCCACGATCAGACCGCCGACGAGTGCCCCGGGGATACTCCCCAGACCTCCCAAGACCACGATGATGAAACACTTCACGTCGAAGACGACCCCCACCGAGGGAAACACATAGTAGAAAGGAATCAAGACGCATCCAACGATCCCTGCGATGGCGGCCCCTATACCGAAGGCTATATTGTAGACACGGTACTGATTGATCCCCATGAGGCTTGCTGCATCCCTGTCTAATGAGGCGGCTCTGATGGATTTGCCCATCCTGGTGTATTTGAGGAACCAGAGCAGGAGACCTGAGGTGACGATTGTCGTAATCAATCCATAGGTCTGCGCCTTGGGAAAGATGTAGTCGCCTAACATGAAGATTTGGCCGGACATGCTCGTCTGCACAACCCGATACTCGGCGCCGAAGGACATGAGGGCCAGATTGTCAAGGATGTACCACACGCCCGTTGTCACGATGATGACCTCGACGGGCTCCCTGACCTCACGCTGGGCCTCAAGGATCGGCTTGATCACGATGCCTTGCAGCGCATAACCGAACAAAAAGAGCGTTGGTATGACAAATATGAGGGCTGCGTAGGGGTGTATCCCTGTCAGCATCACGATCCAGTATGCGGCGAACATGCCCACCATCAGGAGAGACCCGTGGGCGAAGTTGATGACCTTGATGACCCCGAACACGAGCGTGAGGCCAAGCGCTGCGAGACCATAGTATGAGCCGGACATGACCCCGTTTATGATTGCCTGAATAATAACGTCCATGGTGACCTCGTTTTTGATTTGGTCGTGGGGGCCGGGCTCCTTGAAGGGGCCCGGCTTTCCCACGATCACTCCAATACGTTTTCTTTTATTTCACCCCGGTTGGAAGTGATTTCCTTACGGCATCGGGAACACGGCCTTGACTCCCTTCCTTGCTGCGGGGATCGGCCACACCGTTACGCGCTCCATGGTTCCCTTGACATCACGGAACTGGACAAGCACGATGCCGGCTTCTCTGTTCTGGCCGGTCTCGTCAAACCCAATGCAGGGATACGAGAGGATGTTGATGCCGAGCGGGGCCTTGGGACCCTGGCAGAGTTTTGTGGTGGCCAGGGCATCCCTGATCTTTTTCGGATCGGTGGATTTCGCACGCTCGAGGGCATCTGCGATTACGTAGACCGATGCAAAGGCATCAACAGATTCCCCTGCCAGGTCATAGCCGTTGCGCTTCTTGAACTCGGCATTGAGCTTCGGGATTTCCGGCCTGCCGAGGTCGGTCTCCCACTCTACCACGTCAAACATGTACTCGCAGTTCTTTGCAGTGTTCTTCCGGAACATGGGGTCGGCATGGCCGCCACCTGTGCCGATGATGGCCTTTGCCTTCACCTTCATGGTGGCCATAGTGTTGGTCAGCAGGATGGCGTCAGCCGCATTGGAGGTTAAAAGGATGACATCGGGCTTTGCGGTCTTGATCTTCATGGCCACAGGGGTCAGGTCGGACGCTGTGCTGGGATAGGGCTCATCAAGGACGACCTTGTAGCCGTACTGCTTGGCGAGTATATCCCACTGCTTCTCCATCCCGGTTCCCCAGTCGCCATTCTCATAGACAAATGCAATGGTCTCGAGTTTTGTTCCATGTGCCTTCTTCATGTCCTCGAGAAACCGGAACTGGTCACGGGCCCACCAGCTGTCTTTTGCAGCGATGCGGAAGGTGTACTTGAAGCCGCGTTCCGTGATCTTGTCTGCTACAGAAACGGGGACCAAGAATGGAACCTGATAGCGCTCTGCAACCTGGGTGGACGGATAGGTAACCGCCGAGTTCCAGCAGCCGGAGATGAGGCTGACCTTATCGGTGTTGATGAGCTGTTCTGCAGCGGATACGCCCACGGTCGGATCGCCCTTGCTGTCTGTGAAGATGTTTACGAGCTTGGCGCCGCCCAATGACTTGATGCCGCCGGCCTTATTGATGTACTCGGTGGCCAGTTCGATGGCCCTCTTGTTCTGTTCACCCACCGAAGCGGACGGCCCTGAAAGCGGCAGGATATTGCCGATCTTAACCTCTTTCGCTCCTGCTGCCAGCACCGATGTACCTGATATGAAGACCAGCGCGTAGGTAAGAGCGAAAACCAAGATACTCAGTTTCGTAAGCCAGAAAGTCCTCTTGTTCATATAACTCCCCCTTTAGTTTTGTTTGTACTCATTCCCCTTACGGGACATTTACTTCTCTGTATAGTAGCCGTGAAAAGAGCAGGTTCAATATGCGCCTCGTTATTTCTTCTTTTTCAGTGAAGCAAATGCGTCATCGAGGATGGATATGCCTTTGGCCACCTGCGCATCGGTTATGACCAGCGGCATCATGGTGCGGATGACGTTGCTGTACTGGCCGCAGGACAGGATGTTCAATCCCTTCTCAAAGGCATACTTCACAACGGCCGCGGTCTCATCGGGTGCAGGCTCCTTGGTCTTGCGGTTCTTGACCAGCTCCAACGCCAGCATGGGACCTAAGCCCCTCACATCGCCGATGATCTCGTGCTTGGCCTTGAGCTCATTGAAGTACTTTCTGAGCTTCTTGCCGAGCCTTTCACTCTTGTCGAGCATCTTTTCTTCCTCGTACACCTCGAGGACCGCCAGGGCTGCCGCGCAGCACACCGGGTTGCCGCCATAGGTGCCGCCGATGCCGCCCGCATGCACCGAGTCCATGATGTCCTGCTTGCCAACAACAGCGCTTAAGGGCAGGCCGGCCGCCAGACTCTTGGCAACGGTGATCAGATCGGGCTCTACGCCCCAGTGCTCGATGGCGAACATCTGCTTACCCGTTCTGCCCATACCGGACTGGATCTCGTCGGCTATGAAGAGGATGCCGTTGTCCTTGCAGATCTTGGCGAGCTTGGGGAAATATTCCTTGGGCGGAGTGATGAAGCCGCCTTCACCCTGCACAGGCTCCGCGACTACAGCGGCTATCATATCGGGAGCGATCCTGCCGAAGAAGTCCTTCAGGTAGTCAGCGCAGGCACAATCACACTTGGGGTAGGTAAGCCCGAAAGGGCAGCGGTAGCAGTAGGCGTTCGGGATTTTGTAGACTTCCGGTGCAAAGGGTCCGAACCCCCACTTGTAGGGCTTCACCTTGCTGGTCATGGTCATGCACATCAGCGTCCTGCCGTGGAAGGCATGATCCAGGACGACGATGCCCTGTTTCTTGGTGTAGTAGCGGGCGATCTTAACCGTGTTCTCAACGGCTTCGGCGCCGCTGTTGATGAGGATTGCGCGCTTCGGGGTCCTGCCGGGGACGATCTTGCAGAGCTTTGCGCCCAGCTTCACTGCGACCTCATAGGGTGTGACCATGAAGCAGGTATGGGTGAATTTCTCGGCCTGATCCTTAATGGCCTTCACCACCTTGGGGTTGGAGTGCCCCACGTTCATGACCGCAATGCCGCCGCCGAAGTCGATATATTCGTTCCCTTCCACATCATAGAGCATTGCCCCTTTGGCCGAGGCGATATATATGGGTTTGCCGCTGGCAAACCCCTTTGCCATGACCGTGCTACGTAATTCACCGAGTGATTTGTTATTCACTTTCATTTTCTCTTGTCCTCCTGAGTTGTCTGTTCTTGCGCTCATGTATCTCTGCAACCGTGTTTTACAGAGCAGCCTTGTAGATCCTCTTGGCATCGTCCAGCGTGAGCGTGCGCGGATTGTTTGCCAGCAGCCTGGTCACCTTCATGACCCCTTCTGCTAGCATGTTTATATCTTTCTCCTTTACGCCGAAATCCGCGAGATGGCGCGGCACCCGGATGTCGTCGGCAAGGCGGTCAATGGCGGCGATCACCTTGTCCACGATTGCTAAGTTATCGAGACCTTCAGTGGGTATGCCGAAGGGTTTGGCAAGCTGGGCGAACTTTTCAAGGTTCCCGAGCACGTTGAAGCGGATCACGTGCGGGAGCATGAGGGTGTTCGCAATACCGTGGGGGATATGGAATTCAGCTCCTATTGGGTAGGCAAAGGCATGCACGGCAGTGACCCCGGCATTGGCGAATGCGATGCCTGCCAGCAAAGCCCCTTCCATCATGGCTGTGCGTGCATCCATGTTATCGCCCTTGGCATATGCTATGCGGATGTTCTTGTAGATGAGTTCGATGGCCTTGATGCAGTACATGTCGGTGATGATGGAGGCGTTTATGGACGTATAGGCCTCGATGGCGTGGATGAGTGCATCCATGCCGGTGGCTGCGGTCACATGGGGCGGCAGGCCGACGGTGAGCTCAGGGTCCAGTATGCCGATGGCCGGGAAGAGGTAGGGGCTTACGATACCCTTCTTGAGCTTCTCGCCTTCATCCGATAGGATGGCGATGGGTGTCACCTCGCTGCCTGTGCCGGCAGTCGTGGGGATAAGGATGATGGGAAGACCCGGCTTTGGGATAAGGTTGATGCCGAAGTAAGCACCGATGGGCCCCTTGTTTGTGAGCATGACGGCAGCGGTCTTGGTGATGTCCATGGGGCTGCCGCCGCCTATACCGACGAGCATCTGGGCGCGGGAAGTCTCAGCCATCTTCACGCAGTCCGCCACGATCTCGTAGCGTGGGTCAGACTCCACCTTGTCGAAGATGGAATATTTGATCTTTGCAGCCTTGAAGGATTCTTCTATGGAGTTCAAGAGCCCTGCACCGATAACGCCCTTGTCGGTTACGATCAGAACCCTCTTTGCTCCCCGTGCCTTCACTTCTACGCCGATGGTCTTTGCTGATCCAGGCCCCATGACTATGCGAGGGGTTGTGCTGAATATCTTTACCATATCCTTACACCTCCTTCTTTTCTCTACTATCCATGGTTTTCATACCTAGACTTTTCTGTTGTAGATGCGCTGGAATTCCTTCTTAAGCTCACCCTTGAAGTCAGGGTGGGCGATATTGATGAGGGCCTTGGCCCTCTCCGGGACGGATTTACCTCGAAGGTCTGCTATACCGTGTTCGGTTACCACATAGTGGATGTCGCTGCGTGTTGTGGTGACCACAGCCCCCTCGTCCAGATGGGTAACGATGCGGGAGATCTTTCCGCCCGATGCGGTGGAATGGAAGGCAAGTATCGACCGGCCGCCCTTGGACCACGCGGCCCCGCGTACGAAATCGGCCTGCCCGCCCGTGCCGCTGAACTGCTTGTACCCGATGGACTCGGAAGCGGCCTGGCCGTTGAGGTCCACCTGGAGTGTGGAGTTGATGGACACCATATTGTCGTTCTGGGCAATGATGGCAGGGTTGTTCGTGATATTCACGGGGAACATCTGCACCATGGGGTTGTTATGCACAAACTTGTAAAGCTTCTCGGTCCCCATGAAGAAGGTGGCCACCATCTTGTCCGGATGGAAATTTTTCCTAGTGCAGGTGATGACACCTGCCTCAACGAGGTCTACCACACCATCCGAGAACATCTCAGTGTGTATGCCCAAGTCTTTCTTGTGTTTGAGGAACCCGAGGATGGCGTCCGGCACCGCGCCGATACCCAGCTGCAGGCAGTCGCCGTCCCTGATGAGCTCCGCACAGTACCCGCCGATCTTCTCATCGGTCTCGGATATCTTGGGTGGCTGCAGGATAATGGGCTTGGATTCGCACTCCACGATGTAATCTATCTCCGAGACGTGGATGAAGGCATCGCCAAGGGTCCTCGGCATGTTTGGTGTCACCTCGGCGATGACGATCTTGGAGCTCTCTGCGGCGGGTTTGGTATAGTCCACTGAGACACCGAAGGAACAAAACCCGTGCTCGTCGGGTCGGGAGACCATGCACATGGTCACATCCACCGGCAGGATCTTCTCGGTGAACAGTCTGGGTATCTGGCTGAAGTGGGATACGGTAAAGTGAGCCCTTCCGTCGTGAATGGCCTTGCGCGTGGTGGCACCTGCAAAAAGCGAGTTGTGGACGAAATGTTTTTCGAGGCCCGGCAGGCAGTATTCGGATGCACCCATGGACACCATGTGAACGATCTCCACGTTCTTGTAGGCATCTTTGTTGTTCACAAGGGCCTTTAACAGGAGCTCGGGAGATCCGCTGGCATGTGCCACCACAACCCGGTTGCCGGATTTGATATGGCGTACTGCCTCAGCCGCGCTGACGATCCTGCTTTTGTAGATCTCACGCCAGTTTTTCACTGCCTACCCCTTATTTAAGTTTTTAATATCTCTTTTATCCATCGTTCTGCATCATCCGGGCTCGTGATATACCGTGTGGGACGGTCATGGACTGCTTCCAGTTTTGTGCATGCCGTATTGCATCCGCTCACGATGATGATTTCTTCTGCATCCTCGCTGTCCGCGGCTACAAATTCCACATTGTCGGCAAGTCGCTCCTTAAGGGAATTGACTATCCCGACACGGTCATATTGGGCCCGACATCCACCACAGAACTTCAGGCCAACCTTCAGCTTATCTGGTCGCCCTTGACGATCCCGCACAGTTCTTTCGCAATCTTCTGTTTCTGCTTCATGTTTACAAGCCTGGCGATCATGATCCGCTGGGCCTGAGGTGAGCCCGCCCCATGCATGGACTCGGTGAGGTAACCCACTGCTGCAGTTCCCATGGTGATGTTTTCGATAAGCCTCAATATCCTCATCCGGTATTCCGTGGGGACATCCGCCTTTGTCTGATAGTATTTCTTCACCCACTTACCCACCACCGGCGAGTTAAGGTCCGCTTCCGATGGACAGGTGACCACTACACCGCCCGCGATGTCCTGGGCAAGCCTGGCGATCTCATAGGGAAAACGCGTGACATTCTGCTTGTGCACATTGGCCAGAAGAACATCTACAAGATAGGTCCCGCTTGCCTCTTTGTGCCCCTCGGATGCACAGGCGATGCAGCCGCAGAACAGCGTCTCGTTCAGGTGGTTCATCTCCACGATCTTGTCTCTGACGTGCGATGCCTTTTCTGCTCCGTTGTACTCCGCAACGGTCTGCGTCGCGCCGATGAGCACATCGCCCACGCCTACCTTGCACGCGTAGCTCTGACGGTGGTACGCAGAGAAGCTCTCGACGAGCTGTGTCGTGAAGTCATACTCCTTATACATGAAGACCCGCTCCCAGGGCACAAACACATTATCAAAGACCACCAGGGCCTCATGACCGCCGTAGAACATGTTGCCGCGATCAAAGGTCATTCCTTCGAGCTTCCGCGTGTCGCAGGACTGCCGACCCATAATATAGGTGATGCCTTTGGTATCGCTGGGAAGCGCAAAGGCAACCGCGAAATCCTTGTCCTCTTCCCGCATGGTGATGGTGGGCATTACGATGATCTCGTGAGAGTTGACCGCACCGGTCTGGTGGGCCTTTGACCCCCTGACCACGATGCCGTCCTTCCTCTCTTCCACCACATGGAGGAACATATCCTGGTCAAACTGCTTGTGGGGAGGCTGAGAACGGTCACCCTTGGTGTCGGTCATGGCACCGTCACAGACCAGGTCGTTCTCCTGGACGTATTCAAGGTATTTCAGAAAGCGCTTGTTGTACTCCGTGCCGCACTTCTGATCTATGGCATAGGTTACGATAGAAAGCGAATTCATGGCATCCATGCCCACGCAGCGCTGAAAGCAGCAGGCGGTCAGAGACCCCAGGAGCCTTCCCATCTTGCTCTTCTTCACCAGGTCATCCACGCTCTGGTGGATATGGGTGAAGCGGTTGATCTTCTTGCCCGTGATATGGGACTTGGCGGTCATGATATCTTCATATTCCGGCCTGTGGGCAAATTCGTAGGTGGCGGCCACCGCATTCATGGAAGGCCTTATTATCGGGTCATCCACTACGTTTTCTACCTTCTTGCCGAACATGTACACGTTCAGCTTCAGCTTCCTCAGACTCTCTTCATACTCTTTTGCATTCATCAGTTTGCTCATACGATCCTCCGTGTGTTCTTTATCCTTGGATCATCCTTGGTTGTATGGGTTGCTGTAACGGTTGATTCCCGGATGTTCATCCATTCCTCCGGCCCTATGTTACAAAAAGGGTGCCATAGTGCTCTGATTGTTTGAAAAAATCTAGAGATAGAAGTAAAAACAGTTAGATAGATGTATCGATCCTTAGCGCTGTTACAGTGAAGATGAAGATTCAATACCGCAAAATGATGCAGTGATGCACCGACAATGCTTTGTCGCAATTATAACCATCTGTATTTAATTGAGATTGATGTTTTTTAAGGGCATGATGCAATATTGCATAATCACCCTGGTATGTTTTCTGATATTTTCATAAAATACTAAGGCACCAATAGGGGTTGTCTGGTCGATTTAGTCCCCCGATGCATATTTGCATTAAAAGGACCTTATCTTTTGGTGGCCGGGAAAAGAGTTGTCTATGAGCTCTATGGAGGGGCGGCCCTCCGACTACAGGAGGGCCACCCATTATTGATTTATGACTTGAGGATCTTTTTGGCGCTGTCGTCGAGGACATCGGTGATAAAGGGGATGCCGGTTACTTCAAAGGTCTCCTTGTTGCCGGAGAAGATATCGTCCCTGCTGATCTCCTTGAGATTGAACCTGCGGGCTCCGGCCATGAGCTGCTGAAGACCTGCGGTCAGCTTGTCGCAGAGCGTCCACATGGCAATGGCACCATAGGGGATTTTCTTCATTTCTTTGGCACCTACCTTTTTCTGGACATCATAGTACCCTGCAAAGATCTCTTCTGCATTCGGGCCGATCTCTGACACTGTGTTTGGCAGGTTTTCCCAGTGACCATTGATCTTTTGTCTGCGCTCTGGGTGGAGTGCGCCTTCGATGTTGGAGCCGAGGAAACCCGGGATCATGGCAGCCCTGCCCATGCAAATAAGCCTGGTGAATGGGGCGCCTAACGCCAGGGCCTTAAAGATATGGTCCTCACGGGCCAGGCCTCCGGCCAGAGCGATATCAACCACCTTCTTTTTCTTCTTGGCAAGGATTGAGCAATATTCATGGGTCTTGGAGTGTAGATAGATAGATGGAACGCCCCAGGACTCCATCATGTTCCACGGGCTCATGCCGGTGCCTCCGCCCGAGCCGTCTACCGTAAGGAGGTCAAGATTGGCGTCGGTCGCAAACTTAATCGCCATGGCTAGGGCCTCCATGCCATAGGAACCAGTCTTGAGCGAGATGCGTTTGTAACCGAGTTTGCGAAGGTAAGCCACTTCTTTCATAAAGTCTTTCTGGACATCTTCGGGCGAATTCAGGTTGGTGTAACCGAGGCGGCTGTGGCGGGCAAAGGACCTAATGGCATGGTGCTTGAATGCATCCTGGACCTCTGACTTTGCAGGGTCCGGATCTACAATATAACCGCGCTGTTTAAGGAACAGGGCATAATCAAGAGAGGTGACCTGGATCTCACCGCCGATGTCCTTGGCTCCCTGGCCCCACTTGAGCTCAATGATGGCCTTATCGCCGTACTTTTCGATCACGTATTCTGCCACACCGTTTCTCGTGTCCTCGACATTCATCTGCACGATGATGGCGCCATAGGTGTCGTGGTAGCGCAGGTATGTATTAATCCTGCGGTCCAGCTCAGGGGCCTTGATGATCTTACCCTTCTTGATGACCGCCTCTTTATCGATGCCGACCACGTTTTCGCCCACCACGATGGGGAAGCCCACCAGGGCTGCCCCTGCAGCAAAAGAATCCCAATACTTAGCGGCAACAAAGGTAGATCCCAGCGCGCCGGTCATGAGGGGGATGCGGCTCTTGGTCTTTATTTTTGCGCCGAATTCCGTCTCAATATTGACATTGGGGAATATACAATCGTCAGGAGAGTGTGACAGCCCCTTGGGGACACCGTTTGCACCGTAGTTATACCCTTGGATACGCAGAGAATTGTAGGAAACGCCCATGTGACAGGTGTTGGAGCCACCCGCGGTGACAATGCCGAAGTCTCTGGGATAAAGAAGCTTCCTCCCAACCAGGCTTGAGAGCCAAGTCTCACATTTTCCTTTGCAGTCTGCCCGGCAGAGCGTGCATAGGCCTGATTCTGCAGGGTTGCCCCGATTGGTTGTGCCAAGTACATCATTAGACTTCTGCCACTGAATCATTCAAATATCCTCCTCTAAAGTTTATATTGGCAACACCTTGCCATTTAAGAATGCCATATTGGCAGCACTTTGCCAATTAAAACAAATTAATACTGATAAATTAATACAATTTTTGGTTTATGTCAACATATCAGACAGATAATTGCCATTAACAATATATTATATTGGCAATATTGCCAATAAGACTTGCGTTGACATTCCCCGTGCCCCTGGGTAATGATCCGACCATGCAGGAAAAGAGAAAGAAGATTCAGCAGGTAATACTGAGTATCCTGAGAGACGCGGACAAACCCTTAAGCAGTTTCAAGATAAACGAAGAACTGCTGGATCGAGGTCTTGACATCAGCGAGCGCACTGTAAGGCTCTATCTGCAGGTCATGGAGGAAGAGGGACTTACCGAGAAATCCAACAGGCGGTGCCACCGAATAACATCAAGGGGAGTTCAGGAGGTCGAGTCTTCACAGATCATTGAACGGGTTGGTTTCCTTTCTGCAAGGATCGATCAGATGACCTACCGGATGAATTTCGACCTTGCCTCCCAGTCAGGTACCGTGGTGATCAATGTGACGAATACTGATCCGAGGCATGTTCATGATAATATCTCCCTTATCAGTAAAGTGTATGAGGAAGGCTATGCAATGGGTGATATGATCACCGTGCTTCCTCCCGGGGAAAAAGTCGGCCACACAACGGTTCCTGAGGGTATGGTGGGAATCGGCACAGTGTGCTCAATTACATTAAACGGCGTGCTTTTGAAGTATGGTATCCCAACAAATTCGCGTTTTGGTGGGCTCTTGGAGATCAAGGAGAAGAAGCCCACCAGGTTTGTGGAGATTATCACGTACGATGGAACAAGCCTAGATCCACTGGAGGTCTTCATCCGTAGCGGTATGACGAACTATCTTGGTGCGGTAAAGACCGGAAGCGGAAGGATAGGTGCAAGCTTCAGAGAATTCCCGTCTGCCAGCAGGGACATGGTCGAGGACTTGGCCAAGCAGTTAGGCAATATAGGTCTTGGAGGATTCATGCGCATCGGGAGACCTAGCCAGACATTGCTTGAGATACCCGTGGGTGAGGGAAGGTTCGGTGCCATTGTCATCGGCGGTCTCAATCCGGTTGCCATCCTGGAAGAGAACGGGGTGAGGGTCCATTCAAGGGCCCTGGCAGGGCTCATCGACTT
Source organism: uncultured delta proteobacterium (assembly GCA_963847605.1). Taxonomy (GTDB): domain Bacteria; phylum Desulfobacterota; class Desulfomonilia; order UBA1062; family UBA1062; genus MWEI01. The sequence goes on along the minus strand of CAWKAM010000036.1, from coordinate 54,341 downwards.
CAAACGCCTGTTCCACTACAGCAAGCTGGAGAAGAATATCAAGCCGTATCTCTCATAGACCTCAGGAATATTTCTTCAGTTTCCGGGTGAGCGATGTGGAATCCATACCAAGGTGGGGAGCAGCCTTGCGTGCACTGCCATACTTCTCTATTGCCTTGCGGATAATGGAGATCTCGATCTTGTCCACCTGTTCTTTCAGTGTAAGCCCGTTCTCAATGAAATCTTTGCCGGTTCTTTCAAAGATCTCCCTGGGAAGGTTATTCGGCAGGATATAGTCACCATGGGTGATGACCACAAGTCGCTCTATTACATTGGCCACCTCGCGGACATTGCCCGGCCACGTATAGGTGATCAGATGATCCATGGCTTCTTTCGATAATACCTTCTTGGTGCCGTGTTTTTTGTTGTACCGGTTCAGGAAGAAGTGCACGAGGTATGGGATGTCGTCTCGCCGTTCACGCAAAGGAGGTATATAGATAGGAATAACATTCAGCCGGTAAAAAAGATCGGCTCTGAAAAGCTTTTTAGAAATGAGCTCCTTCAAGTCCTGATTGGAGGCGCAGATGAGCCTCACATCCACCTTGAGGGGTTTGGTCCCACCTACACGCGTGATCTCGAAGTTCTGTAGGACGCGTAACAGCTTGGATTGAAGCAACATCGGCATGGATTCGACCTCATCAAGGAACAAGGTTCCTTTGTGCGCCACCTCAAAGAGCCCAGACTTCCCTTCCTTGCGCGCCCCGGTGAATGCCCCTCGATCATAACCGAAGAGCTCGCTCTCCAGAAGATTTTCAGGAATCGCCCCACAGTTGATTTTTACAAAGATTCCGCTCTCGGCCCGGTCGGACTTCTCATGGATCTCCTCGGCGATGCGGTCTTTTCCTACTCCGGTCTCTCCATAGATAAGCACGGTGGCATTCGTCCTGCAAACGCGGTCCAGGAGCTCCTGGATATGGAGCATGGGTTCCGAGACCATGATGATGTCATTCTCACGGGCCGAGGTCTGTTGCAACGACTTCAGGATGTCTCTATAGGCCGTTGTCATGCCCTTGGTGTATTCCAGCTGCTGCTGGAGCTCCACGAGCCCGGTCATGTCACGGACATTGGTGACGATCATTTTGATCTTGCCGTTCTCGTCAAAGATGGGGTTACCCGTAACAAGGATGCTCTTGCCGGATTTCAAGGTCTGGTGGATTGTAACAGGTTTTTTTTCTTCTTTAACCTTCAAGCTCACACTCTCATCAAAATATCCTTCTTTTACCAGATCATTCATATTTTTCCCTATGACTTCAGATGCCTTAATTCCAGTGATCTTCTCATAGGCAGAGTTGACCCTTATTGTGTTCGCATCTCCGTCGGTTACATAGATGCCGTCATAGGAGGACTCGATGATGGCCTCGATCTCGTGGGTATATTCCTTTAGTTTGAATATATCGTTGGCAAGCTCCTCGTAGGTCTCCAAGAGCTTGAAAATGCTCATTGCGCCTATAATCTTGCCGTTTTGAACAATGGGAAGTCGATGGCTCACCAGGAGCTTGCCGTTATGTTGGGCAGGTACATTGAGCTGCGGTTCGCCTGTCTCGATGATCTTACGGTATTCATTCCAGAGGTCTTTGTCGATGACGTGTATTTTTGTTGCGCGGTTCGATATATCCTTTTGGAAATCAAGCAGTAATCTTGCAAAAGGATTGATGAACAGGATATATCCCTCAATATCTGTGGCGATGATGCCGAAGTTGGCGGAATTAAAGAGGGTCTCGCAGATGTTTTCTATTGGAACGGTTCGACCGGATACGAGGATAGAGCTTTGTGGATTTGTTCTTGAGTTGTCATATGAGATGATTCCTGTTTTTTTCTTCATACTATCTCTAGACTGTTTAAGATGATGAATTTTTTGTCAATCTTTTTCTATTAAGGTAATAGTTTCCATGTGGCATGATGTCAATGATCAGCACGCAACTGCCCTGACGGGGAAGATGGTGCATCATGAGGAGGGCACTGATTGTATGAGGGTAACTATTGTGGTATGGGTGCGGCCATGAAGGCGGCAATCATCGGTGCAGGCCGGAAGAGAAACGGCATCGGGGAATATATCGCCAAGTATTTCCATGATAACAGGGCAGAAGTAACAGGGGTTCTTGGTTCTACCGAGAAGACTGCCTTGTCTGCTGCAACCAATCTCATGAAGTACGGTATCAAGGCACAGTCCTACACGGACTTTTCAACGATGATCCATGAAGCTCAAGTAGAATGTGTAGCAATAGCCTCCCCTTCCATTACCCATAAGACATATATAGAACAGTGCATTGAGGCAGGGGTCCATATTTTCTGTGAGAAGCCGTTTATATCCCCCGATGTACCCGATGCACCAGCTTGGACTGAGGATATCTTTGCGAAGGCACAGGAGAAAGGGTTAACGATCGCCTTGAATTCACAGTGGCCGTTTAGTCTTCCTATTTATGAAGAGCTCTGTGGCAAGCTTGATCCTATCCGGATCAAGGAGTTCTCAATCAGACTCTCCCCGCTGTCCATAGGTCAGGAAATGATCCCTGATTCCGTGCCGCATGCCTTGAGTCTTCTGTACTTTGCAGCAGGAAGCGGTAAGATAGACGGCTTGTCCTTTCAGGGTGGAGATGATTCACTGATGATCAGGTTTACCTATCTAACAGAGCATACACGATGTGAAACACAGATTGAACTGGTGAGGGAGACGGCACAGCCAAGGACGTTTTTCTTCGGGTTCAACGGCCGTGTGGTTACCAGACACATTGACCTTGGGACGTACACAATACACTTGACTTATGGGGACAAAACCCTAAAGATAGTTGACCCATTAGGGCTTTCGGTGCGCGATTTCCTCACAGCAGTAAGCTCAGGAGCCGAACCGTTACTCGGAAGGCGGCATATCATCGAAACCGCCTCACTGCTCCACCAGATTTATGCTGGATCGATGAATGGGTAAGGGGAATAAAGTGGAACGATTGGAACAAAAAGAATATGACTTCAGTGCCAAACTGAGACAGACTTCAGTTCTTGAAGGCCTTCGGGCCTACATCACCTGGCAGCGCTCGGTGAGGAGGTCGGCGGAGAGCGCCAAGTTTCCCAAATACGGGCCCATCTCCATAAACCTCGACCTGACCACGGCATGTAATTTCTCCTGTCCTCATTGTGTGGACTCGAGGCTGCTCAATACCGGCGATTACCTCGACCTCGATACCATAAAGCGGAGTATCGAAACCTTGCAGAAAAATGGATTGCGCTCCGTGATACTCATCGGCGGCGGCGAACCCACGATCCACAAGAACTTCGAGGAGATTGTGAGGTTTGTCAGCGAGCGGGGTATCCAAGTCGGTATTGCTACGAACGGATCCAGGCTCGAGAGGGTTGCCGCAGTGTCTGATATGCTTAAAGAGGGAGACTGGCTGAGGATCTCTATTGATGCAGGCAAGGAGAGCACCTTTTTCAAGTCTCACCGGCCCCGGGGGAGGACCACCCTTGAGAGCATTTTGAAGAATGTACAGGAGATCAAGAGACTCAATCCGAAGGTTGAGGCCGGTTACTCCTATGTGATCGTGTGGGATGGGATATCGGTGAACGGATATGAACTTACACCCAATATCAACGAGATGGACCAGGCGGTCAGTCTTGCCAAGGAATATTCTTTTGACTATGTCTCATTTAAGCCCTGCCTGCTGAGGCTCGAAACCACACAGAAGGAGTCGCTCTTTGACACCCCCGATCCCGAGCGGGAAGCAAGGATCATTGAGGATATCAAGAATAACCTTGTTCTTGCCAAAGAGATAGGCTCTACCGAGGTTAAGGTCCTTGAAAGCGTTAACCTAAAGGCCATGCTGGACCAGAAGGTACACGAGCTTAAAGTTCAACCCGAGGTGTGCCACAGCCAATTCTTCAGGACCGTTCTGACCTCCGGCGGCATCTTCCACTGCCCGGCATTGAGGGGTGTAGAGCAGGCCAAGATTGGGGATTCGGCCGGATATCGAGGGAAGGCCAACCTGGATTTCACCCATGCCCGGCTGGAACATTCCATCCAATCGTTCAATGCCAGGCTTGAGTGTAGTCAGGTCGCGTGCTTTTATCACCACGTGAACTGGTGGATCGAGAACTTCATCCAATCGGACAAGGAAGTCTCTGAGATCCCTGTGGTGGCTGATAACAACTTCTTTTTATAATGATCGCAGGCATGAACTGCACCAAGATCTGCGTCATACATTTAAATCAGATCGGTGACCTGTGCTTTTCGCTGCCCCTGTTGAAATCGCTTCGTGATAATTTCCCTCATTCCTCTATCCATTCTGTCGTGAGGCCTTACCTGGAAGGCTTGCTCGCCGACAGCCCTTATGTTGACAAGATTATCCTCCGCAAGGAGGGCAATCTTGCAAGGTTTGGCCTCATATGGACCCTCCTGCGAGGGCATTATGATCTTCTCATTACGCTTCCCCGCTCCGAGGAGGCGCTTCTCCTTGCGGGATTAAGCGGTGCAGGCCTTAAGGCCGGTTTTGCACACTCACCCTGGGACCTGGGGCTCACCGTGAAGGAGGTTATTCAGGGCCACAACTCGTGGTTCAACAATGCCAAGCTTCTTGATCGCCTCGGCATCCCTGTCTCCCAGAATAATTATGTGGGCCTGCTGAAGGTAGATGATCTTGTTACGGTCAAGGGGCTGCCCTGGCGGTATGCAATTTTCTCGCCCGGGGCTTCCCGGCACAGGCTTGCCAAGGCATGGGATGAGCGCAAGTTCGCCACTGTCATAGCCAGGTTATCCATGGAGTTTGGTCTCAGCTGCGTTCTTGTGGGTGGTAACGACACTGCAGAGTGTACCGGAACAATTGCCATGCATGTTGAAGAGTTACTAAAAGGGGGGTTCCATCAGGTGGTGGACCTGGCCGGGAAGATCAATCTTAGGGAACTCACAGCGGTTATCAAAAAGGCAAAACTCTTTGTGGGCATAGATTCAGGGGTCATGCATATGGCCTCGGCCTTGGATATCCCCACGATAGGCATCTTCGGCCCCACAGACCCCTTCTATGTAGCACCGCAGAATAGAAGAAGCATAGTGGTGAGGCAAGATCTGGCCTGCTCCCCCTGTTATCTCAGGGAGCCTTGCATGCACAGGAGATGCCTTGAGGAATTGGATGCAGAGAAGGTGATTGAGGCATGCAGAAGGGTATTGAGTACATAGTGAACAGTGATTAGTGACTAGTGAATAGGAAAGTAGTGATTAGTGGCTGAACCTGTATGACACATATTCTTCCTTGATCTCATGCTTGAAACAAACGACCTTGGGGGTTTTTTATCTGTTCACGCATCACTAATCACCCAAGTACGTCTCCAAGCGCATCAAGCACCATCTCGGCAGTAATCCCGCCCATACATATCGGATTTTCGCATCGCCTCTTGTTACAGGGCATACAGCTCAGATCTTGCTGGATGATCCTTCCCCTTAAAGGGCCTGTCCTCTGCGGATTGGTAGGACCGATCAGCGCGATGACATCTTTCCCTAGCGCCACTGCTAAGTGCATGGGACCGGTATCACAGGTAACTACGGCAACAGCACCTGCGATTACCTCTGAGAGTTCCTGGATGTTTGTTTTTCCTACAAGATTAATAACGCTGTTTCCGGCCATGGACTCTATCCTGCCGGCCACAGGTGTATCAGTAGGACCTCCTGTGAGCACCGCATGCGCCTTGTAACGCTCCATAAGTCCCTGGGCGAGTGATGCAAATCCCTGAGTTGTCCAACGTTTTGCGCTTGTAGTGGCGCCGATGTTAAGGACCACGTATTCCTTGGGGAGATCAAACGGCAGTCTCCCTGTGATGGGAATATCCCACCTGATTTCACCCGGAGTAATCCCCAGATAGTGTGCAAATTCGAGGTACTGGTAAACCATGTGCACAGTTGGATCAGATGCCGGGATGCGCTCGAAGGGAAAGAGCCATGTAAACTCCTTACATCTTGTCTTGTCAAAGCCGATCTTCCTATCGCTGTGAGAAGCCAGGCTGAAAAGGCCTGATTTGATAATGCGCTGGAGGTCCAGGGTGATGTCGAAGTGTTGCCTCCTTAGTTCATTAAATACACTTGGGAGGACCTGAAGCCATCGCTTTTTATCAAAAAGAATGGCCCGATTCACGCTCGCATGGGAGGATACGAGGGGATAACTCAAAGGTTCCACCAACCAGTGGATGCGAGCATCAAGTTGTTCCTTGAGAGTGATAGCCAGGGGCAGGGTGTTTATCACATCGCCTAAAGCACCCAGCTTTATAAAGAGGATATCCATTGAGTGTCACATCTTTGCATGTTTTTTATGCCTTCTATAGCATTGTTAGTACAGGAAGACAAAGCATTGAGGTGGGGAGCCTCATGCTTTAAGTAGGCTTGATACACTTGATTAGCATAATACTTAATGATATGCCAAGCACGCACGTCTGTAGCTTGACCGTATTGCGGGCGTTGACAACCGATTTTCAGGAAAGATTATATGGCATCCATTCAGTCGTCTTCTCACCGGTCCACCAATGAGAGGGTTTTTCAGATTATTACAAGCAATGATATCTTGAGTAAACGAATACTCGATATTGGGGCTGGCAGGGGATATATGACTCAGCTTCTCGGTGAGCATATCCAGAAGAAAGGGGGAGATCCCTCCGGGGTTATAACCGCATGTGACCTTTATCCGGAGTACTTCTCCTATAAAGAGATCGCTTGCGAGAAGATGGAATTTATTAACGAGCTGCCATTCAAGGAACACAACTTCGATATTGCTTACTCTATCGAGGTAATCGAGCATTTGAAGAATCCATATGATTTTATCCAGGAGATGTTCAGGGTCATTCGGCCCGGTGGAAGGATTATCATCACCACCCCCAACATCCTGAACCTTACCTCCCGTGTCTCATATCTGTTCACTGGATTTTTCACACTCTTCAGGCCGCTTTCCTTTGATGTCATGGATGCACGCAGGCAATGGGGTCATATCATGCCACTTTCCGCCTACTATTTAAACCACGCCATGAGGACATGCGGCTTCAGTAGAACCGAGCTCTACACCGACCGTCTCAAGCGATCCTCCCTTTTTCTATACCTGGTGTTCTTGCCGGTGCTCAAGATATCCTCTCAGTGGTATGCACAGAGGCTTCAAAGAAAGAAGCCATTGATTTACCAGGGCAATGAGCAGGAGCTCAAGTCCATGAACGGGTGGAAACTATGTTGTTCGCGCAGTGTGATCCTGGTGGGGTATAAATGATAGGAATGGTTTTTTAAGGATTTCAATGTTATAAAAATGATCTCATCGTTCTCTTTGTTAAGGAGTTTCCTAATAACTATGATATTCTTTGAGTGTCCAAAAAACATCATGAATGACATGAGTATTGCTAATAGATTACTCGTGCCCATTAACCTGGAGTAACTCATAATATGGATAAATCCTATTTTGAAACGCATAATTCATTAACACTAATATTCATCAATGTACTCCTGTTTCTTGGGCTTGTAAGCTTCATTTTTATTTTTTTTGACTTGAGCAGAGGGGGGGTAGAGGTAAGCCTAGATATATGTTTACTTGCTCTTGCAATACTCATGGCTTTAAAGGAGTATAACCCGTTTCAACACAAATATATTGTATATACTATACTTATTATAGCCACCCTTATTTTAATAAGCATGATAATGTCATCGGCAAATTCGAATCCCCATGACGAGGTAACTGTTCTGAAAGTTTTGATTATTGTGTTGAGCATCCACTATCTCTTCATCATGAGGGATAAGGTGCTGACGAGGATGTATCTGAAGGATGTTTTCATGGTCTTACTGATCGTGACTATATTATGGCAATTCATTTCATATGCTGTATTCCATAAGCCTTATGGAACGTTTACGAATCGTCATTATCTCGGCAACGTAAGTATATTAACGCTCCCACTGGTTTTCTATTTTTTTTATAACTCAAAAGGGCTGCGAAAAATAATCTTTTCCGTCGCCGGGGTCATCAATGTGAGCTCTTTGATTTTTTCAAATTGTAGGTCATCCTGGATAAGTATCACTCTCGGTTCTTTATTCGGCATAATGTTAATCAAGGGTGGAAAGAAATGGATCGGTCTGCTCATACTGGTAAGCTTAGTGGTCTTCATATTGGGCGTTAATGGGCATGTCAGATGGCGTATGGAGGATCTTCTCGGGAATATTAGCAAGGAGGAAAGGTTTTTTTTATGGAAAGATTCAATGGCGGTGTTGGAACATAATACGCTTCGAGAATGGACCATTGGTCATGGAATAGGAAGTGTCCGAAATATACGATATTCAATTTACCCTACATTACATTTCCCTCATAATTTCTTCATTGAGCTTCTTTATGATAACGGGATCCTCGGGATACTTCTTATTGTAGTCCCTGTAATGTATCTGTTTTTGAAGTTGCTTAAGCATGCTGATATATTAAGCAAACAACAAGATAAGGCTTTTCTTGGTTGCCTGCTGGTGGTTTTCATCTCATGGTTTTTGGATTCCAGTGTGGTTTTCCCATTCTATTCCAAAAGTGCACTTTACCCATTCTCTTTGATACTTGGGTGTATGGTGGCGTGGGGAGATCAATTGAGATGCCTTGATCCTGATGATGCTTGCCCCAGAGTCTTAGCAGAGACTCGGAGGGTGTTATCGGATGACAAGGCATGGTGAGTCGGTTTCATGGCGACCACGATAGTAGTAATGAACAGGTGCTAACCAAAGGGCTTAGTTTCCAGGAAAAGGATGCTTGTGAGGTTTGAATTTGTATATAACATATCCGCCTGTCAGTATTGTGATCCCGAACTATAATGGTGAGTGCTTACTAGAGAAATCACTCAAGAAGGTATATGAAGCTGTTCAAAGCTATCCTGGTGAAGCCGAAGTTATCGTTGTTGACGATGGTTCACAGGATGGGAGCGTTTTGCTCGTAAAGCATAGCTTCCCGGATACCCGGCTAATTCGTCACACGGTGAATCAGGGTTTTTCAGAGGCCGTTATGACAGGTGTAATGAACTCATCCCATGAAATTGTCATTTTGCTGAACTCCGATGTATATCCTGACCAACACTTTATCGAGCCTCTAATGAGGTGGTTTGATCGTAACGACACATTCTCTGTTTCCCCATTTGTTTGCAACCTGAAGGGAACCCCTACGAAGATCTCATGGAATATCATTAAAATAGTCAGGGGTAATTTCCGAAGAGAGAAATGGAAGATCGATGCGGTTTTACAGGCTCGACAGGATGATAAACCCCTGCTGAGTCTGTTCGCTTCCGGAGGTTCTATGGCCTTTCGTAAGCACATGTTCCTGGAGCTTCAAGGTTTCCTTCCGCTTTACAAGCCCTTTTATTGCGAAGATAGGGACTTGGGTACACGTGCTTGGAAACGAGGATGGAAGACGTATTGTGAACCTGAAAGCAGGGTGATTCATGATCACTCTATTACCATCAGAAGGCATTTCTCCTACTCCAAGAAACATTTAATATCAAGTAGGAATAAATTCATATACCTATGGCTTCATCTTTCTCCAAGGACAATAGTTTTCTCACATATTCCATGGCTGATCCCGCGGCTTCTAGGGAGGTTCGTGCGCCTTGATATCCCCTTTGTGCTGGGATTCTTTGTTGCTATTTCTTTTATTCGGAAGATCTATCAAATTCGTTCCGCTTGGAAAAGGGATGGGCATAACCTTTACCTCGATGAGTTGTCAAAAATGATAAAGCAGGGTATGGAGAGAACTCCTATGTGACGGTGAGATCACATACCCACTGATTGCATTCCATAGTTGATCTGCGCATGAGCGAATATCGTCTCGGGTATCTCACCCCCATGGTTTCTTGTTCTCTCCGGAAAACATCTTGATTATATGCCGTTTTATTTTCCTGTGCTGTAATCTTATAATGTGATAAAGGGGGCTCAGTCCTCCAAGAGGAAAGAGCAGGTGACCATACTCCATCCTCCAATCTTTTTCTCCTGATGTTGACAAAGATAGTAGTGTATGTAACAAACCTCATAACTTAGCTATTAAGAACACGGTTTTTAAATAAAAGGACTTAAGAACATTATAAAGAAAATTCATTTCAGGATAGTAATATTATATGGACACCTCTATCCAAACTAAGCTGAGTGTTATTATCCCATGCTTCAACGAGGAGCATAATATCGAAGAATGCCTAAAGAGCGTCTCGTGGGCTGATGAGATCTTAGTAATCGATTCATATAGTACCGATTCAACCCTTGATATTGCACGGAGGTATACTGACCATATCATACAGCATGAGTACATCAACTCTGCCGCCCAGAAAAACTGGGCCATCCCCAAAGCCCTTCATGACTGGGTATTAATCGTGGATTGTGATGAGCGTGTGCCCTCCGAGCTCAAAAGTGAGATCGTCTCTCTCCTCACCGAGTATCCCCTAAAAGATGGATACTGGATAAGGAGGAAGAACTACCTCTTCGGCAAGGAGATTAAACACTCGGGCTGGGGAAGGGATAGTGTGCTCCGTTTTTTCAGGAGGGATCTGGGCCGATACCAGGAGAAACGTGTTCATGCCGAGGTGGAACTTCAGAACACTGAGGTGCTGAAGGGCTTTCTTGAACATCACAGCGTATCTTCCCTCTCACACTGGGTCGACAAGATCAACCGGTACACCTCCTGGAAGGCCCAAGACAAACATGACAGGGGGCTCACCGCACCTGTCCTGCACATGATCCTGAGACCCCCAATGAGCTTCTTCAAAGACTTCGTACTTCGCTTGGGGATATTAGATGGCTGGCGTGGATTTCTTATAGCTTCCATGAGTGCATTTGCCGATCTTGTTATGACTGCCAAGCTTGTACAGTACTCGTTTGAGAAGGAGCAGAAACGCTAGTTAATGAGGATTGTCCATATCAATCTCGAACGTGGCTGGCGGGGTGGAGAACGGCAGACCCTTTACCTCATGGAGGGACTAAGGGCCCTGGGGCATGAATGTCACCTGATTGCTCGCAGCAATGAGGCATTTGTTGCCCATGTAACCAACAGAGGATTCCCTATATATTTAATTAGGAAACCGTTCCTTCTCCATGGCGGTATTATATCCAGTTTCGATATTGTTCACGTTCATGAGACCCGGGGACTCCAGGTTGCGGCCATGTGGAAATACATCCATGGTATACCCATTGTTGCCACGCGTCGTGTTGATAATACACCTTCAGATAATATCCTTACCCGGCAGTTGTATAGACAAGTGGACCGTCTTGTTGTAATTTCTGAGAGAATCCGATTTGTTATGAATAGTTGGGGGATCGAAGATGAAAAGATCACCCTTATTCCCGATTCGATAGATAGTGAAAGAAAGCTGTCTGAGGATACTGTCGCAAAACTCAAAAAGAGATTCCAGTCAAAGAAGGTCGTGGGGTGTGTGGCCTCGCTGGAGAAACGCAAGGATCACCATACACTCCTGAGAGCGGCGTCAATGGTCCAGGCCCAGAGGGATGATGTAGTCTTTGTGCTGGTTGGTGATGGCGAGCTGCGGCCTGAGCTTGAGAGGGAGGCCTCTCGGCTGGGGCTTGTGAACGTGGCCTTTGAAGGGTATCAGGACGACCCTTATCCATATTATCAGGTGTTCGATATCTTTGTGCTGACCTCCAGGCAGGAGGGACTGGGAAGCTCTATCCTGGATGCATTCGTATACCGGGTTCCGGTGGTAGTGACCGCAGCCGGTGGGATGCCAGAGATCGTCAAGGATGGTCAGACTGGTCTGCTTGCAGAAGTCGGCAACCCATACAAAGTATCACAGGCCATCATCAGGATGCTCGATGATGAGGCACTCCGCAAGGGTTGTATTGAGAAGGCGCATGTGCTTTTAATGGAGAGATTCACTATAGAACGCATGGCAAAATCCTATGAGCACGTGTACCAAGATATCCACTCATATGAGCAATAGCGAAAAGAGCAAGATCTTGGCCTCTCTATGGCAAGTCACCCAGGACTATACAAGGGAGGGAATTCCTCTGTCTCTCACCATGCACATTCCTGGTTTGGGTGAGATAGTCTGTTCTAAAGTATATCGTGCTATACGCGGTAAACGCATTGCATGCCTCGGTACAGTCAGAAATTCCGCTGTGATCGTAAAGCTCTACTTCTCAAAGTACAAATCTCGAAGAAACTGGAAACATAGTGACCGTGGGTGCAGGGCTTTTGTGGATCGGGGTATTCCGGCGCCGGGGATCATCTTTTCGGGATACCTTCCTGAGTATGGATTATATGCCATGGTGTTCGAATATCTCACCGATGCTCTCAGAATCGATAGTGCGTTGGAGGCATGTTCGGAGTCAATTCAGCGGGAAAAGGTGCTCGATATACTTATGGCATGTATTGCGAGTCTCCATGAACACGGGATTCTGCAAAATGACCTCCATCTGGGTAATTTCATGATTAGCAGAGAGTGTATTTATGCACTCGACGGCGATCAAGTGACGATTCAGCTGAGGCCTATCGGGAGGAAGAGATCGTTCAGGAACCTCGCGATATTGTTGGCCAACATTCCCCCTGCCTTCATTTCGAACATCGAGGATAGGATAATATCCTATGTTAACAAGAGGGGATGGGATATTTCGCATGCAGAGATTGGTAAAGTCAAAGAGGAGATAAGGCGGTTTAGGGGGAGTATAGTTTCTGAATACCTGCGAAAGATTTTCAGAAGACGAGACCCATTCGTTACCCATTCAGATCTCCGATTCTTCTCAGTTCATGACCGTCACCAATTTGATGTTGGATTTGATGACATTATTGAAGCATTGCAAGATTCTTCTTTTAAGAAAGAATCTTATGCTTCAGGGTACTATCTGGCACCTATTGGTGATAAGAACTTGCTTGTATGGTTCTCAAAAGGATACGGACCGCGCATACTGAGAAGGTTTTGGTCTGCAAGCAGGATCTGGAAGAATGCTCTCATGCTGAGGAGAATAGGCATAGAAACCCCCATACCGGTTACCCTTGTGGGCAGGTGTAGAAATATTTTTAGGTGGGACTGTGCAGTTTTTTTCAAACCTGTGGAAGGGATGAACCTCAAGGATTTTTTTCATTCCGAGAATGTGGCATCAGATATAAAGGGGGGTATTGCAGAATCCCTGGCAGATGCATTCATACGCATGGAGGCATTTGGGATAACCGCCGGCCGAATCAACCCGGAAGGGATTATCATATCGGGTGTTAGGGTAGTATTTCACGATCTTTTAATATTCAATCGACCAGCCTTTTACCTGTGGTCCACACAGGAAGGGAGGTTAGAGAGGTTCCTCTCCTATTTTATCGACATACCCGGGACTTACTGAACTTCTTACAGAGCATCTAAAGGACAGTGGCATCATCAAAGTTCAAAGATCTTGATTCGCACTATAAAGCTAGGGGCTTTCTGTCCTTAACCTTATACGATAATGAGGGTTGGTGTGATAACTTGGGCTTGACGGGGTAACACAACTCGCATACACCTTAATAAGAAATAATGGGGAGGTGTGCTGATGGAGGAGGAGAAGAGTCACGTACGGGCGATTGTGGTTATCCTCCTCATAATATTCTTAGGCGGGTTATTTGTCGGATATTACTTCTGGGGCTATCGGAAACAGCAGCATCCTGATTACAAAGACATGCTCAAGCAGACTATCTCCTATATCTCGACCTTGGAGGAAAAGAATCAGGAGCTGACCGGCAGGGTAAGTGCCCTTGATAACGAGGTCGCATCATTGAAAAAGCAGCAGGGCGTCCCCGAAGACAGCCAGATCGCGCGTTTAAATGAAAGACTCTCAGTCTTGGAGAAAGAGAACACCGACCTCAAGGCAACTGCAGGTCAAAACGAAGCTCTTGTCCAGGAAAACCAGCAACTTCGTCAGAGGGTGCAGACTTTGGTTGAACAGATGAACTCATCAACAAGACCTTCAAAGGCCGGCGGGAGCGCACCAGTTCAGGTACCAGCCCCGCCAGGGACTATTCCTTAGAGGACATATCAGACCCCGATGACCTTGTGGATAAACATATTCGCCAGCTCCGGGTCAAACTGGCTCCCGATACAGCGTATGATCTCTTCAATAGCCTTGTCGATAGGTAATCCCTTCCGGTAAGGCCTGTCCGAAGTCATAGCATCATAGGAATCCGCGAGCGTAATAATGCGGGAGAGTAGAGGGATCTCCTCACCCCCGATCCCTGCCGGGTATCCTTTACCGTCATAGCGTTCATGGTGATAACGTATGACGTCCGTCTCGCGCGACATGGGTGGCAGGGGCTTTAAGATATCTGCCCCGATATCGGGATGTCTCTTGATGATCTTAAACTCTTCGTCAGAGAGCTTGTCTTTCTTTAGGAGTATGCTGTCGGGTATACCCACCTTCCCGATATCGTGGAGCGAAGCAGCAATATACAGCACATCCTTTTCATCATCAGACAGCTTGATGATATTGGCCAAGGCGAGAGAGAAGTTGGTGACCCTGGTGGAATGCTGGGATGTGTGAGGGTCTCTGGCATCCAGGATCTTGGCCATGCTGTTCAAGGTGGAGAGCATGTTCTCGTAGAGGCCCTCATAAAGGGCCACATTTTCCATGCGTTCAGCGGAGCGGTTGAGGAGATACAGAATCTTTCCCTCCTTCTCCTCGCCGAGTACGGAGTCGGAGTGGATATCAAGTGTGCCGAATACCTGGCCTTCGATCATGAGTGGAAAGATGGTCACGAAGTTCCTGTTTGAAACACCCAGAGAATTGTTTCTCCTGATGATCTTCCCCTCGATGAGATCGGCGCTGATGATCCTGCCCTGTCCATTGCCGGTATCAATGAGTGTCTGGGTCTTCCGGTTTAAGGGATAGAACTGAACATCCACATTCTCAAGAAGTTGCTTGGAGACGTCAACGATGGCACCCACCAGATCACGGATACCCTTTAAGCTGATGATCTTCTCGGATATGTCCTGCAGGGAGTTGATCTCTTTGTTCTTGTCTTCCAGCTGTCCCACAAGGGTGTCGATGAGGCGATGGAGCTGCAAGGCGTCCGAGAATCTCCTGTTCTCCTCGAGCAGGAGCTTTTCTCTCTTCATCTTACCGAGGACAAGCTGGATCTGGCTCACCTTGAAGGGCTTTGATATGAAGTCGGAGGCCCCGCACTTCATGGCATCAATGGCGATTTCTAAGGAAGCATAACCCGTGATCACAATGATGGGCAGCGATACATCGCGGGCCTTGATCTTTTTAATGAGCTCGATCCCGGTCATCTTAGGCATCATGATATCGGTGAATATGCATAGATAAGAGCCGGTATCCAACATGGCCAACGCCTCCAGTCCGTCGGAGGCGGTATCAGGAGCGTATCCGAGCTCTTCTATTATCTGCGATATGGTCTCCCGTATCCCGGGATCATCGTCAACAATGAGGACCCTGTTGTACATCAAGCAATCCTTTTTAAAATTCTGCCTTTGTATTCGCCGAATTCCCTTTCAGTAATCAGCCCCTCCGTCTTAAGCCTGCCGAGATATTCTATGGCGGAAAAGGACTTGCTCATATCGTTGGGGCCCTGCAATGCCCTCATCACAGGCGGCAGCGCCGTGTTTGGATAATCTTCTCCTATTGCTTTTGAGAGTTTTGACTGCAGCAACTCTACCTGTCTTTTCAGCTGAGCGATCTCATCAAAGAGGTCCTGCCTTTGCCTGAGTCGGTTGACCACAATACGGATTTCTTCAATATTAAATGGCTTTTTGATATATGAAAAGGCACCCCGGTTCACCGCCTCGATGGCCGTATCCAACGATGCATATCCGGTGATGAGTACAAACGGTGTCATAATCCCTTTCTTATGAAGTCGGTCAAGGAGTTCGAGCCCCGTCATACCAGGAAGCATGAGGTCAGAGATAATGATGTCAAATGACTCTTTCTCTGAAATAACAAGTAAATCCTCTGCCTTATGGAATCTTTTTGACTTGAGCCCTTCCTCAATAAGGATTTGTTCGATAAGATCAAGTATTTCATCCTCATCGTCGACAATGGCTGCACGCACTTTTACCATGCCTTCCCTTATCGAAAGGGGAGAGGCACAACTTTAGAGAATACCGCGATTTTTCTTCTGCTTAAAATTATTTGAAATTGCTCTGTTATGTTCTTCGAGCGAGCGGGAGAACGAATGTGTCCCATCGCCTTGCGAGACGAAGTAGAGGTAAGTGGTCTTTGCAGGCCAGAGTGCGGATCGAATGGAATCCAAACCGGGGTTGCATATAGGACCTGGTGGGAGCCCCTCATGACGATAGGTGTTGTAAGGACTTTCCCTAAGCAGATCATCCGGGCTTATCTTGCCCGTAAAGCCCTCAATGCCGTAAATTGCGGTCGGATCGGATTGGAGGCGCATTCCCCGCATCATCCTGTTGTGAAATACCGAGGAGATGATGGGCTGTTCAGCCTTTGTATGAGCCTCCTTCTCGATGAGAGATGCCAGCGTGATGACTTCAAGCTTGGACATGCCAATCGCTTTTGCCCGCTGTTCCATCTCAGGGATATATATGCTTCTGAAACGGTCAATCATCTTTGCCATGATCTCCAGTGGTGTCATATGGGGGACCAGGTCATAGGTGTCGGGATAGAGAAATCCCTCCATGGAAGGTGCCTTTACCTGAAAGAAGTCTTTTGTCTTCGGGCTGAGTGCACTTTGAATAAACAGGTTCTTGGGGATAAGGCCGGTCCTTGATACAGCCTCTCCTATCTGATAAATCGTATAACCCTCAGGGATGGTTATTTGATACTTGAGTGTTTTTCCCCTGAACAATATATCCATGATATCCATCGGGACATGGTTGCCTTCGAATACATATGCGCCTGCCTGAAGATGTTTTGCCTTCCCTGTGAGGGCGGCAATGGTTATGAAGGTGCATGCATGGGATATGACTCCAGTTTTCTTAAGAGTCTGTGTGATCTCCCAGGCACTCTGACCCGGCACGATATCCACCTCAACAGGTTTGTGGGGAGTGATGGGTGTTCTCAAAAAGGAGCATGTGTGGATGAAAACAAGGGTGAGGAGACATACCAGCAAAAAAAGAAGGGCGTGCAGGCGAGTTCTCATGTATTCTCCGAATCCAGATATCCTTTCAGGATAATGCTCGCAGCGATCTTATCCACGATTGCATTGCGCTTTCTCCCCTTGACATTGATCCTCATGAGCAATTCATGAGCCTCTGATGTAGAAAGCCTTTCATCAAAGAATATAACAGGCAAGCCGAGCACCCGCTCAAGGTCTTTGCCCCATTTAATTACCTCTTCCCCCTTATTCCCGAGGCTGCCGTCCATATTGTAAGGCAGACCTACCACAATCTTGGACACCTGGTATTCATCAGTAATGGTTTTTATAACCTTAAAATGTGACCCATCGGACTTTACCTGTATGGTTTCGATAGGATGGGCCATGGTCTCTGACGGATCGCTCAAGGCAACGCCGATGCGTTTACTGCCGTAATCCAACCCTAATATCCGCATGAACTCTAGCTGTTTACAAGGGTCTTCATGGACCGAAGGGCCTCGGTATCACCTATGCAGACAAGCACGTCATCAACCGAGATTGTCATGTCAGCACCTGGGTTGAAGATCATCTTGCCGGTACGATCCCTGATCGCGACTACGATGAGACCGATGTCTTTCCTTATGGGGGCGTCTTTCAATGTTTTACCCACAAGACAGGAGTCTTCGCGGATCTTAAACCCTTCCATTTGAATAATAAAATCTCCGGTCTTCTCACCGGTGGCCAGCTCAATGAAGTCCACTACCGTGGGCTTGAGGATGATATTTGCCATATGGCGGCCTCCGATGAGGTAAGGAGAGACCACTTTATTTGCCCCGGCCCGTATGAGGTTCTTGGTGGAGTCCTCAGTCTCGGCTCGGGCAAGCACAAAGAGATCGGGATTGAGTTCTTTGGCTATCAGGATGATGTAAACATTTGTCATGTCGGATGATGCCGTGGCAATGAGACACTTTGCACGCTTGATCCCTGCTTTGAGCAGGATGTCTTCATCCGAAGCATTGCCTAGAATATGTGGGATACCTGTACGCTCAAGGTGTTCGATGATGGCGGGATCATTATCTATCACAAGAAATGTCTTGTTTGAGTGAAGGAGTTCCTGGCTGATGAGCGACCCGATCCTTCCGTTGCCGCAGATGATATAATGCTTGTTCATCCGCATGATTGTCTTATCCAACCTAAGCCTCCCAAAGTAATGTTGCATCTCACCCTCTACTATGAACCGGGTAAAGGATGCAAACACGTATGCAGCAGACCCAACGCCCAAGAAGATTATGAAGATGTCAAAGACCTTGCCGATCTCGGTGAGTGGATGAATCTCCTGGTAGCCTATTGTGGTTATGGTAATGAGTGTCATGAAAAACGCATCGAGGTAGGTCCAAGACTCGATGAAATGAAAACCCAAGGTCCCGATAGTGAATACAATACACAGGAGTGCCGCCCCGTATTTCAGGCGTGATGCCGGTGCGAGTTCCTTTATTTCCAACGAATATCCTTCACTTCTACCTGGAATGATGACACTTCCTGAGCGGGCTTCCCAAAGAAGGCTACGGCGAATGGGATGTCGTTGGAGGGAAGCGTTGAACCCGGAGATGCGGGATCAGAGGTCAGAAGGGCATCGATATCCTTCTGTGGTTGCTTGGTGAATTCGCTCGTATCCGGTACGATACCCGCATAGGCGAGACGTGATTCAATGAGTTTGCCTGTCTTGTCATATACCCTGGCCTCTACCATGACCGATTCAACAGGCTTAGCCGTGATTTTCCTGAGGTTGCCCTTGATTACAAGTACGCTGCCTTCCTGCTCATGGGTGAGCATCTCATAGGTGAGGCCATGTTCGTCTATGGAGAAAAATGGTCCTTTCAGCAGGGTAGCTTGGGGACTCTCCTGCTTGGCCTCATGAAAGAACAAAATCTTGTCGCGTAGTAACCACAAGGAGGCGCATGCTGCCACGATAAGGCAGATAATGAGGACGGCAATTTTCAGGTGGCTTTTCTTTTCAGTCTCCTGGGGTTCTGATTCCTCTTCCGTTTCGGCTGCATCAGGGCCGGTCCCAAGTATGGAGTCAATTTCCCGGATGACCGATTCCGTAGCAGCTTGGGACCCTTCCGATTTTGACTCCGGATGTGTTTCGCTAATCTCAATGGAGGCCTCTTCAAGGACTGATTCCTGTGCTGAAAGGGATTCATCCACGGCAGGTGCCGCCTCTACAGGTTTTGAGCTTAAAAGTATGTCGAATTCCTTCTCCAGGGAGACTTCGGATTCGATGTTGTATGAAAAGACATGCTGACAGACACTACAGCGCATTTTGATCGTGCCCTGTATGATGCCTTCTTGGGAAAACCTGAATTTGCTGTGGCAGCTTGGACAATTAACTATGACCATGAGAGGTTCCTCCTGTCTTCGGGGTCGAGTACGCACAACTGCGGCAATGTACGGTAGTTCTCTGCGAAGTCCAAGCCGTATCCCACTACAAAACCCTCGGTTATACGGAAACCGTAGTAGTCAGGTGATATGGAGGTTTCCCTCCTCTGAGTCTTGTCTATCATTATGCAGATCTTGACAGAAGCCGGTCCTTTTTCCAAGAGGTGCTTTTTAAATGCAAGTAAGCTGTGTCCGGTGTCCATGATGTCATCAACAATTAAAACATGCTTGCCGGTAATTGGTTCATGAATATCATCAATGAGTGCGACATCGCCTATGGGACCATCGGAGTTTCCATAGCTGGATAGTCTGGCAAACTCAATTCTCACGGGGAGATTGATCCGGCGGACCAGATCGGACATGAACATGAAGCCGCCTTTTAAGATACCTACGATGAACAACTCATGGCCCTGATACGCTAACGAGATCTTATCCCCAAGCTCAGCGACCTTTTCAGCAATCTCGCTTGCGGTATAGAGCACTTTCATGGCCTGATCTATAACGTATCGCGGCAGGGGTGTCAATGTAGTGTTGGCCCCCTTAATGCCATCATCTCCAGGATTATAAAGGGTATGGACTTTTTAGTGAGATTTGTGTAAGATATTTAATTAACACTAAAAAACGAGACATTTTACATAGGATAACCCTTCAATTGATTTAATGATTTATATGTGGAGGGTCTTTAAAAGTTATGCAGGATCAAAGAACACATAAACGTATCAGAGTGAATATGAAAGTCGCCTATCGTGACAATGCCCATGCTTATAAGGTTGGCAAGGTTTACGACATCAGCAAGAGCGGCATGTATGTCCAAACCTGGGACATCCCCAAAGTGGACGGATATGTGATCGCCAGTATTGATGCCGAAGAGTTCGGCAAGGTCATTTGGGTGCAGGGGCATGTCATCTGGAAGACCCGCTCGGGCATGGCCGTCATGTTTACGCGCGCTGACGAAAAAGGGCTTAACAACATTTTATCCTACCGGAGCGTTTAATCAAATTTCCTGTATTGTTTAAAGCCCAGAGGCGGTTATTTCTTGCCCGTTACCGTGTCCCCTTTTTCTATCTGGGCTCTGGATTCGACCAGAAGGCCCATGGAGCTGTTTTCAAGAGTCTGAAGCACGAGTGCCAGGCCGATATATTCATGGAATATCGCCACTTGCTTTTTACCTTCACTATCGAACTTTGTCGGCTTTGTTATATTCAAGATCGATCCCTTGTCCACCCCCTGGTTTTTTCCGGCATCCAAGAAGACCAGGTTGTTGGCGCTGCTGCCTAATATGCCGCCATGGAAGTCAATAACCTTTGCCGGAGCATTTAAAGTCGGCTGGGATATAGTCAGCATCAATGGACTGACAGGGGCGAGGTCATCGAAGATCACATCGCCTACCTTGGCCTCTTGAAGGGAGTATACGACGCGGGACTTTACAATATCAGACTGTACGTCTTCCACTACAGCTGTGGCTACCGCCTTATAGAGATACCCGGCCGGTTCGCCTTCTTTTGTAATATCCTGTATCTTAGAGACAATGGTAATCGCTTGATCCGGTTTCATCTCCGAGGTTGTCTTGATAACGATGTGATCGTTTTGAGAGATAAGCTCTCCCCCCTCGATCTTTTTTAGTATCGTTCCGGAACCTGTCAGGATGTTGGGGCTGTAGATGTAGGTTGAATACTGCGGAGAGATCAATAAAGATTTCTCTTTAACCGCAGCTGCTTCTTCCGGGGTATAGATCGTCATTTTGGTTTCCTTACCGCCACGATCAGGGGATGGGATGATCTTAATGATAGTCTTGTCGCCGTCTTTTGTGATGATCACAATATCCCCGGGGTAAATAAGATGTGGATTGGTAATGTCCTGGTTATTTGCCCAGACAAGGGGCCACTTCCACGGCGTCTTCAGATATTTCATGGAGATGTCCCACAGGGTGTCCCCCTTTACGACGGTATGTTTTATCTCCTCTGCCGGGCATGGACTGATCAAGCCAAGAAACAAAAAAAGGCCCATCACTATTAGTGCATATTTTTTCAAAGCGGGTCCTCCTTTGATTTCTTCAATTCAGGCATAGTATCTTTGTTTTCTTGTATCGGAGAAGTCAAGGATATTCTTGAATCTTAGTTGCATGGGACGAGCCTTTGGACTACAGTAACCATTATGTTACCAGGCGATATCTATAGCCAGGCGCATCTCTTCATAGCTGCTACCAGGGTGTTCGAGCACCTCCACAATCAGCCCCCCTCGCTGAAGGGTTTAAAGGAATTCCTTCAGGTTTCAGAAGAGGAACTCTCACGCATATCCAGGAAGCTCGAAGACATAGGGGCTATCGATGTCATCATCAGCGGAGGTGAGGTCAGGTTCTCCGTGCGGGATCACACCAAACTCGAGGAGCTCCCGCGGTCCTTAGAGGCTCCCAGAATGGAAGAAGAGATTTCACAGTTCAAGACAAAACAGGAGTCCCGCCTTAAGGGTATTGAGGATTCACTGGCGAAAAAAGGCGACAAGAGCAGCATCTTTTCCGAGCTTGAAAAGGCCCTCAAAGACCCATCCCTATTAAAAAAGAAGAACCCTCTCGACTAAAAAGAGGCCCTCTTCAAAACCCTTCTGAGTAATTGATCTTTGGAAAATGGCTAATGTGCCTTACCTGATCTGTAGCATAGATCTAACATGCCTATGAGTGGAGTATCGAGACACGAAATCAAGGGGTTAGATATCTCGGGAATCCTTGTCATGAGAGGTTTTCAGAGCACCCATTATGATCTTGTGTTTTACCGGCCTCTATTGTATAGGAACGCAACTTAATCAGGAATATGGAACGACGGATGGGGGGAAGGAAACCATGTATAGTATAGACGAAACTAAAAATGAGCACAAGAACACCGATTCAACAAGGGAGGATCTCGTCGAAACCAAGCCGGAGAACCATGAGGCTGAGAGCACCAATTTTGAGGCCCTGTATGAGGGGACATTTGATAAGCGTATAACACCCGGATCAGTGGTGACAGGCACGGTAGTTCAGATCGGCACGGACCATATCATGATCGATATCGGGAGAAAGATAGACGGACAGGCACCTATAAACGAGTTCATCGGAGATGACGGGGAGATCACCACTTCCGTAGGCCAGGAGGTCGAGGTTCTTGTTGAGAGCATAAACGCATCCAAAGGTGTGATCAGGCTCTCCAAGGAGAAGGCCAAACGGCTGAAGATCTGGGATGATATCGTCAAGGCCTATCAGGATAATTCATATCTCAGGGGAAAGGTGACGGAGAGGATCAAGGGCGGTCTTATCGTAGACATCGGGCTGAATGCTTTCCTGCCGAGCTCCCAGGCCACGGTCAATCCCGTGAGTGAGACCGACCTTGAAAAGATGATCGGCCAGGCAATCGACGTGGCTATCATCAAATTCAACCGTAAGAAAAACAACGTGGTGGTAAGCCACCGGGAGGTCTTGGAAAAACAGAGAGAAGAAAACAAAAAGCACCTACTCGCAACGTTGGCCAAAGGTAATGTGGTAACCGGCAGGGTCAAGAACATCATGAGCTATGGTGCCTTTGTGGATATCGGGGGTATCGACGGCCTTCTGCACATCACCGACATGTCATGGGGCAAGCTAAAGGACCCGAAAGAAAAGGTTGCTTCCGGTCAGGAGATTAAGGTTAAGGTGCTTGAATTCGATCCGGCCACTGAAAAGATTTCGCTGGGCCTCAAACAGCTCACGACAGATCCCTGGGAAGGATTGGAGTACCGGTATCCCATAGGTAAGAAGATCAACGGCAAGGTGACCTCGGTTACCAATTATGGCGCATTCGTAGAGGTAGAAGAGGGGGTCGAGGGGCTCGTTCATATCTCTGAAATGTTCTGGACCAAGCGCATGAGGCACCCGTCTTCGGTACTCGATGAAGGACAGAGTGTGGATGTGGTCGTTCTGGGTGTGGATCAGACCGGCCGCCGCATCTCACTTGGACTCAAGCAGACCATGCCCAATCCATGGAGACAGATCCAGGAGTTTTATCCTGAAGGCACCGTCATAGATGCAACAGTGAAGAATGTCACTGATTTCGGGTTGTTTGTGAGCATAGATGATGCCATTGACGTTGACGGCCTCATCCATGTATCCGACCTTACCTGGGACCCCAAGGTGAAGAACCCCCGTGAGCTGTATAAAAAGGGAGACGTGATCAAGGCCAAGGTTCTGGCCATCGACCCTGAGAACGAAAAATTCTCTTTAGGCATTAAACAACTCCAGCCCGATCCATGGCACCAGATCGCTCTCGAACATCCGGTGGGCAGCATCATTAAGGGAAAGATCACTTCGCTGACCGATTTCGGCGCATTTGTCGAGATCAAGCCGGGCATAGAGGGCATGATCCATATCTCCGAGGTCAGTAGCGACAAGATCGATTCATTGGCAGAGGTACTCGAAATAGGCCAAGAGGTGGATGCAGTAGTCTTGAGGATCAGTCCGGAGAACAAGAAGATCGGGCTTTCCATCAAGGCCATTGGTGAGGCGCACCACCGAAAGGCTGCACCTGTTCAGGAAAGCAAGCCCTCCGATAATAAGGTGGGCACCAACCTTGGCGATCTGCTCAAAGGTCTGCGTGAGACCAAGCAAAAGAGCTAGGCAACATTAAAGGTCGATACAGGGGGATACCTCGGCTCAGACCAAGGGGTATCCCTTAACAGTATTGAGCACCGACACAGTGTCCCAAGTATATGGACAACGGAAAAGTTCTTCTATATACTCTGCTGCAGGTATTGTTTCACCGCATTAGGTGCTTTAAACCCGGAGTTCGAAACCGCTAACGCCATGAAACGAAGAACCAAGTGGATACTCTTAATCGTGATTGCCGCTGTTGCAATTGCCTGGGGAGGTAGCGCCGTCAAGACATCCATGAAACCTGCCATTGGTATTATAGAGGTGGATGGCGTGATCACCGATTCGATGTCCTACCTGGATACCATCAAGCAGTTCACGGATGACGATAAGATCAAGGCGGTTGTGGTCCGTCTTGACAGCCCGGGCGGCAAGGTAGGTCCATCCCAGGAGGTCTACAGCGCATTGCTGAAGCTCAAGAAGAAAAAGCCCGTTATAGCGTCTTTCGGTGCGCTGGGCGCATCGGGTGCATACTACATTGCCTGCGCAGCGGACACCATCTATGCACTGCCGGGCACCATGACCGGCAGCATCGGAGTAATCATGGAGTTCTTCGATGCGAGTGAGGGACTGAAAAGGCTTGGTATTACTCCAAACAGCATTACCGCCGGCACGCTGAAGGATGCCGGGTCCCCCTTCAAGCCCATGTCCGAGCAGGAGAAGGCCTATTTCAAAGCCCTCGTGGACGATGTTCATTTGCAGTTCATCGAGGCGGTATCGTCGGGCAGGAAACTGAAGGTCGAGACGGTACGCCAATTTGCCGACGGCAGGGTGTTCACCGGCAGACAGGCACGTGCCATAGGGCTTGTTGACAAAATCGGCGGTATCGACGATGCCGTGGATGAGGCAAAGAAAAGGGGTCACATAGTAGGTGAGCCCCGCATTGTCCGGCCTGAAACACATGAAGGAATCTGGGAACTACTCAAAAAGGTCCTCCCGTGGAATGTTACACCGTTGCCTTTGAGAGGAGATCTTACTCAGGGCTTAGGCCTGGGGCGGCCTGTTCGTCTTGATTACAGCATCCAGTAAGGAGAGGATCACCATATGGAAAAGATACTCGCAGAGGCCCTGACGTTCGACGATGTACTGCTGCTTCCTGCAAAATCGGATGTGCTGCCCGCAATGACGGACTTAAGCACATACCTTACGCGGGGGATCAAACTGAACATTCCACTCCTGAGCGCTGCAATGGACACAGTGACAGAGGCATCCACCGCAATTGCCATGGCGAGAGAGGGCGGGATCGGCATCATCCACAAAAACATGTTGCCTGAGGCACAGGCAGTAGAGGTTGATAAGGTCAAGAAGTCCGAGAGCGGGATGATCGTGGACCCCATCACCATGCGGGCCGACCAATCAATCGGTGAGGCACTCAAGCTCATGATGCACTACCGGATATCCGGCGTCCCCATCACGGTCGACGGCAAGCTCATCGGAATCCTCACCAATCGTGATCTCAGGTTCGAGACCGATATGAACAAGCGTATCGGTGAAGCCATGACAAAAGAGAATCTGGTAACGGTCAAGGGCAGTATCTCCCTTCAGGACGCCAAAAAGCTGCTCCACAAGTATAAGATCGAGAAGCTGCCTGTTGTTGATGAGGGCTACAACTTAAAAGGCCTCATCACCATCAAGGATATTGAGAAGGCGCAAAAATATCCCCATTCGGCCAAAGATTCCCGCGGCAGGCTCCTGGTGGGGGCTGCGGTCGGTATTATGCCCAATGACGAACATAGGGTGCATACACTCATGAAGGCCGGGGTGGATGTGCTCGTGGTGGATACCGCCCATGGCCACAGCAAAGGCGTCATGGAGTCGGTAAAGGCCATCAAGGACCTCTATCCGAATGCCCAGGTAATCTCGGGTAATGTGGCCACGAAAGAGGCCACCGCCGACCTTATCAAGGCAGGAGCGGACGGCATCAAGGTTGGGATCGGACCGGGCTCCATCTGCACTACCAGGGTGGTGGCGGGCGTGGGTGTGCCTCAGATCACTGCCATCATGAATTGCGCCCAGGAGGCGAAAAAGCATGGTGTGCCCATTATAGCCGATGGCGGCGTAAAATTCTCCGGCGACCTCACCAAGGCCATTACGGCTGGCGCCTCCAGCATCATGCTCGGCTCGTTGTTTGCAGGCACCGAAGAGGCGCCGGGTGAGCGGATTATCTACCAGGGCCGAACATACAAGGCCTATCGGGGCATGGGGTCTGTAGAGGCCATGAAAGAAGGCTCCAAAGATCGTTATTTCCAGGCCGAGGTGGCTGACTCTGAGAAGCTCGTACCCGAGGGCATCGTGGGCCGCGTTCCCTACCGTGGTTCCATATCAGAGAACGTATACCAGCTCTTGGGAGGGTTGCGTGCCGGTATGGGATATGCCGGATGCTCAAATATCGAGGAGCTTCAGACCAAGGCAAAGATGATCAAGATCACCTCGGCAGGTCTCAAGGAATCACATGTCCACGACGTGATCATCGTGAAAGAGGCCCCGAATTACAAGCTGGAGTACTGAGACTTAAGATGGGTTTCGTCCATCTCCATTGCCACACCCAGTACAGTCTTTTGGACGGGGCCATCCGTATAGACGACCTTATCAAGGCCACCAAGGCGTTCGGCCAGGATGCAGTGGCCATTACCGACCATGGTGTCATGTACGGGGCATTGGAGTTTTACGACAAGGCCATTAAAGCGGGCATAAAACCCATTATCGGCTGCGAGATCTACGTCAGCCCGGGAGACATGGAGAGCAGGGATGTCATCCCCGGGCTGCCAAAACAGTATCACCTCATCCTCCTTGCCAAGGATAATGAGGGCTACCGCAACCTCATGAAGCTCACCTCGTTGGCCCATACCAAGGGCTTCTACTACAAGCCCAGGGTTGACAGGAAGGTGCTTGCGGAGTTGAGCAAGGGCCTTATCGGTCTCTCCGCATGTCTCCAGGGAGAGGTCCCCTACTGGCTGCTCCGGGACGATGAGGAAAGGGCACACGAGGCCCTTGATTTTTATCGTAAGACCTTTGAAGGGCGTTTCTATCTTGAGATCCAGCACAATGCCCTGCCCGACCAGGATAAGGTGAACCCGCTTATTGTGGACTTGGGAAAACGTACCGGAACCCCTGTGGCGGCCACCAATGATTGCCACTACCTGAAGTCCGGGGATGCCAAGGCCCACGAGGTGCTCCTGTGCATACAGACCCAGAACACCATTCATGACAAGGGACGGATGACCTTTGAAAGCGACCAGCTCTATCTCAAAAGCCCCGATGAGATGGTGAGAGACTTTGACTGGATACCTGAAGCAGTGGGTATCACCTCCGATATCGCCGGTCTCTGCAATGTGGAGATCCCCAAAGATGTCTATTGTTTTCCGGTTTATCACGTCGGCACAGGCAAGAGCCTGGAGCAGGTCATCGAGGATAAATCCTGGGAAGGGCTGAAGGCGAGGATGGGGGGCGACATCCCTGAGGACTATGCAAGGAGGCTCTCAGAAGAGCTTGAGATCATAAAGTCCATGGGGTTTGCGGGCTACTTCCTTATCGTTGCCGATTATATTCAGTATGCAAAGGGGCACGACATCCCCGTAGGCCCCGGCCGAGGAAGTGCTGCCGGGTCGTTGGTGGCCTACAGTCTGAAGATCACTGACATCGACCCCATAAGGTGGAATCTTCTGTTCGAGCGGTTCTTAAACCCTGAGCGCAGGAGCATGCCCGATATCGATGTGGATTTCTGCCAGAACCGGAGAGATGAGGTGATCGAATACGTCAAGAACCGGTATGGAGCCGAGTTCGTGAGTCAGATCACAACATTCGGCAACATGAAGGCAAAGGCGGTCATCAGGGATGTGGGCAGGGTCATGGGAATGGGCTATGCAGAGGTCGACAAGATCGCCAAGCTCATCCCGAACGACCTGAATATCACCCTCGAACAGGCCGTAATTGCTGAATCGCGCCTGAAGGAGCTCGTGGAAACCGACCCTTCGGTGAATCAGCTCATTGAAATAGCCAAGGCCCTGGAAGGCTTGAGCAGGCACGCCTCGGTGCATGCGGGCGGTGTCATCATATCGGATGACAGGCCGCTTACCGACCACGTACCGGTATATGTCGACAAGAAGGGCATGCTTATCAGCCAGTACGACATGAAGCGCATCGAGCGGGTCGGGCTCATCAAGTTTGATATGCTGGGGCTTAAGACGCTCACGGTCATCGCCAAGACCGCCCAGATCCTGCGCTCAGAGGGTATTGACCTGGACATCTCACGACTACCCTTAGACGACAAACTCACCTACCAGCTCATCGGAGACGGCGATACCTCTAGCGTATTCCAGCTTGAAAGCTCCGGGATGAAGGGCATGCTCAGACAGCTCAAGCCTGACAAGTTCGAGGATATCATCGCAGCAGTGGCCCTTTACAGGCCCGGACCCATGGACCTCATCCCCTCCTATGTCGACCGCAGACACGAAAGGCAGGCCATCGACTTTCCCCATCCTTTGCTGGAAAAGATCCTCAAGGAGACCTATGGCATCATCGTCTACCAGGAGCAGGTCATGCAGATCGCACAGGAGATGGCCGGCTACACCCTGGGCAAGGCCGATCTGTTAAGACGTGCCATGGGCAAGAAGATACGCGAAGAGATGGCAAAGCATCGCCAGATCTTCATGGACGGTTCGGTGGAAAGGGGTGTGGATAAGGAAAAGGCCGGCGAGATCTTCGACCTCATGGAGAAGTTTGCCGATTATGGGTTCAATAAGTCACATGCAGCCGCATATGCGCTGGTGGCCTACCAGACCGCCTACCTGAAGGCGCACCACTTCAAGGAATTTATGGCTGCAAACCTGACGCTGGACCTGAACAACACGGACAAGGTCTCACAGCACATTGCCGAATGCAGGAAGCGCGATGTAGCAGTATTGCCTCCCGATATCAACGAGAGCAGCTTCGAGTTCGTGGTCACAAAAGACGGAATCCGCTTCGGCCTGGGGGCTATAAAGAACGTGGGCAAGGGTGCAGTGGATGCGATCCTTGTCGAGCGTATCTCAGGGGGCCCTTTTAAGGACATCTCATCGTTCCTTAACAGGATCGCACTGTCCAAGGTGAACAGACGCGTGGTTGAGTCACTCATCAAGGCCGGTTCATTCGATAAGATACACACAAACCGCAGGGCCATGTTCGAGATGCTCGATGCACTGCTGGACCAGGCTCAGCGGGTAGCCCGCAACAAGCAAGATGCCCAGGGCAGTTTGTTCAGCCTTGAGGAATTCGCAACCGAAGATATCAGCAAACCCCTTGTATTGCCCGACATCCCTGACTGGCCTGAGGCTGAGAAGCTCAAGATGGAGAAGGATGGGATGGGGTTCTACCTTTCCGGCCATCCGCTGAACAAATATGCGGATCTCATCGACAAATATGCCACGGCCACAACCTTGAGCCTCAAGGACGCACCCTCGCAGGTCTTTCTGGCCGGGGTCTTAAGCGGTGTGAATGTTTCGAGGACCAAGAAAGGCGAGGCCATGGCAAGAGGGGTGCTGGAAGACCTTGAAGGCTCCGTCCAGGTCCTTTTCTTCCCCCAGTGTTACGGCAAGTTTCAATCCCTTATCGCCTCGGATGAGCCCGTAATCATCAAAGCAAGGATCAACCGTGAAGAGGAGAACGGGGGAGCGGAATCCGACGTTCACACCCTCGACCTTGTCGCCGAAGAGGTTATGCCGCTGGACGGGGCCGATATGGTGCTGGCAAAGCGTGTGATTGTGCGAGTACCTTACACCTTGAGGAGTGAGGCCTTAAGAACCCTCAAAGAGACGATCATCTCCAGCAAAGGTCCGTGCTTGATCTGTTTTGAGGTGGAGACCGATGGTGCGGTCGTGAATATTGATGCGGGCAAGGATTACATGGTCTCCCCGGTGAGGGATTTTCTCCAAAGACTTTCCGAGATCGTGGGGCCAAAGGGGGTGGAACTCCAATGAAATCCAAAGAGAAGTTCACCGATATTGATAAGGCCCTCAAGGAGCTTCAGGAGACCATATCAAGACTCAAGGGGGTCGATACCGCCGAGATCGAACGGAAGGTGGAGGTCTTCAGAAAGGACCTCTACGAGGGGATCACCCGGTGGAGTAGTGTGGAGCTTTCCCGTCATTCCGACCGGCCCGGCATTGATGAGTACATTGCACACCTGTTTCGTGATTTTACCGAGCTCAAAGGTGATCGCCGGTATGAAGACGACCCTGCCGTCTTAGGCGGTCTCGCATTTCTGGATGATATACCTGTGGTTGTCATCGGGCACAAGAAGCGCTCAGAGGGGAAGAAGGATTATATCCGTTACCACTACGGAATGGCAAGCCCCTCCGGTCATTATAAGGCCATCAAGCTGTTCAAGCTTGCTGAAAAGTTCAAGAGGCCGGTGATCACTTTTGTAGACACACCCGGTGCCTATCCCGTACCAGAGGCGGAAGACAAGGGCCAGGCTTTTTCCATTGCACAGTGCATCCGGATGGTAGCCTGCGTAAAGACCCCGGTGGTGGCCTGCATCATAGGTGAAGCGGGTTCCGGAGGTGCGCTGGCGCTCGGCTTCGGCGACAGGATCGTCATGCTCGAGAATGCCTTTTACAGCGCCATCAGCCCTGAGGGTTTCTCCTCCATCATCTACGGCGACTCTACCAAAAAGGAGAAGGCTGCCGAGACACTCAGGGGAAGCGGTCGCGACCTCTACAGCTACGGCATTGTGGACTATCTCGTCAAAGAACCCACAGGCGGGGCGCATAATGACCCATCGCTGGTCATTGATGGAGTATGCCGGGCTGTGCGCCAATATGTGCATGAGCTTGTCAAGATGCCCATTGAGGAGATCATCAAGGCACGCTCGGCATTCATCCAGAGGCTGGTCCCTCCTTCGTGAAGACATGGACC
The DNA here is from genome assembly GCA_963847605.1 of uncultured delta proteobacterium. GTDB lineage: Bacteria > Desulfobacterota > Desulfomonilia > UBA1062 > UBA1062 > MWEI01. The sequence continues at coordinate 23,333 of CAWKAM010000036.1, read as the reverse complement.
ATTTTTCCCTTTGGGGTGGAAGAAAGTTCCCGTTTAAGTTACGTCTGCATGGTGAAGACCGAGGAAAGAGGGGCTGGCACCCTCCTTGCTAGCATTTGTGCAGGAGGCGAGTATGAAGATTAACCCCAACACAACCATCGGCTCTGTTGCAGGGCAACAGGTCAAACCGCAAAGCGGCCCCAAAGGGGCGTTTGAGGATGTCCTCAAGGGTCTTGAGACCGGATCTATGAATAAGGCCGGCATGGTTGGAGCCCAGTATCAGACGGTTCCAGTAAGTCCGCAGAAGCTTAGTGCGGTAAGCACCGGCGAGGAGGCCATCGACCTCTTGGATAAGTATTCAAAGGCCGTCTCCGATCCGAATGTAGACCTCAAGACAATCTCTTCCATGGTTGACCAGCTTGATGCTATGAAGTCCAAGGTGGATAACGCCGCATCGTTCATGGCGGATAACGACTCGCTCAAAGGTATTATGAATGAGGTTTCTTCCACGCTGTACGGTGAGGTGCTCCGTTTCAAGAGGGGTGAGCTGATCGGTTGATATGGTCGTTATTGTAGCACTCTTCGGGCTCTTTATCGGGAGTTTCCTCAATGTCTGCATCTACAGGATCCAGAAAGGGGAATCCATCGTCTGGCCGCCATCGCATTGTCCGAAGTGCACCAAGGCCCTGAAGCCCTGGGACAACATCCCGGTCATAAGCTATCTCATCCTCAAAGGCAGATGCAGGTACTGTACCGAGCCCATATCGGTGCGGTATCCGGTTGTGGAGCTCTTAAGCGCCCTGCTTGCTGTGAGCCTGCTGTACCGGTTCGGCGTGAGCGTCACTTTCCTGATTTATTATCTCTGGGCATGTGTCCTTATCATCATCACCTTTATTGATCTCGATATCCAGATCATTCCCGACAGGTTGTCGCTTGGCGGTATCGTGGTGGGGCTCCTGGTTGTCTACTGGCTGCCCGTGACTTACAAGGACGCCCTCATCGGCCTCGTTCTCGGCGGCGGTCTGCTCCTGGCAATCATTTATGGCTATTATTCTTTCACGAAAAAGGAAGGCATGGGGGGCGGTGATGTGAAACTGCTTGCAATGATCGGTGTGTTCACGGGCTGGCAGGGCGTGCTCTTCACGGTGTTTGCCTCTTCGCTCATGGGCACCATGGTTGGTATCCCATGGGGGCTTCTGAAGAAAGGCACCCTCAAGGCGGCCATCCCCTTCGGGCCCTTCCTGGCGCTTGGGGCGCTGATCTACGTGTTCTGGGGCCAGTATCTCATCGATTGGTACTTCGGCTATCTCGGATGAGATACCCATTATTACCATACAATGTTGTATCTCTTTTCTTAAGATGAGCATCAAAAATATGTACATGATTATAGCCAAGGAAATGAATGACGTACTCCATGGGAGGTATTGATATGAAAACGATCTTAGAAAGATATGAAAGAGAAGAGATAAAGAATGCAATCAAATGGGTGTCGGAACACCTGGAGAATAACCCCAACCAGTCAGTGCAGAGGCTTCTGAATAAGGCTATCTTTGAATTTAACCTTTCGCCGGCCGATGCGGAGTTCCTGATGCGCTTTTTCCATGACAGGGCGGCATGAAGAGGGCTTGTTCAACCCTTTTGTTCTAGCTGCAGAATTCTACGATCCACGAGGTACTTGATCTGGACAAAGATCTCTGTGATAAGCAATGTGGCAGATTGTGTTATCTCATTATTCGTCAAGAAGGTTGGCGGGGATATGTCAGGATTCCATTCAAAGATCGGAAAGGCTTTTGGAGAGGCAGCCGTTATCCTTGTCCTGAGCCTTGTCCTGGCCTTTTCAATCAATGCGCTCAGGCCGGGTGGGCTTACCTTCCTGTCGGGGAAAACGAGTCCGAAAGATACCGCAACACCGACAGATGCCCTCAAGATCTATTCGGCAAATGAATGCATGCAACTCCTCAAGACAGGCAGGGCCCTCTTCCTGGATGCGAGAGAAGAGGGCGCCTATGTCTCGGGCCATCTGCCGGGCGCCTTCCATGTGCCCCTGGAAAAGGTGGAGACGAAACTGGCATGGCTCAAGGAAATGGAGGGTGGCGGTAAGATCTTCATTACCTACTGTGACGGGCAAGGGTGCGGCAAGGCACGAGGTCTCGCAGAAGCCCTCCGGAAGAAGGGAATCAAGTCTTTGGGCGAGTTTGCTGACGGCTGGCAGGGATGGATGGAAAAGGGTTATCCCATCGATGAGGGGGTAGGTGGTGGAGCAGTCGGCGGGTCGGGCAAGAATTAGCGCTTATCTGTCTTACGCATTCCGAGTCGTTCTCGGCGCCATGTTACTCTACACCGGGGTGGTCCATTTCCTTGACCCGAAGGGATTCGCCGAGGCCGTTGCCAACTACCGGATACTGCCTGTAGTCCTGGTAAATCCTTTCAGCGTGGTGCTCCCCTTCGTTGAGATGATCACCGGCATTGCACTTCTTCTCGGAATATTCATCCCCGGCAGCTTGCTGATCATCTCAGGGCTCCTGTTCATGTTTGCCCTTGCCCTTGGCATAGCCCTCTTTCATGGGCTTGATATCTCCTGCGGGTGCTTTACTACAACAAAAGAGGCACAGAGAATCTCCTGGGTCTATCTTGTCCGGGACCTTAGCCTCCTTGCCATTACGGTTTTTATCTTTTATTTCGATATGGGTTTAGCTTCGATTACAAAGCTATGGAGTACCAAACGCTAGAGGTACGATTATTCTCGGATTACGGATATCGGATTCAGAGTGATAGTCACCAGTCACTCATCAAGACATTCTGTTCACTGATCACTGTCTAAAAACTATACACCCGATCTTCACGAGCACATCTCTTGGCAGTCGGGAGGCCTCCACCGTTACGCGGGCCGGTTTTATCTCACCGGGGAAGAATGCGGCATATACCTCGTTCATGGCGGCAAAGTCATTGAGATCCTTGACGAAGACCTCCGTTTTCACAACGCTGTGCAGAGATAGCCCTGCCTCATTCAGGATCGCCTCGATGTTCTTGAGCATCTGGGTAGTCTGCTCTCTGATTCCTCCCGGCATTATGGAGCCCGATGACGGGTTTAGCGGGATCTGCCCGGAGACGAAAACAAAGCTCCCTGCAACAACTGCCTGGGAATAGGGCCCTATTGCCATAGGGGCCGCTCGGGTTGCAATGGCAGTGATCCTGGTTTCAGACATATTACTTAAAGCCTCCTTTCATCTGCAATTTCGATCTGATCAAGGCTGTATCATACCTTAAGACAGTGATCCATGGATTTTCTTGTACCTTCATGAGCGGCACATGGGTTTTTTACTGAGGATAAGGCGTATTTTTATGGCTTCCTCGGCCCTGGAACTTCTGCTAAGCTAATAACGTACGTCTTTTTTTTAGGGAAAGACCGGTTGTTGAAAAAAGGAGCAGCCCAGATGAGATCCGCTTTTATATACACATCTGAGTTCGATACCTACAGCCTTGGGTCAGATCATCCCTTTAAGCCCTACAAGGCCACTATGGTCTACGAGCTATGCTACCGCTACGGTCTCTTCGACCGTCCATGGATCAAAGTATACGAGCCCCAACCAGCAACCGAAGACGTCATGGCCGAGTACCACTCCCAAGAATATATTGATGCACTCAAGGGATGCAATGGCGGCAATTTTGACTTCACCATGCTCCATTACGGGCTGGGCACTGGTGACAACCCCGTGTTCAAGGGTGTCTTCGATTTCTCCCTGCTCGTGCTGGGGGCATCGGTCGCCTCTGCAGAACTAATCGCATCAGGCGAGGCGGACACGACCTTTAGTCCGGTGGGGGGGCTCCACCACGGAGGGTACGGGCATGCCGAGGGGTTCTGCTATGTGAACGATATCGTGATAGCCATTCACAGACTCTTAAAAAGAGGTTTCAAGAGAATCCTCTACATAGACATTGACGCACATCACGGCAATGGGGTCCAGGATGCCTTTTATGACTCTGAGAAAGTCCTGTTTATCTCACTGCATCAGAACGGTGAGTCGCTGTATCCGGGCACCGGTTTTGAGAACGAGATCGGTGAGGGAAAGGGGTGTGGATACACGGTGAACCTGCCGCTGCCGGAATACACCGATGATGAGACATATGTTAGGGCATTTAAGGAGATCTACCCGGTCCTTGTCCAGGCTTATCAACCCGAGTGCGTTGTTGCCCAGATAGGGCTTGATACCCTTAAGAAGGACCCGCTCACCAACTTGAGGCTTACCAACAACGGATACTGCACGGTCATTGAGGAGATCCGCAAGAGCTGCCCCAGGGTGCTTGCATTGGGCGGCGGGGGCTACAGCGTGCCGGATGTAGTAAGGGGTTGGACGCTTGCTTGGGCCATACTGAACGGGATTGAACCCGTGGATCAGTTTATCGGCAGCTTGGGCAGCGGTGTATACGGTCACGGGCAGGGAATCGATGAGCTCAGGGACCTACCCCACCGGATATCCGATGCCCTAAAAAAGTCAGTGGACAGCTATGTGGACAATAAGATAACCTATATTAAGACTATGGTGTTTCCTCTCCTCGGTATCAGCTGCTGATGCGTATGCATGTTTCTCCGAGGAGGGACTTTTGAGAGATTTGATGCGGGGTGATGCCATGGGTGATGAGAAGAAAGAAGAAAAAAAAAGCTATACCTTCCTGGATAAAAGGGGACTCGACCAGGGGGTAGCAGAATCCCCCCAAGAAACCACGAAGTTTGATCCTCAGCCTCAAGAAGGGAAGGACCAAAGGGGCTCTGCCCCGGCCATCGACTTTACAACGCTGGTGATGAGCTTTGCCAGCGCCGCCCTGGTCAGTATGGGCAGGGTGCCTGACCCTGCCGTCGGAACGGTCCAGAAGAACCTTGTTATTGCCCAGCAGAATATAGACATTATTCACCTCCTCCACGAGAAGACCAAAGGGAATCTCACTGCCGATGAGGAACGCTTGATGGATCAGGTCCTCTATGAGCTGAGGATGAGTTATGTCGATGCAACGAAGGAAGAGAGATGACAGTCAAGAAAAAATTCGGGTTTTATGGGACCCTGCTCTTGGTGGCAGTATGCTCCGCGGTCGTTGGTATGTTTATAGCCTCCTCGCTGAAGATAGATTCGGTGAGCCAGGCCAGTCCCTTCTGGAAAGAGGGCTCTGCCCCGGCCCAGATGAAGGTTCCCCTGCCAAGTTTTTCGTCGCTCGCCAAGGAGGTAACACCTACGGTTGTGAACATACGGACCACCAAGAATCTGGCCAACAAAGACATCTATCGCAAGTTTGAGCCGCCGCCGGGATATGATGAATGGTTCGATGATTTTTTCAAGAAATTCTTCAACAATATCCCCGAGCAGGACCTCCAGCAGCGAAGCCTGGGTTCCGGCTTCATCATCTCTGCCGACGGGTATGTGCTGACCAACAACCATGTGGTTACCGGTGCTGATGAGATTTTCGTCTCGCTCGCCGATAAGGAAGAGTTCAAGGCCAAGGTTGTAGGGACCGATGACAAGACGGATATCGCTCTCATTAAGATTACTACAGACAAGTATAACTTTCCTGTGGCCGTGCTCGGTGATTCGGATGCCCTGGAGATCGGCGAATGGGTTATTGCCATCGGTAATCCCTTCGGATTCGGCCATACACTCACCCAGGGCATCGTATCAGCCAAGTCCCGGGTCATCGGTGCGGGTCCTTATGACAATTTTATCCAGACCGACGCAGCTATCAATCCCGGTAACTCGGGAGGCCCGCTCATGAACATGCAGGGTCAGGTTATCGGCATTAACACTGCCATTGTGGCCTCCGGCCAGGGTATTGGATTTGCCACGCCCATCAACATGGCAAAGGAGATCCTGTCGGAACTCAAGGACAAAGGAGAAGTGGCGCGCGGGTGGCTCGGTGTTGCTATCCAGGAGGTAACGCCCGAGATTGCACGTGCGGTAGGGATGAAGGGGCCGAAAGGCGCCATGGTCACAACCGTTTATGCTGGCGACCCGGCGGACAAGGCAGGGATCAAGCCGGGCGATATCATCCTCAAGATCAATTCGCAAGAGGTCACAGATTCCCGTTCACTCACCAGGATGATCGGCAGCCTGAAGCCTGATGCAAAAATTACCATTACCGTATGGAGAGAAAGCCGCACGCTCGATCTTTCCACCAAGTTGCAGAAACGGGTCGATGAGCATGTGGCTAAACTTGGGAAAGGTCCCCAGCAAAAAGAACAAGGGGTCAGGGACAGGCTCGGACTCACGGTTATGGATATTACACCCGAGGTCCAGAGAGAGTTCAACATCTCAGAACCGGGCGGTGTGATCGTGACCGAGATTGAACCCAAGAGCAGTGCCGCCAAGGGCCAAATCCAGAAGATGGACATCATCAAGGAAGTCGAACACAAGGCTGTGAATTCTGCTGAGGAATACCTCTCTGCCATCTCTGCAAAGAAGAAGGGCAAACCTGTGCTGTTGCTGGTTGTGAGAGGATCGAAGAGCCTGTACGTGGCTGTTGACGACGAGTGAAGATCTTAGCTCCCGCCAAGATCAACATCTACCTCGATGTGGTCGGCAAGAGGCCCGACGGCTACCATGAGTTGCGCACCATCATGGTGCCACTGGCTTTCGGTGATGAGATCTTTCTTGATGCCGCCCCTTCAGGGATTACACTGTATGCCGAAGGGTGTGGGTGCTCTGAATCGGACAATCTTGCTTACCGGGCTGCACGGCTTTTTTTCGCCAAGACAGGTATAGACCAAGGCGTGATCATAAAGATCATAAAAAGGATACCTCTCGGCGCCGGCCTGGGAGGAGGGAGCAGTGATGCATCAAGCGTCCTTTGGGGTATGAATGTACTTTTCAAGACGGGCCTTGGTATGGAAGAGCTTTCCCGTCTTGCAAGTGAGCTGGGTGCAGACTGTCCCTTCTTTATCTACCGCAGGCCCATGCTCATGGGCTCGCGCGGGGATGTCCCCATCTCTGAGGTGAGAATCAAGGAACGCTCATATCTTATTGTTATACCCCCGGTCAGCATATCGACGGCCTTAGTTTTTTCAAAATTCACCTTGCCATTGACTCAAGACGGGGATAGAATTAAAATAGATAAGATTAGGTACAATTGTATTGAGCCTGAGCTCTGGGTCAGAAACGACCTGGAAGTTGTGGCATGTGATATTTATCCCGAGCTTACAAGAATTAAAGGAGAGCTTATCAGTTCGGGGGCGCTGAAAGCCGGCATGTCGGGTAGCGGTTCGGCTGTTTTTGGTGTTTACGAATCTGAAGCTCACCTGTGCAGTGCATTGAGCCGCCTCGCACGGCATGAGGGGTATATTTATATACCCACAACAAGATTGACGGGGGATATGTATGGAGATTACAGAGGTCAAGGTGTTTCCGGTCAAGGATAACGATAAACTCAAGGCATATGCCTCTATTGTCTTTGATGACTGCTTTGTTATCCGCGACTTAAGGGTCATTAGTGGGACAACGGGTTTGTTTGTAGCAATGCCTTCTCGGAAGCGCAAAGATGGTTCCTTTCGAGACACTGCACATCCTCTGAACATGGAAACGAGGGATAAGATTGAGAAATCCATTCTCGAGTCCTACAAAGTAAAGATTGCCAACGAAGTCTAATTCAACTATATTCCGTCCCGGTAACCGGATGGCTTCCAAGGTACTGGGATGTCGTCTAATGGCAGGACACGAGATTTTGGATCTCGTTATGGAGGTTCGAATCCTCCCGTCCCAGCCAGATTGAGTAATGTATTACTGCCTAATGTGAAGTAGATTATTTATTATATCCCGGTAGCCATGAAAATCCAGGAGGGCAAAGATTGCCTCTCATTGAGAGGGTATGGGGCATACCCTCAATACGTTGTTTGCATTCCTTAAATGTTAGGCTCATCCTGTATACGAGGGAAGGAACAATGAACTCAAGCATCTGTGTATTGGCAGGGAACTCCAATAGGCCGCTCACTGAGAGCATCTGCAGGATTTTAGGTGTTGGTCTCGGCCTCGGGGATGTTAAACGTTTTTCCGATGGTGAGACATCAGTAGATATCCACGAGAGCATCCGCGGCAAAGACATCTTTATCGTCCAGTCCACCTGCTCACCTACGAATGAGCATCTTATGGAGCTCCTGGTGATGCTTGATGCAACGAGGCGTGCATCGGCCAAGAGGATCACGGCCGTCATCCCCTACTTCGGTTATGCCCGGCAGGACCGCAAGGCCTCGCCCAGAGCCCCGATTACTGCAAAGCTTGTTGCCAATCTGCTTACCGTGGCAGGGGCGGACAGGGTGCTCACCATGGATCTCCATGCAGGCCAGATCCAGGGTTTTTTCGATATCCCTGTGGATAATCTGTATGCCAAGCCTGTGATGCTGGGCCATATCCGTGACAAGTATCCTGATGACCTGTGCATCGTGGCCCCGGATGCAGGGGGTGTGGAAAGGGCCAGGGCCTATGCCAAGCCGCTGAAAGGTGAGCTTGCCATTATCGACAAGAGGCGGGAGCGGGCCAATGAATCCAATGTGATGCACATCATCGGTGATGTGACCGGGAAGATATGCCTTATTGTGGATGACATCGTGGACACTGCAGGCACGCTGACCAACGGCGCGACAGCCCTCCTAGAGGCCGGGGCCAAAAAGGTGGTGGCATGCTGCTCTCACGGCGTACTTTCAGGTCCGGCCATCAGCCGTATCAGCACCTCAGAAATTGACGATCTCATCATTACTGACACCATTCCATTGCAAGCCGATGCCATCGCATGCGGCAAGATCACCGTACTGAGTGTGGCACCGCTGCTGGCCGAGGCCATCAAGCGTACTTATACCGGCTCATCGGTAAGCGAGCTGTTTCTTTAGCCCTTACCCATCTCAGGCCTGAACTGGAGCGCCTCTGCAATGTGGGAGTCCCGGATATCAGGGCATGCCTCCAGATCCGCGATGGTCCGGGCTACTTTTATAACCCGGGTGAATCCCCTCATACTCAAGTTATATCTCGTCATGGCGGTAATAAGGAGTTCTTTTGATGTTTGCGTTAGGCTGCATGTCTCTTCAAGACGGTTATCAGGCGTCTTGGCATTCAGAAAGCCCCTGTCTGTCTGCAAAAAACGTGCGGCTGTGACCCTCTCACGAACAGGTTCAGATGAGGGCCTGTCTCGCGGATTCAGCACGCTCTTTACGTCTACAGGGTCCACCCAGACATGGAGGTCGATACGGTCTATGAGCGGACCTGATAGACGGGAGCGGTATTTGGCGACCAGAAGTGGAGGGCATCGGCACTCCCTTGTAGGGTGGCCGAGATATCCGCATGGACACGGGTTAAGGGCGGCCACGAGCTGGAAACCGGCCTTAAAGGTGAAGGCCGAGCTTGCCCGTGAGATTGTCACGTGTCCGTCCTCCAGCGGCTGCCGCATGGACTCCAGGGCGCTGCGCCTGAATTCCAGCAGCTCATCCAGGAAGAGTACCCCGTTATGGGCAAGGCTCACCTCGCCGGGGGTTGGTATGGTGCCCCCGCCGATAAGTCCCGCATCAGAGATGGTATGGTGCGGGGATCTGAAAGGACGTATGTATACTATCGCATTCTTTCTGAGCTTGCCGGCAGCCGAATAGATGGAGGTGCACTCCAGGATCTCCTCTTTTGTTAATGGCGGCAGGATCGTAGGTAAGCGTTTTGCCAGCATGGACTTGCCTGTACCCGGCGGGCCGACCATGAGGAGGTTATGGCCTCCTGCAGCGGCAATCTCCAAGGCCCGCTTGGCAAAGGCCTGCCCGCTGATCTCGGAGAGGTCAAGGCCGATAGTTTCCTGTGCCGTGAGTTCTATCCGGGGTACCTGCCGAAGGGTGATCTCCTCTCCTCTGAGAATGGCAAAAGCCTCTTTGAGGCTTGCGACCGGCAGGACCTCAACCTCTGCCAGATGCGCCTCCTGGGCGTTCTGAACCGGGCAGATAATCCCTTTGAGACCCATGCGTCTGGTGAGGAATGCAGCCGAAATCACTCCGCGCACGGGTCGTACACTGCCGTCAAGACCGAGCTCCCCCATGAGGAGGTAGCTGCTCAGAACATCCCTGGGCACAAGGCCCAATGCAGCCAGGATGGCAATCGAGACGGGCAGGTCAAAGGTCCCGCCCTCCTTCCTGACATCCGCAGGGGCAAGGTTCACGGTAATGCGCCTGGGCGGAAAGTCCAGCCCTGAATTCACGATAGCCGATCTTACCCGTTCCCTGCTTTCCTTCACCGCGCTGTCGGGCAGACCCACGATGGCAAAATACGGCAGACCTCCCTGTATATCAGCTTCCACAACAACGCCCAGCGCATCAGTCCCCCACAGGGTGGCTGACTGCACGCTTGCGCTCATTATGATGACATTTTAACAGAATCATGATGACATATACAAGTGAACAGTGTCAGAAAGTGACTAATGAATAGTGACCAGGATATGAGAAAAATGCTTCATTGGACCCTGGAAAATGGCAATAGACAACCTTAAGAGATATTGATAATAATCAGAAACCTATCAAGATGGCACGTAGAGAGAGCACGGGGAATACCGTTATTGCGGTCATTGTGGTGATCGCCATTGCTATAGCCTTGTTCCTGATCGTCCCCCTTGGGGGTACGGTCGGGCAGCTCAGGGAAGCCTCTATTTCATTCATCTTCAGAAAGCCCCCCCAGTTCATCTCCATGGAGATCGATGTGGAGGGAGTTCCCCATGTGGTGAAGGCGGGCGAGTCACTCAAGATCAAAGGCGGAGAGACCATCATCATCACCAAGATCCGTGCGAATACGTTCTTTGATTCATACCTCACGGCAGATGTGGTGGGCTTTGGAAAGCAAAACGACTTGAATGAGCCCATTGATACGACCGAGATCCGTGACCAGCTCATTGCCGCTGGTATCAAGTCCGTCCCTATCGATATTTACTACCTCGACCGCAAGATCGCCAAAGTCCCCCTGGAGCTGGAACTGGCCGAGCAGGATTTCATGGATCAGCTCAAGTCGGCCAAGAGCGATGAGGAGAAGATTTCCATCTTAAGGTCGGCCCATGCAACTTTTCCGAAGAACCCCAACTTTCTGGATATGCTTGATAAGCTCTTAAGTGCGAAGGAAGATTACCAGGCCCTGGTGGGGATCTTTAAGGGGGTTGTGGAGGCCGATCCGTCGAATGTAACGGCATACTCAAACCTCTCATTGTATTACATCAAACTTAAAGATTTCGATAATGCTTTGGCCATGTGCCAAAAAATAGTGGATGCGGGCAAGGCGGATGCAACCATTTACCGCCGCATGGCCTATATAGCCGGTGAAAAAGGCGATTTTCAAAACCGGGTTGTGTACCTCAAAAAGGCCCTTGAGCTTGATAGGCGCAATGAGTCCGTAGTCGTCGATCTGGCCAAGACCTATGAGCAGGCAGGCATGGACCAGCAGGCCCTTGATGTGTACCAGGCAGCTTCAGATACCGCCAAGGATCGGGATATTCTCATTCCGCTGATCGAAGATGCACTCAAGAAGGATGATTATAAAAAGGCCGGAGAACTTCTGAAGCGTTACGTTCAGCGCTACCCCCAGGACAAGAACGCATTGGCACAGCTTGCCATGGTGATGGGCAAGCTTGGAGAGACCAAGTCTCAGGTGATGTATTACCAGAAGGCTGCGGAACTGTCGCCTAATGACAGCGTGATCTGGTATAACCTCGGCATTGCACGGGATAAGGCCGGGGACGCAAAAGGGGCCCTCGATGCCTTTGCGAAGGTGCTCCAGCTGAAACCCGGCGATATGGATTCACTTCAGACTGCAGCCCCCTTATCATTAAAGCTGGGTCAGTACAAGGATGCCTACGGATATTATTCGTCCCTTGCAAAGAAATCCTCCAGGAAGGAGTATTTAAAGGGCCTCGTGAGTGCTGCTGTCGGGATGAAGGATCAAGATAAGATCATCGATGCAGCTGCGTTGTATCTCAAGAAGTACAAGGACTATGAGGCGGCCCTAGCGCTTGCGTACGCACACGAGGAAAGGGCTTCAGGTAAGGATATCCCCAAGAGGCTCACAGACCTTGATGCAGCGCTTGATGCATACAAGACCGCACTGAAAATCAACCCTCAGTCGAAGGTTGCCAAAGAGAAGATACCCGAGTTGAGGATCGAGACCCTCAAGCTCAGGAAGGGCCTTTAAGTAAATTCAAGCGGTGCACGAGGCTTTTTAAGAGAAATAATCATCATGAACAGAACCTTTGCCATCGGCGACATTCACGGATGCCTTGACAAGCTCGAAGATCTCATCTCGCTCATCGACCCCGGCCGGGAAGATTGCCTCATTTTCCTGGGTGATTACATCGACCGGGGTGATTCCGTCGCCGGTGTAATCGATTTTCTTATCGATCTTGCCTGCCGGGTCCCTTGTGTCTTTTTACGGGGTAACCATGAAGATATGTTTATTACCTTTTTAGAGTTCGGCACGAACAGGACGGTCTTTTTTGCCAACGGCGGCATGAAGACCGTTGAATCCTACGTCAAAAACGAACGCTTTGCCTCAAACGACCAGGCAGCCCGCATATTGCCGGATGCACACCGGGTATTTCTATCGAACCTCAAGTGGTACCATGAAGACGACGACTATCTCTATGTCCATGCAGGCATCAAGCCCCGGATCGTAATAGAAAAACAAGACAGGTATGATCTGATCTGGATCAGGGATGAGTTCATCTTTTCCCCCACAGGGATCAAAAAGAAGGTGATCTTCGGGCATACCCCCTTTGCCAGGCCCATGGTGAAGCCGGATAAGATAGGGATCGATACCGGTGCGGTTTATGGAGGGGTCCTCACTGCCATAGAGCTGCCCGGGGAAACATTCATCCAATCCTTCCGGTAGGCTTTCGATCTCCTGATGAGGTTCCGGCCATGGCAAAGGATTATTATCGGATTTTGGGTATATCGAAGGATGCAACGCCTTTAGAGATCAAGAAGAGCTATCGAAGGCTTGCACTTCAATACCACCCCGACCGTAACCAGGACGAAGAGACAACCGAGTATTTCAAGGAGATCACCGAGGCCTACGGGGTCCTTATCGATCCGGAAAAGAGGCGGAAGTTCGATCGGCAGCAAATATATACCTTCAGCAGGTCTAAGGTGTTCGATGATATCTTCTCCAAATCGGAGTTCCGGGACGTCTTCGATGACCTCCCCATACGCAAAGAATGGATCGACCGCATATTGAACGTAAGCAAGGTCTTTGCCTATGAGGCCTTTGTCGTGGGAGGCACACCCGGTGCAATCCTCAGACGGTCCATGATTCGCCTGACCTCGCAAGGGATGAACAGGATGTTCCATGCGGTCATGGACATGCATGAGAGGATCGCCATACCGTCAAGCATTGCCGCAGTCGGAGGATATATTACCATAGAGTACAGGCCGGGCTTCGTCAAACGGCAGATCCGCATTAAGGTGCCGAGGAACACGCAGCAGGATATGGTGCTTAGGGTGCAGGGAATGGGAAGGCCGAATTTTACGAAAAAGGCCGGGGACCTCTATCTGCACGTGGACATCGAGCTGTCGTAGATGGCAATCTGATTCTTTCCGTGTATCTTGCCCCAGTACATGGCCGCATCCGCTATCCTGATTATTTCATGCGGTTCGCTGGAATCCTTCGGCAGGCTTGAAAGGCCCATGGTGACACTGACACCCAGTGTCGATTCAACGGTACTCCAGATACGCTGAGACACCACGAGGGCCTCTTCAATCGATGTCTCGGGGAATATAATGATGAACTCCTCTCCGCCATAGCGGGCAAGGATGTCGCAGTTCCTTGTGTTGTGCTTGAACACGTGAGCCAGGCGTACGAGCAGTTCGTTCCCCTCCTCATGCCCTTTGGCATCGTTGTATTTTTTAAAGTCATCGATATCGATCATGGCCAATGAGAGCGTCCTGTTGTATCTCAGATGTCTCGAAACCTCATTCTTGAGAACGCTCATGAGATGGCGGAAGTTATACAGGCCCGTGAGCTCATCGGTACGGGAAAGATTGCGGTAGTAGTCGGCCAGCTCGGCCTCCTCCTTGAGCCTTACCTCTTCGAGAATCCTTCGGATGGTGAGGTGGAGGTGGTCGAGCAGGATAGGCTTGGTAATGAAATCCGAGGCGCCGAGTTTCATGCATTCCACCGCATCACGGATGGTACCGTATCCGGTGATCATGACGACCTGGACATCAGAGCGAATACTTTTTATGGATTTCAGCAATTCCGCGCCGGTCATGCCCGGCAGGTGAAGGTCCACAATGGCGATGTGGAAGAGGTCTTTCTGGACGATTGCCGCCGCCTGTTCCCCGCTCATAGTGGAGGTCACGTCAAAATCGCGCCCTATCAGGTATTCTTCAATGAGATCGAGGGTCTCCTGTTCATCATCTACTATCAGGACCCGTGTCTTCTTCAATACCAGCGAGGCACCCATTCTCTTTGCAGTTCTCCTTATCCTCACATAATAATGGAGCACTAACAACTTACAACTCTCACCATACTAACGGATAATCTCAGACATTTCATGAGAGTTATTTTTCATTTCATCAAAGGATTCCATGATGATGTTACCCCGGCCATGCTTAAGTTACGCATCTCCCTGTGTATGGGGCGGTATCAAACCCTAAAGATATTTCAATAAAAGGCCGTTAAATGGTTTGATGGAACAGTCTTATCTCATGGAAAAGATTGAGCAGCACATTGAGAGCATCCCGACGCTGGAATCCAGCCGGATGAAACTGTTTCATGTACTCCAGGAGGAGGACTCCTCCCTTGAGAGTATTGAGCAGGTTGTATCCAGTGATCCTGCCATGGCGGCCAAGGTGATCAAGCTTGCAAATTCTTCGTTCTACCGGCATGCCGAGAAGCATGTAGGTATCCAGCAGGCGTTGCGTACGATCGGCATTGATATGGTCAAATGCATTGCATTGTCCATGGCCGTAATGGAAACCTTCGGCAATGAGACACCTTCCATGAAGCAGCTCTGGAGACATTCGTATGCAGTAGCCTTTATCTCAGGACTCCTTGGGAGAAGTAAAACGGAGAAAGAATGTCTCTTTACGGGGGGGCTTCTCCATGATATCGGCAGGATGGTCCTCGTCTGCAAGGCCCCCGACCAGTACTTACCCTTATGTGAATTCAGCGGATGCTGGCCTGACCTGACGTTAGAGAAGGATGTTTTTTCAATGGACCACACGATAATCGGCGAGATTGTTGCACAGCGGTGGCATTTCCCTCCGGAAGTCATCAGCGTCATCAGGAATCATCATGAGCCGGTAAACCGCACCTCCGCACTCGTTTATCTGACTGATCAGGTCACCATTCAGCATGAAAGGGGCTTGATGTCTGAAGATATCGAGCAAGAGGCCCTCATCAGGAGCCTGTTGGGTGACGAGTATAAAGATCTTGTAAATACTGTGAGACAAAGGTATAGAACGAACACATCCATATTTGAAAATTTGGGGTAAGGGGCATTGTGTTTGCCGTGAAGGATCTGCATTCTCTACGGGGCGAATCCACAGAGCTTACCTCGACTCGTGAAAGAATCCTGCTTGATCTTCTCAGCAAGGCCTCTGACTTCTATGAATACACGGTAGGCATACTTTCCTCCATCTTCGAGATCACCGAATTCGTCACGAAAGGTTCCCCTGAGCATGACTTCTTTTCCTATGTGACAAGCGTGCTCATCGAAGAGTCCCGGTGTGAGAACGCCTCCATCTTCATGGTGGAGGGCGATAGGATCGTACTCAAGGCGGCTTCCGGCATGGCTATAGACAATGCCAATCCCCATGTGAGTATGGAGCTTGGAGAAGGTGTTGCAGGAACCTGTGCCAGGAATGGAAAGACCATTCTGGTCAGTGATGTGGAAGATTGCGAGTTTTTCAAGAAGATTGATTCCGCCAAAGTCCGAATCGGTTCCATGTTATGCGTGCCCATCAAGGAGGGCAACAGGACCCTGGGGGTCATGAACTTGTCTCATTCCGGCAAGGGCTTCTTCAATGTCCACTATGTCAGGGTTTTTGAGTTGCTGGGTCTGCTTATCGGCCAGATGCTGACCCTGGTGCACCTCTATGAGGTCTTCCAGCGGAAGAATTCCGACCTTACCGAACTCGTGAAGCAGAAGGATGAATCTATACGGAGTGTGACGGAGAGGTACAAGGCTGTTGTCGATGTATCCGAGGAAATGATCTTCATTCTTGATACCTCGGGCAAGGTCTTGTTTCTCAATAGTGCCCTGCAGAATCTCGTTACCAGACAACCCTCGGTTATATCAGACATCTTCGATGAAGCATGCGCTACCTTGATCCTCGAGAAGATCTCCCAGGGAGATACCGGCCATTCCTCTGAGTTTGATTTTAATGTGAAGGTGGGAGAGAAGACCGATATAATCGGCCAGTTCTTTATCAAGCATATCGATCTTGACCAGGTGCTTGTGATCATGAGGGACATCACGGTCAAGAGACGCATTGAGCAGAAGACCATGCAGACAGAGAAGCTCACCTCCTTAGGGTTGCTTACGTCCGGGATAGCTCACGAGCTCAATAACAAGCTTACCCCTATTTTAGGGTTTGCCGACCTCATCGACCAGAGCTATCTGACCCCTCAGGATCAGAAGAGGCTTAATGTCATCATCAACTCCGCCTCCGCCGCCAAGGGGATTGTGGAATCCCTGCTCAAGTTTTCCCGGAACAAACCACCCGAGAAAAATATCTTCGACATGCGTGAGGTTATCAGGAGAACCATAAACCTCTATAGCCCCATCATCAAGAAGCGTGGTATAACCATCATCAACGAAGACCCTGAAGATCCCCTCTATATAAGGGCTGATATGAACTGCATGGAGCAGGTGCTCGTGAATTTCATCAACAATTCCATCGATGCCATAGACGAACAGATGGGCACCATCTGGGTCAGGTCGTTCATGAGTAACGACTATGTGAATGTTACTATAGAAGACACTGGTCCCGGTATACCCCAAAGTGTTATGACGAAGATCTTCGATCCCTTCTTCACCACCAAACCCAAGGATAAGGGGACCGGGCTGGGGCTATCCATCTGCTATGGTATCATCGCCGATCACAAGGGCGAGGTATATATAGAAAACACGAAGAATGGCGCCATGGCAATCATGAAGCTCCCGGCAATTATGGATGTGGATACCAGGGGGAAAGATGCTGCCTTAGATGAGGAATCGACCGCTGCATCGTATGAAGACCAGAAGAGACAGAGCTTGATCATGGTAGTGGAAGATGAGGAGGACCTCCTTGACCTCATGGTGGACACCTTGAGCCCGTATTACACGGTGATTACCTTTGAGAACGGCAGAAAGGCTTGTGATCACCTCGATGAGTATGCCTGGGAACTCATCATCTCCGACTTGAGGATGCCTGTAATGAACGGCATGGAGTTCTATCAGGAAGCCATCAAAAAGGACCCGAGTCTGGAAAAGCGGTTTATGTTTATTACGGGTGATACCTATGACTTCCAGGTAAAGGAATTCCTGGAGACCACGGGTGTGACATACCTGAGGAAGCCTTTCAGGATCAAAGAATTAAGGGAATCCGTCCATAAACACTTGCAGTTCAGAGTGGTTAAGGAATAAGCATGAAGAGGATACTCGTTGTGGACGATGAAGAGATCGTCCGCTATTCACTAAAAAACATTCTTTCGTCAAATGGGTTTGAGGTGGAAGATGTCGGATCAGCCGAGGAGGCGCTCAAGCTGCTCTATGACAAGAGCTTCCATCTGGTGCTTACGGACATTGTCCTGGAAGGCATGGGTGGGCTTGAGCTGCTGGAGAACGTCAAGGTTATCTCGCCTAAGACCCTGGTTATTGTTATTACAGGGTACGGCTCCCTGAAGACCGCGGTATCGGCGCTCAGGCTGGGAGTATACGACTATCTCCTCAAACCCTGCGATGAGAATGAGCTCATCCTAAGGGTGCACAGAGCCCTTGAGATGCAGGTTTACGGCATGGAACAGAAGAAGCTCAATGAGCTGAGCGCCATTGCCAAGACCGCAGTGACTCTCTCAGACAGGATTAATACCCCGCTCAACATCATCCTGGGCAACCTGGAGATGCTTGAGCTCAACCCGGAGCTGGAAAGCAAAGCAAAGATACAAGAGATACTCCATGTAATGGAGAATCAAATCTTCACCATCAAGAAGGTAATGGAGAAGCTGGCAGGCCTCACAAACGCCGATACCAAGAGATACCCGGCTTTAAGGGATTATGAGATTATTGATTTGCCAAGTGAGGAGGCCAATGATTAGTTCAAAAAGAATTTTAATTGTTGACGATTCGCAGGATCTGACCAATGTGATTGCTGATTTCTTGAGCATGCATGGGTATCAGGTCCATACGGCGCGCGACGGCTTAGATGCGTTGGACTGTATGGACAAGCAACCGATTCAGGTCGTGGTGAGTGATATTCATATGCCCCGCATGGATGGGTTTACCCTGATGGGTGAGATCAGGATAAAGTATCCCAAGGTGCCTATCGTCCTGATAACGGGGTTTTCCGTGAGTGAAGCCAAGAAGTTGGCCTTTGAACGGGGTGCCAACGCCTTTGTAGCGAAACCTTTTAAGCTCAAAGAGCTTAAGAATGTGATAGAATCGGTTTCAGAAGAGGTCACAACAACGGCACCGAGGAGGTAGATGATGAAGAAGACCAAAGTGAAAAAGCCCCAGAAGATACTCTGCTACATCGATTTTGCAAAGTACAGCCCTTATCTTGTCGACTATGCATACCAGCTCTCTTGTCTACTCGATGCGGAGCTCTTTGTTCTCCACACCGTAACCGACATCAAGAGTGCCGCAGGCTTCTACGTCCCCCACATCAATACGGACAAGCTCGATGAAGAAGTGATAAAGGCAGCCAGAGACAAGATGTATTCGATCTGCAGCCAGGTAGGAGACGATGCGATAGATACGAAACACCGGCTGATCATGATGGGAGTTCCCATTGATGTGATCAGCAAGGTGATCAAGGACAAGGGTATCGAATTGCTCATAATAGGCCACGAGGTCAACAAAGGGGCCTTGGCCGGATTCAGGAGCGACTATGCGGAGAAGTTCATGAAGAACCCTTCGATCCCGTTTTTGGTCTTGCCGTTGTAGTAAGGCTTATCGAGGACATGATCCCGGCCGTGGTCTCAGGCGGGATCCGTCCGCTCATGGACATCAATACGGTTGCGCCCTTTTTGAACGAGAGCCCCAATGACTGCCCCGGGGTATAGAATATAAGGCCCCGTTCTTCCTTCAAGATAAAAATATGTGCACCCTGAGTGTTTTTCATCCAGGGTGGGATAAGTGCGGCCTTTGCCCCCATGAGCGTGGGGTTGTATCGGTGCTGGAGGATCAAGACCATGAGTTCAAAGGTGCCGATCGTATCGACATTCCCGATGAACATCTTCATGAAGGGTCTCTTCAGGGATGCCCTCCATCCACGCTCCTGAGGAAGCACTTGTATGATTTTTATCGACCCCCTTATCCGGTCCTTGCTGGAAAAGAGCTCAATCCTGTCTCCTTTGGCTGAGAATTCGATCCCCGAAGGGATGCAGGCAGTAAGCCCTTCCGAGGTGACGGATGTGCAGGGAAAAGCTTTCACCTTAATGGATTGGGGCTTGAGGAAGAGCTCCGGGGAGTTCCTCAGGGCGGTCCCGATGTAGAACACATAGATGGATGCTGCGATGATGCTGATACCAAAGATGAAACGCCAGGCGTCCTTAACAGGTTTCTTGTTTAGAACCATTTAGGGGTGATCGGTTTACTGGAGACTGAATCCTTGTCAACCCGCTCATAGTCAGTACTGACAGGAGGCTCTTCGAGGTAGTCGTGCATGGTCTCGGGGTGCATGCTGTCCCTGGGTTTTTCCGGAAACCTGTCGAGGTTTTTACCGGCTGATGTGTATCGGCCGAGATTTTTCAGCATATAGGGGATCACCAGAAAGAGGAGGAGCAGGATGATGGGGAGAAAAGATTGGATGTCTATGGTAGAGGAAGTATCACGCATGATTTTTCAGATAATAGCACAACGCAGTGGGGAGTAAATAGAAATATTGGGCTTACGGACCATGGGTGTACCAGGCATTGAACTGCATTGAAGACCTTTTTTACTCACTAATGCTGAAGTGACTACAGGGCACCGATGATGAGTCCCCAGAGTTCTTCCATACCGTCTCCCGTGGAAGACGAGGTAATAACCGGGGTCAACCCGCACTGCCTTGAAAGTTCTGATGCGCGTTTGAGCATCTGAGCATAACCCAGCTTATCGGTCTTGGTAGCTACAAGCACGACCTTGGCCTTGGTTTTATTGATGAGGTCCATGAGCAGGCGTTCCTCATCTTGAAGATCCCTCCGGATGTCCACGAGCAGCATGACAAGCCTGAGTTCGTGATTATTCGAGAAGTATTTGGCGACCAGCTCTTTCCACTCATGACTAATGGTCCTGGAAACCTTGGCATAACCATATCCCGGCAGGTCGACAAGGTATAGGGAAGGAAGGTCCACCAGGTCGACTTTGAAAAAGTTCACGGCCCTCGTCTTGCCCGGTACCTTGCTCGTCCTCACGAGCGACTTCCTGTTCAGAAGCTTGTTGATCAGCGAAGACTTGCCCACGTTCGACCTGCCTGCAATGGCGATACTGAGGCAAGCCTGCACTATGGTGGGGAAAGACCCCTGCAAAGGCGGCGTCCCGGATCTTCACCTTCATAGGCTTTTCAGGTATGAGGCAACACGGGAGATGCCTTCCACGATGTTCTTCTCCGAGTTGGCATAGGAGAACCGGATGTAGCCTTCAGCACCGGGCCCGAAATCGATACCCGGGGTCACCCCGACACCGGTATGCTCCAGGATTTCCATGGCAAATGAGCGGGAGTCATTTGTGTATGCACCCATATTCACGAGCACATAAAATGCACCCGTGGGCTCCACCTCTACGTTGAAGTCGAACTTCGCCATCTCGGAGAGCATGACCTTCCTTCGCCGGGCAAAGGTCTGATGCATGTTCTTTACATCCGTGCCGGCCTTGGTAAGTGCAGCGATGCCGCCCCACTGGGCAATGGATGGGGCGCAGATCATAAGGTTCTGCTGGATCTTCTGGGCCGTTCGGATGAGTTCCCTGGGGAAGACCGCCCAGCCGAGCCTCCAGCCTGTCATGGCATAGGCCTTGGAGAATCCGTTGATCACAATCGCATTATCCGTATATTCGAGTATGGTGTGCTGCTGCCCGGCATAGACCAGCCCGTGGTAGATCTCGTCGGATATTATGGGGATGGGCAGCCCGCTTAAAGCCTTCAGGTGATCGGCGTCCAGGCATATACCCGTAGGGTTTGCCGGCGAGTTGATGAGCAGGGCTTTTGTGCCGCCGGTTATGTTCCGTTTTACCTTTCCGGGGTCCAGCTGGAATCTGTCCGAACTTCCCGTGCGGATGAGTCGGGGCTTCGCGCCTAAGACCTTGACGAAGTTCGGGTAGCAGGCATAGTACGGGTCGGTCATAATGACCTCGTCACCCGCATCCACCAGGCAGGATATGGCCATGAGGAGTGCGGGAGAGGAGCCTGCAGTCACCACGATACAATTCTCATCTATGGTAACGTGGTAGGTATTTTGATAATGTTCTTTGAGGGCATTCCTCAGCCCCGGGATGCCGAGCGAGTCGGTATAGTGGGTCCTGCCCTGATGCATGGCATTCGCCGCCGCCATGCGTATGCACTCCGGGGTGTCGAAATCAGGCTCACCCACCTCCAGGTGGATGATGTCCCGGCCGGACGCGGCAAGGGTGTTCGCCTTTTCCATGACATCCATGACCAGAAAAGGCTGTATGGTCCTGGCAGTGTTGGATGGCTTCATGGTGTCCATATAACAAACCTTTAGGGAATGGGTCAATTGAAGCTATTAAGACGTTCAATCTTAAATATAATGACCTCGTAAAAGCTTCTCAGCACGGAAGTACCCCATGCGCTTGTTATGCGCTGAGCAATTTTACGAACAAGACTCGGTCGCCGCCGTGCCCATCATAGTTCTCAGCAACCGGAATACCCTCAATGAGTATGTCACCCTGTTCAATGCTGAACCCCATCCGAAGGTGAAATGCGATTGCAGCTTTGTTAACCGGTGAGGTTACGCAGTGGACGACTCTGCAGCCGTGGTTCCGGGCAATCTCAAAAAAATGCCCGTAGAGATTGCCCGCCAATCCTCTCCTTCGATAATCAGGGTGAACCCCGGCAAAGTGTATATAAGCTTGATCCGGAAAAGTCTGTGATAAAAAACCTATGAGGAACCCGACGATCTTTCCTCCACTTTCAGCCACGAAGCCTGTCTCACGGAAGTGAACAAAGAAGAGTTTCGGGAGCATATCGCTCATATTCCGGCCGCCCCACCAGTCATTCAGCACAGAGATGACAGGCCGGAAATCAGATGGTTCTACGTGACGGATAGTAAGATCATCCATATTGATGTCACCTATGAAAAAACGTCTCGGACCCTAATTCCCCGCAAAACATACTATTCTTCTAAACATTCTCTTATCTCCTTCCTTTGACCCAACGTCACGGAACAACGGCGGCTGAAAGCCGTCCGGTGGATGCCATTGTTGGCAGGTTTATAGCTTTGAACTGATTAATCTTTTCAAAAGGATATCTTCAACGTTCTGTCGTGAATCCAACACAGACAGAACATAAACACTTTTTATCGATATCCTGTAGATGATTCTCCATGGAGAAACGATTAATTCACGATACTGGATGATTCCTTGCTCTAGAAATTCAGGGACGACGCGACCTCGATCAGGATAACTATAAAGGTTTGATGCCTTTTCTTTGATCTCCTTGAATTTTTCATAGGCAATAGAGGGGCTGTCCATGGCAATGTATTCTATGATGCTTATGAGATCTTTCTCTGATGTCTCCGACCATATGACCTCATATACTTTTTTCATTTCATTTTTTTTTCAAAATGTTCTCAATATTTGCAAAAACTTCCTGTTGAGATTTTGACTTTCCTTTCTTAATATCCTCTTCTCCTTGGGAGATCAACTTCAGTATGCCAATGGCATTTCTCATATTCTCATAACTTTCAGGATCTTGTAATACAGCTTTTGGTTCTCCATTCTGAGTAATGACAACTGGTCGGTGAGTCTCGTTTATTTGCTTGAGCAAATCGGCTGCTCTCGATTTAAGAAAGGTGATAGGTTTGATATCTTTTGAAATATTCATTTCACCACCTCCGGTCTTTATATGGTACCATAATAAGACCGATTGTCAAGATTTATAGCAACACTATTGCTAGCGGGGGAGCTCAGCCGCGCGCTTTATCGCGTCGGCTGGAGCGAATTGTTGGATCGAGTCT
>CAWKAM010000035.1:0-14082 GCA_963847605.1 uncultured delta proteobacterium | reverse complement strand
CCGACCATATCGATCCCCGGCCCACCATACTCCTCTGGAACCCCTGTCGCCATGAGCCCGACGTCATGCATTTTACTGATGATCTTCCAGGGGAATTCTTCCTTGTCGTCATACTCTTGAATGCAGGGGATTATTTCCTGTTCTGAAAATTTACGTGCCGTTTTCCTCAGCGCCTCTTGTTCATCCGTCAAATTGAAATCCATAAGATTGCCCTTTCGCTATAAGTATTTATTTTCCTATAAATTCCGGTTTTCTCTTCTCCGCAAAGGCCCTCATTCCTTCCTTCTGATCCTTTGTGACATATAGACACGACCAGGCCAACTCCTCTAGCGCCATCCCCGACTTGAGGTCCATAGGCATACTCTGACATGGCGGTGGGGATGAGAAGGTTTTCAATCTTCGCATACGTCTTATTGAAGTAGAATCCTCACGCCTCCTCAGGACCCATATTCATCATCTCTTTAATGTCCGCTCCGGGGGCAAAGTTCTCCTCACAGCTAATGACGAGGGTTATAAAACTTTGTTGATATGACGAGTTTGGCTGCGAAGACTGTGCCACAACTCCGATGATAATTTTAATTACAACTTTATCTTATTGATTTAAATACATAATTATTTAATAAGGCTGGCAAAATCCGCTGATAAAAAGCCCTAATGATTGGCCGTTTTGAATCGCTTCAGACTCATATAGCCAATATCTGATGCTATTTGTAATCAATCACCAATTATTGATTCTCTTTAGCATCAAGAGATGTTAAGGACTGATATTATAAGAAGAACAATCAAGATTGAAGGGAAGAAAGGCCATGAAACTCAATCTTACCGCTAGAGATTTTCTGGAGCAGGTCAAGGATTTTTTCAATGAAACCGGAATCGGATATCCGGGAATGAATTTCAAAGTGAAGGATTTCATGCGGGCAGATCCCATTGCGTTGAAAGGAGATGCCAAGCTGTCCGATGCCATAAAAATAATCGCTGAAAATAATATAGATACCGTACCAATTGTTGATAACAACAGTGTCATTATCGGCGTCGTTACCCAGAAACTGGCCTTAAGAGAAATCAATAAGGGAGGTGCCCTAAGTACCTGCGTTCGCGATGTGATGAAAATCAATCCAGAGGTTACAACGCCTCAAGAGAACATCCTTCCTTTGCTTAGAATCCCCATCGGCAGCCTCCCCGTTGTGGAAAACGGACGAATCGCCGGCCTTGTTACCCTTTCGGATACCGTCCGGGCCTGCTTCAGTTCCGTGCTCATGCTGCATGAAGAATTGCAAACGGTTCTCCAATCCGCCCATAGCGGCATTATCTCCATCGACAAAGATCTTCATATCCAGATTATCAATGCCGCCGGAAAGCGAATGTTGAATCTATTAAGCAAAGACATCTTGGGACAGTCCATACCAAATATTTACCTGGCCCTGAAAATGAAGGACGTCATGGATACAGGCCAGACGATATTCGGCGACAAGCTTTTTTTTAATGACAGAATTCTGATAACCAACATCAGTCAATTAAGGCATAAAAATGAAGCAGTCGGCGCCGTCGCCATTATCCAGGATATATCTGATTTTGAAAACATATCGGAAGAATTGAAATATACGAAAGAATTGAAAGGGGAACTGGATACCATCATCGAATCGTCCTTTGATGGCATCTACCTGACGGACAATTTTGGAAAAATTCTACGCGTAAACGATGCATTTGTGCGGATCACGGGAATCAAAAAAGAAGAATTGATCCACAAAACCATGAAGGAGCTCTTTGAGGGCGGTATATTCAAACAGGATATCCCTCTCCTTGATATTCTCAAGGGAGAGCCCATCACCATTTCACAAGAAGTCAACACAGGAAAGACTATCCTGGTTACGAGCAGTCCGATTCCGGACAATCATAACAATATTATTCGGATTGTGCATAATGTCCGCGACATAACGGAGTTAAACCGTCTCAAAAAACAGCTGGAGAAGGCTGAAAACGAAAGTCAACACTATAAAGAACAATTGCAGATCATGAAATCGAACAAATACATCGCCAAAACGCAGAAATCAAAAGACTTGATCAAGCTGGTCATGAATCTCAGCAAAATAGATGTAACGGTGCTACTCCTCGGCGAATCGGGCGTTGGCAAAGATGTCATTGCCGAGATGCTCCACGAAAACAGCCTCAGAAAAGAAAGACCCATGATTTCTATTAATTGTGCTGCAATTCCCGAGAGTCTCATGGAATCGGAGCTATTCGGATACGACCCAGGCGCGTTTACTGGTGCAAACAAAAAAGGAAAAATCGGCGCGTTTGAAACGGCAAACGGCGGAACGATTTTTTTGGACGAAATCGGTGAAATGCCTCTGGCACTGCAATCTAAGCTCTTACGGACGATTCAGAAAAAAGAAATCGCAAAACTGGGAGGGAATACGCTTACGAAAATCGATGTCCGCATCATCGCCGCCACTAATCGCGACCTCTGGGACATGGTGACGCAGAACCTTTTCCGTAAAGATCTTTTTTATCGGCTGAATGTCGTGCCAATCACGATTCCTCCTCTGCGGGAAAGAAAAGAGGAAATTCCTGATTTAGTCTTTCATTTTACCCAACTGTTCAATAAGAAATATGACTTGAACAAGCGTTTCGATGAAAAAATCTTTCCTGAATTATTGAAATATGATTGGCCCGGTAACATCCGAGAACTAGAGAACATTGTTGAACGAAGTATGATTACCTGTTCGGATGAGTTGATTGATCATATAGAACTTGTTGATTTTAACGGTAATGAGTCCCCCAATGACCTGCCGGCCTATATCCAGGAAATGAAATATAAACCTGCCGTAGCGCATTTTGAAAAAGAAATCATTCTCAATGCCTTGCGGGAATTCGGTACGACGAGAAAGGCTGCCGCCCATTTGGGAATCAGCCAATCGGCTCTAGTGCGTAAGGCGGCGAAATACAAGCTGACTTACAACCACACCTAACGGACGGTTGCATGATTGAAAAATCTTTTTCAGGGATTCCAGGTAACCTAGGCAATGCCATAGCCCATTTGACCTGCACCGATAACACCAAATGTCTTTATCGTCATAATTACTTCCTCTCATATTTTCTTACGTGTATATGGGGAGGCACCATCCTACTTCTCTACCTTGATCAATATGGAATCCCCTTGAGCATGACCGGGACAGATGCCGCAGACGCCGATTCCTCCGCCCCTCCTCCTGAGTTCATTGGCTAGAGTCATGACAATCCTCGCATCAGTTGCACCGATAGGATGCAATCCTGAATACTTCACCCTGCCATTACTCGCCCTTTGCCGTGATGTCGAGTGGTGGTCAATTCCTGGAGTGCTTTCATATCTCCACCTAGTCTTCTGAGACACTTGTTTCGTCTCTTACATCTTGCGCATTAAGCTCGATATGCGCACTAAGTCCCGGGGTACTTCATGAGCTAATTGTACTGCTGAATGTGCTGAGTTCATAAGGTTTGGGATCGAGTAAGCTTTCAATAATAGTGAAGATAATGTGCCATGAGCAATCCTTTAACGACATTGAATAGTTCTAAACATAAAATTTACTCGTCGATGAACAAGATGAAGTAATGATTACTATAAGAACATTATGCTCCGGAGAGACTGAATATTCCTGCGATAAATCATTGGTCCAGATTTTGTATGATCAAACGGAGCTTTCTTACTATAGTCTACACTGGCTCTGGAGTAATTCCCATCAGGAGGGTCTCCCCTGCTTCAGCACTGATAATTCCTTAAAGAGCAGGAAACCCGCCCAGGCGCAGGCTGTGATCATGCATATCAGGCCGAGCCACATGGCGGCTGAAGCGATTGCATGGTCATAGGAGAGCATGCCGAGTGTACCGAGGATGTTTTCCCAGTCATGGAAGCCGGGCCTGTCTTTACCGGTCACTCCACCCAGGAGCGTCAACTTAAGTGCACGGGCATCGTTGATGTAAGGGGCCATGTCGATAAAGTTCTCGCCGAACCACCACAAGGCCATTGATGCCCCGAATGGGTCCCTTGTATTAAAAAGAGAAGCACAACACAGCAGATAAGCGGCATTATAAGCTGGAACAGGCTCCCGCCCAGAACAGTGAAAAATTCACCAAAGAGCCTGAAGAAGATGTGCCCCGCTTCGTGGAACGGCAGGTTCACATAGTGGAGGATATTGTTGCCCGCTTCCTCGATTCTGCAATTTCTTTCGGCACACCTGCCTCCATGAATGAGAGATTCTTATTGCGGGGTTCGCTTCGCTTCACCCACCAAACATATCTATGAAACGTCATTTATCCTATCATCTGGACATTATTATCATTCTTGCGTATCATTATGAGGGCACCATGAAGCCTTAGTTTGCTGGGATTGATTGATAAGGAAGGGGTCATGAGTGATTTTTTTCAATGCGGGCGTATTGCCACTCTTCACCAGATCAGCTCGGTGAAGCTTGAGAGGATAGAGGACGAGCTGAGACAGTATGTGCGGTTCAAGCCCGTCTCGCTGATCCTGCCCTGCCAGTATACCGAGATCACAGGCACTGCGTTGCCACGGATTGTTGAGCACCTGAAAGGCGCAGACTACCTGCTGAGGATCGTAGTAAGCCTGGACGGCGCAGGCGAGGACGGCTATCTAAAGACAAAAGAATTCTTTTCAGCCCTGCCCCAGGAAACGGCGATCATCTGGAACAACTCACCTTCAATGGAGTCTTTCTACTCACGGCTGTGGACCGAGGGGCTGGTGGATACAGCCAGCGGCAAGGGAAGAAGCCTGTGGATGGCCGTAGGGTATATCCATGCACGGAAAGACACAGAGGTGATTGCAGTACACGACTCCGATATCCTCACCTATGAGCGCTCACTCCTGGCCAGGCTCATCTACCCGCTGGTGCATCCGAGCATGGAGTATGAGTTCGCAAAAGGCTATTATGCCCGTGTGACCAACCGGCTCCATGGCAGGGTCATGCGTCTGTTCGTGATTCCGCTCATCAGGGCTCTGAAGTCTGCCGTGGGGAAGATTCCCTACCTGGAGTATCTGGACTCGTTCCGCTATCCCATCTCCGGTGAGTTCGCCGGAACTTCCGACCTCATGCGCGTGAGCAGAATGCCCGCCTCATGGGGCCTGGAGATAGGCATGCTGGAAGAGGTATACCGCAACTGTGCCCAGAGGCGAATCTGCCAGGTGGACCTCTCCATCGAATACGAGCACGCCCACCTGGAACTCTCGGATAAAGACCCCAGCAAGGGCCTCCATAAGATGTGCATCGACATCGCCTGTACACTTTTCCATGCCTTGGCTGCAGAAGGCATCTCCTTTAGCGAAGCCGCGTTCAGGTCATTGAAGGTGGCCTACCAGCTTATCGCCCAGGATATGATCAGGTTCTACGAGGACGATGCAGCCATAAACGGGCTGCTGTTCGACAGGCACTCCGAGGAAGTTGCCGTGGAGACATTTACCAAGGGTCTGGAGATCGCCACCATGGAATTCATGGAAGACCCTTTGGTGGTCCACTTCATTCCGAGCTGGTCCCGGGCGAGCTCGGCGCTCCCGGGCATTACCTCGGAGCTGGTGGACATAGTAGAGAGTGAACTTATCTAATACGCCCAGGGCCCCCTCATCCTGACGCTCTCCTCATGTTTTTATGGGGAGGGGGGACTAATGCCGGGTTGCATTCAAACATGTACTATGTATAAGGTACTCAAAAAAAAGTGATGTAGAGGATCAGCGTGTCCATCAAGACCGACGTCATCATCATCGGAGGCGGTGCTACCGGCTGCGGGATCGCAAGGGACTTGGCTCTGCGGGGTGTGCACCACTACCTTGTCGAAAAGGGTGACTTCGCCTCCGGTGCCACGGGTGCCTGTCACGGCCTTCTCCACAGCGGGGGCCGCTATGTGGTGAACGACAGTGAAGCGGCCCATGAATGCATCACCGAGAATACTATCTTGAGGAAGATCGCCCAGAAATGCGTTGAGACTACCGGGGGCCTGTTCGTGCGCCTGCCTGGAGACTCCAAACGATACCGGGACAGGTTCTTAAAAGGCTGCGATGAAATGGGCATCGCCACCACCGTTCTCTCTCCGAGCAAGGCCCTTGACCTGGTGCCGAACCTGAACCCTGCTATGGAAGAGGCCATCGTGGTGCCTGACTGCTCCATCGACCCGTTCAGGCTCTGCATGCTGAATGCCTATACCTCGCGTCACAGGGGTGGCGCCATACTCACCCACCATGAGGCCATTGAGATCATCAAGGAAAAGGGTGTGTGCGTAGGGGTGAAGGCAAGGGAGCGCCTCACTTCACAGATCAAGGAGATCAGGGCGCGGATCATCATCAATGCCACCGGCGCCTGGGGCGATCGCGTCGCCCGCCTGGGCGGCTCAGAGGTCCCCATGACCCTGTCCAAGGGCAGCCTCATCGTCTCGAACCACAGGCTCACCAATATGGTAATAAACAGGCTTCGCCCTCCTTCCGACGGGGACATCATCGTACCGAACGAGGCGGTGTGCCTCGCAGGCACCACGTCCATCCCCATAGAAGATCCTGACGTACTGGAGATCGACTCGGCCGAGGTGGATATCGTGGCCGGCGAGGCCGAGCAGATGATCCCCAGTTTCGGAAGCACCCGCCTTATAAGGGCCTACACCGGCGTGAGACCCCTGCTTAAGGCCTCCGGCCAGGACGGAAGGTCCATTTCTCGCGGCTTCAAAATCATCGACCACGAAAACGGCATGTTCAGTATTCTGGGCGGCAAGCTTACCACCTATCGCCTCATGGCCGAGAAGATGGTGGATGTCATCATGGAGCGCTTCGGGTTGAAAATGAAATGCAGGACTGCAGAGCTGTCTCTGGAGGGCCAGGATGAGCTCAGCGGCTACCCGTTGTCCAAAAGGCTCTCCAACATGGATGACATTATATGCGAATGCGAACTCGTCTCCCGCAACACCGTGGAGCATGCCATCAATACCATGGGCACCCATTATGTGGGTGACATCCAGCACAGGACCCGGCTGGGCATGGGCCCCTGCCAGGGAGGATTCTGCACCTTCCGGGCGTTGGGCATCATGCAGGAACTCGGAAGGGTAAGCCCTGAGGCGTCACTCAAGATCCTGAAAGAGTTTCTCCAGAGGAGGTTCAAAGGGATCAGGCCGGCACTGTGGGGTGACCAACTCCGCGAGGAGCAGCTCATCGAGAGCATCTACGTAGGCATCCTCAACATGGAGAGCAGGTAAGTGAGCTCACATATGCATGATGTGGTTGTCATCGGCGGAGGGATGTCCGGGCTCATGGCATCCATCTACCTGACTGGAAAAGGGTTCACAACAGCCCTTATATCGCGCGGAGACCCGGTGTGCTGCCTTTCAACAGGCTGCATCGACGTGCTCTCCTCAAGGGGCTCAAACCCATTGGATGGATTCGGCGGCCTGCCCGAGGCTCACCCATACCGCTTAGTAGGAAAGAAAGGCGTTGAGGAGGCATACAAACTGTTCAAGGAGGTCATGGCAGACAGTTCTATCCCTTATGTGGGAACGATCAGAAAGAACCGGGAGATCCTTACCCCTATCGGCACCTTCAAGACCACCTGTCTCGTCCCCCACACCATGGCGGCTTCCCATGGGTGCAGGGACGAATATGTGCACGTGATATCATTTAAGGGGATTAAAGACTTTTACCCCTCCTATATTACATCAAAGCTCAAGAATACCGGCTTTTCCCTCTATGATGCCGGTGTGTCCTCGACGCTGGCTATCGCAGCCCGATTCGAGGAAAAAGGCTTTGCCGAGGACTTTGCCTTATGGCTTGCAGGGCTTGAGCTCCCCCCAGGCAAGGTGGCCTTGCCGGCCGTGCTGGGATTAAATAATCCTGTGGCTGTCATGGAAGCGATCTCTTTGCGAATCGGCAGAGAGGTGTTCGAGATCCCGACTCTCCCGCCGTCCATCCCGGGGTTTAGGCTCTTCCGCTCACTCAAGGCCGCCCTGCAGCACAGAGGCGGCGATGTCTTCTGGGGCATGCCTATCAGCAGTGTTGAGCGCCACGGAAACATCGTGGAGGCGGTGACACTCGCCACGTCGGGAAGGGCTACGCGCGTGCAGGGGCGAGTATTCATCCTGGCAACAGGATCCTTCGTGAGCGGCGGACTCTTCGCCACAAGGGATTCGGTCCACGAGACGGTGTTCGGCATACCTGTACATATACCCGGACCCAGAAAGGATTGGTTTCGGAACGACTTTTTTAACGCAGGCCACCCCATTGAAGAGGCCGGTATAGAGGTGGATGCCTCCTTCAGGCCGATACACGGCAACAGCACGAACCTCTTTGTATGCGGGAGCATCCTGGCCGGCAGTGAGATCATGAAGTACCACTGCGGCCATGGACTTGCGCTGGCCACAGGACTGAAGGCCGCAAAGATGTGTGAGAGGATGCTCACATGAGCTTTGAGCACTGTGTACGCTGCACCATCTGTGTGGAGAACTGCCCGGTCTATAAGGTGGAGCCCCGTTTCCCCGGGCCCAAACAATCCGGCCCGGATGCACAGCGCTTCCGTCTGGACGGCGAGAAGTCCGTAGACCAGTGGGTGAAGTATTGCTGCCAGTGCCGGAGGTGCCAGGTTGCCTGCCCCTATGGCGTGGAGGTAGCCGAGATTATCCTCAAAGCCCAGCTCAAGTATGGAGCAGAGCACATAAGCCCCTTTACCGCCCACCTGTTCGCCAACGCTTATCATCTAAACGCCTTAGGATCCACCTTCGCCCCGCTTGCAAATAAGACGGCTTCCTGGAATGTGATAAAAAGCGTGTTGAACCTGCTGGGGGTCTCCAGGGAACCTGATCTTCCCGAATTCCGATTTATCAATTTAGAAAGGGGCAGAAGGAGAAAAGGCAAGGGCAGGAAAGTGGCCTTCTTTTACGGGTGCCATTTGAGCTTCAACAGGCCTGACATCGGCAGGAAGATCAGGGATCTGTTGGTATCCATGGGGTGCAGGGTCGTCATGCCGCGTCAAACCTGCTGTGGGCTTCCGGCGCTGGGGAACGGCGACGTTGACATGGCGAAGAAATACGCACATAAAAACGCAGTAGTATTGACATCGTACATCAACAGGGGGTTCGATGTAGTGTATGCCTGCACCTCCTGCGGACTGACCCTGATGCAGGACTACTCAGGTGTTCTGGAGGCACCGGGTGGGAAAAAGATTGCAGAGAACACCTATAACGTGAATGAGTATCTGCTCTCACTTATGCAGGAGGATAATGAGAAGGTACCGCTGGGACGCTTGGAGAGAAAGATCGCTTATCATATACCATGCCATTTGAGGGCCCTCGGGATCGGCTACCCCGCTGCTAAGATCTTTGAGCAGATCGATGGGCTTGAATGCTTTGTGCTCGATGAGAACTGCTGCGGCCTGGCAGGTACCTACGGCTTCAAAAAGCGCAATGAGACCGTATCTCACAAGCTTGGGGAGATTGCATCTGCACAAATTCGAGACTTACATGTGGATGCGGTGGTGGCTGATTGCGGTGCGTGCCGCATGCAGCTCGGACATTTCACCAACCTCCCTGCATTGGACCCGGTCGAGATCATAATGGAAGCCATTGCCGACAAAACGGTGAATAAGAGGAAATCCGGACTAGGCATTAAACACTGGTTAAAGAAAACACCATAAAAAGGAGAAGATATGAAGAAAGGTTTGATCATAATTGTGTTATGCCTTTCGTTCTTCATGCTGCCTGGGCAGTCCCAGGCCGCCCAAACTCTGGAAGTGGTCCTCCAGGATTGCCTCTGGGGGACCGGTATCGGTGCGCTGGCAGGTGCCGCAACGCTTCCTTTCACGAACCACCCCGGCGATCATTACATTCGCATCCTTCAGGGCGCTTCAATCGGCCTTTTCTGCGGACTTGCGTTTGGCGTCTATGAGATACACCCGGTGTATTACTCCTACACCACACCCTCAGGGCAGAAAGAACAGGTATATGGGCTCACAATGAATATACCTCTTAAGTAAACTCCAATTTAAGCATACATTCCATCTATACAGATCTTATGCCTGCACATACAGGCCCACGGATCTTTACGACCCCCCTTGTAGCGGCTACCATAGGGGCTACCCGATAGGGGCTATCTGTAGGGTACTCTATTACAACGTTCTTCGGCCAAAATTATTCGGCGACATCATTTTGTCAGTGATCCCCACTTAATGGCAACGCTATAACAATAACTAAACCGCCATCTGCAGCATTAGAGGCACTCACGTTGCCGTGATGAAGCCTCACGGCACGTTCCGTGATGGCTAAACCAAGTCCTGATCCCCCGGTCTTTCGATCGCGGGCATCCGACACCCGGTAGAACGGATGAAACAGATAAGGGAGTTCTGATTCTGAGACCCCATCACCATGATCATGAACCTTGATTTCGGCATATGATATCGCATCATGCATGACTCGTTGAAGTATGATATCTACATCCGTATTCTCATGGGTATAGTTGATGGCATTGCGGACAACATTCTCAATAGCACGTCGTAGTAATTCTTCGTTGCCCGATATAATGTACTCTAGACTGTCGACATGCAGTACTATGTGGCAAGAATTCTGAGCCTCAAAATTTGCATCGACGGTGATTTTTTGAACAAGGCGCTTTAGGTCAACAGGAGATGATTGTATGCCCTCGATATCGTTTTCGATACGAGTGAGTGTGAGCACCTGGCCGATCATCTCATTGAGTAATCTCGCTTCCCTTTCAATACGGTTTAAATGGTTTTCAGCTTCAGGTCCGGTCTGCCTCCGTGCGAGCTCCAGGGCTACATTGAGCCGGGCCAGCGGCGAGCGGAGTTCGTGCGAGATATCACCGAGCAATTGCCGCTGTGAGGTCATGAGCGATTCGATGCGCTCTGCCATCTGGTCAAAATCTTTTGCCAGCTCAGTGAGTTCATCCTTCCTTCTCGCAATATCTTTGCCGATTCTTACAGACAGCTCACCTGCGGCAAACCTTCGTGTTGCCTCCCGCAGTTTTATAAGAGGTGAGGTCAGATAGCGGGCAAGCCAATAACAGACACCTCCTGACAGGAAAAGAATGATAAATATATGGAACACCAGCAAGGTAGTGTTTCCATGAAAAGGATTGAAGGCATGTCGCGGCATGATCCCGACTACTCCGAAGAGACGGCCGTTGTTTGCATTTATAGTCATTGCCAGAAGCACTCTATCTTTTAAAAATAAAGATTCAGTTTTTCCGCTTTGCCTGGATTGCCCCAGGAGGGCCTTGGCTTCAGGGGGTAATGTGCGCTTACCGATCTCTTGATTATTAGCATCGAGCACGTACGCATCGATCCTGGACGAGCTTTTTAATTGGTCAGTGAGTTTCGCCAAGGCTGCATGATCGCCATGTAGATCATAATCTGCAGCCATTTGACCATACAGGGACAAAGTAACACCGATGGTGTTCTGCAAATGGTGGATCATCGGCCCTGATTGGGTCAGACGGTCAAAACTTATCAAAGTGCCTACAATAAGCGTTGTTGCAATCCAGAACCAGAGATAGATTTTTATGAAAATATTCAGCTTTGGCATGATGGTTTCTTGGAATATTCGCCTTATGAGCCATGGTCAGATGGAGGTGTAGGGGCATAAAGATAGCCTACACCGCGTATTGTTTTTATTCGCTCCTTACCCGATACTTCATGACCGAGCTTTTTGCGCAGCTTGCTGATGTGTACATCTATGCTGCGGTCATATGGAGAAAGTGAGCGGCCAAGCACTGCATGCATTAACTCTTCGCGCGATACGAGTTGCCCTGCCTTATGTAACAAGATTTCAAGAAGACCAAATTCGACAGAGGTGAGATCAATCTTTTCACCTGAACGGATTACTTCGCGTGTTCTCATATCCATTTTCACATCACCTACCTTAAGTTCTTCAGGTATCTGCGGCAATGTTCTCTCTTGCCATTCCTGTTTTACCCGCCTCAGTACGGCACGTATACGCGCGAGTAATTCGCGAGGGTTGAAGGGTTTTGGCACATAGTCATCTGCACCCATCTCTAATCCTATGATCCTGTCTACATCATCGCCACGGGCTGTTAACATAACGACTGGTGTATTTACTTGTGCGCGAATATGGCGCAGCACCTCAAAACCATTTCCAACAGGCAACATCACATCAAGCACAATAAGGTCGTAATTACCCTTGAAAGCCTTTTCCAGCCCCGATTCTCCGTCATGGGTGCTCTCAACTTGAAAACCTTCAGGTGCCAGGTATTCCTCAAGCAATCCGCACAACTCAACATCATCATCTATTACGAGTACATGCAGCATGGGAAACTCCCTTGTCTCGTTAAAAGATATTTGTAAGTAGTTTACATAAATCTCAGCAATTGCATCAGGGAAAAGTGCAATAAACCATGTTTCTTTACAAATCTTTACACAACTAACAAAAATATTAACAGGAATATCATTATATGAACTCCGATAGTGAGAATATTGGTGGAATAAAAACTAAATCGAACCACCCAGGAGGTGAAACATGAACACAAATGGGATCAATGGGAACGATTCATCGATGAGCCTTTATATGTTGTATGGCATGATGCCCGTCAACCAGTTAGCAGGATCCGATACGGCTACTTCTCAAGCGACTGCGACTGGTGAGGTCGGCTCATCTCAGGGTGATTCGGTCAATGTCTCACAAGCATCGCAGTTGTTCAGCCAACTTCAGCAGTTGCAGCAATCAGACCCCGACAAGTTCAAACAGGTCCTCACCAACATAGCTAGCGAGCTACAGAGTGCAGCTCAGGGAAAGAGCGGTTTTGAGGCACAGACCCTTTCCGACCTGGCCACAAAGTTCCAGAATGTCGCAAATGGTGGGGATATATCACAACTGAAGCCCCCAAGTTCATCCAACTCTGATCAATACACACAGCAAGGTGCGGTTTCAACAAAGCATCACCATGGGCATCATCATGGAACCAGTGGAACACAAAATGACATTAAGCAGGTGATGTCCAACGTCATCGATGAGTTGAACAAGGCCGTTTCAGGCGATACCTCAATCAGTTGAATTCTCATATGAGCGCAGTTTAATCAAGGAGGCACAGGCTTTTTCAAGACCCTTTGCAATGCATATTATGGTTTGTCATGAGGAATGAATGCCTTGGATGGAGTTATGGGGGGGACCGAAGCGTCCCCCCCCCCCTCATTCATGATATCCCACCAACACATTCCCCGCTGAGAGATCGGCCTTACTGGTTCTGATTATTCTTTTTACTCCAGTCGCCATGATCGGCCTTGCCGTGTCTCTTTTTCCTCATCTCCTGGAACTTGACGAAAAACTGTTTAAAGCGATCAGGACCGAGGATGTTTCTCACCCCGAGCATATACTGGAGATGTGCGTTGTCGAGATTCTGCTTCACCGCCTCAACCTGACTGAACTGGTTATTCAAAGCCGTTTGATCCACCGGGTTTTCCTCAAGGATGCCCTCCAGTTTAAGGTGTTCCTTTTTCAGAGAGCTTGCCAGAGCCGACATGGTGTCGTGGTTCTGAGCGTACAGATTATTTAGAGCCTGCATGTCGTCGCTTGTGAGGTTCAGGGCAGTAGCCAGCTTCGGCCAATTCCACCACTTGCCCATGGGCATGTCCTTTGCCTGGACCTGCACAGCCATAAAGAATAATGCCAAGCATATGAGTATGCCGATGAGAACCCTCGGTGTATTGGTTTCTTCTAAATATTTACCTTTCATAGTTCCTCCTTCATACATAATTTTTTCAAATTGCCTATTAAGACGACCGTTGAGATGCATCGTTTACAAGGGAACGGTAAATATTTGTAAAGGGCAGGATAGATTCAGTACAAATGTGAAGAAAACAGAGCATATACTTTTTCATACTGAACCACAAGAACGAGTATTCAACTCATGCCAGCCTTCGATGTCTGCTAAAGACTCGATAATGACCGGAACAAAAATTCAATATCCAAGCAGCCTGCAGACTCTTTTA
Source organism: uncultured delta proteobacterium (assembly GCA_963847605.1). Lineage (GTDB taxonomy): Bacteria > Desulfobacterota > Desulfomonilia > UBA1062 > UBA1062 > MWEI01. The sequence goes on along the minus strand of CAWKAM010000035.1, from coordinate 109 downwards.
TCCCTGCATCAAGCGACTTTCTGACGGTTTCCACATAAGTTTCAGGGCAAGCTTTTCACCCGTCAGGTTCGGCATATTTATGTCGGTTATCACCAGGTCGAATGAGTTA
>CAWKAM010000034.1:0-105921 GCA_963847605.1 uncultured delta proteobacterium | reverse complement strand
GATCTTCTTAAGATATCGAAAGGATATAATGTCAGATTATGTGGTGGTCTTTATTTCTCTTTGTCAGATCAAATTGCAGCTAATGCAAATTTTTATATCAGAGCTTCAATCCCTTTGCGATCCAAGATGTTGAGCAGTTTAAGGGATGGTCCACTTGGATGTTTCTCGCCGATCTCCCATTTCTGAACTGTTGAAAGACTGGTATTGAGCATAGATGCAAGTACTGCTTGGCTCAATCGGTAGCGACCCCTCAACTTACGTATCTGTTCAGCGTTATATTGGGGGACCGGTTCAATGCAAAGCGCATCATAGGACCGTAAAGACCGCTTGTCTATAAAACCAAGTGCATGGAGATCCTGAGCCGTTTCATGTACAGCTTCGAAAATTCTGCTTTTATGTTTCATCGTGTACCTCCACCAGCGATCCTTGCTGAATTGCCTCAATCATCTGCTTGGTAGTCAATCGGAGCAAATCCGCGGCTAATGCTCGTAGTGCTTCCAGTTCCTTACTCGTGATGTTATCCCTTTCATTTTTCTCGAAGCCGAAAACAAAGAACCAACGGTTGTCCCGATTGGTCGCCAGTAAAGTTCTTGTACTGCCTCTCTTTCCTCTACCAGGAAGCGCAACCCTCTTTTTAATGATTCCGCCACCCAGATCTGCATCAAACAACCCTTCTTGTATTTCTCGAATAGCTGAGATCAATACTTTATCTCGTATTCCCGCCTTTGCAGCCCATCTTGAGAAATGCCTTGTTTTGCAATAGAATACCATTTGACATTCATCTATATCACTTAGTGATATAGAAGTCAAGAGTGTTCAAATATGTTACATTGTGTAGGCACATAATGATAAGTGCCCACATAATGTAACAGAATATTGGAGATGAAAAGAGCCCTGAAGAAAGGAGTGTGCCTATTTAGTGCCCACGACAAATAAACTTGACCCGATTCCACCCAACTTCTACCAATATGCCATTTCCGATAACTCTTTGAAATCCTTTACTGGAGCGTTTTTACAGGCTATTGATATCAATGGGTTAACGCTCTTAAAATCCCTCGGGACTTAGTCCTGTACCGGTTCGAGTCCGGTCTCGGGCACTTGGTTTTTTGATCAATCAAACTTCGCTTTCCTGCAGCCAAGAACCAGTATAAAAAGATCAACCAGAGGAGGAAAACCATGCCCCACATTATTGTCAAACTTTACTCCGGCAGGTCGGAGCAGGTTAAAAGGCAGCTTGCAGACCAGATTGTAAAGGATGTGGTCACCATAGCACAGTGTGAAGAAAAGGCCGTATCCGTAGCCTTCGAAGATGTGGCGCCTGCAGAATGGGCCGAGAAGGTCTATCGGCCGGACATCCTTGATAAAAAAGACACCCTGTACAGAGAGCCGGGATATAACCCTTTTGAAAAGAAATAGGACTACCGCATCAGGGCAACCACGATAACGAGGCCGCCTAAGAATAGCCTGTACCAGACAAAGGGAAGAAAATCCTTTGTCAGGACATAGCGCAGTAAAAATCCTATACTTGCGATACCGATAATACACGCGACCAGCATCCCCATGATGAAATCCATGGTAATCATCGCCGGGTGTGAAATGACATACGGAAGTTTTACCATGGCCGCACCAAAGATAATGGGTGTGGACAGCAGGAATGAAAATCTGGCTGCGGCTTTTCTGGTCAGGCCTGTCATCAACCCCGCAGTCATGGTAACACCCGACCGGGATACCCCGGGGATAATGGCCAGTGCCTGGGATATGCCGATTATTATGCTCGCCTCCAAAGAGATGTTGCCCTCCTCGATATTCTTGGCGCTTCTCCGGTCCGCCCAGTACAGAAGAATACCCATCCCGATCAGCATGCCCGCGATGAGAAGAGGGGACCTGAACACGGTTTCAGCCTTTTTCTCCAACAGAAGGCCTGCTACAGCACCCGGTATGCTGGCCAGGACCAGGTACCAGAACAAGCGGCCTTCTCTACTCCCGGCATCGCTGAATCCACTCGCTATGAGCCGAAGCCAATCTTTCCAAAAATAGATAACCACAGCCACAAGCGTGCCGATGTGCAGGGCGATGTCAAAGGTAAGCCCCGGGTCCGACCATCTGAAAAGCCAGGGAACCAATACCAGATGAGCGGAACTCGATATCGGCAGGAACTCCCCCAGCCCTTGTACCAATCCCAATACTATCGCCTGTAATAGAGTCAAATCCTACCTCGCCCTTCCGATCATTTTGACCCGATCGTATATTCATTTACATAACCGGCATGATACCATGTCCCTCATATCCGCATGCGGGGAAAGCTCATATATAATTGGGTGTGGCACAATATTCAATTATCTATAATAATAGAATCCAGCAAGATCGAATACCACTTACCGACACCATCCGGACGAACTGCATGATGCCCTGGCAGAGGAAGGATGGGCATGGGAGGTATATGATTCATATGCCCGGAAGGCTTATGAATACGATGATGAGAAGGGTTACATGAAGGATCCGAATATCCATATGAGAAAAGCCGGTCTGAAAGATACAAGCCTGTTGTACTCTCTTATCCATGATTCTCATCATGACGTAGCCGAGCGCTTCGGCCTCACCCTTGAAAATTGCCCCAGGCATCCGTCAAACTGCACGAGGGAGTGGATCGAAAAGGATCTTTTAAGGGGCGTCGTCTACTACATCGTGGAGCACGATGATACGCCTGTCGGATGTGTAGCCATAGAGCAGGCCTCCCCTGATGTCTGCTATCTTGAGCGCCTGTCCGTGCTGCCCGAGCAAAGGAAAAAAGGCTTCGGCAGGGCCCTGGTCAATAATGTTATCATCAAGGCCAAGACCCTCGGTGCCGGCCAAGTAGACATCGGCATCATCGCACAACACACGGAGTTGAAGCGCTGGTATTCAAAGATCGGTTTTATCGAGGGCGAGACAAAGGAATTTCCTCACCTGCCCTTCCGTGTCACCTTCATGAGCTATAAGTTTTAAGTCTTATACCTTGCACCTTATAGTCTGCTCATTACTTTAGATTACCATGAAGAAGAGGATCAGATTCATCTCTACGGGTATGAGCAAGCAAATCCAAAAGCTACCCCCCCGCAACCAGGGATTGACACCCTGGCCAAAGCGGATTATCAGGGGGAGAAAACCAGGGAGGATAGCCATGATATCCACGATGAGAAACCGCGTCCTTGCAACATTTATAACCGCTTATATGGTGCTTTTTGTTACTTCACCGGCCTTTGCGGCGCTGATCCCCTCCATCGGGTCTTCTCCCCATACAACCGGCGAAACCCTCCAGAAAGATATCAACACCATTCAACAGGCCCTGGAGACCAAGATGGTGCAGGAGAAGCTAAGGGCCTACGGCCTCACCTCCGAAGAGGTCGCAGCCAAGCTCCCTTCCATGAGCCCAGGCCAGATACACACACTGGCCGCGGCATCCAATGACGTTCTGGCAGGAGGCGACGGTCTGGGCGTCATCATCGCAGTCCTCATAATCATCATACTCGTCATCATAATCCTTAAGCTTCTGCACCATGACATTATCGTCAGGATGAGCAGCCTTGACGACTATCATTCTCCTGACCTTGCTTATCTCGGGTGATCCGGGATCATTCGAGATCGAAGGCGTCCCGTTCGTGAAGCAGGAGTCGCACTTCTGCGGCCCGGCGTCACTTGCCTCGGTATTTGCTTATTACGGACTCGCCATGGACCAGGGCACCATCGCAAAAACCGTTTATACTGAAAAGCTCAAAGGCGCGCTCATCACCGACCTGGAGAATTACGCTAGGTCCCAGGGATTCCAGTCCCGGCTCGGCCGGGGGACCACGGAGGATATCAAGGCCTCCCTTAAGGAGAAAAGGCCGGTAATTGTGCTTGTGGACCTTGGCTTCTGGTTATTCTCCCGGCCGCACTACCTTGTGGTTATTGGGTTCGATGACAAGGGTTTCATTGCCCATACGGGCTATGAGGCCTCCAAGCCCTTCGGCTATGATGAATTCGAAAAGATATGGAAGAAAGAAGGCTCCGTATACTTACTCATCTGGCGCTGATGCCGGCTATCCTTGTGTTTGCACTGACAGCCTGCTCCATGCCCAGGATCGTGGTCTTGCATGACCCCCTGAGTGCAAAAGAGCACATCGATCTCGGAGTGATCTATGAGCAGAAGGGGATGCTCGATCTTGCTGAGAAAGAGTACCTGAAGGCCGTTGATAAACAGAGTAACTGGGCAATTCCTTATTTCAACCTCGGCAACATAGCCTATAAACGTAACAACCTCAAGGTCGCCGAAGGGTACTACCGCAAGGCCCTTAAGTTGGACAATCAGAACCCTGACATCATGAACAACCTCGCAAGTCTCCTGCACGAGACGGGCCGGGATGATGAGGCCGGAACCCTCATTGAAAAGGCCCTTTCTCTTCAACTAAAGGATGAATACCTCGACACTGGGCGCACCATCAAGGGTGGCGAATGATCTACTGTGGAATAAGAGAGAAGTTAAAAGGGCTATTATGATCGGCGCCATTGCAGGGGATATCATCGGGTCGGTCTATGAGAGGCATAGGATCAAGACCAAGGATTTCCCGCTCTTTAGTCAAGGGTGCAGGTTCACCGACGACAGCGTGCTCACTGTTGCACTCGCGGATGCTATTCTGAGCGGTCGGAATTATGATAAACTCATGCGGGAGTATTACCGCCGCTACCCCCGGGCAGGCTATGGAGGCATGTTCCGCCAGTGGGCACAAAATGATGACGGCAAGCCGTACAACAGCTTCGGCAACGGTTCAGCTATGAGGATCAGCCCTGTGGGCTTCGCATTTGATAACCTGGAAGAAGTCCTTAAGAAGGCAAAGCTCTATACCGAGATTACCCACAATCACCCTGAAGGCATCAAAGGTGCCCAGGCCACGGCATCTGCCATCTTCCTGGCGAGGAATGGCCGCTCAAAGAAAGAGATCAGAGGGTACATCGAATCAAACTTCGCCTATGATCTGTCACGCACACTCGACGATATCCGGCCATACTACCGCTTCGATGTCACCTGCCAAGGGAGCGTGCCCGAGGCCATCATCGCCTTTCTCGAATCCGAGGACTATGAAGACGCCATACGCAATGCCGTCTCTTTAGGCGGAGACAGCGACACCCAGGCATGCATCACAGGCGGCATCGCAGAGGCCTTCTACGGCAGTGTCCCCGAACATATTGAAAGGATGGTCCTTAAGATCCTGGATGATCCCTTACGATCGGTTACCTTGCAGTTCATGCAGCTATACGTCCATAAAAGAATATCATAAATACCTTCATGACATTTTGGGAATATATCTTTCGGGGAGCATATTCGATAAGTGGGACTAAAAAAATTCCACTGCAAACGATTGTCATCAAGACGCGTCATCCGTATAATGAATGAAGGACCAAACATGTGAATTCTTACTTATAAGGAGGAAGGATTATGGGCATGCTTCAGGAGTTCAAGGAATTTGCAGTAAAAGGCAATGTGGTTGATATGGCAGTGGGCATCATCATCGGCGCGGCATTCGGCAAGATCGTCTCGTCATTGGTGGGGGATGTGATCATGCCGCCCATCGGACTCGTACTCGGCGGGGTCGATTTCAGCAACCTCTCCGTTATGCTCAAGGAGGCTGTGGACAAAGCGCCGGCCGTCACCCTGAACTACGGAAAGTTCATCCAGACCATCATCGACTTCATCATCATTGCATTTTCAATTTTTATCATGGTCAAGGGCATCAACACCCTCAAACGCAAACAAGCCGAAGTGCCGGCAGAGCCCCCCAATCAGGAGGTGTTGCTCGCCGAGATCCGGGATCTTCTGAAGAAAAAGTAATGAAGTAAAAGTATTTCAAAACAGGCGACTGGGTAAGTGTAAAAGAGATCTCGGGGAACACATTGATAGTTGAAAAGCGCTGAAACAAGCGCTTCCATATCGGGAGGGATAAATGGAAGGATTGTCGGTTGTTGTGGTGGTTTTTGTCGTTCTGGTATTCATTACCATCTTCCTGGGTGTGAGGATCGTCCCGCAGGGCAGCAAGCATGTAGTCCAGAGACTGGGCAAGTTCCACAAGACGCTTGGCCCGGGTTTGAACTTCATTATACCATACATCGATACGGTGGCCTACAAGGTTACCTCCAAGGACATCGTGCTGGACATACCCTCCCAGGAGGTCATCACCAAGGACAATGCGGTGATTGTCGTCAATGCGGTGTCCTATATCAATATCCTCTCCCCTGAGAAGGCCGTCTATGGCGTGGAAGATTACCGTATCGCCATCCAGAACCTAGTCCAGACCTCGCTTCGCTCCATCATCGGCGAGATGAACCTCGACGACGCCCTGTCTTCCCGCGAGAAGATCAAGGCACGGCTTAAGGAGAGCATCTCGGATGACATCGCCGATTGGGGAATTACTTTGAAGACCGTGGAGATCCAGGATATCAACCCCTCACAGACCATGCAGAAGGCCATGGAAGAGCAGGCTGCAGCCGAGCGTGCCCGCAGGGCGAACGTAACTAAGGCCGAGGGTGAAAAGTCGGCAGCCATACTCCAGGCCGAAGGCAGGCTTGAGGCAAGCAAGCTGGATGCCAGGGCCAAGGTGGTGCTGGCCGAAGGCGACCAGATCACCATCACCAAGATCACGGATGCCGTACAGAACAACCAGCTCCCGGTCATGTTCATCCTGGGCGGGCGGTACATTGATACCCTGAAGAACGTTGCGGCATCGACCAACTCCAAGATCGTGGTCCTGCCCGCCGACCTCCCGGCCGCCATCAAGGGGATGCTGGGGAATACGGGCAAATAGAGAGATAGACCATGTCCGATAATGCATATCCGCGCCTTTGTGCCTTTCTGGACCAGTTCCCCCTGGGATTCCCCAAGACCGATTCGGGCCTGGAAATCAAGATACTCAAACGGCTCTTTACCGAGGATGAGGCGGAAGTTGTAACCCTGCTCACCCCCTTCCCCGAGGAGGCTTCACAGACCGCCTCCCGCATGAACCTGGATGAGGCGGTCCTGAAAGACAAGCTGGAGTCCCTGGCTGATAAGGGCCTTATCTTCCGCATCAGACGGGGTGACAAAACACTCTACAATGCCGTACCCTTCATGATAGGCCTGTATGAATATTCGGTTCAGAACATGGATGCAGCGCTTGCCGCCCTCTACAAGGACTACTACGAGCAGGCCTATCAAGCGGAGATGGCAGCAAGCGATGTGCCCGGATTCAAGGTCATCCCCATCGGCCATACCATTGATAAGGAAATGGTCCTTATCCCGTCATGCAGACTCGAAGAAGAGGTGAGAAAGGCCAGGGTCATCTCGGTGGCGCCGTGCATCTGCCGGAAAGAGGCGGGCCTGACCGGTAAAGGCTGCGACAAGCCCGAGGAGACCTGTCTCCATTTCGGGGCCGCTGCCGAGTACTACATTGAAAACCGCATCGGCAGGCAGATCGGCGCCGAAGAGGCCCTTGCAATCATCGAAAAGGCCGACAGGGCGGGCCTCGTCCATGCAGGCGTGAACACACAGCACCTTTCCAACCTCTGCAACTGCTGCCCGTGCTGCTGCGCCTCCATGAAGGGGATCACCCAGAAGGGCATGGACAAGCACGGCTTTCTCAATGCCTTATTCATGGCCGTTATCGATCCTGACCTGTGTACCGGGTGCGGTATCTGTGTGGATCGATGCCCGGTTGAAGCCATGTCAATGGATGATTACGCTACGACAGATATGCGCAAATGCCTGGGTTGCGGCCTGTGCTCAACAACCTGCCCTGTGGGGGCCATTACTATGCATCTGAGGCAGGACCGCGAAGAGCCCTTTGATACGGTCATTGACATGGGTCTTGCCATCCTGAAGGGAAAGGTGACAGCCAAAAACACATGACAAGGAACAACACCGATGCAAAATGCAGGTGTGCCATGGCCTGATATCATGAATGCCCTGGAAGATCTCTACCATGAAATCGACCAGAGGGCTTATGAGCTATTTACGCTCCATTCAGACAGACTCCTTTGCAGACAAGGCTGCATAAAATGCTGCATGGACGGCATCACGGTCTTTGAGGTGGAGGCCCGCAACATAAGGGAACACTACGGCGGCTTGCTGGAGCTCGGTGCCCCCCGCACCGAAGACGCATGCGCCTTCCTGGATTCAGAAGGCACTTGCCGGATCTATCAGCACAGACCCTATGTATGCCGTACTCAGGGACTGCCGCTGCGCTGGCTTGACGAGACCGAGACCGGGGATATCGTTGAGCTGCGCGATATCTGCCCGGAAAACGAGAACGGGCCGGCCATTGTAACCCTGCCTGAAGAACAGTGCTGGACCATAGGCCCTTTCGAGTTCAGGCTAGCTGCACTCCAGGCCCTTGTCTCGGGCAAAGAAACGGTCAGGGTCCCCCTCAGGTCGCTGTTCGAATCGTCTACCTCCGACAGAAGCAACAAAAGGATATCCCTGAACAGGAGAACTTCATCAACAGAGATAGACATCGAGATCGGCACATGTACCAAAACGGATGAGCAGGAGATTATTGAGCTGCTGAGGGATGCCGGGCTCTTAACCGCCGATCTCACACCTGAAAAGCTCCGGAACTTTCTTGTGGCCCGTATTGAAAACAGGGATATCATCGGCACAGCGGGGTGCGAGGCATTTGAAGGGTATGGTCTTCTGAGATCTCTGGCGGTCCGCCCCGATTACCGGGGCTCGGGGATCGGGAGAATTCTCATGGCTGAGATGGAGGCTTATGCACGGAAATCAGGCATCAAGACCTTGTACTTGTTGACCACTACCGAGCAGCGTTATTTCACAAAGCTCGGGTTTCAGGTTACGAAACGATCAGCCGCACCCGGCTGCATTGCGGCAACAGATGAATTCAGCAGCCTCTGCCCGGTATCTGCCGTGTGCATGTATAAACAACTATGAAATAAGGATCAACGGGGGTTGCATTGTAAAGACATCCACCGCAGGCATGCACTTCAGCCTTGGCGAGGCCATTGCCTATGCATCACTGGAGGAGCAGCTTTACCCGGGTGAGTTCATTGCAACGGGGACGCTGCCCGGCGGGAGCGGCATGGAGAATGGCAGATGGCTTAAGTCCGGGGATATCATTGAGCTCACTATAGAACGGATCGGGACATTGACCAACACCATCGTATGAGGAACATCAAACCCATACTGCCTTTCGTAAGAGAATGATAATCAAAGAAGGGATGCCGTACAAGTCTTGATTTTAATCTGCCAAGTTTATATCATGAAATAACGAGGGCATATTGAAAAAGGCTCGATCAATACCTAATCATAACTTCAGGAGGTGAAATATAATGGCAGAGAAGAAACAGTCAATTACCCCAGCAAACCTGGCACACGAATGGGGCGTCGGTCTGAAGGCGGTCAAGGAAGCCATCGTCAAGGCAGGCATCGAACCGAATTCAACACGCGGGGCATGCAAGTACTACACAGAGGCGGATGCAAAAAAGATCAAGGCCTATTTGAAAAAGTAATTATACTCGAACCTATGGTCTTCAGGCCTTGGCCGCCGACAATCCAATACCCGCCTTGGTCAAGGTCCGAAGCCTTCTTACGATCAACACACAGACGACATGAATAATGAGGTTATGAATTTGAATTGGAACTAAGATAACACCAATGAACGATACCTATACCTACCGGCTCATGGATGAAAGTGATGCATCTTCGGTAAACGATCTTGTCATAAAAGTGTTCATGAAATCCATTGCCCCCCTCTACCCCCCTGAAGGGGTCCGGGAATTTCTGCGATACACCCATCCTGATGCCATAATTGAGAGAACCAGGGCAGGACATCTTACACTCCTGGCAGAGCTCGAAGGCAAGGTAATAGGCACCATCCATATCCGCTCCTGTAACCATGTATCCCTGCTTTTTGTGGATGAAGAAGAGCAGGAAAAGGGTATTGCGGGAGAACTGCTGAGAAGGGCCGTCAAGATATGCAAAGATAAATCTCCGGACCTCTCAGAGGTTACGGTCAATTCTTCACCGAATTCGGTAAAGATCTACCAAAGGCTCGGCTTTCAGGACACAGGGCCGGAACAGGTGAAGAACGGCATCCGCTTCACCCCCATGGTTCTTGATCTTCACGTGAGAAGACTCCCTTAAAGAATCTATCCTGTTGCCTGGTGAGTTCTTGAGCAGTATTGTGCCAGATGCATTTACCTATCCCTTAATGGGATAACGAAGACAAGGAGATTACCGATGAAGACACTTAATCCCACTCGGGAAAGCCTTTCTTACCTAAAGGATGCTCTTCCCAAGGATACGCCCATCGTGATGGTCAACCTCTTAAAATTTCGGGACAAGGCCCTCTATCCTAAGGGATCGAGCTTTGAGGCGTGCTCGGGCAGGAATGCCTATAAACGGTATATGGAGACTGCCATGGAAAAGCTCAGTGAGGTGGGAGCTCGGCCTATCTGGATGTCCAAGGCATTTGTCGGTGTTATTGCCCCTGAGGATGAGACATGGGACCAGATCTTCCTGGTGAAGTATCCTTCGGTTGATGCATTCATGACCATGCTCAAGATGCCCGACTACCTCGCAGCCACGGTTCATCGTGAAGCGGCCCTTGTAGATTCAAGGCTCATTGCTACCGTTGAAATCCTTTCAGAATTAAGCTGACCTTCATGACAAACCATGAATACAGGGAACAAAAGTGATGATAAGATCGAGGTTGTGAAGGCAAAGAAGACGAAAAAGGGGGGAACCCCCTCCTGTTTCAAAATATCTTCATCATTTTTCCTTATCTCTGAATCTCCTTTGAAACTCCGCATATCTGATCAGGTGCGAGATGGCCTTGAAAGAGTCTTCGACATGCTCGATGAAGTATACCCCGTGCTCGTAGTAGTACCTCCGGGCATAGTCGTTCACCTCTCTGAAGGTGAGCGGTATGACCGGTTTCGGTGCGCTGCGGGCGAGCCCAAGGAATGTTTCGTTGAACTTGAGAGGCATGTCGTCATTGTCGCCGGAGGGCGCAAAGGACAGGGGTGCGATGATATCGAGGTTCTCATCGTCGAGCAGGATATTGAGGATCTCCCCCATACCGCCCCAAAAGCCAGATCCAGTCAAATCAAGGGGGTTGTCCGGCTGGGCGAACTCGGGGAGCACTACCCTGAGGGAGGCGACTGACTTCTCGGAAAGCCCGGGCACTAAGATGCCGTACCGGGCGCACAGGTCTGCATAGAGCCCGCACAGTCCGCCAGAGAGGGTGCAGATGCCGATCCTGCCCCCTTCGGGGAGTTTGCACCGGGAGAAGATTCCAGCGGTCTCGACGAGTTCGTCAATTGAGTCTACACGGATAATGCCGTACTGTGAGAAAAATCCTTCCATCACTTCATCATTGCCCGCCAGCGCCCCGGTATGTGAACTGGCGGCCTGTCTGCCTTTCTCCGAGCGTCCCACCTTTAAGATAATAATGGGTACCTGCCTCTCGGCGGCGGCAATTGCAACCTCCTTCATACGGGGGATGTCCCGAAAACCTTCCATGAAAGCGGTTATCACCCGAGTGCCTCCGTCGTGTACGAGGTATTCCATGCAGTCTTCAGTCGTGAGCATTGCCTCATTGCCTGTAGTGGCATACAGGGAGATCCCCAGCGACCTCTTGAGGAGCTTGCTTGTGATTATCTCGGTTGTGGCGCCGCTCTGGCCGATCACGGCGATGTCACCCTGCAGCAGCTCGCCTTCCACGGACCCGCCGGCAAATACACTCGCGCCTCCTGCAAGGTTTATGAAACCAAGACAGTTCGGGCCCATGAGGAGAATGTCATTATCCTCGCAATAGCTCCTGAGCTGATCTTGTTTGGCAGCACCCTCTCGGCCCATCTCCGCAAAACCCGAGGATATGAGCAGTACATCCCTGACCCCTCTATGCCTGAGCTCTTCAATCACGCCCAGCACCATGGTGCTCTTGACGATAACCACGGCAAAGTCAATGATGCCCGAGGGGAGTTCCCCTATGGACGGGTATGCCTTGATGCCTTTAACCTCGGCAGCCTTGGGATTGACCGGGTAGAAACTGCTTTTGAATCCCGACCGAGAAGCGTATTCCATCAGGTTTGAAAACCACTGGTTCTTGGTGGTGGCACCCACCACTGCGATGTGGCGGGGGGAGAAAAACCTCTTCATACGCTTCCGAGCTGTGTGCTTCATAGACTAAGGACCCCCTTTGTCAACAGGATAATCAACACCATCTGAAAGAGTATATTGTCAAGGATAAACAAAGATTCACGACCCTAAAGAAATGGTGTAGAAATGGTAAAGGTCCACATGAATCTTTCCCATCGTAGTCGCCATCTCTCAATTAATGAGGATGACCGCTGGGGGTATTGATAAGAATGGCCCATGATCATAATCACCATCATAACGAGCTGGGCAATATCAGATTAGCCTTCTTTCTGAACCTTGTCTTCACGGTCTTTGAGATTATAGGCGGGCTGTGGACAAACAGCCTTGCCATCATGGCCGATGCCATCCATGACCTTGGCGACAGTTTCGCACTTGGGTCCGCCTGGTTCCTGGAACGCCTCTCCTTGAAAAAAGGCGACACGCTTTATTCGTATGGGTACCACCGATTTTCCCTGCTCGGCGCCCTCATCACGGCCGCAATGCTTTTTACCGGTTCACTTTTCATACTTCTCAAGGCTATACCCAGGCTCATTCATCCCCAGCTCCCCTATGCACCCGGAATGTTGGTATTCGCCATTATCGGGATCATGGTAAACGGTGCAGCCGTCCTCAAACTGAAAGGAAGCGCCGGGATGAACGCCAAGATGGCGGCATGGCATCTCCTGGAGGATGTACTCGGGTGGGCCGCTGTGCTCGCCGTCAGCATCATACTCCTTTTTAAGGATATGCCGGTCCTTGACCCGCTCCTCTCCTGCCTGATTACCTTCTATGTCCTCTTCAATGTTTTGAGAAACCTGGGAAAGACCTTGGGCATCTTCATGCAGGGCGTTCCTGAAGGGGTCGACATCGTGGCGATCGAAACGGGCATCCGTTCTCTTAAGCATGTCACCTGTACGCACCATACACACATCTGGTCGCTGGATGGTATGCACCATGTGCTCACCACCCATGTCGTAGTGGACAAGGATGCAACGAGGGATGACATTATCCTGATCAAAGAACACATACGCGATCTCATGCTTGCCCACGACATGGACCATTCCACCGTAGAGATCGAGTACAGCGGTGAGGAGTGCAGGATCACCTCAGACACCTGCAACTGTTCATAGATCATGGAAGCGGATCCTCATCCGAACTCAATAATAGGTCAAAAGGCCGCTGCCGGAATTAAAAGGTACTTCTTCATAACCCTTTACCCATGATACATAAGGGGCACATCACACCAGATCAAGCGCAGGAGGTAATCAAAATGAAATCGAAACACATTATCGTAGGGATCCATGTGACGGACCGCATGAAGCATGCATCAGATGTTCAGAAGATCTTCACCGAGTACGGATGCAACATCAAGACAAGACTGGGCCTGCATGAAGTTCAGGGAAACTTCTGCTCCGGCGGCGGCATCGTCATCCTGGAGATGGTTGGGGACAGCGCATCCATCGATGGGATGATAACAAAGCTTAAAAAGGTCGAAGGGATCGAGGCCAAAAAAATGACCTTCAGCCACGACTGAGGTGTCGGCCGAAAGGCCCCATCAATAATGAACGACATACAGAGAGGTAATCAGTGGAATATTCACAGATCGAGTATAAGAAACAAGGCGAAGTAACCATTATCACCTTCAACAGGCCTGAGGTTATGAACTGCATTGGGCCGGTGACACACAGAGAGCTTGTTGATGCATGGGGCCGATTTAAAACGGATGACTCTGCAAAGGCAGCCGTCCTCACCGGCATGGGAGATCATGCCTTCTGCACCGGTGGCGACCTCAAGCATGGGCCTGAGATTGTCTCAATGGATCCTGCAGAGGTAGCCGCCCACTGCCGGGGGGAGAGGACCGGCTACCTCGGCCCCAGCAGGTGGACGGACATCTACAAGCCCATCATCGCAGCAGTCAACGGTGCGGCCTACGCAGGCGGACTGGAATGGGCATGCTTCGCAGACATCCGCATCGTGGAGGAGCATGCCACTTTCGGCGTGACCTGCAGGAGGTGGAACATCGGTCTCGCCGATGGCGGTACCCAGCGTCTGCCCAGGATTATCGGGCTCGGCAGGGCCATGGAGCTCATCATCACCGGCAGGGTCATCGACGCAAGTGAGGCCTATCGCATCGGGCTTGCAAACGAGATCGTAGCCAAAGGCAAGTCCCTTGAACGGGCCATGGAGCTTGCCGGGTTCATCTGCACTTTGCCCCAGCCCGCCATGCGAACCGACAAGGAGGCAGCCATCCGCGGGTTCGGTATGCCTCTGCACGAGGGGCTCAGGATCGAGGCCGAATGCTTCAATAAATCCATCCAGGACCCTGCCACCATCGAAGGCTTAAGGCAATTCCTTGATCGGGACCACCCCGACCGGAAGGCCGGGATGAAGGCAAAAACCCCCGGCCTTGCCCGCACGAAGTGACTATGAGAAGGCAGCCACAAGGGCTGCCCCTACAAATCACAAACATGGAAGAAACTTGGCACAAGTCATGATGATCAAGTCCCCTCTTTTTTAAAGAGGGGAAAGGGGAGATTTTTCTTTTCTCCTCAATATTATGTGCAAACTCAAATCCCTCCTGTCCTCCCTTACAAAAGGGAGGGACTTGGAGCTACGATCCTGCCTCAAGTATTAAAGCACATCAACCCAATTTTCCCTTGCCTGTGTAAACGATTTAAGCAAGACTGCCGGCTGCATGAAACAGGTGATACTGAAACCGGGTAGGGATGAATCCCTGAAGCGCCGCCACCCCTGGGTGTTCTCCGGGGCTGTGGACGAGGTGAAGGGCAACCCCGGCAACGGGGAGACGGTAGACATACTGGCATCCGACGGCACCTGGCTCGCCGCCGGGGCCTATTCTCCGCACTCCCAGATCAGGGTACGCATCTGGTCCTTTTTACAGGGCGAGGATATCGGCCCTGAATTCTTCCGAGAACGGCTGGAACATGCCATTACCTTGCGCAGGGATCTGCTCGAAGGCAACGAAACAACTGCCTGCCGCCTGGTGAATGCGGAATCCGACGGCCTGCCGGGCCTTGTCGTGGACCGCTATCATGATTTCCTGGTCTGCCAGTTCCTCTCATCAGGGGCCGAGTTCTTCAAAGATGAGATCGCAGGGCACCTCGCAGACATTACCCAGACAAAAGGCATCTATGAGAGATCGGATACGGATACCCGGGCCATGGAAGGGCTTGAGCCAAGGGCCGGAACACTCCGGGGAGAAGATCCGCCTGAACTTGTTGAGATCAAGGAGCATGGCCTTCGCTTCCTGGTGGATATCAGAAAGGGCCACAAGACGGGCTTCTATCTGGACCAGTGCGAAAACAGGCTTGCTGTGGCCGAGTTCTCCAAGAACACCGAAGTCCTCAACTGCTTCTCATATACCGGCGCCTTCGGGCTTTGGGCCATCAAAGGCGGCGCAGCTCAGGTAACCAATGTCGAATCGTCTCCGGAGGCCCTTGCGATCGGGCTCAGAAATGCAGAGATCAATAACATGGACCAGAAGTTCCTGTGCCTTGAGGATGACGTGTTCCAGGTGTTACGGGGTTTACGTGATGCAGACAGGAAGTTCGACCTCATCATCCTCGACCCGCCCAAGTTCGCTGCATCGGCCAAACAGGTAGCAAGGGCAAGCAGGGGATACAAGGACATCAACCTGCTGGCGTTCAAGCTCCTGAAGCCCGGAGGCACGCTCTTTACCTTTTCCTGCTCAGGACATGTGCCCCCTGACCTGTTCCAGAAGATCGTTGCGGACGCAGCGCTCGATGCCCGGCGTGAGGCCCAGATCATCAGATACCTGGGCCAGTCCTCGGACCACCCCGTTTCCCTTGCCTTCCCCGAGGGGCACTACCTCAAAGGCCTTATTATAAGGGTGGGGTGATGGAACATAGAGTTTAAACCACCATATTCAAAAAATGGGTGGCACGGGCTAAGCCCGAAGGGCTTGCCCGTGGGACGTGATTAGCAGGGCAATGGATCTATATGGATGTAAGCGATCATACGAATCAACGTTTCCGGGTTCTCGATGTTTCTGTCATACCCGGTCGAAACTAGTTGCCATTTCAGATCAACCTCATCATTCCCGCGGAAGCGGGAATCCACTTTATTTCTAATGTGACTTTCTTTTTGTGCAAAAAGAAAGTCACCAAAGAAAAGGCACCCCACTGACCCCGCCCTTCGGGTCCGTTCGCTCGCTTGAAAAATCCGGGGCGCGTCGGAACTCGCTCCGTTTCACTCCGCTCAGACAGCCGCCGCTTTCTCCCGGATTTTTCTACGCTCGCTCACCGGGTTCAAGGGGGAAAAAGACAAAACTACTTTGCCTTGTTATGTCTTTATCTATTCGGGGATAACTTTTTACAAATATAAGAACCGATAAAGGCCTCAAGCAAGCTGAGCGGAATAGCATAAACAAGAATGGCACTCGGGAGTACGTTCAGATTCCACGTAACAACCCACATCAGAACAAACGCCATAAACCAGCTGATCAGAGTGGTTTGTATGAGACTGAACTTTCTGGAAATAAAATAAATCGCTATGGCGAATAAAAACCCCACGCAACCCAGATCATTCCATTCCGCGGTTCAGACGGAAAAGTCATTCCGAGTGATTGATAGTGGTTGACCCAATATGTTTTGAGAAGAACCTCATTTCTCAAAAACTCAGATGCATTCACCCAGATGCCGGTGAGTACTACTGCAATGATGCTTCGGGATTGTAGATTCATTGAGTCTCCTTAAGTATTCTGTATTGACACATAACGCGAGCCCACGCTTTCCCCCCGGATTTTTACTCTGTCGCTCACCGGGTTCAAAGGGGAATGTACCATAATACTCGGAGATGAGGTAGATTGTGTAATGGTGCCGGACCATACTATCCCACGGGCAAGCCCTTTGGGCTTTGCCCGTGCCACCCGGAATCTCTCATCATACCCATGCTACCCATCCGCGACATTAGGAGCGGACCCTCTCTAGTTATTTGTTGGGCTTTTGAGGTTTTAGGATGAACTGATCCCTATACTCTTTCATGGGAAGGATCATACCTCTTGCCAGTTTTCCACTTAATTCTTGGTTGTAGTATTTTGCTAATTCAGCAAATGCCAAATTAGAATGATATAAGAGAACTGCACCGGCCAACGAATATTGGTAGTATGTGGGGCCATGAGAAAAATGAAGTGGTTCATTTATATCTTTTAGGAAAAAGTGGGCGACTCTATTTCGTAAACCAGAATAATTTTTCCATAAGTCACCAATCCTTTGAACATTGTCGATGAATGCTTGGTCAAAACCAAGCCCCTTAAGCAATTCTTTATTTACAAGAGGATCTTTAGGTAGCTTATTTTTAATTTTGAATTCATCGGATAGTTTTCTCATCCATTCACGCAATTTGTTTATTCCTTCATACAGCCTATAAGCGCATAGTAGCCGGTAATATGGGCTTGTCGAGAGTACGGCTTCCCTCAAAACTGCTTCGTAAGATGAGAAAGCTGGATATTGATGAATCCCTCCCAATGGTCCAATTTGAATTCCTCCGGGGTATGGAAGGATAAGTTGGTGGGCTAAAGGTTCCGATTCTCCCTTAAGGTATAAATCAATTCTCATAAGAGATAGTGGGATCCACATCCTTCTCTGAAGGCTATCCAATAATTCATTGACTGCTGTTCTAGTTGGAGCGAAGGTTATACTTGGTAATTCAGTTTCAATTTCAACCTCAATATAGTTCAAATCTCCATTCTCATCCGGCTTTAAATCATAATAAACAGCATTATTACCACCATGATGGAGATAAATTGACAATGGATCTTCATTAACCTTTAGAAGGTGGTATGGTTTTCGTAATATGATATCTTCGATGCCACCACATAGTGGTATATGATCGGAAAGATATGACCTTGTAAGGAAGCGTCTATCTTTACGATTCCCTTCGATTTCGCCCAATCTTTTATACTGCAATTTCGTTGCAACAACAGACAAGCACCCAGGCAAGGGTTCTTTTGGATCGATTACATAATATTCTTCAGCCAAAATCTCACCCTATTCTTATGCCCAACGGCTGCATCCGGTAGTTATGCATAATTGGCCCACTCAGTACTTTTCCGGATTGCCAGCACCGAGAGATCACCATAAGTCATGCCATGCATGCTTACCTTCCAAGTCATTCTTAAAATAATCTTCAATCGACAGATACTGATCGATTCCGTACTCGGCCCCACTTATTGCGTGAGACAGACCTACACGTGAACAAACGGTATGCAAAAGGTGGATCATGAGCCATCCTAAACGTCGTTTCGTATCCCAGAATGACATTACATGATTTGGCTCTGAATTATTATCCTTCTTCCACTCTGCAACAACATCTTCGCCTGGGTCGATTTGAATAAGTCCATCATGGAGTAAACCTAAAGAGTTTCCACCAACAACCACTCTCGGAAGAACTGCACAATGATCATCGCTGACGACGGGTTGCTCCTTGGAGTTGAACCAATTGTTGACGGCCGTAGATAAACCTTTTGCCCTCAATTTTGAATTAAAAGCGTAGATGTAGGTGGCAGGGATAAACTCAAATCCTGCCTTTCTCATAGCTTCTTTGCGGGAGTATCCATCAGACTCAAGTGCTTTGGCCCGTGACATCCAACGTGAAGCAGAAGCACTCACGAGGCCAGGTGTTAACTGAATGAGGGACAGTGTATTCTCCAATGCTTCAAATAACGATTTCTTTGTCAGAGTTGATTTCACTTCAATGGTTGCAATGACTCCTTCAAGGGGGTATATCCCTATGCCTGATTGAATTTCAAATACCGGGAACCTTGAGTCAAAAACGACGATGTCAATCTGTCTTGATCTCTTCCCATGAAAATCAACCACCTTACCAGAGCCGATGTGGACTATTGGGGGTAGAATGGACCGAAGAACTCGTTTAACGATAAACTCGCGGGCAGACCCCACTAAACTCGAATGCTCTAGTAGCCCGGCTTGCTTTGCCTCATGGCCTAAAGTAATCTCGAACTGATCAAACCATTGTTGGACGCTATCAATTCCCTTGTTCAATAAACCTCCTGGGGCTAAGTCTTGGCTCTTCAATCTTGTGCATAACAGGATATTAGAAAGCAAATGCAGAAAAGGATCATGTGTAAATGTTTATCAGCTCTCTTAGTCTTCTTATATTACAGCCTACTCCAACATATCTGATTCATCAAGGTGTTTTGAGTTATCCCCTTTGAACCCGGTGAGCGAGCGCAGGAAAATCCGGGGGAAAGCGTTTCCTGTCTGAGTGGAGTGAAACGGAGCGAGTTAAACGCGGCCCTGATTTTTCAAACGAGCGAACGGACCCGAAGGGCGGGTACATGGGGGTGTACAGGTCAAGGACATAGGTAACAAAAAGTCAAGGGACATAGGTAACACTTTCTGGTTCATTTGAGCCTCTCACTCACTTCACAAAGTCTTAGAGGACCAAAATAAGTTTCCCAGATACCATCATTGATTTCGTTCAGTCCCACGAGTTCCCCTCTCAGCAGATATCCAAGATAGTAAAATTTGCCATTCAGATGGATACAACCATTGTGATTCACCAACGTCTCCCTGAAATGACCAGGGTAAATCATTTCAGGGAGACGTTTGGGATATGGCCGCTCCGAGAGCTTATAACGGTTAGCGGGAGTGTTCATATCGAGACTCTCATGAGGACGGACGGTATTGTACTCATCTCGAAATCTATCAAACCGTCTCTGCTGCTGCGCCATATTATTAGCTGGCGGTTTGGCTGTTTCCTGTTTAAGAGTTCGGTGCATCCGCTCATGATGACCATTCTGTTGGGGTTTCCCTGACTCTATCCTCTCCGGTATGATCCCCAAACGAACCCACCACACTCCCAGCTTGGAGAGACCTCCTATTGACCTGGAAGCAAATGGAACCCCATTGTCACTCCGAATCCGACTAGGAAGACCATATTCTCGAAACAATCTCTCAAATACTTTCCTGGTCTCCTTGTATCGAGTACCAGGAAATCCATCACATCCTAAAAGATACCGGCTCGCCTGATCCATCACGGTCAAAGGATAGCAGTATGCTCCATCCCATGTTTTAAACTGGCCCTTGAAGTCCACTGTCCAGAGGTCGTTCGGCTGCTTTGCCCCCTCCAATGACCCAGGATGCACGGGAACCCTCTGCCTTCGTCGCTGAGGAGACAATAGGTCTGCTTCTTTAAGAATTCTGTGAATAGTCTGATGGGAAGGAATATCCCAATCGGGATACTTGTTCTCCAGTATCTTGTTTATCTTTCTTGAACCCCAACGCGTATGCTTTTTCCTTACCGCTATTATCTCTTTCTGGATGGTATAGGGAACCTTGTTGGGGGATCGAGAAGGACGTCGTGATCGATCTTGAAGCCCGTCTATCCCGGTATCTTGGTATCGGCCAACCCATTTATAACCAGTCTTCCGACTGATTCCATGCTTCTCGCATAATTCACTGAACCCGGTATGGCCCCGTATCCAATCACTTATGAATAATACCTTTGCATCCATAGGTCTCACCTCTATCCAGGGCATGGGAACCTCCTTCTTCAAGGCACTCATACCCCCAAAAAAGTGTTACCCATGTCTCTTTACGAAAGTGTCACCTATGTCTATAGACTGTACCGGGTGCCTTTTCTTTGGTGACTTTCTTTTTGCACAAAAAGAAAGTCACAATATTAAAAAAGTGGATTCCCGCTTTCGCGGGAATGACATGATGGTGGCGTATGACGGAGGAGGTTTCTTTGCCTGCAGGATTGCTGGCGCACAATAAAGAAACACTGTATCGAGGCGATCATAAAATGAATCTGTACTTGCCCATCCGCAGAGATGCTAACTATCCTGGAAAGATCATGAAAAATAAACCATCCCATTCATACGATTATGAGCTCATAGACAGCGGGAACGGCAGGAAGCTCGAGCGCTTCGGCCGCTACACCCTGGTCAGGCCCTGCGCACAGGCCATCTGGGCCCCGCAGAAAGATAATGAGTTATGGGATGATGCCGATGCCTCCTACGAGCGCAAGCCGGGAAAAGGGTGGCAGCTGCGCACCCGGATGCCCGAGTCGTGGCGCATAACCATGGATGGGCTTCACTTCAAGCTCTCGAAGACCGACTTCGGCCACCTGGGCATCTTCCCCGAGCAGCAGGGCCTCTGGAAATGGATAAACACTATCCTCACCCAATCAAACATCATGGGCCGCACGCAGGTCTCGGTGCTCAACCTCTTCGCCTACTCAGGCGGGGCTACCCTTGCAGCAGCCCGCTGCGGCGCACAGGTCTGCCATTTGGATGCATCCAAGGGTATGGTGAGCTGGGCGAGAGAGAATGCGGAGCTGAACAACCTGACCGATGCCCCCATCCGATGGATCGTGGACGATGTGCACAAGTTCCTCGACCGGGAGATCAGGAGGGAAAGGCGCTATGACGCAGTGATCCTCGACCCGCCCACCTACGGCCACGGCAAGAACGAAGAGGTCTACAAGATCGAAGATGAGCTGATCGCAACGGTGAAAAAATGCTGGGCCCTGATGTCGGACAACCCCTTGTTCCTCCTGGTGACATCCCACACTCCCACATGCACCCCGCGGGTGCTTCAGAACATCCTTTTAAGCACCATGCCCCCCAATGCCGCATCACAGTACGAAAGCGGTGAGATGCTGCTGGAAGGCAAGTCCGCGGTTCTGCCTGTGCCCAGCGGGACATATTGCAGGTGGGTCTCTGAGACAATGTCTTCTTAAAAAGAGGTGATGGAACCCGGCCATGTCTGCCATCGAGATCCTTCACGAAGACAACCACCTTCTGGCCCTCAACAAGCCGGGAGGCCTGCTCACCCAACCGTCGGGAAAGGCGGGGGACTGCCTGGAGGAGCAGGCCAAGACATGGGTCAAACAGTCCAAAGACAAGCCCGGCGAGGTTTTTCTCCATGCCGTGCACCGGCTCGACAAGCCCGTAAGCGGCGTGGTGCTCTTTGCCCGAACCAGCAAGGCCCTGAGCAGGATGAACGATCAGATGCGTGAAAAAGGCATTATCAAGGCTTACCATGCCGTTATTACCGATGAGCTGCCGGGACCTCACGGGGTCCTGATGCACCACCTGAGGCACTCGCGTATGAGGTCGGTGGTCGCATCATCTCAAGAGCCTGGGGCCCGCATGGCACGGCTGACCTATCGCATTGTCGAGCATTTCAGCGGCATGTCCCTGGTGGAGATTATTCTTGAGACAGGCCGCTACCACCAGATCAGGGCCCAGCTTGCTGCATCCGGATGCCCTGTACTGGGTGATACGCACTACGGCGGCAGGAAGTGGCCGTACATAGACAGTATCGCGCTGCACCACAAGAAGATGGAATTCAAACACCCCACCCTGAACACATGGGTCGAGATTGAAGCACCCTATCCGGCGACTTGGCCTATTTTATTAAACAGGTGAGAAAGGAAGATCAGTGACCGGAAAAAGGACAGTTTCCATGAAGCGCGTGATCGCATTCCGAGGCATACCCCGTTCGATCTGGATGCTGGGGCTTGTGAGCCTGTTCATGGACATCTCATCCGAGATGATCCACAGCCTACTGCCCATATTCCTGGTGGTGGGTCTCGGCGCATCCGCCCTATCGCTCGGTATCATCGAGGGTATCGCCGAATCGACGGCACTTATCACAAAGGTGTTCTCCGGGTTCTTAAGCGACCGGCTCGGTAAGAGAAAGGTGCTCGCGGTCATCGGCTATGGCATGGGCACCCTTACCAAGCCGCTCTTTGCAATGGCAAACGGCGTGGGGGTCATCTTGACCGCACGCTTCCTCGACCGGATCGGCAAGGGCATCCGCGGGGCGCCGCGGGACGCGCTCATCGCCGACATTACTACTGCCGAGCAGCGCGGAGCCGCCTTCGGGCTCAGGCAATCCATGGATACTGCAGGCGCCTTCATCGGTCCTGCATTGGCCAGTGTTTTGATGTTCGCTACATCAGACAGCTTCCGGACCGTATTCTGGGTCGCCGTGCTGCCGGGCATCCTTGCCGTGACATTTCTTGTCCTTGGCGTCGAGGAGCCCGTGCACAAGCAGGGAGAAGAAAAGGGCCGGCCTATCCGGTCTGCCGACGTGAAGAGGCTCGGACATGCGTTCTGGTTCATCGTTGCCTTCGGCAGCATCTTCACCCTGGCGCGTTTCAGCGAGGCATTCATCCTCCTGCGCGCGCAGGGGGTCGGCGTGCAGGCATCGCTTGTGCCCTTTTTCATGGTCCTGATGAATGTGGTCTACACATTCTCTGCATACCCCGTGGGAGTCCTTTCAGACAAGCTCGGCAGAATGGGGATGCTCTCTGCCGGCTGCCTTGTGCTCGTTGCCTCTGATGTGGTATTCGCGTTGTCCTCAGGCTATGCCCTCGTGGCACTCGGTGCGGCACTCTGGGGACTGCACAACGGCCTGACCCAGGGGATCTTTTCGGCACTCGTGGCTGACACCTCACCAGAGAACATACGCGGCAGCGCCTTCGGCATCTTCAGCCTTGCAACAGGCATCGCCATGCTGGTTTCGAGTATTCTGGCAGGTTTGCTCTGGGATATAATAGGCCCTCGTGCCACCTTCTGGGCCGGTGCCTGTTTTGCACTCGTTGGATACTTAGGATTTGTAATCAGGAGAAGACACATCGGCTCGTTGCCGGCGTGAAGCAGCATATTTTGGAGAAGAACATGGATAATGAAAATAAGATGAATGTGAAAGAGGCGCTGTTTGAAGCCATTCAGAACCAGATCGACAATGACAATCCCAAAGAGACAAAGGTGACATATGACAGGCTTGTCCGTGAAGGTCATACACACCATGAGGCAATGCGATTGATAGCCTTTGTGTTGGTCAACGAGATGAATGATATGCTCAAGGCCAACAGGCCTTTCAATGATGCCAGGTACATCAAGGCATTGAAGGTGCTGCCCAAGAGGTTGCCAAGAGAATAATGGCACACCATCGAACGAGGGAGGTAAGCCATGCTCAGCAGGAGTGACGTGATAAACAAGGCCCTTGAGCTGGGGTTTGCGGATATCGGATTCACCACCTCAGAACCCTTCGACACGCAGAAAGGACTGCTTCTGGAGCGGCAGGAGGAGTACGGGTGGGTGGGAAGAATGGGGCTCGATCTCATAGCCGGCACAGACCCGAAAAATATCCTTATCGAATGCGGCATCCATCATTGTCCTGATAGAATCTTATTTCAGGGAGGCCTTCCCTTCGCGGATGGAGCGCCATTTCGGACGCTGCTACTTAGACGACGACCGGGTCACCAAGGACGGGCTTGCAATAAGAATCAAGGCCTTCCGGTCATTCCTTTCGCAGGACGGGATCGACAGCAAGGTCCCTTTTCACCTCCCCCACCGCGTGGCAGCAGCAAGGGCGGGCCTCGGGACATTCGGCAAGAACACCCTGTTCTATTCAAGGAAGGCGGCGCTCATGGGCTCGTGGGTACTGCCCGTTGCCCTGGTGGTTGACCGCAGTTTCGCGCCTGATACCCCCAGCTATGAGGTGGCCTGCCCGGACTGGTGCAGGAACGCCTGTATTTCCGCCTGCCCCACGGGCGCCCTGAAGGGCCCCCGCAGGATCGATCCTTGCAGGTGTATATCCTATCTGAGCTACTTCGGTGAGGGCCTCACTCCAAGAGATCTCAGGGAGCCCATGGGCATGTGGGTCTACGGGTGCGACCGGTGCCAGAATGTCTGCCCCCGCAATGCCCCGTGGCTCGGCCTTGAGCGTCCCATGAACAAGAAGGTAGAGGCCATTGTCGATGATT
The DNA here is from genome assembly GCA_963847605.1 of uncultured delta proteobacterium. GTDB lineage: Bacteria > Desulfobacterota > Desulfomonilia > UBA1062 > UBA1062 > MWEI01. The sequence goes on along the minus strand of CAWKAM010000034.1, from coordinate 80,993 downwards.
TCGAACTGAGGAAGCTGCTGCACATGGACGTCGGTTATTTCACCTCAAAGATCTGGCCCCACATGTTCTACCAAGGGCCGGAAGACCTGTGGCGATGGAAGATGAATATCGCCCGCGCCATGGGCAACAGCCTGGACCCCGGATATGTGACCGACCTCGTGCGTGCCTATGGGGAGAACGAAGACATCAGGGTGCTCGCCATGATCGCCTGGGCCTTGGGCCGGATCGGCGGGAAGGACGCCTGCAAGGCCCTCGAAACATTCCTTTTGCAGGGCAAAGGTGAACTCAAGGAAGAGATCGAGGTCGCGTTAGAGCAGTGTTCAAAAGCTTGAGCCCGGGAGATTGATTTATAACCATTTAACAGGTGCATGGGACCTAAGGTTTATTTCGTAGAATCACCCTTGCATTTGCACGCCCCGATGCTATGATGAGTCCTTAAAGTCGGACACCAACGTGCATGAAAAGTGTACGCTCAGATAAGATCGGAGGATTTATCCATGGGGGAACACCGTATGATCCGTTTTACCGCAATGATTGTCATCATCTCCTGCCTCACCATGATGCCGGGAGCAGCAAACGCAGCTGATCCGAACCAGGAGGGAACACAAAAATCGCAATTCAGCACTGATCTCAGATTCATCATCACACAAATCGCCAAGGCCACCATCCCGGCAGTAGTGCATATCGAGGTGACGCAGCAGCAGGTCGTCCCTTTCTCTCCATTTCTCGAAATCCCGCAATCCCCGTTCTCTGACAAGCCCCAGGCACCGAAAAAATTCAAACGTGAACTCAAAGGGCTTGGAACCGGCATTCTCATTGATGAGACGGGTGACATCCTCACGAACAATCATGTCGTGGATGAGGCTACGAATATAAAGGTCATACTCTCCAACGGGAAACAGTATGCAGCCCACATAGTCGGGAAAGACCCGAAGACGGATCTTGCCGTGATCAAGATCAATCCCGACTCAAAACTCCCCTTTGTTACATTCGGTGATTCCGACAAGGTGGAGGTGGGGGAATGGGTAGTGGCCATAGGCCATCCCAGGGGGCTGGATCAGACAGTGACCGCCGGCATTATCAGCGCCAAACACCGCCAGGGTATCACGGATCCCAGCTCATATCAGGACTTTCTCCAGACCGATGCCGCCATCAACCCCGGCAACAGCGGCGGACCGCTCATCAACCTCAAGGGTGAAGTCATCGGGATCAACTCGGTGATAGCCTCCGAGTCCGGTGGCTCAGAAGGGATCGGCTTCGCCATCCCCAGCAACTTCGCTGTCTCCATCTCCAAGACTTTAATTGCCTACGGCAAGGTCAAGAGGGGTTGGATAGGCGTTACCATCCAGGAGCTGGAGCCGGAAAAGGCAAAGTCCCTCAAAATGGAGGCGCCTAGAGGTGCATTGGTTGTGGATGTGGTTAAGGGAGGACCTGCGGACAAGGCAGGCTTGAAGAAGGACGACATCGTAATCAAAGCAGACGGAAAAGATGTGAATGATCCCGGATCACTGAGAAACCGGGTGGCCGCAACACCTATCGGCACCGGGATTCAGGTTGTCGTTCTCAGGGACGGCAATGAAAAGAACATCGAGCTTGTGGTCGGGGACATGGACGAATCCCTGAAATACCTCTCTTCAATTGTCAAGGACCGACTAGGCGTCGAGGTACGGCCCGTTAAAACTCAAGAATCGGACAACTATGGGATTGATTCAGGGGTGGTTGTGAAATGGCTTGACCCGAAAGGCCCCATGGCGGAAGCAGGTTTTGAGGTGGGAGACGTCATCCTCGAGATGGACGGCCAGGCGATACACAGCCCGGAGGATTTTGCAGGGATGGCGAGCGTCCTCCAGCCTGATCAAGACTCGGTGCTGCTGGCCCTGGACCACAGGAGCGGGCAGAGCACCTATGTGCAGGTGAAAACACACTGAGTTGATCAAGACCCTCATCATGGAACCCGATGATAAGAAGCCCGTTCATCCTGCTCCATGATCAGTGTCTTTATCACCTGGTGCTCAGGAATGAGGAAATATTCCGATACATGACGGGTCCCTCCGTGTTCTTCGAAGGGATACATGTGGGGGGTGAATGCGATCTTCTTCTCCCGCAGCATGCGGATCGCCTGGGTGATGGGATAATCCGGCCTTGTCATTATTCCGCTACCTTCTCTGTAACCAAGACAAAGGGTAGATACATTCTGCCTGACCTGTATTTGAGTGATCATAACATATATGTTTTCATCCAGGCTAGATCCACAATGGAACAGGAACTCTCACTAATCAGATTATATGGGTAACTGAGGCCCCCGATGAGAGGGCCTCTTAATTACTTTGTTATGCCGATTTTTGAGAATAGGACATGTCAATGCACTCATGTGAAGTTATTACCCATCAAATATTTGATCACCCGAACTTGATCTACAGCATTCTTTTACTATTATCCTGCTTCATTACCGAGTTAATATAAAAAGTAAAGATGAGTACTTATAGTTATTGTCCCTCAACGCTGCTGAATAAACGGGATCTTATGGGAGGAACCTACTATGAATCAGACGATAAGTAAGGGCCAGCTGTCCGCAGACGAGCTTAATATTATCGATGCCTATTGGCGTGCATGTAACTATCTCTCCCTCGGGATGCTTTATCTGAAAGATAACCCCTTGCTCCGGGAGCCGCTCAAAGTAGAGCACCTCAAGAAACGCCTCATCGGGCATTGGGGATCAGATCCGGGCCAGAGCTTTATCTGGGTCCATCTGAATCGCATGATCAGGAAATACGATCTGAACATGATCTTTGTATCCGGCCCCGGACACGGAGCTCCTGCAACACTTGCTAACAGCTACCTCGAAGGCACTTACTCCGAAGTCTATCCCGACAAGTCTGAGGATGCGGAAGGCATGAGCAGGTTTTTCAAGCAGTTCTCCTTTCCTGGGGGCATCGGCAGCCACTGCACACCGGAAACACCTGGTTCCATACACGAAGGCGGCGAACTGGGCTATAGCGTCTCTCATGCGTTCGGAGCGGCCTTCGACAATCCGGACCTGATCGTTACTGTTGTTATAGGAGACGGCGAAGCTGAAACAGGGCCCCTCATGGGTTCGCTGCATTCCAACAAGTTTCTGAATCCCATTCGCGACGGTGCTGTGCTGCCGGTTCTTCACCTGAACGGGTATAAGATCGCCAATCCGACAATCCTCGCCCGGATCTCACCGGAAGAGCTTAATGATCTCTTCTCCGGCTTCGGGTGGACACCGTTCGTCGTAGAAGGTGAAGATCCTCTGGAGATGCACCAGAAGATGGCGGCTACCCTCGAGAAATGCATCAAACAGATCAGGACAATCCAGGAGGAGTCACGCCTCAGCGGCATCGCTAAACGGCCCAGCTGGCCCATGGTCATTCTCCGTACTCCCAAAGGCTGGTCTGCGCCAAAAGAAATCGATGGACATAAGCTTGAGGGATTCTGGCGTGCTCATCAAATACCCATACCGGATGTTGCCGAAAATCCCGCTCACCTGAGAATCCTCGAGACCTGGATGCGAAGTTACAAACCTGAGAAACTGTTCGATGGAAACGGCAAACTCATTGCCAAACTAAAAGAAACAACTCCGGCCGGGAACCGGCGTATAAGCGCCAATCCCCATGCCAATGGAGGCCTGCTGCGGAAACCTATCAGGATGCCGGACTTCCGGAAGTATGCAGTACCGGTCTCGATCCCGGGCACGTCCGAGGCACAGCCTACCTTTATACTCGGCAAATTCCTGCGTGATGTCATGCACGAAAACATGGCTAACTTCCGGATATTCGGACCGGACGAGACGGCATCCAACCGGCTCCAGGCTGTGTATGAGGTCACTAAGAAGACATGGATGGCGGATTTCAAACCTGAGGATCTTGACGGCAGCGAGCTGTCTCCGGATGGCCGTGTCATGGAGATGCTCAGCGAGCACACCCTCGAAGGCTGGGTGGAAGGCTATATCTTAACTGGCCGTCATGCATTCTTTTCATCTTACGAAGCATTCTTTCACGTCATCGATTCCATGTTCAATCAGCATGCAAAATGGCTGGAGAAGTGCAAGACAGAGGTAAAATGGCGTGCTTCCGTCTCCTCCCTGAATTTGCTGCTCACCTCTACTGTCTGGCGTCAGGATCACAACGGATTCACCCACCAGGACCCCGGATTCCTTGATGTCGTTACAAACAAGAGCTCCCTGGTCACCAGGATTTATCTGCCTCCCGATGCGAACTGCCTCCTCAGCGTCGCAGACCATTGCCTGCGGAGTGTGGATTATGTGAATGTCATTGTAGCCGACAAGCAGCCTCTCCTGCAGTATCTCGATATGGATGCCGCAATCAGACATTGTGAAAAGGGAATCGGCATCTGGCCGTGGGCCAGTACCGACCAGGATGGAGAGCCTGATGTGATCATGGCGAGCGCCGGTGATATACTCACCATGGAATCACTGGCTGCAACTTCAATACTGCGTGAAAATTTCCCGGATCTGAAGATCCGTTTCATCAACGTGGTGGATCTGTTCAAACTGATACCGGCAACAGAGCATCCCCACGGACTGTCCGACCGCGATTTCGATTCCTTGTTTACCACGGACAAGCCGATCATCTTCAACTTCCATGGCTATCCATGGCTGATCCACAAGCTGGCATACCGCCGCACCAACCATGCCAACCTCCACGTCCGCGGCTACAAAGAAAGGGGAAACATCAATACGCCTCTGGAGCTTGCTATCCGCAACCAGGTGGACAGGTTCAACCTGGCAATAGATGTCATTGACCGGGTTCCCATGCTTCAGAAATCCGGAGCGCACATAAAGGAATGGCTGAAAGACCAGATTATCGAGAACCTGGCATACGCCCATGAGCATGGGGTCGACAAACCCGAGGTCATCAACTGGAAGTGGCCGTATACCTGAGAAGCAGTTAAGCACAGCCATAATCAGAGTACCCTTAAAAAGGGCTACCTTTGGAGGTCGGCAAAGTAAGGTACTTTAAAGGCATAAAAGGGAAATAATTTTTTTTAAGATTTTAAGGTCAGGTCTGAAAAAACAATACCAGCACCATTTGTTGTGAGATCCTCGACATTAGGAGTGTAGGTTACGTGCGAGACTGTTGATAAACCTCTTCGATTTATAGATACATGACAAAGGTAATTATCTTTTCCGTGTTAATGTTGCCTGTTCCTTGCAACCGGTTTATTTTGATCAATTAATTTCGTTCACATATTGTGAATTTTAATTGTAATTTAATTGTGAAAATATATTATTAATCTTGATATTTATTTTGTTAAGTGTATTATAGCAAATAGCGGAAACCTATGCATTTGTGATTCAATATCATCTTTGTTCCCTATCATCAGTGATTGTGGTGGTTACATCCTGAAGGAGAGATATCATGTCTATGGGAGAAAGGGGGGAATTATGAAAACCCTTGTCGGGCAAGAGGCTAACATCAAGCGCACACGGATGAGGATCTTCAATCTGCTTACACAGTGCATTAAGGACATCGAAAAGACTGTAACAGTGTCGGGCCTCAAAATGCGGGACGTAGGATCTGAATCGAGAAATTCCAGGCAGGCCTGGATTCTTGCATCATTGATTTGAAATTATTTTTATAAAAGTCTTTTAAAGCTGTTATTCAGGGAGCCACAAAGACTCCCTGATTTTTTTATCAAATACATAATCAAGTTGATCTGCCTTTACAAGTACAAGTAGAATCGATTTATAACTAGTGAATTCATGATGTGGAGTCACAAGAGCGTAAGCACTTATTTTTATATCATGCGATGTGTATCATCTGGTCAGGGATAGTGTCAGCTCATTACGATACACCGGAGCAAGCTTCGAAGAATGCTTTTGACTAAGGCTGGGGGGAGAGAATGTCAGGAGAAGCTCAAACCGTGACAAAACATCACGGCATGGGGGCCATACCCGGTGGAAAGGGTGTAACCTTTAGCGTATGGGCGCCGCATACCGAAAAGGTTTACGTGATCGGAACCTTCAATGACTGGAGCAAAACCTCAGCACCTCTGGTAAGTGAGGAGAACCGTTACTGGTCGACTGAGGTGTCAGGGGCAAAAACAGGGGATGAATACAGATACTTGATTCACGGTCCCAAGGGCCCCCTCTCTCGCATTGACCCTTTTGCCAGAAAGGTGACCAGCTCAATCGGCAATGGAGTTATCTATGATCCTAAAGACTTCGACTGGGGTGATAATAACTTTCACATGGCCACGGGGGAATGAGCTTGTCATTTATGAGATGCACGTCGGCACCTTTAACGTCAAAGAAGAGGGCCATCCGGGCACGTTCGATAGTGCCATGGAAAAATTGCCCTATCTTCAAGAGCTGGGTATTAATGCCGTGGAAGTGATGCCGGTCGCAGAGTTTCCAGGTGATTTTTCATAGGGTTACAATCCGTCTCATCCTTTTGCAGTTGAAAGTATTTACGGGGGACCGGACGCCTTTAAGCAATTTGTTAAGGCGGCCCATGAGCATGGTATCGCTGTTATCGCAGATGTCGTTTACAACCACTTTGGCCCCTCTGATCTTGATTTGTGGCAGTTTGACGGTTGGAGCGAAAATGAGAAAGGGGGAATCTACTTTTACAATGATCGCTGGTCGCATACACCCTGGGGCGAGACACGCCCCGATTATGGCCGGGGTGAAGTGCGCCAATATCTATGCGACAATGCTCTGATGTGGTTCGAGGAGTACCATACCGACGGCATACGCTGGGACTCCATACCCTATATCCGGAATATAGAGGGTAGGGACGCAGATCCGCCTGATGACATTCCCGAAGGCTGGAGCTTGATGCAGTGGATCAATGAAGAAATCCAACAACGGTTCCCCGGCAAAATCAGCATCGCTGAAGGTATGCATAATAACGCCTGGGTCACCAAAGCTGTGGGGACGGGTGGCGCCGGCTTCAATGCGCAATGGGATAGCGAATTTGTGAACCCCGTTCGCCAGGCCGTTATTGCACGTGATGATACATCCCGCGATCTGGGGGCAGTCAGTAAAGCTATTGAGTATCGCTACGATTTAGATGTCTTTCGGCGGGTCATTTTTACCGAGTCGCACGACGAGGCCGCTAATGGTCGGGCCCGCGTGCCTGATTATGGAAAACGCGCTTTAATAGTGACTCCTACAATTATAGCCCAAATTTTGCGAATTATCCCACCCCGGACGTCGAAACCCATGAGCAAGGAACCGATGGATTGCCCTGCTCAGGTGAAATCAGCATTGGGCCATACACAGCAGTAATTTTCTCGCAGGATGGATAGGCGCCGGTTCCGTGAGTTGAAAAATGAGTTTTTGGTGCCGGTGGAGAAAAGTGAGGTCGATTTTCTAATACCAGTGATCTCTGCAATAACTACTCAGTTCTAAGATATCCGAAAACCGAAGATCTGAGGTTGAAACATATGATGCTTATCACTTCATACCAGAGCGTGACACCTGGTATGTGATCTTCATTTTACTCATATATTGTCTACACTCCCCAAAGAGTTTAAGACTGATAAATATTGGGTATTGGGCAAAAGGTAATTTCATTAACTCCCCAAATTTGATATGATATTAATCAATAGTATTGTTTCCCTGGATGAAAACATATTAGTTTGCTCAGATTAAGATCACCATCCCTTCGTTTTGGATGGCTTATAGGGTTATAAAGTCATCATGAATAGAGTGTGTCAGCCAATCTACTTAAGGAGGTATTTAATGCCCAAGCAAGGCTGGGAAAAGATGTTGAGTGATATCCCTTATGATCACTTGAAAGGGCATTTCCAAATCATGGCTTACTCCGAATTTATGCCGGCACCACGTATTGGGTGGCGCCCATATGGCATGAACCATCGTACACCACGTAATCCTGAAAACCCTTTTAACTGGCTGGTCAGTGAACGTGAACAGGCTTTTGAATTGACACCAGGTCTTCAGTTCATAGCAGGAGAGGTATTGCATGTTTTAAAGCATCTGGAACAGGAACAGCCAGCATATGGCATCAACCGCACCAAACTCGAGGGGAACTGTTACTGGCCAAAGGAGCTGGCTGAACTATCTGATAATCTCCCACATGAACGTAATGTGATCTTCATGCCGCTGGCTCTCTCGAAAACACAAGATGACAAGGGGCGCGTGCGCTGGACGTTCTTTGGCAGTAGTGAGCAAGGACCGGATCGCGCCTTCTGGAAGAGCTTCTATTACGCCCCTGGCCAGGAACGACCTCCCGATTATGCTCTGGATTTTGTGCGCCGGTTACTGCAGGTTGCATACGGAGAAACTAAAGAGCAGCTAACCGATCTACGGAGTGCAGGCTTCCGTATCTTAGAAGGCTCAGGGGAAACGGTCTGCAGACTCTGGCGACAAGACCCCTTACCAACTTGGACAAAACCATTTCTGTTCAAGGAACGGGAATCCCTAAAGGGTGTGAAATACCTACTTACCTTCCGGCCATTTGGGACTTTACCACAAAAGGTTCGGAAGGCTTATTTAGCGGGTGATCTTCATCTTCTCCCATGCCCCGGAAGCCTGATCTTTTGGGGTATCCCCCCTTTTTTTAAGTTGCAGCGAGAACTTCCGTTGGCAATGCAGATCCCTCTGCTCAACGTCTGCGAACGTCATGAAGCACTACGAGGGTTACGTATTCCACAATCAGGCTGGTTGCATGAACCGCGAATCGATAAATCCGAGTTAGGGCAAATTCAGGATAAGTTGCGCAACACATATCGGCGGACCCATCGCTGGGAGCGGGTTTATCGGTTCCAGGATGATCTTGCTGTATCCGGAGTAGAAGACCGTTTAGCACATGTGCTGTTCAGCTCTGACCCGGGGGTTGTAGAACTTTACGGCAAACCGATGGCACGGAACTCCCAGATCTGGAACGAGCAGTATGAACTGCTTCTGGATGGGCCACGCGCCAGCCGTACAGAGCTGATTAACGCTGCACGAGCATTGCGCAAGGGAGGCAGGTTTGGCTATCGTTTTTATTTTCCACCAATGCGGGTTGGAAAATACGAGGTTTTCTGGCATCTACCCCTGGTGGCCTTTCTTGATCCAAGGTCGCGCAAACCTCAACTGCTGAATGATGCACCATTAGGATACCTTACAGCTTATAACAGCGATAAACCCGACTTGGCGAGGCCTGTTGGGCTCTGGCCTGAGTTGTTACATCGCCCAGAGTATCTGGCAACTCTGAGCGGTTATGAGAGGCCTTATGAACATCACGAACACCAGGTTGCACTTAATGCCCACAAGCTCATGGAGGTCTCGGATTTTTTGGGTCAAAGAGAATTGCCCAGTGATTTCGCAAGGGCTATTTTGAATATCCCGAAGAATCAAACCATAATAGAGTGGCTTGATCATATTGCTGTAGGGAACAGCCTGAATGCATATATGGATCTGCTATACCATACTTTGCGCAGGATTATTGTTTCTCAAAACGACACATCTTTGCATTCATTACCCGAACCGATAACTTTTAAATACACAGCAACCCGGGCCTTTGAGGTTGAATACTGGAAGACTATCGCCAAGCTGGCAACAGGTCGTTTCATCAACAAAGACACTGCTGATTGTATAACCGATTCAGCATCTCAAAAACTTCTTAAGCACAAGAAGCGCGATCTAGGTTCACTCGGTGATTGGCTTCTTTCCTACTATCGAAGGATCATCATCAAATACGGAATGCAAGGCAAAGCCCTTGCAGGTGATTTACCATTTCAGTGGCACACCGATTTCGATTTTTCATGGATGGGTGGTTGGAATGCTAATCAACTGGGTAAAGAGTATGAACGCAATTTGATGATAGTGATTCCAGGAAAGGATCGCGGACACGCAGTAATCATGGCCGATCACTACGACACGGCCTATATGGAAGATCTTTATTATAAAAAGCTTGGAGGCAAGCTTGCGCGCATTGCCTCTGCCGGAGCAGATGACAATCACTCCGCGACCGCTGCACTCATGTTGGCGGCACCGGTTTTCATGCAGCTCAGCCAAGCCGGACAATTAAATCGTGATATCTGGCTGGTGCACCTGACCGGCGAAGAGTTCCCATCGGATTGTTTGGGAGCAAGACACCTTGCACAGGAATTGGTGGAACGTTCTTTACGGTTGCGTATTCCAGGTCAAAAGTCAGTTGATCTATCGAAGGTTAAGGTCGAAGGAATTTATGTGCTCGACATGATCGCTCACAACCGTGATCATGACCACAATGTTTTTCAAATATCCCCGGGTCTTAGTCCGCAATCTTTCAGATTGGCATATCAGGCGCACCTAGCAAATATGATATGGAACACCGAAATTGAAAAGTGGAACAGACGCCCGGAACGACGCAAGAGTGGACCCTCTCATCGCAGTTCCGACGGCTTAACTATTCCAGAGCTTGCTCGGCACCCGCGCTTGCATGGCGAAGTCCGTCTTCCGCGTGATATGCGTAGTTCGCTGTATAACACCGATGGTCAGATCTTTTCTGATGTGGGAATTCCAGTGGTGCTCTTCATGGAGGATTATGACATTAGTCGAGAAGGCTACCACGACACTCATGACAACATGTCCAATATTGATCTTGACTATGGAGCTGGAGTGGCAGCCATAGCGATCGAGTCTGTAGCACGAGCTGCAGTATATGTTGATTCTCAAAGAATCTGACGTTCCAACTATTTTTATCTATAAAGATAAGAAGATGGAGCATCAGCCAGAAAGTATTGCGATAGATGAACTCTTTCTACTAAAAGCCTGAAATGTGAAAATCTTGAGATGAGATTTGTGATGAGATGCCATGCTCAGCGTGACACTTGGCACATGATCAATATTGAACCGGCTTAATAGATTGTGCTACTTGGAAACCTTCCTTGTTGGTAATATAGCTTACTCTTACCTGCTGCCTAACTGTTAGCTTATCGAGTGGTATTGCTTTCCAATCTGGTCCATAAATTGTCGTAGTGGTCACTATATTTAAGATGTATCTCTTTCCTTCTTTACCAGTTAGAAATATCTTTGGCCTTATACCTTTTGAAGGATCAGCGAGGTGGATGTCATCTAACTTCTCCATCACTTCTAATGGGGCGATTACTTTCTTAGATACAGGAGGAGGGGTTCCCCCTTTCTGCCGGGACATGTCTGTATTCTGTCCATTGCAGGAAAAGAGGAGAACCCCAAGGTGCAGATCAAAATTGCAACCCTTTTCATCCTCCTTACACCTCTCAGTTGTTAAGCGTTACTATTCAGCCTTCTTCTCAGTCGCTTCTGCCTTCTTCTCGGCCGCTGCTGCCTTCTTCACTGCCTTCTTTGCCTTAATAACCTCGATCTTGTCTGCGTTCAGGGTGCCGGCTGCCGCTGTAATCTTTACCATCTCACCCTTCTTCAGGTTGGCAATATCTTCTGCCTTCACGGTGAAGGTCTTGCCCTTTACATCAATCGTGTTAGCTGTTTTGTCGATCTTGGTGATCTTGCCCTTGATTACATCGACCTTTGCCATCTCTGTCTTTGCAGGCTCTGCCTTTGCTGCTGCAGGTGCTGCTGCTGCGGGTGCTGCTGCGTCGGCTGCGAAGACCATCGTGGTGAAGCACACCAGTGCCAGTACTGCGATCATGCTAATAACTTTTTTCATGGTACATTCCTCCTGTGGTTTTTTATTGATGGTACACTCTCTATGTGGAGAATGATTAAATGATGATTAGAAGAAGATTAAAAGATTCTAATGTTACATGGAAGAACAGGGGCATGCACTGTCCTTATGAAATAATTATCCTTTGGAATCCCTAAGAAATTCTTGTTGAGCGACCCGCTCCCATCGTCATCGTGGTAGGTTCTGATGCTGTATTCGCCATATGGAATACCCTTGAGAAAAATCTCCACTCTCCTATTGGTAAGCTTGGTCCTGATCCCGCAAAATGCCTTGTGCTCATCAACATATCCTTGTTCCGAGTTGACCACCGAGATCCAGACAAGACCGTTGTTGTTCTCGAATCCGGTCAGGACTATGGTAAGGTCTCCAGTCTGTTGTGCTTCTCGATCGTATATTGAGGTAGTGGGCAATGACAGCATGAGTATGCACAATAATTAATTAATCTCAGGTAAAAACAATTACATTGGGAACGGGTTCATATTTTCATAGATAACTGCGATTTCATACCGGTTTCACAATTCTCATAAACCAATGATATCGTGATGGGATCTATGATAAGATCAGGCCAGGTAGGTGTCATACCTGGCCTGTAAACAGCATGATGTTCCTATGATGTAAAAGCTCAAAGAATGTAAAAGTGAGGAATAACATCCATGGGTATCGAGACATACATCACCCATTACGGATATATAGTTATTCTGCTGGGCACCTTCTTCGAAGGTGAGACCGTGCTGGTATTGGCTGGATTCTTGGCCCACCGTGGTTACCTCGCATTTTCTCTTGTTGTTCTGTTTGCATTCGCAGGTACATTTGCCGGTGACCAGCTCTATTTTTTCATAGGCCGGAAAAAGGGAATGGCCTATCTCGATGATCACCTGTCCTTGAAGGCAAAATCCGGCCGTGCCCTTGAACTGCTGCATAGGCACAAGACCCTGATAATCATTGCCTTCAGATTCATCTACGGTATCCGTACCGTTACTCCATTCCTCATCGGCGCAAGCGGTATTTCCCCATGGAGATTTTTGGTGTTCAATTCTTTGGGCGGATTAACTTGGGCCTTGGCAATAACCAGCTTGGGCTATGTGTTTGGACATGCAGCCGAGCTTCTTCTTCATGACATCAAACGGTATGAATTCATTATAATGGGAGCCATCATACTGGCAGGCCTGGTGATCTGGATACTTTATTTCATTGCAGGAAAAAGGGGAAAGAGTTGAACAGAGACAATTTTCTAATACCGTTGATTTCTGCGATTTCATCTCGGTTTAATGATCTCTGAAAACTGATGATCTTGGGTTGAAACATACGAAGCCTATCACTTAATACCAGCACTATCCTCTGGTACAAGATCTATTCTTTCATACATTAACGTTGCGGCTAACCGCCGGGCCGCCATGTCCTGGACCGACGATGTAGAACATATCTAGGTCGTACTTCTTGATGACCCGGTTCAAATGTACATAGATGAAGTTCTGGCCCGTCGTAGTGCCCCAGTGTCCGACCACCAGCGGCTTCACGTGCGACAGTTTCAGCGGCTGCTTCAGCAGCGGATTGTCGTAAAGATAAATCTGGCCAACCGACAGATAGTTGGCGAAACGCCAGTAGGCATCGATTTTGGAAAGCAGTTCGGTTGACAATGGTTTATCCGTTGCATTCTTCTTGTTCATCTTCATAATCGCTTTCCTTTCCAGATGGATTTGCCCACACATGAGTCCCAGACTACAAATACGGCGTCAGCAATCGCGCAATGCCGTCACGCAGGCGAGCAGGCAGTGAGCGGCCATCGACCTCCTCCAGCATCACAGGATGGGCGTCTTTCCGTTTCGTCTCGACCCACTGATCAAGCCGCTGGGCAAGTTCAACGTCGTAACATTCCAAGTTGAACTCGAAGTTGAGGCGCAAGCTTCGGGGATCCCAGTTGGCCGACCCCAGCAGCACCCAACAGCCATCCACCAGCATGAGTTTGGAGTGATCGAATGGAGGCGGGGTCAGCCATATCCGGCATCCATGCTGGAGTACTTGCCACCATATCGCCCGGGAGGCCCACAGGACGAAGGGCAGATTGATCCGTGCGGGCAAAATGATATCAACCTGCACACCCCGCATTGCTGCCAGATTCAGAGCGGAAACCACGGCAGGGTCGGGCAGAAAATAGGGTGTCATGATCCGAACAGAATGGCGGGCAATCGACAGTGCTCCCAACAGCGTCCAAAGAAGTTTCTCAAAATTCTCATCCGGGCCATCGGTTACGCCTCGCGCCAACACCTGCCCCGCGCTTTCGGTTTGTGGAAACCACAAATCACCACGCAAAGATTCGCCGGTCGTGAAAAGCCAATCATCGGTGAATACTTCTTGCAGTTGGGTCACCACAGGGCCCTTCACTCGGAAATGGATATCCTGAACCGGGTTTTGCGGTTGGCGCCCAAGGCAGTGTCCTACTCGAATATTCATGCCGCCGGTAAATCCCACGCGCCCATCCACCACCAGGATCTTCCGGTGTGTGCGCATGTTGATCGACATCAGGTGCCACAAAGCTAAAGGCGGGAGAAACCGTGCATGCTTCACCCCCTCTCGTTGCAGCGTGTGGAGAATGGTGGGCCAGGAATACCGGGCCCCCGTCGCGTCAATCAGCACCCGCACTTCCACGCCCCGGCGCGCTGCCTCACCAAGCGCATGCGCAAAGACCATCCCGACTTCGTCCCGATCGAAGATATAGGTCACGAAAGAAACTGTCTGGCGCGCGTGCCCAATCGCCTCCAGCATGGCCGGATAGGCTTCATCTCCGTTCACCAGCGGATCGATCCGATTGCCCGACAGCAAGGGTCGCTCCACCACACCCCCAACTACCCGAGCCAGCATCTTGAGATACCCTCCGTGATCCGGTAGATGGCGCTGCAACTCTTCCGGCAGACATTCGGGTTGCGCGGCTTGTGCCCGGTACCGCTCCAGGTTTCTTCGCAACAAAGAGGCCTTATGACGAATGCGATTCACTCCGAAGATGAAGTACATGACAGCCCCTATCAGGGGCACGAGCCAAACAAAGCCCACCCACGCGATGGCGGCGCGCGAATCGCGCTTGTTGAGAACCACGTGTCCAGTCGCAAACACAGAGAGAAGCAATCCAAGTCCGATGGCAGCGATGTGCCAGACGTCGTGTACCAGATTACCAATGGTCATTGTCATTGCGGTCTGTCCCTGAGGTTAGTCCTCTTCGTCTTCATGGCACATTTTCCGGGAAATCTCACGAGAGATTTATTAGAAAAGTGGGGTTAGAGACGATTTTCTCATATCATTGATTACTGCAATAGATGGGCGGTTTCAGAATGTCCCAAAACCGATGATCTCCAAATAATATCTATGAAAGAATCAGGCTAGCTCTGGGTGTGACACATGGCACGGGAGCTGGGTAGCGCAGCTTACTGTGGTCGTAGCGACCGCGGTTCTCGTGCATCCACATTGGCGGCCTCCTGCGAATCGGGCCGCCAATCTTGAATCATAAGTGATTCACATGATTCAAGAGCTTCCCGGACAGACACTCAAGATCTTTGTCGGGCAGCACTTCAATGTGATCGCGAGCCACCAGAACGCGACTTTGATGGAATAGACGGTATCGAGTGGGAAGCAGGCGCGGATCTGTAAGTGTGCGCAGATGCGTGGCCACCTCCACTGGTTGGACGATGGTCACCGCCGCGAACCGGCGCCACGTGGTAGCCAGGTCCCCAGCCACCGTAGTCGACACCGTAGGGTTCATAGTAAGCCGCCCCAATGCTGACGCCGTCGTCGTATCCGTATCCGCCAACAGTAAAGGCGCAGCCGGACAACAGGACCGTCAATGTACCGACCACGAAGGCGAGCACTGACCAGCGTAAGAGTAAGATATTCATTTGGACACCTCTTTACTCTCAGTGTCCGGCCATTCAAGCAATCCGAAGGGTGCCCCCAAAGGGTCGGCGACCACCGCTACCTTGCCGCCGTGGCGATCAATCCGTGGCTCGACCAGCACGCGGCCACCGAGCGCCACGACCTTTGCAGTCATCTTGATCGTATCTTCGACGCATACGTAATTAAGCCAGTGGGGATGGGCATTGGGCCTATTCGCAGGCAGCGTATTCGCGCTCGCACGAGCATAGTTGTCGGACGCGAGCAACAGATGTTGCGCGCCCTCGCTAGCGGGCAATTCGAAGACTTCGTAGTCGAATAGCGTCTGGTAGAAAGCAGCATCGGTGTCCGGATCGCTCGTGATTAGCGAGCTCCAAATCCATTCTCCGGGTGCGGCCAGAACATCGGCCGGATCGCCGCTACTGGAAGCGAGGACGGCAAAAACGGCTCCCTGCGGATCCGCTAAGACTGCTTCCCGGCCGCGGTCAGGGATGTTATGCGGCTCGAACAGCACCTTCGCGCCATTTTGTAAAGCAACCTTTTTTGCTGCATCGACATCGCCCACGGCGAAGAAGCTCAGCCACGCTGGCTGTCGATGCTCGCCCGCCGGTACATTCTTGTGAATCAGTCCTGCGACCGGACGACCGTCGAGAAATGCCTCGGCATACTCTGTCCCACCGGCCTGAATGTCGCGAAATGTCCAGCCGAAAAGTCCCGCATAGAACTGTTTGGCAGCGGCGAGGTCCGGCGTCACCAATTCAACAAATATAAGTTTGCCGACGTGATGCTCTTGGCTTGCGGGCTCAACAATCGCTGGCAGCTGGATCGATGCGGCCATGACCGGCACAGCACACACAACGCAGAGCAGTGCGGCGAGCAACCCTTGCCTAAGAAAATATCTGGCTCGATCAGGCTGTATCCTTTGCGGACTGATTTGATTTGGTGTTATTAAGTCAATCAGGTTTGAGCTGCGTTGCGTATGCATCGTGGTCTCCACATTGTGCTCTTTAACTAGAACGTCGTCGTCCAAACAAATGATATACGCCGAACACGGCGCCCACAGTGTTGCAAGCTTGTCCACAGTCCCCGCTAACACTTCATCTTGAGTAGCTCCAGGTTTTATTTCAAGGTTCTGATAAGAACATTTCATATTTCATATCATCCATAACTAAGACCGGATTTTTGTTTGTCAAGGAGGATCAAAAAAGTGGAGTGCGAAGGATGTGAAACATTTAGCGGGTAAACAGAATCGATCATGCCCACATGAGAAATACCAAGGCTTTGGTGATATCGCTTCAGTGTATTGCCGAGTGTTGGTTCATCAGGAAAGTGGGGACGATTTTCTGAACAACCTGAACAACGTTGATTCCTGCGATAAATGATCGGTTTCAAAAGACCTGAAAAACCGATGATCTTAAATTAAAGAGATTTAATCGACCCGTTGAAATCATGCACATCTGTTATTAGAATACATATAAGAATTCTTATGCCCGCATGCACTCACCCTTTGAGGAGGAAGCAATGTCGGAACTTATTGATGACAAGACCAAGAAAGAGCTCCTGCCGGTCTTAAAACACCTCAAGTCACCGGTCCGGCTCGTGTTCTTCACCCAGGAGCACGCCTGTGTAGCGTGCAGGGAGCAGGAGAGCCTGCTCAAAGAGCTCGAAGTGCTGTCGGACAAGATCATTTTCGAGATCCGGGATCTCCTTGTCGATGCCGATGTTGCACGCGGCTATGGGGTCAACAAGGTACCGGCAACCGCCATCATAGGTGAGAAGGATTATGGTATCCGCTTCTACGGCATGACCATGGGTTATGAATTCAGTTCTCTTATCGAGGCGATCCTCATGGTATCTACCGGAAAATCGGGGCTGGCGCCCGAGACCCTGCATCTCCTTGAACTCATCGATATGCCGGTGCACCTGGAGGTTATGGTGACGCTCACCTGCCCCTATTGCCCCCATATGGTACACCTCGCCCACCAGATGGCCATCGCCAATGAGCATATCAAGGCGGACATGATCGAGTCCTCCCAGTTTCCCCAATTGGTGCAGCGTTATGAGGTGAGCGGCGTGCCCAAGACCGTCATCAACGAAGGTGCATCCTTCGAAGGTGCCCTGCCGGCCCCTCAGGCGATCCTTGAGATCCTGAAGGTGGTGAAACCCAAAGAATATGAGCAGATCGATGCCCAGATGCGCGAGGCGGCCGGCCAGCGCTTTGTGCTTCCGGCGAAAACGGATCATATCTACGATGTCATCATCATCGGTGCCGGCCCGGCGGCCCTCACAGCCGCCATCTATGCAACCCGCAAGAACCTTGAAGTAGCCCTGATCGGAGAGTCCTTCGGCGGGCAAATCACCAATACGGCGAGCATAGAGAACTGGCTCGGCATCCCCAACATAAGCGGCAAAGAACTTACGGCAATATTCCGGGTCCATGCCGAGCGCTACGCCATTGCCGAGCAGATGGATATGAAGGTGGCATCCGTCGGGAAAAAAGACGTCATGTTCGAGGTTACTACGGTTTCCGGTCTGACATACAGGGCAAAGTCCGTGATCTATTGCGCCGGCAAGGAGTATAGGACGTTGGGGGTTCCCGGTGAAGGCCGGTTTCTCGGCCGCGGCATCGCCTTTTGTGCAACATGCGATGCCCCTCTGTACCGGGACAGGCGCGTGGCGGTCATCGGCGGGGGGAACTCGGCGTTCACGGCTGCCAGGGACCTAATCAGCTATGCAAAGGAGATCCATATCGTCAATGTCCTGAAGGACTTTCAGGCTGACCCGGTACTCTTTGAGGAGGTGATGAAGGCCCGGCATGTTACCCTCCACAGTGGCATGCGGGTCGTGGAGTACCTCGGCAAGGAGAGGCTTGCAGGTGTCCGCCTTGAGCCGGTGGAAGGGGCCGACCGGCTTGACCTGAACGTGGACGGTGTCTTTCTTGAGATCGGGCTTCTCCCCAACTCATCTCCGGTCAAGGACCTGGTGAAGCTCAATGACCAGGGAGAGATCGAGGTCAAACGTGATCAGTCAACCTCGGTGCCGGGCTTCTTTGCCGCAGGAGACGTCACCGACGAGACGGAGAAACAGATCGTGGTGGCTGCAGGGGCAGGGGCAAAGGCAGCGCTTACCGCCTACAACTATCTCCTGGATCACAAACTGCTCAAGGTGAAGTAGCGGCGATAAACAAGATATGGGCTATAAAAAAATATTGATACTCGACTATTCAGTAAGGAGAAGCGAAGCAACGTTGATAAGACGATGGTTGCCGAAAGACTCAGAGGCTACATCACTTTTTATTGATACTGCGGAATCGTTTCCGGATCGACTCATTGAAAGAGATTACACCTATGTGATTCATAGTGGATCGGAACTTTCTGTTACTGAGACCGCGCCATTCACCCAAAAAGCGGTAAAATATATACAAACCCTGAAAGACAAACAAATCCCTCAAATGGGAATTTGTTACGGACACCAACTTATGTGCCGTGCCCTCATGGGAGCTCAGACAGTCAGGGAATCATCACAGGGACTCGAAGCAGGGTGGTGTAAGGTCTCATTTATAAATAATACTCTAAGAATTCCAGACGTATCAAAGACTGAAACACTATGGCAAAACCACTTTGATGAAGTGATTGATCTCCCTGAAGGTTCGCACATCATTGCTACAAATTCCCATACCCGAATCCAGGCATATGTTAATACTGAACTCTGTCTTTTCGGTACCCAGTTTCATCCTGAATATGATAGGGAAAAAGGGAATGAATTTTTTCTAGAAGATAGAGACCTGTTGGAAGCACACCATTATCATGTTGATGAAATAATAAAACATGGACCATCCATCGAATCCGGGAAGATATTTTTTAATTTTTTTCTCGACTATTTTCAAGAGAACAGGGATTAAGTCTTAGTAGGGAGGGTGATATGGAGATGCAATCGAAAGGCGCACTGAGAAGATCCCTGGCCTTTGTGTGCACCATCTGCCCTGTGTGCAAGACTGCACGGAAGAATCAGAAAGGGATACTCTACTCCTTTGTCAAGACCATCGAAGGCAGATTCTGCCCATTCTGCATGGCCTATGAGAAGGTCTATGGCAGGAAGGCGCACGAGCCGGCGAAGTAAGATGAGTGATCATTGATCAGAGGTATCCACGTCTAAGGGTCTTGGTCTTTTCTGATCTTTGGTAACTGATCACTCATCACTAATCACTCTTGTGAGGAGAAACACCATGGTATTTTTCAACGACCTGCTCGAGGCCGACAATTTCACTCTGGCGGTTTCTCGCCTCGCCAAGGATTTCAGGGACAGATACGAACTTCCCCTGATCCCCAGCTCGGCATCGTAGTACCTGACGTGGAGGCTGCAGCAGCAGAGCTGGAGGCAAAGGGCATAGGCCCGTTCTTCATCGCCTCGGGCAGCCCTGTCTTCTGGAATGAGCGCAGGCATTTGGGACAGTTTAAGGGCAAGATGGGCATCGCCTACCATAAGGTCTTTGAGGTTGAGCTCCTGGAACCCGGCGTCGGGTCTCATTTCTACAAGGCATGCATCGACCAGGACTGCCGGATGGTGGTGCAGCATCTGGGCTTCCTGGTAAAGGATGTAGACGGCTGGGCAGCCCGGCTTGAAAAAGACGGTTATCCCACCTGGATCAGAGGAACGCTTAAGGCGTTCCCCAACACTACGGAATTCGCCTATATGGGGATACTGTGGCAGAAGCAGGGATCGTCATTGAGTTCATCTGCTGGAAGCTCATGGGCATACCGATCAAGGTACCTCAGGCTGTCTTCCACGCCATCGGCCATGTGGAAAAGGCCATCGGCATCAGGTGCCTGCCCCTCTAACTTTTTTATGATCCGTGGACAGTGATCTTCGATATATCCTTCAATATATCCTTCAATTTAATGGGATTTATTCTCAATGAGCGCCTCGCCAAGCCTTATCTGCTTGAGCTTACTGACCCGCCCTGCAAACCGCCCGATATGGTCAAGATCATGGGTGAGTACCTGATATGCCCCGGATGGGATTATCCCCGATAACGAAGCGACCTCTTCAAGCTCCTGATGTATCTGAGCGTTAAGACGCCTATATGCGAGTATCAACTTGGAGAGTTCTTTCGGATTATCTCCGTCCTCAAGTCTTCTGCAGGCATCGAGTGCTATGACATCGAGCGCGTTCAATATGCTGCTTATTCCGCCAAGCCGGAAAGATATATCCTCCGGAGGGATAGCGGCCGACCCGTGCATGGTTGATACGATCCCGTCAAGCCTGGCCTCCTGGGCACCGAGGATTGGCCCCATCATCATGGTGTCTTCGATCTCCCTGAAGGGGAGCGCCATATCCTCATATGCTTTCCCCGGGTTCCCGATCATATCATCCACCGGCACAATGCATCCATTAAGGATGATGCCGCCATGAGGACACGGCCGCAAGAAGCCGAAATCCGACGGCTCAGTCAGTCGGAGCCCTGGGTTATCTTTGGTTACCATAAAGGCACTGTAACGTTTCCTCTCGCCTTCTTGAGAGCTTATGGCAAAAACTATGAAAATATCGGCAATAGGTCCGTTCGTAAGAAATGTCTTCTCACCCGTGATGAGATAACCGGAACCGGTTTTCTCTGCTGTGGTCCTCAGGTGTTTGGGGTGTCCGCCGACCCCCGGCTCGGAGATGGCAATGCTTGCAGTGATGGCGCCTGTCGCTATGCCCGGAAGGAGCTTATGCCTTTGGCCCTCAGAAGTAAAAGAACCCAGGAAGAATCGGGCCGTGATCTGGTGCATGAGCCAGGAGAGGGTAATCCCCAGGCATAATCCGTGTCTTGCAAGTGCCCTGCCCGCTATGAGAATTCCTCTATAGCCTAATCCCTGCCCCCCGAAATCCTTAGGTGTACTGATACCGAGCAGGCCTGAGCTTCCCAGGGAATGCCAGAGATCCATGGGGAATTCGGTGTTCGAAGAGAGCTCGGAGCGCCCGGCAATGTTTTGTGCCGCAAAATCTTGTGCCAGTTGCCTAAGATTATCTAGTTCATCTCTCAGAGTGCACACCATGGGCATCAGAGCATGAGCTCCTCTATGAACTCGATGAGCTGGTTAAGGTTTCTGCACTGTCTCAACTCGTGACAATACTGCTTGTAGGCGTACATCTCGCTGTCCCCGGTATCCCAACTGCTCATGGGCTCCGGGTTGAGCCAGATGACCCTCCTGCACCGCTCACGCATCTCTCCTAAAATCCTGTCTTCCGGATGAAGGTAGTTTGTCCGGGCATCCCCCATGATGATAAGTGTCGTCCGCTTGGTAAGGACGTCCATATGGTCATTTCTAAACTGCCTGAAGGTCTCACCGTAATCCGTAGATACATAATAATTGAAATCGAGATCCTTCAGGATCATTTCAATGGCATGGTTGGGCTCGTTGTCGTCGAAGATATCAGTTACTTCCTTTACCCCGGAGACAAAAACAAAACTGTTCACCTTTTCAAAGCATTCATGGAGAGAATACAGGACATTAAGCATAAACCGGGCCGCAGACCACACAGAAGAAGATATGTCACATAAGGTAACGATCTTGGCCTTCTTGGGGGGACGGTTCTTATACAGGATCTCCACGGGGACACCCTGATACCGGGCGGCCCTGCGCAGGGTCTTTTTCACATCCAGGACACCCCGGCGGTTGGTTGCATACCGGCGTGAGATGATGTCCTTAAGCTTTCGGACAAGTTTATCCAAAACCTCCCGCACATCCTCGATCTCTCTGGCGGTAAGAGAGGCGAAGGGCCTTTCACCCAGCTCCAGGAGATGCTTCTCATGGGTCTTGAAACCCCGCTGGTCATCGGTGTGAGGCCTTGGCTCTTTGAGCAGCAGTGCATAGGCGCTCTGGAGGTATTCAGAGAAATATCTGGCCAGGTCACGGCGCATAGATGAATTGATCTGAAACGGATTGCGCTGAAGAAACTGATCGATCTCTTCGTGTACCCTATTGAGGGTTACCATGACCTTGAGCCTGCTCGCCAAGGGACCTAAATTGAATTTCATGCCGAAGCTTGATGTATCGTTCTCCGTCTGTATATGTCGCATCATCTCCAGGAACATGAGGGGGTCGCCCGAGAGAAACTCAATAACTGCATTGTGTGACCGGTCGCCGTTTAATTGCTCCCTTAAGGCCTCGATGACTTGGCCGGCCTTTTGTGCGATTCCCTCTTCTTCGGAAAGGTCGCCCCGCAGCTCATGGAAAAAGAGGTGATAAAGGCGGTCGAAGTGTGCCTGGTCACGCCTGCTCTTGGCAAAGTTCGCCCGAAGGGCCGCCCTGAATTCCACCTCATCGAGTACATCGACGAGTTCAAGCTGTTCGATGCAGTCAATGACCTCTGCGGTGGAGATCCGGTATCCGGCTGCCCTGCAGCACTCCACGAACTTCAGGATGGGGTTGATCATTTAAGAATGGCCTGCGTTACGATCTCCTCTGCCTTCAGCCTCACGGCCTGGGCATCGGAGCGGTACTTGCACAGCATGTTGAGCGTCTCGAGGAGGACATCGGGTGTGAGATCCTCCACGTTCAAGGCAATGAGCGAACGTGCCCAGTCAATGGTCTCAGATATGCATGGCTTCTTCTTCAGATCTACGTTGCGGATGTTGCGCACGGCATCGACCACCTGTTCCGCAAGCCTTTCCGAGATCCCCGGGATCTTGATGGTGACAACGCGCATCTCCAACTCACGATCCGGATAATCGATATAGATATGGATGCAGCGGCGCTTCAGGGCATCGCTCATGTCACGGTAGTTATTTGAGGTGAGCACCACAAAGGGGATGTTCTTGGCCTTCTGTGTCCCAATTTCAGGGATGGAGACCTGGAAGTCGCTTAAGAGCTCAAGCAAAAAGGCCTCGAACTCCGGGTCGGACTTATCCACCTCATCGATGAGTAAGACCACCGGTTGATCCGATGTAATTGCCTTCAGAAGCGGCCTCGGCTGAATGAACCGCTCGGAAAAAAAGGCGTCCTCCTGATCGGCGATCCTGTCAACCGCATCGGAAAGTGTCTTTGCCCCTACAATGACATCGCTGATCTTCTCTTTCACCATCTGGGTGTACAGAAGTTGCTTGGCATATTCCCACTCGTAGAGGGCCTTTGCCTCATCCAGGCCTTCATAACATTGGAGCCGGATAAGCTCGCAGTCAAACGCCCGGGACACGGCCTTTGCCAGCTCCGTCTTTCCCACGCCTGCAGGCCCTTCCACGAGGATGGGCTTTTGAGTGGCTGAGGCGAGGAACACCACGGTTGCAATCTCTCTTGAGGTAATATAACCGACGTCCTGCAATTTATCCTGAACATCAGAAACACTTTTAAACATCATGGGGTTGATCCTTCCTTCCAAGACACTATTGTATACACCAAGTGCCATAAGAAGGGAATATCATCATGGAAAGGAGGAATGATATGAAAAGGTCCGTTGTCTTGGTGGGGCTGGCATTCATCTTCATGGCGGGAGTTCCTCATGCTGAGACCCTGAAAATAGCTACTCTCGACCGGGAACCCTATGCGGGTCAAACACTCAAGAACTACGGCTTCGATTCGGAGATCATCACCGAGGTATTCAAGCGTGCAGGGCACCAGGTGATGATTGAATTCATGCCAAGGGACAAGGCCATCGCGGATGCCGCCAAGGGTAACTATGATGCGGTATTCCCTGAGTATTATTCTAAAGAGCGGGCGCAGGACTTTGTCTATTCATACTTCTTCTCCAACAGTCTGCTGGTTTTTTACAAACGCACATCATCCAACATAACCTATAAGACCTTGAAAGACCTCACTTCCTATAAGATCGGGGTAGTAAAGGGTTATATCAACACCGATGAATTAGACAATGCCGCCTACCTGAAAAAGGTCGAGGCTGAAAGTGACGAAGAGAACCTGCACAAACTCGCCAGGGGTGAGTTGGACCTTATCGTGGTAGATAAACTCGTGGCCCAGTATCTTATCAAGACAAGGGTACCCGAGGCTGTGGGCAAACTTGAAGCAATTGAACCGCCGCTCGCCATTCATGAGCTGTTCGTGATCTTTCCCAAAAAGCTGCCTGGCTCGGAAAAGCTGGCCAAGGAGTTCAACAAGGCCTACGAGTCCATGGAAAAAGATGGGACCATAAAGGCGATCATGGCGAGAACGGGCCTCGCCAGGTAGATATACTTAAAGGTACCTCTCATAATGCAGGGAATTTCATATCGGGCTACCACTTGATGAGCTGCACTGGTCTATGGTGAAACCTTCCATAGGTCGTTGAGCTCACCAGTGTTTCCTGCGCTGTCATAACCTACTCCGCCGAAGAGCCAGAGATTACCGCTACTATCCGTCCAGCTTATGCTGCTATCACGACTCCCCGGTTTATTCGTGGCTGCAGCAACTCCTTTAGTGCCATAGACTCCGCTCTGGTCAACCGTACTATCCCCGGATACCCAGGTCCAGTTCGTTCCGTCAAATTTCCAGAGATCGTTTAAATCATCATTGGTTCCTGTGCTGTCATAACCTACTCCACCAAAGAGCCATAGATTACCGCTTTTGTCCATCCAGCTTATGCTGCTAACACGACTCCCCGGTTTATTCGTGGCTGCAGCAACTCCTTTAGTACCATAGACCCCGCTCTGGTCAACCGTACTATCCCCGGATACCCAGGTCCAGTTCGTTCCGTCAAATTTCCAGAGGTCGTTGAGCTCATCAGTGTTTCCTGCGCTGTCATAACCTACTCCGCCGAAGAGCCAGAGATTACCGCTACTGTCCGTCCAGCTTATGCTGCTAACACGACTCCCCGGTTTATTCGTGGCTGCAGCAACTCCTTTAGTGCCATAGACCCCGCTCTGGTTAACCGTACTATCCCCGGATACCCAGGTCCAGTTCGTTCCGTCAAATTTCCATAAGTCGTTGATTAAACCAAGGTTAGCTGTGTTGCCAAGTTCTCCTCCGCCGAAGAGCCAGAGATTACCGCTTTTGTCCGTCCAGCTTATGCTGCCCCCCCGCGACCCCGGTTTATTCGTGGCTGCAGCAACTCCTTTAGTGCCATAGAACCCGCTCTGGTTAACCGTAATATCCCCGGATACCCAGGTCCAGTTCGTTCCGTCAAATTTCCAGAGGTCGTTGAGCTCACCTATGTTTCCTGCGCTGTCGTAGCCTACTCCGCCGAAGAGCCAGAGATTACCGCTACCGTTCGTCCAGCTTATGCTTAAATAACGCGCTCCTGGTTTATTTGTGGCTGCAGAAACCCCTTGAGTGCCATAGACTCCGAGTTGGTCAACCGTACTGTCCCCGGATACCCAGGTCCAGTTCGTTCCGTCAAATTTCCAGAGATCATTGAGATAATCATTGCTTCCTGTGCTGTCATAACCTACTCCGCCGAAGAGCCAGAGATTACCGCTACTGTCCGTCCAGCTTATGCTGCCCCCCCGCGACCCCGGTTTATTCGTGGCTGCAGCAACGCCTTTAGTACCATAGACCCCACTCTGGCCAACCGTACTATCCCCGGATACCCAGGTCCAGAAACCATTGGTCGAAGGAGTGCCACCACCACCGTCTCCACCACCGCCTCCGCCGCCGCCTCCACCCCCACCACACCCTGCAAGGATCATGGAGAATATGAGGGCAATGGCGAACAAGCTCAACAGTGTTTTCTTCATGGGTATCTCCCTTATGGCAAAAGATACTATTTTCACTATACGGCTATCGAGACTGAAAAGATTAATCAAGACAATTTTTGTAACTGATCTACCATATTGTTATCCTTACCTTTTCAAGATTTCTTTTCGCATGCCTTGACTTGTCCGCCCTCAACCCTATTATGTTTCTTTAATTTTGTTATGGAAGGATGTTTCCATGGTAAAGGTCAGAAGGGTTGTGTGGTGTGTCGTCTTGTCCCTGTTTACGCTGAACATCCCCTTGTATTCCGCTCAAGGCGTTATCAACATAAACACGGCAACCAAAGAGGAGCTCATGATGCTGCCCGGTATTGGAGAAAAGACTGCAGCGGCCATTGTGACGTACCGGCTGGCAAACGGAGGGTTCAAGGCACTCGATGATATGACAAGGATCAAGGGCATCAGCAAGAAAAAGCTCGATAAAGTACGTCCCTATCTCGTCCTGAAGGGCCGGAACACCTACATACCTGCTCAGACTCAGGAGCAGGAAAAGAAAAACGCTTCAAAGACCAACCAATGACACTCAAGAAAGAATAATTCGGAGTCTTTGAGGAGCCTCTTCAGGCGGCCGTACCGGATCTTTTTTACTCTGCCTTGAAGGATGAGACCTTTTTAAGCTCGGCGAAGAGTCTTTTCTCCTCGCTGCTCAGGCGTTTGGGGGTGACGATCCTGATTTGCGCGAACAGGTCGCCCTTATGGGCCAGGCCCTTGCCCTTGAGCCTCAACCGCTGGCCCGAAGATACGCCCTGGGGTATCTTAAGGCTGAGTTTCCCATCCAGGGTTTCCACCTCGATGGTGGTCCCCAAGGCCGCATCCCAGGGAGTCACGGGTATGTCAACGACGATATCGGAACCTTCCAGTTTGTACCTGGGGTCAGGATTAACCTTGATCTTAAGATACAGGTCTCCCGATCCGCCAGGTCCCCTGTTGCCCTGACCGGCCAGGCGGATCTTCATGCCGTCATAGGCGTTCTCGGGTATTTTCACATTCAGCCTTTTTTCTCCGCCGGGCCCCTGCAAAAGTATCTCCTTGGAGCCTCCCCTGTGGGCATCCTGCAGCGAGATGGTTATGTCCGACTCCAGGTCGCTCCCCTTTGGAGAGGGGGAACGGTGCTCGAACTGCCGGTCTAACCCTGAGTCACCGAAGAGAGACTCGAAAAAGTCGGAGAATGCACCTCTTCCCGCACCGCCACGGGCTCCAGGGCCAAACTCGAAACTGAACGACCTTCCTCCGGTGCGGCCTCCTTTCGGAGAGAACATGTCCTCTGAGAAGATGTTCTCGAAACCCGGAGGCGGCCTGAAGGACTGGCCTTCCTGCCAGTTGTTTCCCAGGGCATCATAGCGCTGGCGTTTCTCAGGGTCTCCTAAGACCTCATTGGCCTCGTTGATCTCCTTGAAGCGCTTCTCTGCCGTAGGGTCATTTTTACACATGTCGGGATGACAGGTCCGTGCGAGTTTGCGATATTTCTTTTTGATCTCTTCCTGGCTCGCATTACGCTCTACGCCGAGGATCTTGTAGTAATCTTTATATTCCAACAATACACCTCTAAAAAGCTTATGGATCTTAAGGTAGGGATTATGCAGCAAAAAATCAATAGATTTCAGGAACAAAGAAAAGGTAACACAACAATGATCTTTCCCTAGAAGCGGGCCTTCACCTGGGCGATAATCTGATGAGGAATATCCGAAAGCTCATCGGTGAGGAAGCCTGATTCTTTCAGGATTTGCAGTGATTTATCGAGATATTCCTGCGCAATTGTCCTGCTTCTGCACAGGATGTCCGTACCCAGCTCGGATACGATATACCCCTTTTTCTCCTCAGGGCCTGGTAGTAAAGCTATCTCCCTGAGCACTTCAGGCCGCTGCTTGAACAGGATGACCAGGGGGAGCGTTGATTTACCCTCCAGTATGTCGTTGAAGGCGTCTTTATTATCGCTTTCATCCGGGCTTATATTGATGATATCATCCACGATCTGGAACCCCATGCCGATAAACCTGCCGAAAGAAGCAAGCGCATCCAGGGCCTTCTCTGAGAGACCAGCAATAATACCGGGCCCAAGGCTGCAGAGTTCAAAGAGGGATGCGGTCTTGAGATAGATAATCTGAAGGTACACTTCCATGCTGTCATGAAAAGAATGTGAACACTCAAGCTCCTTAAGCTCGCCTTCAGCCATCTTTTTTATGGTCCGGACCACGCTCAGGGCAAGGCGCATGTCTCCCAGTGCACACATGGTCTCCATGGCTGATGCCGAGATGAAATCGCCTGCGAGGAGGGCCGGCTTGTCGCCGAAGACCTGATTTGCCGTGGATCTGGAGCGCCTTATCTCTGTACCGTCCACCACATCGTCGTGGAGAAGGCTTGCCGTGTGCATGAGCTCAACGGTATAGGCAAAAGGCATGAAGGTGGAAGGCGGCAGGCCGATGGCACTAGCCACCAGCCCGACGATCCTCGGCCGTAGACGTTTTCCTCCGGAATCCAGGATATATTGCCCGATCTGAGAGGTATACGACGATGAGCTGTCCAGGAGCTCCTTAAGGTGTCTCTCAAAGTCGCTTTCCATCCTTAGAGCTATAACAGACCATATTCTCAATGGCAATGACAACATCGCCTCCTGTCCTGCACATATCCTCCTTGAACACCTTCAATATTCCCATACATTCGTTGAGAATTCGGATATTCATTAAGCATTACTCCCGTCTTATCCTATCGATTATGGAGGTCGTGGAGTAGCCGTCTTCAAAGGGGATGGTGAGCACACGACCTCCCGAAGACCTGACAATATCCGCCCCAACGATCTTGTCTACATCCCAGTCGCCGCCCTTGACCAGCACATCCGGCCTTATGCGCTCGATAATACTGTACGGCGTATCCTCTTCGAAAATGACCACATGATCCACGCATTCGAGCGCGCAGAGTACGGTTGCGCGTGCGACCTCGTTGTTGACCGGCCGTCCTTCCCCTTTGATCCTCCTCACAGATGAATCGGAGTTTAGTCCCACCACCAGGGAGTCACCCCGGGCTCTGGCCTTGGCCAGGTAGACTACATGGCCTGCATGGATGATGTCAAAACAGCCGTTGGTGAAGATCACCTTCATGCCCCGGGTACGTTTTATGATCAAGGTATTGCAAAGTTCATCGATACCCTTGAGCTTGGCCTTACCGAAGAGATCTTCAGGGAAGTGCTGCCCTGCCATGCGGGCGGTGTAGCGTCCGAGTTCACGGTAGGAGGATACAAGGTCAGGAAATGTATCTTCAAGAGCAGTAATGTGGGCCTGCACCGTGGCCCAATCACCTCGGGCAATCGGTCCGGTCAAGGCCTTGGCGCCATACTTCCGGATGTTTGACAGCGTGCCCTTCACCAGAGGCATAAGGTGCTCGAGCTCCATATCCACGGATGATATGATCTGGGATGCCTGGTCCATGAGCGCCACGAGATAATTCGATGCCACAACGGCAGCGGTGTGATAGAGCACTTTTTGCTCACTGGAGATTATCCTCATGACTGCGCCGATAGAATCAACGATGTCTTGGGCGGTCTTCAAGGCTTCCTGCGTGCCATCGAAGGTGAAGAGGCTCCCTTTCAGGATCTTCCTGGCCTGGGCGGCATCGGTAATGGACTGGAGGGGGTGGAGGCTGCCGGTCTGTGCCCCTGACTGTAAGAGGGCTGCAAGCTCATCCGAGGTCAAAAGCCCGCTGAAGTGGAAGAAAGCAATCCCTTGGCATGACTGCCCCCATGCTGCCTTGATCTGCTCGGCCAACTTACGGATGTGACTGTCGGGTACTGCGATGAAAACAACCTGGACCTCTTCCGGAGAGCCGGGAATCTTCGTATAAACAGGAACGCCTTGATGACGGGCTTTGGAGGATACGGCCCACACCGGCACGTGGCCGGCTTCTTTGAGGAGTGTGAGCATCGCCCCCCCCACCCTTCCAAGGCCGATGACGCCGAATCTATACCTCATCAATCAACCCTTGTGCCTTCAATTGTTCGAACCTCTCCCAATCCATGGCAAAGGCATGCTCCGCCATGGTCTTTATGGCGATTCTCTTATACTCCTTATCTTCAACATAGCGCTGGAGCTTCTTGGAAATGGGGTAGATCTGTTCGGATGTCCTCCACTTGACCCGCTCTGAGGTGTGTGCGTCACAAAGGCAGTCAAAGGCCACGGCAAAAGAGATATCTGCCAGAGGCCTGCCGGTGAGGTCTCTGAGCATTGCCTGCATAATCCCTGCTTCAACAGGGGAGAAGAAGGCATACATACGGTCATAGATCTCGGTGTACAACCGGGAATAGATGGCAGCAGAATGGAAATATTCAGGGACGTCTACGATAGCATCCTTACCGGATGATTTGCCGAGATCATAGAGGAATTCCTGCATATTCTTGAGCCCCCCGATTCCGGGGTACTGCTGTCCGGGCAACCTTGGCTTGTCAGGGCTGAACCGGGCCTTAGGGTCCTGCAGGGCGACCCATTCTATGAGGAGCATGGAGAGGCCTTCCGAAAAATCATAGGAGTCAACGAAGACCTCCCTTGGTCTGAATATGCCCTCGCGCACGATAAGCTCGATGAGCCGCGTATCTTTCTCCTGCGAGTCGAAATTCACATAGAGCCTTGATGTATAGTCATCCTGCCGTATGATGCTCACTACAAGGTTCCGGTATCCCTTCTTGTGGAGGATGCCGATAATACCCACACGGTCGAGCATCGCCATAAGCTCTTTATCATCATATCTGCCCATGAAGAGGTTGGACGAGAAGAGATCATCAAGATTTAAAGGTTGTGTCGCAACAGAATAGGTGATGTCCTCCAGATACCTGGGGTCCTTCTTACCCGGTTGCCTTAAGGGGCTCATTGCACGATCCTCCCCACGCTTAGAAAGAGCACATAGCTCGCGCCCGCCTTCTTGAGGGCCTTTGAGACCTCACAAGCGGTCTGCCCTGTTGTCACTACATCATCAACTACCAGGACCGTCTTGCCTTGAACCCCGGATGCACGGAAGACACCCCTGATATTCTTCCTGCGCTCTTGCTTGCGCAGTCCAACCTGCGGGGGTGTGCCATGCGTCTTCTTCAGGGCATTATAGCTGACCCTAACCTTAAGAAGGCCTGCGAGTTCTTTTGCAATGAGGGCTGCCTGGTTGTAACCGCGCGCAATCATCCTTGTCCAATGCATAGGAACAAAGGTGATCAGGTCACATTGCAGGTCTTCAGCTTTAACCATATCAAACAGGACCTGTGCCAGATATTTTTTATGATAGGTGGCGTCGGTATATTTGAAGGAATGGATTATGTCCTTGATGGGTCCTTCAAAGTTGAAAGCACTCATCATCCTGTCAAAGGGCGGAGGATCAGTCTGGCATCGGAGGCACACCCCTTCCGTACCTGTCGGGCTGCCGCAAACAGTGCAGATGGGCCTCGATACAGGTCTGATTTGACCGGTGCACCTGGTACATACCCCGAGTCGAACGTTCGGCTCATTGCTGCCGCAGACAAGGCACCGGGGCGGGAAGAGGTGGTATAATATGCCTTTCAGCATTCAAGGAGTCTACCATATACCCTTGAGCTGCCACAACACTGGAAAGGGTACCAACAGAGGTTACCTGTTGTAATAATTATTGTAGTTCTTGTACTTATTATACTTATAGTTCATCATGGGCAGCTGATCAACGGCGTTTAATACCGTGCCTATGATCTTATCTTTCGGCAGGGCCTCGAGGGCCATCTTAAATTCCGACTCCCTGGCGTACCGGTACCTCACCACCATGATGATCCCCTCCACCACATCAGCCAGGATTCTCGGGTCCACCGTAGCTTGTATGGGTGGTGTGTCGATGATAACGAACCAGTCACCGTCGCGGTCTGCAAGCTCTTTAATAAGGGCCCCGGTCTTTTTCGATTCGAGCAGTTCCGAAGGGTTTGCAGGCGGTTCTTTTGCCGCAGGCAGGATGGTGAGTTTCTCAATGGAGGTTTTGATGAGACACTCAGACACATCAGCCCTGCCCTGAATAATGTCGCCCACACCCTTTGAGAGGGGATATTTAAAGAGTTCATGCAGTGATGGTTTCCTCAGGTCGCAGTCCACGAGCAGGACCTGCTGGTCTTCTCCCTTGGCAATTGCGATGGCAAGGTTTGATGAAATAAGACTCTTACCCTCTCCGGGTAAGGAGCTGGTAACCATGATCACCCTCGGCATAGGCCTGTCGGGCATATGGAAGATAAAGGTCCTGAGCTTCCTGATCTGTTCTGCCGTATAAGAATAGGGCATATTGTGCATGTAGAGATGATCATCGAGCGGACCCGGGGTGCCGCTCTCCTTAACGAATTTCTGATCCTGTTTTTCCAATGCCTTTAAGATGTGCGCCATTTATTCCTCCACACTCACCTTGACCGATTTCGCATAGAGAAACCCTTGATCTTTGAGCTGACGAGTAGATTGTTCCGCTTTGTCCTGTGTCTTAAATGTGCCGATGGTGACCCGGTACCAGGTGTTCCCCTGGGAATCCAGGTGAGGATAGATTGTTGCCTGAAAACCTTTCTTCACCAGATCGAGGAACACTGCCGTGGCCTCGTTGATGGAATGGTAAGATGCCACGCTTACCGTGAACATGACTCTCGCAGTGTCTGTCAAGGGTGGCAGATAGATCTTCTGCCCCTCATAGATCAGGTCGATGTTCCCCAGATTGCTGTTAGCCTTTCGGACGATATCCAAGATAACGGAATCGATCCTTCCATAATGCTTGGCAGCCAGCTTGGCGACTGTGTCTCCGGGGCCGACTACCATGGTAATACCCTTCGTCTTTTTCTGATCCCCTATGCCCGGAGGAACAGCTTGAGCATCACCTGACTGGTCCTGTATGGTTACACGCGGTAAGCCCTTTGATATCGCACCTTCCGGAGCTTGTTTTTGAAGCGGGGTTGAGGTCTGTTGAGTTATATCAAGTGAGGATAATGATCTATGTGTTATCCCCAACAGGGCCTTGGATCTGTCCATGAGTCTTTGACCTTGCGGAGAGAGCAATACTAAGAACAGTAATGCAGCAAGAATAGCAATAACAGCCATCGATACGGCCCCTATCAAGAATTTCCTAAGACCCTTTCCCCTGGGCAATTGATGGACAGGAGTTTGGGGCACATGCTTTGCGTAGGTCTTTTCCATGCCTCCTGCGATCTTCTTAACAAGATTGGCACTCACCTGGTTAAGATCATCGCTGTAAGCAGCCAGCAACACATTGTCGCAGACGATATTGATGAGCCGCGGGAAACCCCTGGTGAACCGGTAAATCTCCCCCAAGGCGGAAGAGGTAAACAGCGGCTCTTCCCTGGGCTCATAACCTGCAACCCTGAGCCTGTGGTCTATGTAGTCTTTAGCCTCGATGCTGTCCAACGGCGGGATGTGGTATTTTACACCTATCCTCTGCTTGAGCTGCCTGAGCCGGGAACTATTCAGTTTATCATTGAGCTCCTGCTGACCGAGCAGCATGATCTGCACAAGCTTTTCGTGAACGGTCTCAAGATTAGAGAGCAGCCTGATCTCTTCGAGCATCTCTAAAGAGAGCCCCTGGGCCTCATCGACAATGAGCACCGCCCCGCCGGTGGTCTTGAGCCTGTCCTCGAACTCGTTGATATAGTTACGGGAGCGCTTCTCTTCCGGCATGCCGATGGCTTCACCCAGGAGGTAGTAGAGATTGTCGGGTTTGATGTGGGGGTTCTTGATCACAACCTTTGGTATACGTGGAGGGAGCTTGAGCAAAAATGCATTCAGGATGGTGGTCTTGCCGGTTCCGACTTCGCCGGTAATCACAACAAAACCGCTCCCTTCCTTCAGGCCGTACAGCAGATGTGCAAGGGCCTCCTTGTGGCCCGGACTCATATAGAGAAATTTCGGGTCAGGGGTGATGGAGAATGGCTTCAGCTTGAGACCGAAATGCTCTCTATACATGGATCATCCCCTAAAACGGGAGGGGCACCGGCAGGTTGAGGACAAAGTTGCTGAATTTTGAGATGATTATTATCGTTGTCCCTGCCAAGAAGATGGCGCCGTTTATGCCAAGGAACATAATATTCATGAGCCGTTCCCTGCGCTTGTCGCTCTCGGTCTGGGCCAGTGGAATTGCAGTAATGCACGGAATGTTGCCGGACCACCCCTCAAGTTGCTTGACCCCTTTGACAGTAGTATCGAGTATTTCGAGCATCGTAATGATCCCGGCACCGGTTCCCAACCCAAGGGCAACAAATATAAGGGCAATTCTCTTCGGATTCGGCATCACAGGCGTTTGGGGAGGTTCGGCGTAATCCACAATCCTGAACTGTTCCCCCTGCTGCCTCTTTTCCATGTCCTCCGCACGCTTGGCCTCATAATACTTGTCCAGAAGCCTCTGGTAGTTCAGTTGTGTTATATTATAGTCCCGGTTGAGCCCGGCGAGCTCCTGCTCTCTCTTCGGGGTGTCCTCCACCCGTCCCTGATAGCGTTCTGCCTGCGCCTTTATCCGGTTTTCATCATTGCGGATCGTGTCTATCTCCATAGTTGCATTGTTGAGCTGATTTTTCAGATCAGCCACACGTGGGTCTATCCGGGTATTCGATGCTTTTTCAGGATGCTTCTCGATCTCAGAAATCTGATTTTCAAGTCTCTTGATCTCCGGATAATCGGGTGTGTACTTCGACCTCATCTCCTCAAGCTGGTTCCTCAGATCGGCAAGACGTTGGCCCCTCTGTGATGCGGTGCCCGGCGCGCCGGATTCGGCTTGGGAGAGCTGGTTCTGGATGGTAAGTCTCCGGTTCATGGCCGCTGTGAGCGAGGTCTGGAGTGATTCGAGGCGCATCTGGAGGCTCGTGATTGTGGAGACGTTGCTATTAAGCTGGTCCGGGAGCTCACCAAGGTACCGGTTCCGGTATTCCTGCACCTTGGCCTCCTGCTGGCTCAGCAGGACCTTCAGTTCTTCGAGCTGCTTCTGCAGAAACTCTGTGGTCTCAGAGGCCTGGTGTGCCCTGAGCTTGAGGTTGCTGTCAATAAAAATGGATGCCAACCGGTTGGTCACATCAGCCACATTTTTTGGGTCTCTCCCACGGTAGGATATACTAAACGAGCTCGTTACTCCCGTCTGGGATATATTGGTGCTTATAGTGATCATCCTGCGCAATGAGGCGATGAGGGTATCCATGGGTGTACCCTTTTTCCTCTCCCGTGCGTATAAGTTCATGTCATTGATGATAGCCTCCAGGTTCGACCGGGACATGACCTCCTGGGATAAGGTCCTTACCTGTTCTGCCATCCCCTCGCTCACCGTTGTCTGCACATAGCTCCTCGGGATCCCCTGGGAATGTACAAGGATCAACGTAGTGGCCTCATAGGTCTTTGGCAGCACGATAAGAAACCAGATCCCCGCCAGGATGAAGAATATAAGCGGCATGCTGACCCAATACCATTTCTTGATAAGGGCATCGGTGAGATCCTGGATGCTTATGGCACTTTTCTGTTCCATCAATACCGTACCTCTACCACCGTCCTATATCGGTTTTCGCGAGCCGTACCTGAAATCTCGTACTTTGTTTGAAGATGATCATACATGAGATTTGCTGTGAGATACTTAATGGGTTCCCAGGTAAGGGTTAAATGGGTTCCGGAAATCGTTTCATTCTCTCCCAGCGTGCTGCCTATGGGCCTTTCATTGTCCAGACTCATACTTATTGTGGTAGACAATTTTTCAAGCCAATGTCTTTCCCAGAGAAGCGACGCAGTAGTGCTGGTATAGTTACCATTGAGATTCAGGCCGATGTTGAACTCAGCTGACAACTGCCTTGATACCTGCAAGGAAAATCGATTTTTATCCACCACCTTTTCAAGGGACGCATTTGCAAAGTATGCTGTTTCATGGTCCTGGCCTACCAGCCAGCTGTAGCCACCCCCTACAATCACGGTTGTGGATTGATCAAGCGCATACTGCCCGGAAAGTTTGGCATCATATCGATCTTCATCACCCGGCTGCCCACCCTGGTTAACAATATCACTTAAGGTCACCCCTTTATAATGATTATACACGATCTCAGAAATAAGACTGAATGAAGGCGAGATGGAGTGAGAGACGTGGAGTCCGCAATTGGTTCCAACAACATCATGACTTATCTGATAATTATACCGGTCTTGACGTGCCGTCAGCGATATCGTGTCTTGTGGGGTCAACTGATGGATGATGCCCACATTCCCGCTAATGGTTTTTTCATCTTGATTAGCAGAAGTTGTCTCCTCCTCATGGGGAACGCTCCAGGTTTCAGTCACAATGTTGCAGCCGGCATTCATTCTGGTATTCTGGGTGAGTGCAGCTGTGTATCCGATACTCCCGGTGTTGCTCTTATTCTCGCCGAAGGGCTCGGTTAGGAATTCCCGTGTCCATGTTTGCGCATATCCGTATGCCATTTGGATGGTCTGCCGCGGCATCGTGAACGATGCATGGGATGCTAGGTTAATCTCAGGGCTGTCTTCCTCGGAAAACCGCTGGTGGAAGCCCTTGGCGTAACTCCCGGTGAAGTCGATGTTCGCATCAGGGGAAGCACATAATAACCCCAGGCTCGGCCCTACATAATAGATGCTGTCACTCTTCGCATCACGTACAGCCCCAGTGTAGTTGTCCGTATACTCATAGGAAGTATAAAGGCCGGGATGAGCCTCAAAGGTATAGGCCATAAGATTAAGGCTCGGCGTGATAAGTGCAGCCAGGCCAAAGATGCCAAGGATCGATCGTTTTCTCACGGGACTATAATGGTATCTCCCGGTTTGATGGGGACATCTTCAGCCTTACCCTTAAGGATCTTTTTATAATTTACCTCTATTCTCTGTTCCTTGTCCCCTTCTGTCCGGAGAATCACTATATTGCCTTCATCCGCCCACTGGGTAAACCCACCGGCTATTGGAATTACCTGGGTTAGGCTAAGGCTTTGATCAAGGGTAAATTGTCCCGGATGGGATACTTGGCCCTGTACGTAATAGCGTTTACTCCTGGGGTCCAGTACGATTACTGCGCAATGTGGGTCCCTGATGAATCTCGATAGCCCGGATTCCAGATCAGATTTAAGTTGGGGTGGTGTCTTCCCGGCGGCCTCGATATCACCAATAAGCGGTAAAGATATAAACCCATCCATCCTCACGGTGACCTGTCTCGAAAGGTTCTGCTCACCCCAGACTGATATCTCCAACAGATCGGATATCCCGATAAGATAGGCCGGTTCATTGGCCGTCACATGTAAAGGAATCAATATACACAAGAGCAGACACCAGGTGTGCCTTTTCATCACCAGCTTCCTTTCATTTCTCAATCCCGCATTCCTTGATTTTATAGAGGAGTGCCTTATAGCTTACCTGGAGAAGATTTGCAGCCTTTTTCTTATTCCAGTTTGTCCCACGCAATGCCCTCAGGATCATTTCCCTCTCAGCCTTCAGCGTAGCCTCCTTGGCTGCGACTTTGAGCGGTATGATCTCGGCCGGGTCGCTCGATGCAACCATTTCAAGACCCCGGTCCTTGAATTCTTGTGACCGCTTCTCTACAACCAGAGTGACGCCGCCTTTCAGATATTGTACCATCTCCTCAATGTTACCAAGGATCACGAGGCGTTTGACCTGATTCTTCAGCTCTCGTACATTACCCGGCCATTGATAGGACACCAGCATGGGATAGATATCCTCCTTGTTGACCTGGATATTCTTGCCGTACTTCTCGTTGTACGTATCCAGAAAATACTCAAACAGGTAAGTGATATCCTCTCTGCGCTCGGTCAGCGGAGGTATATGAATATTCACGACATTCAGCCGGTAATAGATATCCTCCCTGAAGGTCCCCTGCTCTATGGCCTTCTTCAGATCTCTGTTTGTGGCAGCAATCACCCGGACATTCACCTGTACGTCCTGTTTGCCGCCAAGACGTGAAAAGCTGCCTTCCTGGAGTACCTGGAGAAGCTTGGACTGGATGCCGAGATCCATCTCGGCAATCTCATCAAGAAAAATAGTGCCGTTGTTGGCTAGCTCGAACTTGCCTGGTTTGGAACGGTACGCCCCGGTGAAGGCACCTCTCTCATAGCCGAAGAGCTCCGACTCCAGGAGTTCATGGGGCAAGGCGGCACAGTTGACCTTGACAAAAGGTTTGTCCTTAATGCGTGATTTATAGTGGAGTGCTCGTGCTACAAGCTCCTTACCTGTGCCGCTCTCACCCTCGATGAGTACGCTCACATCCGTCTCAGCCACCTGGTCGGTGAGATCTTTGACCTTCTGCATCTTGGGACTGTTGTAAATAAAATCGCCCTTGAGCTCATCCACCCTGAGCTGCTTTCTCAGACTCGATATCTCGGAGAGCAGCTTCCTCTTTTCCAGAGACTTGATGATGGCGAGATCGAGCTCCTCTTCCTCGAAAGGCTTAACCAGATAATCGGTGGCGCCCGCCTTCATGGCCTTTACGATAATGGTGGTCTGTCCCAGTGCGCTGAGCATGAGGACCGGAAGGTCCTTGGATATCTTCCTGATTTCGCTGAGTGTCTCCAGCCCGTCCATATCAGGCATGAGGATGTCCAGGATGACCAGTGAGAATTCCTGGCCCGCCCTCAATTCCCGCAGGGCGTCCTTGCCGCTTGCGACTGCATAGACATCGTACCCGCCCTGGCTTAAGAGCTTGACGACATACCTTCGTATGCTTTCGTCATCGTCTACGACAAGTATCCTGATATTTTCTTTTATCATCATTAACCCTATAGAATACCTGATATAAAATA
Organism: uncultured delta proteobacterium; assembly: GCA_963847605.1. GTDB lineage: Bacteria > Desulfobacterota > Desulfomonilia > UBA1062 > UBA1062 > MWEI01. Next base: position 42,052 of record CAWKAM010000034.1, on the reverse strand, counting down.
CATTAATAATCCTGCCACTTCAAGGGTATTGTGATGATGAAATGCCCTCCCGTATCCGAGGCCTTGGCCTCCACCTGACCTCCGTGGGCGTGTATGATCTCTTTGGTGATGGCAAGCCCGAGCCCTATGCCGCCCTTGGCCCTGCCGCTGGTACCCACGAAAAAATCATTAAAGAGCTCTCGAGCCTCTTCGGCCTTGATGCCCGGGCCCTGGTCACGCACGGAAATGACGGCGCACTCCTGGTTCAAGAGCATCCGTAAGGCCTCGCTATCGAATTTTGCCTTGGCAAGACTCACCGTTACCACAGATGACTCGGGCGAGTGTTTGACGGCATTGTCGATGAGGTTTGTAAGGGCCTGTTCGAACCGGAGGGGGTCTATATCCAGGGTGTCAACCCCTCCATGGTCCTCAAAGCTGATGGTTATTTTCTTTTCGCAAGCACTGATCTGCATGTTCCGCACGATTCCACGAATAAAGTCTCCGACTACGACTTTCTCCCGGTTCAGGCTGAACTTCTCGGAATGGATTTTGGCAAAATCCAGCAATGAGTTGGAAAAGCTCAGCAGCTTCTCGCACTGTTTCTCGATCTCGTCGATACACTCCTGCTGCCCACCGGTAAGCACGCATTCCTTGTCCCGGGCGAGCATTCTGCCGTACCCCCTGATCACGGTCAGGGGCACCCGGATCTCGTGGGATGCCACATTCAGGAACCTGGTCTTTAAGGAGAGCAGTTCTTTTTTACTGGTAATATCGCGGACCACGCCTACATAACACTCATCGTCGTCTATCATCAGCCTACCGATGGAAATCTCAAGATAGATCTTCTGGCCGTCCTTGCGTATTGCCTGGATCTCAAGATTGGGTACAAAGATATTCCCTTTCTGGGTCCGTAGAGAATCCGCAAGGGTATGGATAGAGTCTCTGGTCACGATGCGCCTGAAATGCCTGTTCAGGATCTCGTCCTGCTCATAGCCGAGCATCTCCTGAAACTTTCTGTTCACGAGAAGGAAACGGCCGTTCTTGATGATATAGACGGCATCAATAGCCTTTTCAACCATGTCCTTATATTGGTCTTTGACACGGACAAGTTCTTTTTCCTTGAAACGTTCAACGGTCACGTCCCTGATGCACGCCACCACCTGCCAGGATGGTTTCAGCGGCAAGGGTGAAAGGTCAAAGCTGAATATCTTCCCCCTTGACTCAACATCAAGCGTCGTCCCCTCTTTGTCGGACACAATCCTTTGAATCACCGAATCGCCTACAATGTCGGCCAGGCTTTCCCCCGCCTTCTTACCGATCATCTCTGTTGCCCTTTTGTTCATGGTGGTGATGATACCCTTTGGGTCAGTGGTCAGCATTCCCATGGACATCCAGTTGAACACCTTTAAAATGCTCCTGCCGAACTCCAGCATTGCCTTATCGGTCATGGAAAGCTCTGCCTTGAGCATTTTATTGATTTCATCGACCTCCCTCATGAGCTTGGCGTTGCGCAACGCCAGGGCTGCAGGTGAAAGCAATGCCGAAATCACGCGGAGGTCATCGTCTTCAAAGGCATGAGCGTTGGGATGGCTCAGATTGAGCACACCCACCAGTTCATCCTTGCTGTAGATAAGCGGCAGGCTTAGGATGGTGCCGATTTTGACCTTGTTATTCCCGGCCTTAAACCTCATGTCTCTTGAGGTATCGTGGATAATGACAGGCTTGCATTTTTGTGCCGCCACCCCGGCAATACCTTCGCCGAGCGCAAACACCTGGCCGAGCGATTTCTCTGAATAACGGCTTCTTTTGTCTTTCCTGCCCTTGGCAGCCTTGATCTCGAGTTTGCTGGTATCTGATGTTGCCATCATGATAGAGGCATTTTCTGCAGGCGTCTCATCGATGACGATGTCCAGGATAGCCCGTGCCACAGCCTCAACATCAGGGGAAAGGGAAATGGCTTCATTGATCCTTCGGAATATGATCAGTTCCTTGCTCTCCATGGTCTCCCATATCCCTTTCAGCGGTTTCGCTTCTTCGCCTTCTTTGCCAACTTCTTTTTGTTCTTTCGTTGCTTCAGGTCCACAAGATTTTTCTTCGGCAGCTTAGGGGCTCCCTTCTCCAGGAGGTTGCCGATGTTCGGGTTCACCCCGAGCCTGCCCAGGACCTTTTTCTTGCCCGTGCCCAAGCCTTGCATAATCTGCCTCATGGTATTGAACCTACCGATGAGGTCCATAATCCTCTGCTTGGGCTGGCCGCATCCCTTGGCTATGCGGCCGATTCGGCTATCGTTCAGGCTGTCCGCGTTTTCCCGCTCGTAGGCTGTCATGGAATTGATGATGGCTTCCACCCGCACGATCTCCCGGTCATCAACCTGGACGCCCTGGGGCAGCCCGAACTGACCCAGAGGCAGCTTACCGATGATATCGGAGAGCGATCCCATCTTCTTCATCATCTTGAGCTGTTTGAGAAAATCATCAAAAGAGAAATCTCCGCGCAGGAGTTTTGCAGCGTCTTCCTCGGCTTTCTTCTCATCAATGACTTCTTCAAAGTCCTTGACCAGTCCCACAATATCGCCATGTCCGAGTATACGCGATGCGAGCCCTTCAGGCCGGAATTCCTCAAGCTTGTCCAGTGACTCGCCGATGCCGAGGAATTTCACAGGCTTCTTGGTGACCTCCTTGATGGACAGCGCCGCGCCACCCCTGGCATCACCGTCGAGCTTTGTAAGGATAAAGCCCGATAAATCGAGTCTCCGATCAAACTCCCTGGCTACATTTACAGACTCCTGGCCGATCATGGCATCCACGACAAGGAGGATGTTTTCCGGGCTTGTAGCTGCTTTGATCTCCTCCAACTCCGACATAAGGGTGTCATCAAGGATGGTCCGGCCGGCCGTATCAAAGAGCACAACGTCACAGCCCTTGATCTGGGCAGCCTCCATGGCATCTTTGCAGATCTGCGGCGGGGTCTTGCCTGTGGCAAAGAATACGGGTACATCCAGACGGTTCCCTAAGACCTTCAGCTGGTCGATGGCGGCGGGTCGGTAGATGTCCGCGGCCACCATCATTGGCCTCTTGCCTTTCTTCTGTATGAATCTGGCAATCTTGGCAGTTGTTGTGGTCTTGCCGCTTCCCTGGAGCCCTACCATCATAATGGCGTTCACTGTCCGGCCGGAGAGTTTCAGGGAGGTATCCACCGGCCCCATGATACCCACGAGTTCGTCGTAACAGATCTTGACGAAGTGTTGCTCAGGGGAAATTTTCAGCTTCTTGCCGCCATAGGCGACTTTTGTATGAACAATCTCACCGAGGGCCTTGTTCTTTACATTGTCGATGAACTCTTTGACGACATGGAATTCCACATCTGCTTCCAGCAGCGAGATCCGGATCTCTTTTATGGCGTCATCGATGTGCTTTTCCTGGATGGTAACCTTGCCCTGAAAGATATTCTGGGCTTTGCGAAATCCATCAGAAATCAGCTCTAGCATGCTCGCTCTCCCATAAGATCTAAAGAAACTCTATGCTATCCAATATCTGCTGCACCGTCAATGTGGGTGCGCCATAAAAACAGAGATGTATAAAACATATATCAGACACACTATGCTGCTTTATAAGACAACATGCGCCATGTTAAGCACAGGAGGCAACCAGCCCTCCATAGAGTCATTTCATGAGCTTTGTCAAGGACAGCGCGGGTTACCATCCGGTAATGAGCGGCTAGCAAAACAAAGCTCAGGGTGTTCACCCTAAAGGATTCATGAGTTTTAGGGGTTGAGTTTCAGGTTTAAGGTTATTACTCAAAGACATCAGGATAAAACAATGTCTTTCTTAAAACATTAAACTTGAAACCTAAAACTTCTTTAACAAAACAAACACAACTGACCACTCATCATTGAATAGCGACCTTAAGCCTCTTCATTCAGCTTCAAGATCCTCTCATAATCGTGGCTGACCTTGGCCTGTATCTGCTCGATCTCCTTGTCGGTGAGGTGTCTGAACCTGCCCTGGCCGCTTAAGTATTCCGAGACCGGTATAAGCTTCTTTTCAGATGGTTTATAGGTAATCCGATATTTCCCATTAACTACTTCATAGAGCGGGAATACGCAGGAATTCACAGCAAGCCTCCCATACTTGATGGCATCGGCAGGCTGGATCCTCCAACCTGTCGGACATACCGACAGTATGTGAATGTAAGCGGGGCCCACAATCTCACTTGCCCGCTTCACCTTGTCCAGGAGGTCAAAAGGAAAGCTCGGACATGCAGTGGCCACATAGGGGATATTGTGGGCAACAGCTATCTGGACCATGTTCTTCTTCTGCGTCTGCTGGCCGATGCTTTTTTTCCCGGCAGGGCTTGTGGTAGTGCTTGCTCCGTAAGGGGTACAGGACGAGCGCTGAATGCCGGTGTTCATGTAAGCCTCGTTGTCATAACAGATATAGATCATGTCATGGCCTCGTTCCAAGGCACCCGACAGCTGTCCCATGCCTATGTCCGCCGTGGCTCCGTCGCCGCCCATTCCCACAAAGTTGATCTTCTTTTGCGGAAGCTTGCCCTTTCGCATCAAGGCCTTCATACCGGCCTCGCAACCTGAGATGACCGCTGAGGGATTCTCGAAGGCATTGTGGATCCACGGCACCTTCCACGAGGTCAGGGGCAGGGGAGAGGAGATGATCTCCATGCAGCCCGTTGCCATGGCCACGATGGTATCCTTGCCCAGAGCCTTGAGCACGAGACGCACGGCCAGGACTTCCGCACAACCCTGGCATGCCCGGTGGCCCGAGGCAAAGTATTCAGCCCTTTCGACATTTTTCGGAGAAGAAACCGATGTCTTAGCCATGATAAGTCTCCCTATCCTCTCAACCCATACAGGGTGAAGCCTTCGGTGTCGCCGGACTGAGCCTTTTTCTTGCCCTCAAGAATGATCTTTCTAAAATCCTTGGGTGATACGTCCCTGCCGGCCAATCCTGCCACGTAATTTACAATTGTCGGGGCCCCGTCTTTCTTGTACAGGGCAGAGCGTAATTCAGAGGCAACCGGGCCGCCGGGTCCGCCGAAACTGATGGCCCGGTCGAGTACAATGAGATATTTCTTGCCGAGTGCAGCCTTGCGGAATTCATCCAGGGGGAATGGTCTCCACAACCTGATCTTTATGGCCCCAACCTTCTCACCTTCATCCCTCAAGGTATCCACGACCTCGGCCGCAGCCCCTCCGTAAGAACCCATGGTGACGATGCAATACTCGGCATCCTGGGCCCGGTATGTCTCAATAGGCTTGTAGTTCCTTCCCGTGAGCTTACCCCACTCATCCCATGCCTTCAAAATGTAGGGATAGGAGCCCCGCACACCCGCTTCGCGGTTCATCTGCGTCTCGGTATAAATTTCCGGCATGCCGAAACACCCCATGGAAACAGGGTTGTCCGGATGGAGTGTGTTCTTCATCTTGAACTCGGGCAGATACTGCCTGATGAGCTCGTCTTCTTCATATTCCACCGGCTCGATCATGTGGGTGAGGATGAACCCGTCGAGGTTTATCGCCACAGGCAGCAGGACATTCGGGTCTTCGGACATCCTGAAGGCGCAAAAGATGTTGTCGTATGTCTCCTGCCCGTTCTCCACAAAGATGTGTATCCAGCCGGCATCCCTGACCATCATGACATCACTGTGGTCGTTCCAGATGGACAGCGGGCTGGAAAGGGATCGGTTGGCAAGGGCCATAACCATCGGGAGTCTCATGGCTGCGGCGATGAAGAAGATCTCGCTCATAAGCACGAGACCCTGGGAGCTCGTAGAGGTGAACGTCCTGGCACCGACTGCGGCTGAACCGCAGCAGACGCTCATGGCGGAATGTTCGCTCTCCACAGGGATGAACTCGGCATCCAGCTCGCCGTTAGCCACGATCTCGGCAAGATGCTCCACGATGTGCGTCTGGGGCGTGATCGGGTATGCGGCAATGAGATCCACGTTCGCCTGTGTTACGGCATCGGCGATGGCTATTGATACCTCAACACCTTTTCGTACCTTGCCCATGGCTCACTTCTCCTCGCTAATCATGGTTATGCACTTCACCGGACACTCTGCAGCACATATCCCGCACCCTTTACAGTAGGTGAGATCGGCTTCAAAGTGCCCTTCCTCGGCCTCATGGATGCAGGCCTCCGGGCAGTACAGCCAGCAGAACATGCATTTGATGCACTTCTCCTTGTCGACAACAGGCCTTTCCGATCGCCAGGATCCTGTCTCGTATTGTACGGAATTGCCGATCTCAACGACTACCGCGCCTGCTTCCAGTTCCTGCCACGTGATCTGATCCATCGGTTTCGCCATAGCCTTACCCCTTGATCACGACTTCGTTGTAGGCCCTTTCCAGGGCCTTCAGATTCCTCTCGCCGAGCTTGGAGCCGAAACGCTCCAGGAGCGGTCCCTTGATATCATCAATGGCAATCAGGCCTGTTGCCTTGATGAATGCACCGATCATCGTGGTATTCACGATCGGCCTGCCGACTTCCTCGATGGCGATCCTGTTGGCATCAACCGTGGCCACGCGGATTGCCGATCCCTTGGCGGTTTCCACCTCTTCCGGGGTTTTCCTGGTGTTCATGATAAGAATACCGCCTTCCTTCATACCTTCAGTCGGGTCCAGGAGCGTGACAAGCCCCGGATCCAGGACTATAACCACATCCGGGTTGTAGACCTTGGACCTGATATTGATCTTTCGCTCGTCAACCCTGCAGAAGGCAACGACCGGTGCACCTCGGCGTTCAGGACCAAAACTGGGGAAAGCCTGCGCGAATCTGCCCGTATCGATGGCTGCGATGGCTATGAGCTCAGCTGAAGTGACAGCACCCTGTCCGCCTCTCCCATGGACCCTGATCTCATGCATATAAGCTCCTAAAGGGAAATTGAATGGTGATTCATATCATCCTTGGGTTTGTGATGTCAAGAAAAGATGAATCATTATACATGGGTAAAAATGCAAGAAGCGCATGTAAATCCCTGTAGATATGGCATTATAACAAGCAGGAAGAAATAGCTGCTGCGGTTCGGAGTCCGCATCCTAGAAAGGTCCCTCGATCTGGTTTCTCCTCTCCAGAATAAAGTCGTAGAACTTCATCATGAGCGGCATGAATTTGCGTTTCTTGTTCCTCACCACAAAGAATTCCCTCTTCGTGTCCAGGTCTTTGATGGGAAGCGCCACCAGGGTTTTGTTCTTGATCTCGCCTGCGATGACATTCTTGGAGAGAACAGCCACCCCGAGATTCGCTTCCACCGCCCGTTTGATGCCTTCCGAGGAACTCAGCTCCATAGTGACTTTCCGCTCAATTCCATATCGCTTGAGCACATATTCAATGATACCCCTGGTGCCAGAGCCTTCTTCCCGCAGGATGATGGGCTCGGGCTCTGAGGAGAGCGTCTTCATAGTGAGGTGACCCATCTTAGCCCAGCGATGCTTGGGAGAACAAACGATGACCAACTCGTCCTTCATGAAGAACTCGCTCTGGAGGTCAGGGTGCTTTGGGGGGTCCTGCATAAAGGCAAAATCGAGTTCACCTGCCACACACTGCTCCACTGCCTCCTGCCGGTTCTGGATATGCAGGGCGATCTCGGCCTTGGGGTAAAGTTCCTTGAACTCGCCTAAGAACCTTGGCAGGACATAGATCCCCACCGTACTGGAGGCCCCGAGTACCAGTCTGCCCACATCCCCTGAACTGAACTCATTCATCACGGCATCGATCTCATCGATCAGATTCAGCAGCCGCTCGGAATATTCAAAAAAGACCTTTCCGGCATCCGTCAAAGTGATCTTGCGGTTTATCCTGTCAAAAAGGCGGACATTCAGCGAATCTTCCAGATCCTTGATTTGGATGCTCACCGATGGCTGTGACAGGTGCATCTTCTTGGCGGTCTTGGTTATGCTTAATGTCCGCGCAGTTATATTGAATATGTGTACCTGATGTATGTTCATAACATCCCTAAAAGCATAATTTACTTTTGTTTAACAATATCATAAGAGAAAAATATTTGACATTGCCAAAATAGCTCTTATATATACGCCCCAGCCTATAGCAATCTATCAAGGGCTATAGACCTCCTTTTAGGCCCACTACCACCTCTTATTGAGTGGGCCCCTTTTTTTTGCTAATAAGTAATTATGAAGGATGATAAACCTTTTCATGCCCCCTTCACCCGACTCAAGGGGATTAGACTTCCTGTAAAGAAGAAATCTGAGCTCAAGCAGCAAAAGACTTCCCAGGCCGAGCCTTCAGAAAACGTTCCATCTACCGAAACCGAGTCCGCCCTGTTCACCAAGGCCATGGAAGGCGTGATGCCGATACCGAACGATCGTGTAACGCCTGAACCCATGGATCAGGCATCCATAGCACACCAGGTGCGCGAGCATGCGAACAGACAGGACAAAGAGGTCATGGATACTCTCCATGCCTTGGTCTCGGGAAAGTCCCGTTTTGACATCGCCTGTACGGGGGAATATCTGGAAGGCAATGTGATTTCACTCGATCCAAGGGTATTAAGGCAGCTGAAATCAGGCGAACTCACCATCCAGGCACACCTCGACCTCCACGGACACATAAAGGAAGAAGCCAAAACCGCACTCATCAATTTCATCCAGAACTGCCATGCCATGGGATACAGGAGTCTGCTCGTCATCCATGGCAGGGGACTGAAATCAGATACCGGCCCCGTTCTCAAGGAAGGGGTAGTCCGGTGGCTTACTACCGGGACCCTCTCACACCTGGTGCTGGCCTTTTGTTCCGCCCGCCCGTGTGACGGCGGCACCGGGGCGCTGTATGTGCTTCTCAAAAAGAGACCCGTAAAGTCGAAGTGGAAGAGACCGCTCTAGTGAACAGTGAGCGCTGATATATATCATTTCCCGAACGGGAAGATGTGTTTCAGGACCTTCCATAAACCGGGCATGCCCTCCTCGGATACTTCATTAGGTTCGGTGCCCTTTATAAAGGGCAGGGTCACAGCAGCGGCTGTCCAGTCTGTAGCACGCTTCCCGTTTGCCGGGTCAATGGCGCAGAAGGTGATGTCATCCGGAGTCCCCCATGGCCTGGGCTCGGCAATCCGGGCAATTATCTTCGCTGCAAAAGGCATTGCACCCGTTGCACCCGTGAAGCCGATCGCCCTGAAGGCATCATCTCCGAGCCATACAACGATAACCATGTCTTGTGTATAAGCGGCGAACCAGGAGTCCTTCATCTCATTGGTAGTACCGGTCTTGCCGCATATCCCATCCGGAACCCCGAATGACTTGGCCGCTTTTGCAGTGCCGCTCCGTATGGCCTCCTGAAGCGCCGTGTTAAGGAGGTATATGGGTCCGGGGTCAAGGACCTTTTGGGGATCTTTATGTTGATCCTTCCATAGCACTGCCCCGTGCTCATCCACGATTGTCTCCAGGCACCATGGTTCAATCCGTAAGCCACCGCCGGCAAAGACTGAATACATGCCCGCAACATCCAAAGGTGAACAGTTAATGGCACCAAGGAGCAGCGATGGCTGCTTGAGTAACGCTGTCCGAGGAAGGACACTTCTTACATCCGGGATAATACGATCAAGACCGAGGGCAAGTCCAAGCCTGACGGTTGCCAGGTTATAGGAATGGGCCAGGGCATCCCTAAGCAGGATATTACCATGGCTGATCTTATCGAAATTAACAGGCGACCAGGCGGTCTTGTTCTCAAGCTTAACCGTCAGGGGGCTGTCGTCAAGTACGCTTGCAAGGGTGTATCCGTTCTTCAGCGCACAGTAATAAATAATGGGCTTGATAAGAGAACCGATGTTTCGTCGGATGGAGGTAACCCTGTTAAACTGGGATGCACCATAATCCCTGCCTCCTACCATTGCCAATATTGCTCCGGTTGCCGGGTTAATGATGACCGAGGCGATTTGAATGTTTTTTGCAAGCCCCGCTGCACCCCCGGCCACGATGTCTTCTGTCGTGTGTTGCATGTTCATGTCAAGGGTCGTGAAAAGATGCAGCCCCCCCTTTGTAAGGATATCCTCATCAGGGTAGAGCATGCGGACTGAAGACAGGATGTGATCGATAAAGAACGGGGCCTGTTTCATGGAGGGGGTAAAGGGGACTATACTTAAGGGCTTGTGTACAGCCGTGTCGTATTGTGCATCGGTGATCTTGCCTTGCTCCCGCATCATGGCCAATACCGTGTTTCTCCGCTCCAGGGCCGTCCTCGGATGAGAATAGGGCGAATAGATGTTCGGAGCCCGGACAAGACCGACAAGCAGCGCTGCTTCATGCAGGTCAAGGGCGGATACGTCCTTGTCGAAAAAGATCTTCGAGGCCCTGCCGAAACCATGGATACCTGCAGAACCGAAACGTCCGAGATAGATCTCATTCATGTATATGGAGAGGATCTCATCCTTGGTGAACACTGTCTCCATAATTGCGGAGAGCCATATTTCCTTGATCTTGCGGCTTACGGTCCTTTCATTCGTGAGGAACAGGTTCTTGGCGAGCTGCTGGGTGATGGTGGAGCCGCCCTCAACAACATGGGCATGAAACATATCCGCCAGCAGAGCCCTTGCCATAGACCTTATGTCGATACCCGAATGATCATAAAACCTCCGGTCTTCAACACACAAAAGGGCGTCAATCAAATGGCGCGGACAGTCTTTCAGTTTGATGATCTCTCTATCCTCAAACCCGGCATCGTATAAGGTTGCAATACATTCGGGCTCCAGTCGTGCCGAGGCCATGCCCGCGTCGGTCTTCTCGGAGGCAAGGGCCTTTACCCGATTTCCATCCAGGATCACCCTTATCTTTTGGGCTTTCTGAGAGCCTTCAGGATACTCAAACGGATGGAGATAGATAATGATGGAGGTTCTGAGCAGGCAATACTGGCCGGGGGATTCTGCCGCAATAGAATTTCGGTATCCCAGATGGGTCAGTCTCCCTGTCAAGCCCGTTTTTCTGATATCTATGCCTGGCCTGAGCTCAAAAGGACTGCTGTATATCCTTGTGGGGAGACGCCATAGGGTGCCGGTATTGATCTTCATCATTTCCCGATAGACATTCAGGCTTAAGCCGGCAACGAACAGAATACCAATAAGCCCAAGGGCAAGAACCATCGAGAGAATAATCTTTTTTGTGCGTGTCATAGCCCCACATCTATAGGCCAAGCTCTCTTTTGAAGTCAATCATGAGGGATTGAGGCAGGTATATTCGGTATAGTTTGAAGTTTTAGGTTTTACGTTTTAAGTGAATATCAGCAGGTCATAATACATGGTCCTATCTTTAAACTTGAAACCTTAAAACCTAAAACTTAACACTTAAAACTATTACTACGACTGCCTCTTCCTTAAGACCTCACGCTGTCTTCTGAAGAGGTAACGGATGATATCATCCCGTGTATCATTATCGACCTGGAGATATTTTACTGCCACGGCGTAGCGTTTGATCTGGGAACTTGTGAGAGCCTTTTGGCGAATCACCTCACCCGCGAGCCTTACAAAGAGGAGCGGCACCATAGGCAGGATGAGATGGATCTCAACAAAATCACCTATCTCGTATGCCTCATTGGAAATGAAGCGCATTCCGGATGCAGATATGTTGACATCCTTTGGAGAGGTGTTCATGAGAGACCTGAAATCATCTGCAAGAAACATGTGGATCAAGAGGTCGAGCTTCCGGTTTACCTCCCAGAGGCCCTGGTTTATTGTGGTCTCATTTTGGAAGACCGGCTCATCCGAGCCTGGATATCCATACTGGCCTTTGAGGAATGAATCTATTATAAGCTTGTTCGAGCGTATGCGATCAAGGGCGGAAGAGAGCATACGTGATTTCTCTCTTGCATGGCAGATCAGTTTGGCCTGATGGTAGACCTTATCATATATCCTGACATCCTGCCGTCTTTCATGCCCCGGGGACAAATAACACTCGATAGAGAGTTTGAGCCCGGTGTCGTTGCGCTCAATGAGTTTGGCAAGCACGGAATCCTGGCCGTCAGTGACCTTTACGATTGCACCGATTTTGACATCCAAAACCCCATCCGGCACAAAGACAAATACATCCTCATCACTTACATCAGTGACCTTGCCCCGTACCTTTTTCCCATCCGGACCAAGGGCAAACAACCCTGAGTCCAGATCAAGGAGACTGTCAATATTCATTCCACTTCCTCAAAGAGATTAAATGTCTTTATAGATTTCAACGCGGTTGCGGCCCTTGCCTTTTGCGAGATAGAGGCCTGTATCCACCTGTTTTACAAGATCGGAGGGCGTTAGTCCATCCTGATATTGACTGATGCCGATACTGATGGTGACGGCGAGATCACCATGAAATCTCATCTTCTCAACCACTACCCGAATTCTTTCCGCCAGGAGTGAAGCCTTATAAAGCCCGGTCTGGGGAAGGAGGATCATGAATTCCTCGCCGCCATACCGGAACAAGAGATCACTCTTGCGCAGCCTGCTCTGGAGCCTGTTTGCAATAGCGGTGAGCACCGTGTCTCCGGCTTGATGACCGTACTTGTCGTTTACCCGCTTAAAGTGGTCGATGTCTATCATCATAAGCGAAAACGTAGTCTTGTAGCGCCTCGCACGATCCCATTCAGCCATAAGGGTCTCGGAAAAGGCCCGGTAATTAAGCAATCCGGTAAGCCCGTCCTTGAACGCCATGTTCATGAGGAGCTCGTTGTCCATCAATTTGGCGATGGCAGGCGTCAAATATTTGGCCCATTCCTGAAAGATCTCCTCGTGCATACCAGGATTGATGGATAGAACAACCTGGATGTACGGGCTGCTCATAAGGGGGAGGTCAACCCTGGATGGGCTGTAAGGGGCCTGCCCGCCGGCAAGCACCCGTGTATATGAATACCCCTGTGACCCAAGCACCCTCGTGGCATCATAATCGCCACCCTCTTTGCCATCGAGTACCGAGTAAACATGCATTTCCAGGCCTTGGGTACTGGTGTACAGGGCCGGTGAAGCCAACGGAAATGTCTGACCCATGAGAGAGATCAGATCGGAAAAGGCACTATGGGTGTTATGGCCCGTCAGAACGCACATGATGCTCTCGGTGAAAAGCGCCAGGGGCCTATTCTTGGTCTGTTCGAATGATGCCGTCTTTCTTCTGACAGATGACTCTCCGGCTTCACGTACGATCATGGTTTCTCCCCTTATCGTGTAGTCTCTTAGAACAATACGACTTTATGCAAAGTATGTGCCTTGATTAATCGCGGGTCTTGATATATAGTACAGAGGCATTGTCCGAGCCCTCCATGAAATGGAGATACATGCACCACGGATAAGGGGAACAAACACGAGCTATCGTTTTTCAGCTCACTTAGGAACCGCAGCATATGAAGAAAGATAAGATAGATATCAGGTGGCACGGAAGGGGCGGACAGGGCGCCATAACTGCGGCAAAGATCGTAGCAAAAGCCATGTTCGTCTCCGGCTATCCGGGTGTGGTCATGGTGCCGACCTTCGGGACCGAGAGGAGGGGGGCGCCTGTCTTTACCTCGTTGAAGATTTCAAAGGAGAAGATCTATGACCTCTCCCCTATCGAAAAACCCGACATCATTGTAGTGCTCGACCACGTGCTGTTGGAGGAGACAAATATCGTAAGCGGGCTCAAGGAAGACGGCCTCATCGTCATCAACTCGCCCTGCAGCATCGATGACTACCGGTTTGACGGGAAAGTGGTGGCTATCGCTGATGTAAACTCACTGTCCGTCAAGGCAGGGCTCCCCGAGGGGATGATAAATTCCGGCATCATCGGGGCCTTTGCAAGAGCCAGCGGTATCATCGGTATGGAAGCCCTTGTAGAGGCCATTAAGGAAGAATTCTCAGATCGAAGGCCGGATCAGAACGCCCAGGCAGCCATGCTGGCCTATGAAAACACGATAATCGGAGGGTGAGAGGTGGGTACGCGCCAATATGGCCACAAAACATCGCACAGCGAGCCGGGACCTGGTGACGGCGGCAGGACAGGCTCATGGAGGGTCGCCCGCCCCATCCTGGATGCCAACACGTGCATCCCGGCAAAGCGGGGCACGGCAGGGTGTTTCATTTGCTGGCTCTACTGCCCTGACGGGGTGATCACCAGGACTATACCTCCGAAGATAGACTATGAATACTGCAAGGGCTGCGGCATCTGCGCCGAGGAATGCCCCACCAAAGCCATTACGATGGTGGAGGAGTCCTGTTTCGTTCAGGCCAAAGAGAGGAAGCGGTAAAATGCACATCATCGAATCAGGGAATGTCGCTGCCGCGCTCGGGGTAAAGCTCTCACGTGCCCAGGTGATCGCTGCTTATCCCATCACCCCGCAGACCCCGCTCACCGAGAAGCTCTCGGAATTCATCGAATCAGACGAGATGGATGCCCAGTATGTGCCCGTGGAAAGCGAGCACAGCGCACTCGCAGTCTGTATTGCAGCATCATCTACGGGCGCCAGGACCTTCACCGCCACCAGCGCCAACGGGCTGCTCTATATGCATGAACAGATCCATTGGGCGGCTGGCGCACGGCTGCCGCTGGTCATGTGCGTAGTGAACAGGGGCGTCGGGGCGCCATGGACCATCTGGAACGACCACCAGGATTCCATATCCCAGAGGGACACGGGGTGGATACAGATCTATGTCAATGACCACCAGCAGATCCTCGACGGGGTCATCAAGGCCTTCATGCTCGCAGAAGAAGTCATGATCCCCGTCATGCTCTGCTATGACGGTTACCTCCTCTCCCACACCTACATGCCGTTCGATGTGCCTGACCAGGAGCACGTAGACGCATTTCTGCCCCCTTATAATCCAGCATACGCCCTCGACCCGACTCGACCTGCCAACTTGAACACCGTGACACTGCCTGATGTCCGGGCCGACACCAAGGGCAGGCTTGCCCATGGTTATATGGAAATCAGATACCTCCTCCAGGAAGACCTGCAGGGCACCATCGATGTTATGGCCCGTGTAGAGGAGCGATTCAAGGGGCACTTCGGACGTGGGGGCAACCCTCATTATGAGACCTACCGGTGCGAGGATGCAAGGTTCATTGCCGTAAGCCTGGGATCGCTCTCATACCACCTTCGCGAGGTCATCGACAGGCTCAGGGATGAGGGTATCAAGGCAGGTATTATGAGCATACACCTCTACAGGCCGTTTCCGGCACTTGCCGTTGCGGAAGGGCTTGCAGAGGCCGAGGGCGTCATCGTCTTCGAAAAGGCATTGAGCTATGGATATGAAGGAGCGCTCTGTTCCGACGTCAAGGCCGCCCTGTACGCACAGAATGGATCCCGGAAAAAGAGACCCTTTGTTCATAACTACATCCTCGGTCTCGGCGGCAGGGAGATCAAAACCCTCGAACTGTATGAGGCGCTCCATCGCTCCTGCACGGGTGGAAGCAAGGCCCAAGACGGTCTTGCATGGATCGGGTTGAAGATCTAAGGAGAACAATGCCATGCATACCAAGACCACCATCCTCAGCCTGCCGGAAGAGGAATTTGTAAACCCGGGAACCAGGGCCTGCTCAGGCTGTGGGCTGGGCATCGCATACCGGATCGCATTGAAGGCCCTCGGCAGAAACACTATCCTCGTGGTGCCTCCGAGCTGCCTCACCGTTCTTCAGGGGCTCTACCCCGTTGCCGCTACCAAGCTCCCCTGCCTGAATGTCACCTTTGCATCGACTGCTGCAGCATCCACGGGCATGCTCGCAGCGCTCAAGGCACTGGGCAAACAGGACATCAAGGTTGTGGCGTGGGCGGGTGACGGGGGCACAGCAGATATCGGGCTCCAGGCACTCTCAGGTGCGGCGGAGCGCGGGGACAACTTCCTGTTCATCTGCTACGACAACGAGGGCTATATGAACACCGGAGTCCAGCGTTCGGGCACTACTCCCCAGTGGGCCATCACCGCGAACACACCCATCAAGGGTAAGCTGCAGCAGAAAAAAGATGTGCCTGCCATAATGGCTGCCCACAACCTCTCCTATGTAGCCACATGCTCGGCATCATATCCCCTGGACCTCTTCGACAAGGTCAGCAAGGCCGTGACGCTGCCCGGCGTGAAGTACATCCATATCCAGATTCCCTGCCCTCCGGGCTGGGGCTTCGAGCCCCGTTATGCCGTAAAGCTCGGGAAGCTGGCCGTGGAGACAGGGTTGTTCGAGCTCTACGAGGTGGAACATTCCGAATTTAGACTGACCGGTGCATCCCGCAAGATCGCGGACAAGCGCTCTCTCGTTCCGGTAGCCGAATTTTTCAAGGCCCAGAGCAGGTTCAGGCTTATGAACACCTCCCAGGTCGATGAGATCCAGGAAAGGATCAACAAGAAATGGGCCGGCTCCTTCGAGACTGCTGAGGATACGGACGTATCCTAGCGCAGTGCAAGCTCCAGGTGAGCCCTGTCAAGGTTCCCTCCCGACATGATGAGCGCCACCTTCTTGCCTTTAAGCTTTTCCTTAATCTTTACTGCGGCGATCAGTGAGGCCGCCCCGGCACCCTCGGCGAGGTTGTGCGTAGTGATCAGCGCCATACGGATACCTTCCAGGATCTCATCCTCAGTGAGCAGGACAACCTCCTTGATATGGTCCTTCATGATTACGTACGGGAGCTGGAAAACGCTCCTTGCCGCCAAGCCGTCCGCAATGGTATCCGCATCGTCGAGCACCACCCATTCACCCTGCTCAAGGGCCTTGGCAAAGGCGGGGGCTTTCTCGGCCTGTACGCCGATGATCTCCACCTCAGGGTTGACGGCCTGGGCCGCCTTCAGCAATGAAGCGCAGCCCCCGCCACCGCCGATGGGGCAGATGATCACGTCAACGTCGGGCAGATCCTCGAAGATCTCCAGGCCCATCGTGCCGATGCCGTTTAACATCTCTGGCTCGTTGCCCTGCTCCACATAGTAGTAGCCGGCGGCAGCCACCAGCTCATCGCAGTAGAACTGGGCGTCGTAGAAATCGTGCCCATGCACGATGAGTTCGGCACCGAAGCTCTCGATGATGCGGTTTATCTCGGGGTTGTTGTTCTCTGGCACAACCACGGTACAGGGGGTATGAAACCACTGGCCTGCCCATGCCATGGCGAGTCCGTGATTCCCGCGGGTGGAAACAAGCACACCATTGGCCACATCCTCCTTGGGAATAGTCTGGAAGAAGTTGAGCGCCCCGCGTATCTTGAAGGAGCCGGTGGGGAGGTGATTTTCGTGCTTGACGAAAGCATCGCACCCGATGATCCTGCTGAGCTCCGAATAATAAATGAGGTTTGTCCTGTGGATGTAAGTTTTAATAGCAGCATTGGCCTTCAGGATTCCTTTGAAGCTTACCTGTGCACTCATTCGTTCATATTTTTTCAGCATAGCACCCCACTTTTTGTTAGAATCTGTAGCCTTGTTTCTTGGGGCGCGCCCTGACCATCTGGACGAACAGCCCGATTATAATCCCGCCTACGATGAATGCACCACCGATAAAGGTGAAGATGAGCCTTTCGGAGGTCTTCAATCTGTTGTTCTCCTCGGCAATGGAAATCATCTTTTTTGCGCAATCCTGTGAATCTTTGAACAGCTTGTCATAACCCTGCTTGAGCCCGGTGCAGTCGCTGAATGCGACCTCGGGCGGCACCATGATACCTTGCTGGCCCGAACCGGGCGAAGGAACTCCACCGGAAGTCCGGGCGGAAGAGAGGCCCTGAAGCCGCATGTTCTCCTCCTGCAGGGCCTTGATCTTCTCCTCAAGTTGCTTCACAAAAAAGGTCTTGGGCGGCTGCACGCTCAGGAATCGGCTGGCGACCCATCCCTCTTTTCCGTCTTTGGTCTGGATCCGTGTCCAGCCGGCACCTTCCTCCAGCACATCCACAAGATCGTTGGTGCTTGCCATGCCAACAGCTTCAGATGATTCATTCGGAGTGGAGCGCAGCGTGATGACGATCCAGTCCCTCACATACATCCCCGTGGCCTGCAGACATACCGGGGGCATGAAGATGAAGATCGCACAGACAAATGCCAGAAAACTTAAAAACCCTCTTCTCATTGCAGGACCTCATATATTCTATGAGCTACACCTTCAATAGCCTATCGTATAAAGCCGGTCCATGCAATACATTCCCTGCAAGGACGCAATGCCTGTAACATATTCTTTGGTAACGCAAGGCACGGGTTAACTGTTTCTCATGAGCCGCTGTTTTTTAGGTCGTGAATAATCTCATCCAGGCGAAGCCGGGTATCGTCCTCGATCTGTCTAAGGGCTTCCTTTTCACGGGCCTCAAATCTAAGTACAATGACAGGCTGGGTGTTGGAGGGCCTCACCAGCCCCCACGTGTCGCCCCTGGTAAACCGCACGCCGTCGATATCAACACACTCGCCGTATTGACCCTTTGCATAGGCCTTGAACCTCTCTACTGCCTCGAACTTGATACGGTCCGGGCACTCTATGCGGATCTCAGGGGTATTCTCAACCTTGGGCAGGCTATCGAAGACGGCCTGCGGGTCAGCCTCCTTGGAGAGGATCTCCATGAGCCTGGCTGATGCATAGATGGCGTCATCAAACCCATACCACCGGTCGAGAAAAAAGATATGTCCGCTCATCTCACCGGCAAGGGCTGCCTGTTCCCGGATAAGTCGGGCCTTCATGAGCGAGTGCCCGACCTTGCCCATGATGGGGATGCCGCCTGCCTTCTCCACCTCATCGAAAAAGGCCTTGGAACACTTCACCTCGCCGATGATCTTCTCGCCTCTCTTCTTTTTCAAGATATCACGGGCAAGGATGGCAGTGATCATGTCGCCATAGACGGCATTCCCCCGGGCATCGATGACACCGATGCGGTCTGCATCCCCGTCGTATCCGATGCCTATATCCGCACCCTTTTTCAACACCTCGGCCTTCAGCATGGTACTCCCTTCAAGGGTGGTGGGGTCCGGGTGGTGGTTGGGAAAATTCCCGTCCGGCTCAAGGCAAATGCCGCTTACATCCATTCCCAGATCATTGAATACGGCCATGGCAGGGGCGCCTCCCACGCCGTTACCAGGATCTATTACTACCTTCAACCGCCTTCCCCCGGGCTTGATGCGCGAGACGATATCATCCACATATTCCGGGATGATATCATAGGAAGAACTCCGGGCGTTCCCGCTGATGGTCCTACCCTGTTCGATAATGGCCTTGATCTTCAGGATCTCCTCGCCATAGATGGTCGTCTTGCCAAAAGCTATCTTAAAACCGTTGTTGTCCGCAGGATTATGGGAACCGGTCACCTCTATGCCCCCGTCCACATCGAGTCTAAAGAGCGAAAAGTACATCACCGGCGTAGGCACCATGCCGAGGTCGATCACCTCAATTCCACTTGCCGTGAGGCCCTCTTTAAGGGTTTCTTTGAAGGCTGGAGAGCTCAGTCGCGCATCCATGCCCAGGCTGATGCGTTTAACTCCACGATCACGGAAATACACGCCAATGGCCCGGGAAAGCTGGCTCACGAATTGTTCATCCAGATCGGCACCCACAACCCCCCGAATGTCGTATTCCCTGAATACTTCGGGATTCATTCCGCCTCCATGCTTTTATGATTAATGAATTTATTTTACATGCCCGATACATAAGGCAATACAAGGCATTCTAGTGCATGCATTGACGTAGAGTCAAGGAACAAGGAGCCGGGGAAGTGTTATGATGCTTCATGAGGAAGGGCAAGCAAAGATCCTCTCCTGTATTAATTTTACAACGAATGGATTCTCGCATCGTTGGAGATTTACAACATCATTTTTCAAGACTGGTTTTATTTTGTTGTTATCATTATCTTTTTTAGATTGGCACATAAGTTGAATATAAATTTTAGGATTTGTAGGTGCAGTGTTGGTTTACAAGGGTTCAGGCATTGCTTAAAAGCTGTATGAGGGAGGGCAAGCCTGATCAATAAAAAAGAAAACATAAAATAGGGGAGGAAATGATGAAGAAAAGCTTATTAACATTACTCATTGTGCTCTTTGCCACAGCAGTTTATGCTGATAACGTCACATTCAGCATAAGCGGTGATGGGTGGGAGCGAGGCGATTATATTAGGAATCAGAATTTTCTGGACAAGGTTACAAATACAGCCAGTTATGGTGCTTTAAGTCCTACGTATTTTAACGGCCCGGTGAAAACGGCTACAGATACATCGCAACTCTTCTACGACGGCGGTTTCTTCCTTTATCCCAAGCTCACGATGGACAACGACAAGGTCGAGGTCAATATGAAGCTCGCTATCCTTAAACAAGACTGGGATAGTGGGAATGCTAATCTCCCCGAAACTGATACTAGCAAAAACAGCGGTATCTTCGTGGAGCGAGCATACATCACCTACCACTTCACGGAAAACTCCACTTTGGATGTGGGTCTCCAGGAAGGCGGAGCATGGGGCTCCACTTTTAGCGATATGGAGACAAATATGTACCGTATTGTGTACTCACAGAAGACCTCGGTGGGACTACTCGGCGGCCTGATCGAAAAGTCGGCTGAAGTAGGAAACAATCCAGACAAACCCGATAACAACACAAATGATGCAACCGATTATGCCCTTTTTGCCATTACAAAGGCTGGTAATGTCTGGGTCAAACCACTTATATACTATATAAATATGAGCAG
This sequence comes from uncultured delta proteobacterium, assembly GCA_963847605.1. GTDB lineage: Bacteria > Desulfobacterota > Desulfomonilia > UBA1062 > UBA1062 > MWEI01. The sequence continues at coordinate 21,486 of CAWKAM010000034.1, read as the reverse complement.
TGGAATATCAGGAAACGCTGCTATTATGCCTGTAAAGTTAACTTACCTTGCCCTTGAGCTGAACGGTGATCTCGGACCGGTGTCTTTCGATTCAGAGTTTGGATATAAGGGCTATAATTTCACAGATAAAACACAGCAAGAAACGTTATCAGGCACCACCTTTAAGGATGTAAATGTCTGGGGCGCATATGTCAACGTGTTCAAGGCCCTCGACACTGCTAAACCCGGCCTTACGTTAGTTTACGACAGTTGGGATAAGAATGGCGGTGCAAGATTAGCTGGCGGCAAAACTTATGGATGGGGATTTGACTCAGGCAACGACTTCAAATCCAACCTCATCTTCGGCGGCAAGGGTGTTAATAATGAGAACCCTGTCAGTGTGCCGCTAGGCCAAAACGCAGCTGCAATAGATTACGTTGATGGACAAGACCTCATGGCCTTCACCATGATCAAACCGTATATTGTCGATATCAAGACCCCGATCACCAATCTTACCGCAAGCGCATCCGTTAGCTACATGTCCTCCAATCAGAAGGATACTATGTGGGACGGCGCAAAGGCCTATGAAGTCGACCTCGGTGTAGCCTATCAGCTTAGCAAGAATTTGGTCTACTCAATCGGGGCAGGCTATGGTAAATGCGATTTATCAAACACAGGGAAAAACATCGCATATATTACCAAGAACCCCGACGCAATTCTTGCAGTACAGCACATGATCAAGCTTACCTTCTAGCTCGATCGACCATGCGAAATAAAAAAAGCCCGCCTTCAGGCGGGCTTTTTTTATTCGTTCTTTGTAGGAGCGCCTCCAGGCGCGATAAGGTTTCACGGCTCAAGCCGCTCTTACTGATCAATAAATGAGCGCAGCTTCTTTGACCGCACCGGATGCCTGAGCTTGCGCAACGCCTTGGCCTCGATCTGTCGGATACGCTCGCGCGTGACTGTGAAGTCTTTGCCCACCTCTTCCAAGGTGTGGTCCGACTTCTCGCCGATGCTAAAAGCGCATGCGCAAGACCTTCTCCTCACGCGGGGTAAGCGTTGCAAGCACGCGGCGTGACTGATGTGGGCCGATGATTCATGAAACATTTTGACATGATCATTTATTGTAGGATATAAAGCCAATCTTTAGCGCTATGAGATCATGGCATATTCTCCGGGTTGCCATGTCATAGCCTATAGAGGCTTTTTTTGAAGTCTATATTACAATTAGAGGGGGAGTTATATGAAGAATCGTAAGATGTTGAAGGGGATGTTAATCTTGGTTTTGTTGTTGCTTTTCGCTGCATCGGCATATGCAGAGGTGGCTACCAGCTACGGGTCAGATTTCCGGTTGAGGCAGGAGACGTGGGATAACCTGTTCGACATGAATGCCTCAGATGTCAAATCCACAGGCACAGCTCCGTACAGCACGCCGGACATCAATTTCTGGCGCCTGAAGACAACACCATGGCTCAAGGTGGACATGGACAATCAATACACCTTCTTCGCACGGCTCTGCAACGAGGCCAGGTATTACATGGGCACCGACGGTGCGGCATTCCGCAAGGAAGGCCTTAACAAGGACGAGGTCGTTATCGACAACCTGTACGTCTCCGCCAAGAAACTTGGGGGGCTTCCCCTTGACCTTACCATCGGCAGGCAGGACTTTGTCAACGTCTTCGGAGAAGGGTTCCTGATCATGGACGGCACGCCGGGTGACGGATCGAGGACCTACTATTTCAATGCTGCCAGGGCGACCGTAAAGTTCAACGACCGCTACAACCTGGATATGGCCTACGTCTTTACCCAGAAGTGGGACGGTGCACTGCCCTCGCTCTACTCCCACGATGATTATAACCACCCCTTAAGCGCCAAGAGGCAACTTAATACATCCGGCGAGAATGGCGTGATCGTCTACGGCAGGGGCAAGGTCACGGACAGCCTGAACGTGGAGCCTTATTATATTTTCAAAAGGGAAGATACAGACCCTGCTGCCCTGGATATCAATACCTTCGGTGTCCGGGCCCTGTGCAGCTTTGGGGATGGATGGCGGACACGCGGTGAATATGCCCACCAGTTCGGCAAATATGACAACGGAGTGCACCGGATCGGCGATGGCGGGTATTTCTATTTTGGCCGCTTGTTCGCTGACGTTGCCATGAAGCCGTCATTCGATCTGGGGTATATTTACCTTTCCGGCGATGATCTCAAGACTAAAAAGAATGAAGGATGGGACCCGCTGTTTTCCCGTTATCCGTGGATGAGCGAGCTGTATAACCTTTCGTACGCTAAAGAAGAGAACGGGATAGCGGCTTACTGGACGGACCTCTCCATGATCAGGGCGATGTCCCATTTCGCACTGACCGCAGATACCGGGCTCGATCTCAACTATAATTACCTCTTGGCCCCCGAGAACGACTCCACCGCCCCTATCTTCTCAACCAGCGGCAATAAGAGGGGGGATCTCATCCAGGTAAAACTGAGCCACACGTTCTCGAAGCAGCTAGCCGGCTATGTGCTCTTTGAGGACTTTGTGCCGGGCGACTTCTATAAGTCCACGAATCGGGACAACGTCACGTTCGTACGGTGGGAACTTCTGTGGAAGATTTAAACATACCTTCCGGTCCTACATCTAAACGCTGAATCAAGAAGCCGCCCTGAGACCACTCATGAACAGGGCGGCTTTTACTTTTAACCTCACTGGTCGATGAAAGACCTGAGCTTCTTTGACCGCACCGGATGCCTAAGCTTGCGCAAGGCCTTGGCCTCGATCTGGCGGATTCGCTCGCGCGTGACCGTGAAGTCTTTGCCCACCTCTTCCAAGGTGTGGTCCGACTTCTCGCCGATGCCGAAGCGCATGCGCAAGACCTTCTCCTCACGCGGGGTGAGCGTTGCAAGCACGCGGCGTGACTGCTCCGAGAGATTCTTGGCCAGGATGGCATCCGACGGCGAGGGCACCTTCTTGTCCTCGATAAAGTCGCCCAGATGGCTGTCTTCTTCTTCGCCGATGGGTGTCTCTAGGGAGATGGGTTCCTTGGCTATCTTGAGGATCTTGCGAACCTTGTGTTCGGGGTAGTCCATCTTCTCGGCGATTTCCTCGGGAGTCGGCTCCCTGCCGAGTTCCTGCACCAGCGCCCGGGAGGTGCGGATGAGCTTGTTGATGGTCTCGATCATGTGTACCGGGATGCGGATGGTGCGCGCCTGGTCCGCAATGGCACGGGTGATGGCCTGTCGGATCCACCAAGTGGCGTATGTCGAGAACTTGTAGCCCCTGCGGTATTCGAACTTCTCCACGGCCTTCATGAGCCCGATGTTCCCCTCCTGGATAAGGTCGAGGAACTGGAGACCGCGGTTGACGTATTTCTTGGCAATGCTCACTACAAGCCTCAGGTTCGCCTGTATGAGCTCGGTCTTGGCTGCATTGGTCTTCTCCTCGGCATCCTCCAGGATGCGTACGGCCTTCTTAAGACCATGGGCGGTAAGGCCACCCTCGATCTCGATGCGCTTGACGTCCTTAAGGATCGCAATCATATCTTCGACGATTACGCTGAAATCCTCTTGTTTAAGCCCATGTTCCTCAAGGAATGACTCCACCTCATCGTCACAATCCCCTTCGCATATAATCAGATGGATTCCCTTGATCTCGTCGATGGACCTACTGAAGCGCTGCTCGCACTCATCAAGGGTATCCTCCCTGGTTTCGAGCAGCCTTTTCAGCTCTTTAAGCCTGCCCCCGAACAGATCGATCTGCTCGGGCAGGAAATGGATGTCGTGGATGAGATGCACGATCTCGCGGCTCACCTTGGCCATGTTGGTCTTGATCTTTTCCTTCTGAGAGGAACTCTTGGCCTTGAAGAGAGAATATTTGAGGTTCTTCAGCTCGGTCTGCTTGTCTTCTATCGCCCTGATGATCTCAAGGGTCTTGTTTTTATAGAGCTCTTCGTCGATATCGATGATGTCGTCGATATCCACCACGTCCTTCAGCCTAATCTCATTATTTTCCACTGCCAGGCCGATCTGGATGACCTCTTTGACCGTGACCGGTGAGTTGATGATGACATTTAATATCTGGCGCTGTCCGGCCTCGATGCGTTTGGCGATCTCTGTTTCATCCTCTCTGGAGAGCAGGGAAACGGAGCCCATTTCGTGGAGGTACATCTTTACCGGGTCCGGGGAGCGCAAGGACCCGTCATCATGAAAATCAAACTCGTCTTCCTCAGGGTTGAATTCCGCCTCGGTGTCCACGAGCTGGATCTCCTTTTCGGAAAAGAGATCCATGACATCATCCAGGTCATCCGGGCTTAAGATCTCATCGGGAAGCCCGTCGTTGACCTCTTCGTAGGTGAGATAGCCTTTTGACTTTCCCATAGCTATTAATTTTTGAATCTCCTTTGGATATGGCTTCTTTTCGCTCATCTCTTCTCAAATACCTCCATCACATGCGAGCGCAGGTTCTTCCTCTTGAGCATCATCTCCTGCTTGCCCTTGAGCAGCTCGTTGCGTTTGTTTCTGTCCTGCGTCTTCTCGGCATTGTTCAGCTCGCCTTGAATCTTTCTGAGCTCCTCGTCGAACGCTAGACTCATAAACCGGCACACGGTATCAATCAAGGCCTTTTTTGTATCTCCGGGGAATTCCCCTTGCACTAGGATCCGCGAGGCCGCCATCCGTACTTCATCAGGGCAGGATACATCGTCAATTGCATCGCTGCCGTGCTCCAGGATATAGTTAAAAAGCCTCGATAGGACTTTATTCTGGAATTCGAATGTCATTTTTGAGGTCCTCATGATCTCCACTGCCTTGCTGTCGGAAAGCATGAGCCTTGTCAATGTCGTCTCCAGGGTATCCCGCTCACCGCCTGCCTGAGAAGTGTTCTGCTGTTCTGCCCGATCGACTTCGGGTCTGATTCTTTTCAACACTAATTCCGGGGACACTCCGAGCTTAACTGCAAGCCTCTGAGCCAGGAGATCGCGCATGGCATGATCGTGCAGGCGTGCAAACATCGGCGCAAGTTCCTTTAAAATCGCATTCTGATCACGGATTTTTGATGGATCATACCGGGAAAACGATTCATGAAACATCAGATCCCAGATGTCCTGGGCCGATGAGAGAAAAGAGTTCCAGATGCCGATGCCCTCACGCGCGATGTCGTCCGGGTCCTTGCCTTGGGGCAGGATGACCACCCTTGGGATGACATCACTCGCCAGAAACGGCTCCAGTGCCCTCACCATGGCATTCCTGCCTGCCGAATCGCCGTCGAAGACAAGGGTGATATCATCGGTGAAGCGGTGCAATAGGCGGACATGATCCTCACCGAGGGCGGTACCCAGCGTTGCCACTGCCGAAGAGAACCCTGCATTGGCCAGAGATACCACATCCATGTACCCCTCCACTACTACCGCCCCGCCCTGACGGACCTGGTTCCGCGAGGCATGGAGGTTGTACAGTACCCTCTTCTTTTCGAATATGGGACTCTCCGGTGTATTGAGGTATTTCGGTTCGCCCCCGCCCATGACCCGTCCGCCGAACCCGATGACCTCACCGGTGAGGTCGATGATGGGGAACATGACCCTGCCGCGGAACCGGTCGTAAAAACCGCCGCTCTTTCTCGGCGCGATGAGTCCTGCCTTTTCGGCTGCAGCCTGCGATATACCCTTACTCCTGAGGTATGTCGAGAGGCTGTCCCAGGAGTCCGGTGCAAAGCCGATATGAAAGATCCGGATGGTCTCCTCCGTGATGCCCCTGCCTGATAAATATCTCCGTGCATCATCACCATTGGAAGAAGCGAGTTGCTGCTCGAAAAAGGCCATGGCAGCCCTATTGGCGTCGTAGTAGATCTTTTTCTCGGACGATACCTGCCTTTTCTCTTTCTCCAAGGTGATGCCGGCCTTGAGGGCAAGCTCGGTAAGGGCCTCGGCAAAGCTCAACCCTTTTTTTTCCATGACAAAGCTGAACACATCGCCCCCCTTGTTGCACCCGAAGCATCTGAAGATCTGTTTGTCCGGGTCCACATGAAACGAGGGGGTCTTCTCGCTGTGAAAGGGGCACAGCCCCCAGAGGGACTTTCCCTTCTTGTTGAGATGTACGTATTCCGAGACAACCTCAACGATATCACTGCTCGTCTTGACCCTCTCGACCTGGGATTTGTCCATCTATTTCACCCCGAGCAGTACGATGGTCTTGTTGCCTCCGCCCTCTGCCATGGGGGCGTCATGCATGGTCCTTACGCACGGCAGTCCTTTAAGATACTCGCGTATGGCCTTCTTGAGCCTGCCTGTTCCTGCCCCGTGTATGATCTCGAGCTCGTCCTGGCCCGTAAGCATGGCACGGTCTATGGCCCTCTCCACAAGAGGTATCGCCTCATCCACCCTCATGCCCACCACCTTAATAGGTAAGACCGGAGGCGGCGTTTTCAAGCGGGACACGGTTTGGCTCTTCGTCTTGCCCTCCTCGGGCTTTCCGACGACATCGAGCTGATCCAGGCCCACCTGCGCCCGCATCGTGCCGAAGACGACCTCGGCCGAATCCTGCCCTACGTCCAACACCTCGCCCTCCTGCTCAGTGCCCTTGAGCCTCACCGTACACCCTTTTTGGATGTCCAGCGTCTGAGCAGGTGCTATCTCGGAAAGGACCCGCTCAAGCTCTACGGCCTCAGGCATCTCGCGGACAGCATGGGTGGTCTCGCGGGTCACTTGTCTCCGGGAAAGTTGTTCAATCTGTTCTAAGAGCCTCTTGTATCGTAGAGCACTTTGGGTCCTCTCCTTTTTCCTGGCCTGCAGTTCCTGCTCGGCCTTGGCCTTGAACATTCTCGCTTCATCGAGTATGCGCTCGGCCTCCTGCCTCATGAACGAGGCCTTCGAGATGTCGTGAATGGCCTGGGCGAGCGGGGAATTACCTGTACGGCCTGCTATTTCACGCGCCTCCACGATAAGATCATGCGGGAACTGTATGGATTCCAGGATCTCAAATGCCCTGCTCTGACCAACGACCCCGTACTGGAGGGCATATAACGGCTTGAGGCCGGTGTCGTCAAAGGCCGTAGCCGCATGCTCCACCCCGTCCGAGGTGATGCCGTAGAGCTTGACGAGGTCGGAATGCGAGGTCACCACCACCTCTCACACCTTTCTTGCGCAGTGCATCGATACAGGATACAGCAAGGGCTCCCCCCTGATCGTGATCCGTACCCGAGCCCGGCTCATCCAGCAGTACGAGGTCGTTGGTGCAGGCTTGTTCATAGATGTTTTTCAGGGAAAGGGCATGCGCGGTGAATGACGACAGGTCGTGGGTGATGTCCTGGTTTGTGTCCATCTCCACCCAGATGCCGCCCAAGGGAGCGATGACGGAATCAGCCCCTGCGGGGATTGCCAGGCCGCTTTTTGCCATGAGGATGAGCAGGCCCAACGTCTTGAGGGCAACGGTCTTGCCGCCGGCATTGGGGCCGGTGATGATGAGGCAGTCCTTGCCCTTTGGGATTCGGATGTCAAGAGGCACCGTGGCGCCCATACCGAGACGTTCCAGCAGGATCGGGTGCCGCGCATTCATGAGGTGTATCTCCTCTCCGGCAATTCTTGGGATAGCGGCATCCCTGTGAATGGCCCACCGGGAGCAGGCAACAAGCAGATCGAGCCTTCCATAGACATCCAGATTCTCTCGGATCTCGGCTGTATGTTCATGGACCAGCGAGGTAAGTTCCTTGAGCACCTTATGCTCCTCTTCGATGATCTGGGCCTTTATCTGGTTTAAGGTGTTGTTCTCATTCACTACGGACAGCGGCTCCACATAAACGGTCCGGTTCGTCCTGGAGTAGTCGTGCGTGATACCTTTCAGATGGAGATGGTAGTCGTGCCGCACCGGGATCACGTAGCGGTCGTTTCTCTTGGTGATGAGTTCCTCCATCAGTACTGATTTGGTTTTCAGCCTCTCCAGGATCTGTTCGAGCTTCTCCAGGACGGTTGTCCGGATAGTGCGATAGCGGGAGCGCAGATCCCTCAGCAAGGGATATGCCTCATCAGAAACATCTCCGGTGGGCAGGAGCATAGCATCTATCTGAGAGGATACATGCTCGAGAGGTTCAATCCTTGATGCCGCCTGGGCCAGCAGTCCGCCTGATGCCGTCAATTCCCTTCTCAGTTTGGCCATGTCGGCCAGGGCGCCCGCAACCCTGATAAGATCCTGCCCCTCCAGCACCGCACCCTCCCTTATCGTGAGCAAGGGCCGTATGTCGGCGATAGCGGCGACGGCAGGACATATCCCGGTATTGATAAGGGCCATCATCTCGCTGAGCAAGGCAAGCCGGTGCCGTGCTTCCTCCCAGGAGTCGCCTGGACTTAAGCCCATAAGGGCGCTTTGTCCGATATCGGAGGAAACAAAAGGCTGTATGTACTCCTTCAGAGCGGAGAACTCTAACAGGTCATGTCTCATGGAGGTACGAACCAGGCAACTATATTGTTGTTGCCGCTAAAGAGTATGTGAAGTCACTGCAGTAAAGAATTTACTATGCCGCTGATGACCTTGCCGTCCGCCTGGCCTGCCACTTTGGCCATAACGAGTTTCATAACCTTCCCGAATTCCTTCTTGGTGGCGCAGGTTTCGGCAATGATCTCCCTGACGATGGTCTTTATGGCCTCTTCATCCAGTTCCTTGGGCAGATAGGTCTTGAGGATTTCAAGGTTCTTTTCTTCCTTATCCGCAAGATCCTTCCTGTTCCCTTTGGTGAACTGCTCAAGAGATTCAGTGACCTGCTTGATCTGAGTTCGCAGGACCTTGATGACCTCCTGGTCGTCAAGGTCCTGATTCAGTGCAACCTGCCTGTACTTGATTGCTGAAATCGCCATGCGCAGACACGAAACCCTGTCCTTGTCCTGCGCCTTCATGGCGGCTTCCAGATCGGTTTTGATCTTTTCTATCAGCATTAGTAGTATGATCTTACCTTGCTCATTCTCTTCACTGCTCTCTTCCGGGCCGCAATAGCCTTACGCTTTTTCTTTACACTCGGTTTCTCGTAGAACTCACGTTTGCGTACCTCGGAGAGAACACCCGCCTTTTCCACCTGCTTTTTGAAGCGCTTGAGAGCGCCCTCAAAAGGCTCGGTCTCTCTCACTTTAATACCGGGCATGTGTTGATCAAACACCCCCTCTCTGTGCGGCTGATCTGTACAAGAAGGAGATTGTATATAGAAACACCCCGAAACTGTCAAGCGATTAAGTTTCATTGCCTGTGAATCTATATTAGTCAGTCCTTTGTCAGAGCTAAAATCTGTGCTATATGCTTTTATAAAGTCGAATGTTGCCGGAAAGGAGCCTCAATGAGAAAGAACATCTTCATCCTCTTCATGGTGGGATTTTTATCTTTTCCCGGCTTGACATATGCCATGGATGTCAGTGTGGATATCACGGGCCCGCAGGATCTCGCAACGCTGAAGGTAGGGATTGAAAAAACCATTGTTGCCCGATGCATCTCCAAGGGAGTTCAACTCGAAAGCTACAAAAAGCTCAATGTCACAATCAGCAAGCTCGGAGACGTCATCTCCTATGATGCAGTTCTCGACACAGTTCCTCCGCAGGCATTCCATAAGGACCTAAAGGACACCGCCAACCTATCCGGCACAATAGATGAAATGATCGGAACGATGTTTATCGCTGCACCGGAAGCCCAGGTCGTGCCTTACAAGGCAGAGCCTCAGAAGGAAAAAGTGCTGAAAAATGTCGCGGGTGCAACGCTGAAGCTTCCCTTTGTCGCCAATTCCATAGCTTCGATCGGAGAAAGGATATTCATAAGCGACCCGACCACGGTTTATGAGCTGAAGGGAGAGAAACCTTCACCCGTGTGGCACACACCAGGAAAGATCGAGATCCTTAGGATCTACCCCTATCAAGACACGCTTATTGTCCTGGGAAAACTGGATTATAATTTCAGGTCATTCAAGATCAAGGACGGGAAGACCCTCGACCGATGGGACAAAGCCGTAGTGCCTCTCGGCAAAGGACTGGTTGTATCCGAGATCTATTCGGACAAAACGAGCTCCATATCTTATAGATGGCTGCCTGCAAAACAGCTTGACGGATCTTCCCCCCAACTGCCCAACGGTCTTGATATGATCACTGCAGTAACATCGGAGGTCGGCCCAAAAGGGCCTGAGATACTTTCCTTCACCCAGGATAACAAGCTCGCAGTGTATAGCTGCAGTTCAATACGGAAGAAGACGGATAATGATGCAGGTATCGTTCCCGACTTTATTGAAGACACCACCATCACTCCACCCATGAGATATTACCTGAAGCCAAGGATTGTCGTGGCCGGAGAGAAAATAATAACCTTTGAGAATGATCGGGGTTTAGCGCGCTGGCTGCCCAGAATTTTAATGTTCGAATCAACACAGATAATCGTATACACCGCTTCGGGTGACGAATTCGAAGGAACGACTGTGGCAACCTACCCGAAAAGCTACTGCGCGGATATCACGCTCTCCTCGGGCAAGGTGGCTGCACTCATCGTGAAGGGGAAGAATACTTACATACAGCTTCTCGATCTATAAAAAGGTAGGATTTCGAAGATCAGGTCATGGATCTGTTTGTTATCATGCCTGGTACCAAGCAGGATGAGCCTATGTGATGCGGCCTTTTCCACGAGGTATGATACAGGATTCTTCCCGTTACTCAATGCCAGTTCATGTAATGTCGGGCGTAACTTGACACCCATGCAGAAGAGGAAGGCAATGCATACAAACTATAATAAAAATAAAGAAGTACCGGCCAAATAATAGAAGGCCTTGACTACGGGTCTGGCATCCCCTACTAGCACGGCAGCTGATAAAGCTAAGAAAGGAGAGAAAGCCATGAAGAACATAAAATATATCGTGTCAGTGGCGGTTATTCTTTTAGGTTTAGGGTTCAGTGCATATGCGAGCGATAACGGTATCAGAGATATCACGAGCGGTGCATTAAATATCAACACTGCGTCAGCCCAGGAGCTGAGCATGTTGCCGTTCGTTGACAGACAGACTGCCGAGAACATCGTTAGCTATAGGGATTCAAATGGACCCTTCAGTGCAATCGACGAGCTGAAGAACGTCAATGGGATTACTCGTACCTTATTGGATGATCTGAGCTCACATCTGAAACTGGAAGGATCATCCGACTTCGACCCTTATGTAGCTTTTTAAGCTAAAAGGAGAGTCACCATTTTATTTCAATACAGATTCACGAAGAATTGAAAGGCACGGAGATCTAAAAAAATCCCGTGCCTTTTAATGTTTTAGTATTATTAGTACGCCTGAACTAAATATCTTTCGCGGTTCAATGGCTGGCCTATTAGAAATCCACCTGCCATTTTGCACCGGCATAGAGTGCCTTACCCTGATCAGTACCGCTTGCGTTCTTCATGTAATCGTATACGCCGACCTCTGGGACGATCATGAATGACGCAGTCTTTGCAGCATTCTGTGCGACCGGGATGGTGGCATTCAGATAATAGTTCTGAGCCTCATTTTTCTTAGCTCCGCTTTCATCCATTTTGGAAGAGACAAACCCGTAACCTGCCTCAACAGTCACCTTCTGAATGTTCACGCCGGCAATCATGGCCCATCCCAAATCCTTGTCCGCGATGGTCGGGTTGTTAGTAGAAGGGGTAGAGTTGAATGTTACTCCTGCCGCATCTGCCTGGTGCAGGCCCATCTGCTTGCCGTTCCGCGCTGTCCATACCATTCCTCTTACATAAGCAGGGTCAAGATTGATGCCGCCGCCAACACCAAGTGCATAGCTCGTCAAGGTCTTGTCGATATCAAGGCTCTCTGATTTTACCTTATAAGAATTGACGCCGCCGAAGATATCCCCAAAGTATATGTCTGAGGTCAAGCGGTATCTTGCCTCGAGCTTAGGCAGAACGTCTTGAGTCGTGGCATCTGTCGGAGTAGTCTTGAGTCCGGTAGGAAATGACGCATACCTGTCCTCCACGAGCGCCACTTGGAGCCCGTTCCATGTGACCTTGATCTGGGGAACACGTTTATCTTGATCATCAATGATACCCCAGCCGGCCATGTCATTATCTCCATTGAAGACCTGATTACTGTAGTTCCATTTGGATTTGGGGTTATAGGCAAAGTCGGAAAGGGGAGTGTAGTCCTGCCCGATGAGCAGTTTGACTCCATCGAAGGTATAGGTACCATAACCCTTCCTTAGGGTTACTGATCCATCATTTTTAAATGCAAGTTCGACATTTCCTCCCAGACCATCTCCTCGATTCATTACTACGCCGATGCGGGAATTGCCTGCCAGACCATATTGTAGTTCCTTCTGATCCGGTCCGGTAAGAAACGGGGTCTTGGAGACCAACTGTGTTACCGAATCGGTATCACCGGCAGAGGTGAATTTGCTGTCAGATTTCAAATAGAATGTGTCATACCGGGCGCTACCGTAAAATGACAAGCCTCCGAACAAGTTCTCAAGAATCTGAACACGATTTTCTAATGTGTTCTCTTCCGCCATGACAGGAACCGACAAGACAAAGACTATGCATACGGTTAACAAATAAGCTGATAGTTTTTTCATTCATTCCTCCCTTTTAATCTGGTTAAGTTTGTGTGTAGATATAATTGACGAGTTAAGATCGTATGCAGAATTTGGTTAAGATTGTGTTTAGGTTACGATTGATGGCCAAGATGGGAGGCCAAGGATAGCAAAAATCTGCATCAGGTATTAAGGAAAGGGGTTACTGGAAAATGAATGCTCTGACTCTGGTGTTTGTTTCATTGTGTATATTTGCCATCGCCTACCGCTTCTACGGACTGTTCATCGCGGATAAGGTACTGGGCCTGCGAGAGGATCGTCCCACCCCGGCAGATACCTGTGCGGATGGCATTGACTATGTGAAAACCAACAAGTATGTTCTGTACGGGCACCACTTTGCCGCAATCGCCGCCGCAGGGCCGCTGCTCGGTCCCGTGCTGGCGGCGCAGTTCGGTTTCCTTCCCGGCGCCCTCTGGATCATTATTGGTTGTGTCCTGGGCGGTGGCGTCCACGACATGGTCGTGCTTTTCGCCTCGACGCGCCATAAGGGACAGAGCCTCGCCCGAATCGCCGAGAGCGAGGTAGGCAAGACCGTCGGCATGGTCGCATCGTTTGCCTTCCTGTTTATTCTCATCCTCACCCTGGCCGGTCTTTCGATCGCCGTTTTGAATGCGCTCTTTGAGAGCTTCTGGGGACTCTTCGTCGTTGCCGATACCATCCCCATCGCGATTTTCATGGGCATCTGGATGTACAAGATCAGACCCGGCGATGTGAAGTCGGCCAGTATTATCGGCGTTTTGCTGCTGGCTGTCGCCATCTATGCCGGGGGGGCCATAGAACCCAATTCGGCGCTTGCCCATGCGCTGAAACTCAGCAAGCAGCAGCTCGCCGTGGTCATCCCCCTGTATGCCATGATTGCTTCCGTTCTGCCGGTTTGGTTCCTCCTCGCGCCGCGGGACTATCTTTCGACGTACCTGAAGATTGCGACCATCACCACGCTAGCCGTCGGCATCGTATTTGTTCATCCCGAGCTTAAAATGCCTTCGTTGACACAATTTGTCGGCGGCGGCGGACCGGTCATCCCCGGCAGCGCGTTCCCCTTCGTCTTCATCACCATTGCCTGCGGCGCCCTCTCCGGATTCCATGCCATCATTGCCACGGGGACCACGCCGAAAATGATCGGCAACGAGCGGGACATCCTGTTCGTGGGCTACGGCGCCATGTTGACAGAGGGCTTTGTTGCCATTATGGCCCTGATTGCCGCCTGTGTTCTGATTCCGTCCGACTATTTCGCCATTAATTCCGCACCCGCCGCCTTTGCCAAACTCGGCATGCCGACTGTCGAACTCAACCGATTGGCCGCAGAGGTTCATGAAAAGATACAGGGCAGACCGGGCGGTGCCGTCTCGCTGGCCGTGGGTATGGCCTATATTTTTGACTCGATCCCCTTCATGAAAAATTTGATGAAGTACTGGTATCACTTCGCGATTATGTTCGAAGCGGTCTTTATTCTAACGGCCGTCGATGCGGGCACGCGGGTCGGCAGATTCCTGCTGCAGGATATGTTCGGCAAGGTGATTCCCAAGTTCAGCCAGACGAAATGGGTGCCGGGCATCATCATCACCGGCGGTCTGTTCAGTTTTGCCTGGGGCTATCTGGTGTATACGGGGAATATCTCGACCATTTGGCCCCTCTTCGGCATGAGCAACCAACTGCTTGCGTCAAGCGCCCTGATCATCGTCACGTCGATGCTGATCCGTATGGGAAAGGCCAAATATGCCTGGGTGACTGCGGCTCCCGGCATTTTTCTGGCCTTCATCACGATGTATGCGGGCTATCTGAACATCACAATCGTGTATTTGCCAAAGAAGCTGTATCTGCTGGCGATCCTTTCCATGCTTGTCATGGCGATGATGATCATCGTCATGGCCGGAACTTTCAAGCGATGGAACGAACTGCTGAAGATAAAGGAGCGTATCCAGGATATCTGGGGCGATAGGGTCATTGCCCCGATTGAAGGCGAGGCCTGTGTGTTGCCCATCAATCCTGAGCTGACAGCGCAGGAGAGACAGGCCGGGGAAAAATGGGGATAAAAAATGCCCGTAAGCTCGGGGTATCGAAGGGCACGGTCTCGAAGAGACTGAAGGCTTTAAAGGTGGCCATATCGAGAGAGGCTGCCATATGACAGGACCCCCCCGGATCCTTGAGATATCTTCAAAGCCAAATGGTTACAATAAACAGTTAGAGTCACAGATTTTTTGAAGAAAGCCCAAGTCAGCGGGTTCGAGAAAACCTTTTGATTATAAAGTGGTGCGAGAGAAGGGACTCGAACCCCCACGGATCGCTCCACTGGATCCTAAGTTCTATAACCCATTGATTTTACTTACCTGCAAAGGCACACCAGCAAAGGATTCCAAAGAGTTATCGCAAATAGCATGTTGGTAGAAGTTGGGTGAAATTGGGTCAAGTTTAGTTGTCGTGGGCGCAAAATAGGCACACTCCTTTCTCCATAGTAAGTAATTGCAGTATGTATTATATAATAGCATATTGTTGCAGCATTTAATGTTATTTAGCCCTTTTGATGAACCTAAGTAAGGTTTTGACGTAGTAGCTGCTAACCGACTAGATACAAGTAAAGCTGTAAAGGAGCAAACAATGCCACTACGAGGTGGAGCGAGTGACAAGTATGGCAATCGCTTCGAAGGGAAGTGGACTGTAAATTGTCTTGCCCAAATTATGGCAGAGGAAGCTGACACCATTAGATTAGAGCCACCTGGCGAGGAGGGTGAAGGGTGTGAATTCACAGTGTCGATCGGGGAATCGACGCAATACCATCAAGTGAAACGCCAACATTCCGGTCAGGGAGGCTGGAGCATAACAGATTTGAGGCGAAATAGTGTTCTTGCAACTGCTTTCGACAAAACACATTCCCCCCAAAAGGAGTTCTTCTTTGTCTCATCAATCAGTGCAAACCTCTTGACAGAATTGACGGATGCAGCACGGAAAGCTGAGTCTCTGGTCGAGTTTACTACCGAATTTCTATCCGGCCACAAGGGGGATGCATGGAAGGAATTGTTGAGTGAGTGGCGTCCCTTGATTCAGAATGCGTACTATAGCTCTAGTTCAAGTTCTTCGGAAGAGGAGGAACTGGGGACGAAAGCAATCGCCATTGATCGGCTACGGAGAATACATGTTCGTATACTGGATGAAATTTCTCTGACTGAAGCGGTCAACACGAAACTACAGACGCTTGTCCGAGCTGAGCCCGATCAAGTGCGTGAAGGTTTGGCTGCCTATGCTCTCGAAAATGTCCACAAGACAATCCATGCAGATGACCTCTGGTCCTGGGCGAGTGCCCGAGGTTACCGACGTGTTGACTACACACAGGATAGAAGCGTGCTTAATGCCATGCATGCACTGAATGAACGCTACAAATCGATGATTAAACCAATCGGCGAAGGTATCCCTATCCCTAGATCGGAAGCCGATACGATCATAGATATCCTGCTCAGTGAGGGTTCCAAGAACTCTGCTCTCATTTCCGGCGAAGCAGGCATTGGGAAGACTGTGATTCTTGGACAGACCATTCAGAAGATTCGTGAGAAGGGAATCCCCCATCTCTATTTTCGCGTGGATCGCCTGGATCCGACAGAGTTGCCCAAGAACATAGGAACCCAACTCGGGCTACCAGGATCGCCCGTCGAGGTCTTGGCAGTGGTGGCAAAGGCACGCCTCAGCGTGTTGATCATCGATCAACTCGATGCAGTAAGCTTAGCTTCAGGCCGCAATCCGGAGTTTTTTGAATGTATCCGAGAGATAATCCGACAGACACAGGCGTTCCCAACTATGCGTCTTCTTATGGCATGCCGTCGGTTTGATCTCGAAAAAGATAATCGACTTCGTGAACTCATTTCTGAAAAGGGACCATCTCTGGAAGTGAAGGCTAGCCTATTCTCAGTTGATGAAGTGAAGACCATTATCAGGGATCTCGGCCATTGCGTGGAGAACTTCTCTCCTCGGCAAATCGACCTGTTGAGATTACCTCTTCACTTGGCACTCTTTGCACAGGTGTATGCAGATTCATCAAAACAAACGATTGCATTTGACGTTGCCACTGATCTTTTCAATGCCTACTGGGATCACAAACGACAGGCTGTGACACGTAGAACGGGTGATCTTGCTAATCAGTGGACGCAGGTGCTGGACAGACTATGCGATACTATGACTCAGCAACAAACCCTATTCGTGCATGAAGCAATAGTACTGGACGATTTCGAGCAGGTGGTTCGTGCAATGGAATCAGAGCATGTTCTCGTGCTCGATAAGGGTCGGGTTGGATTCTTCCATGAAAGTTTCTTCGACTACGTCTTTGCTCGGAGATTTATTACCAAGGATGGCGACATCGTCAACTACCTGAAAGCAGATGGACAACACCTTTTCAAGCGGGCCCCTTTGAGGCAGATACTCCTATATCAGTATGAAGTTGATCCGAGAAAGTGCATCGAAAACCTGCGGATAATACTTAATGACTCAACTATAAGGCTTCACTTAAAAATGTGTGCCTTGGACGCTGCCAGTAAGATCGATAATGCCACTCCCGAGTTCTGGGCACTGCTCCACGAAATTCTTCAATGCGAGGATCCATCGCTTTTCAATGGTGCCTGGAGCGTCATGATTGTAGGGAGGTCGTGGTTCCCATTCCTTAATAGCAGGGGTATGTTATTCGAGTGGTTGGCATCAGATGACGCCCGTACTCGTGACTATGCGCTAAGGATTGTTGCGAACCAGATACAGATGCACCCTGAAGAAAGCGTCACTCTCCTCCGCCCGTATGTGGGTAAATCGGGCGACTGGAACCGCCAGATTCTTCATACTATTTGGCCTCGCGTACTTAGAACGAATCGATCTGCCTTTGATCTGTTCCTTGAGATGGTGCAGAAGGGTGCTGTTGAAGATCAAGGGGGTCTGGACTTCTGGTCGTGCATCCATGATCTACCCAAGAGCAATTCAGAATGGGCTGCCGAGGCAATCGGGATCTACCTCCAACGTGCCCTCAATGGCTTAAAGGTTGAAGAGATTCAGAAGCACTTCCTGAGAGACGGTACTGGTGAACGAATCCTGCTGGACATTGCGTCTCGTTCGCCAAAGGCATTTCTCGATAAGGTGCTGCCTTTCTTCCTTGAGGTCGTCACCGCAACAGCAAAGCAGGGGGATGACAAGCTTTATCTTGATCCGGTGTGGAGTTACCGAATAGGTTCCGACAAACCGCTCTATATCGAAGACGCTTTGCTACTTGGGCTTGAAACAGCGCTCCGAAAAGTAGCTGTGGAAGCACCCAATGATTTTGTGTCTTACTTCAACAAGCTTAGGAGCTACGGAGATTACGACAGCATTAACTTCCTTTTGGTGAGGTCCTTTGCCGTAGCCACCAAGGAACTTGCAGACACTGCCATTGAATACGCACTTGAAAACATTCAGCGCCTCGAAGCTGGCTGGGCGGCTGGGGGTGGTGGCGATTTCACCTACTGGGCAGCTCGGGAGCTAGTTGAGCACTGCTCTCAATACTGTAGTGATGATATGCTTGAACGTCTGGGAAGCGTTATGCTTGACTACTTCCCACATTGTGAACGGTCAACATATGGGTACAAAGCCCGTGGGAACTGGCAGTTCATTATGCTTTCTGCCCTCGATCTAAACCGCAGGAGCTTGGCTGTCAATGCAAGAATCAATGAATGGCAGCGGAAGTTCCCAGGCCGAAAGATCAGACCACCGGTACCCCACGAGGTACGGTTTGTTGGCTCGCCGATAGAGGATGCGGCAATTAAGAAGATGTCTGACGAGCAGTGGCTCAGTGCAATTGCAAAATATGACGCCGAAGATGGAAGTAAGCGTGGGGCTGATTTCTTCTTACAGGGAGGGGCGCATCAACTATCGGGTGTGTTGGAGGTTGAGGCCAAGAATGATCCCGAGAGATTTGCCCGGCTTGCTTTACGCTTTCCCGAAAATACTCATCCATACTACTTCCACGCTATACTCCGCGCCCTGAAGGACTCACCCATCCAGAAGGAGCTTGCATTTGATTTGGTAAGGGCTGTGTTTAATCTTCCAACACAGCCGGGTGGTATATATCTGTGTGATCCCATCATACGCTTCAGTGATGAAGACATCTCTGATGACATCATGGCTATCATCGGGTGGTTGGCAACAGGGGCGGAAGACCCCAAGACTGATGAACTAAAGATCCATAGGACCAATGGAACCGAGGAGAATCAACCATACGATATTCTTACAACAGCAATTAACAGTGTCCGAGGCACTGCTGCGCAAGCCGTTGGAAAGCTCCTCTTTGACAATGCAGCGAGAATTCCCTTCTTCATGCCATATCTCAAACGGATGGTAGGTGACCCAACAGTTATTGTCCGCACTACGGTGGCTCAAACGCTGCTTGGTCTCTACCGCCATGATGAGACCTCTGCGGTGGATCTGTTCCTTGATCTTGCAGACGTTGATGCGGATGTGCTTTTCGCTACAAACCATGTAGATAGATTCCTGTACTATGCCGACATGCGTCATTTTGAACGGCTGAAGCCAATCCTCCGACGTATGCTGGATTCAAATCTTGCCATCGTTCGCGAAACTGGTGCACGTCAAGCGTGCCTAGCCCAATTCAGCAATCCAAGTGCAAAAGACTTGGTTGATGAATGTCTCAAGGGAGACGAGTCCAAACGGAAGGGAGCTGTACGCGTCGCAGTAGCCAATGTATTCCACCCCGACTGTCGAGAGTTCTCTTATCCAGCACTGGTCAGCTTCTTCAGCGATCCAGTGAAAGAGATCCGTGACGAAGCAGCAGCCTGCTTCAGAGGAGCTGAGGGACGTCAGCTTGAAACCTGTCGTGATCTCATCCGATCTTTTCTCAAGAGCCCGGCGTTTAGTGATAACGTGGAGAAACTGATCTGGACCTTAGAACATTCGACCGCTGACATTGGTGAAGAGATCGTTGAAGTGTGCGAGGCTATGGTGGGCGTATTCGAGCGCGGCAGCCTGGATACCAGTAAACACTTCTTTGTCGAAGCAGGAACTGTGTCTAAACTAGTGCTGCGTGCTTACAAGCAAAGCAACAACGATCTTTACAGATCTCGCTGCCTCGATTTAGTTGACCGTCTGGTCGCGCTGGAGGCCTATGGGATATCGAAGGAACTGGAGGCATTTGAAAGGTAGAATGGCACAGGAAAGACCATGTTGTAGCTTGTACCGGAATTGACGAGTCAGGCACTCTCGCAGACGCGGCGGAGCAGCGCCATTGATGTTAACTGTTGAATGTATATCTTCGATTTCTCCTTGGTTAGAAGAAACCCGAAAGCTGATTATCTTGAGATCAGATCTACGTAATTGGTCAAATCATGTCAGAGTGGAGCATGTGGCTCATTATATATTTCATCTTCCTTTCTGAATAACTGGATTACATCAGAAGAATATGCTATTAAAATCATAGTGTCATGACATTTCACCTGTGATTCCCACCAAGACACAATAGTGAACATAGGTCAGCTTATGTATTAAATATCTGGATACACTGCAATTGTGCTTCGGATATAAGATATGTGAAGCAAGAGTGCCGGTAGCATTTATCATCATGCAGATCGGAAATCCAGAACTTGAAAGGTGAAGCAAAAGTGAATTATAGTTATTGTTGGGCCGCTGGATCATACTCTTCCGAAAGGTGATGATCCAATCATGAGTAGAACTAAACGAAAACAAGGAAAACGGCGTCGGCATCCAAGTGCTTTCCAATTGCTCATGGAGGAGAAGGCGAGGACTCTTGTTGCTTCGGAGAAGACTTATTGGCAAACTATTTCTTCGCTCAGGGAGCAGCGCCACGAGATGGCCGACTCATTCGCGCTGCCTTTTGACGAGGCCCTTCCCGAGAGCATTTCGAGCACTGTTTGGGGCCTCAAAGATGGGGCCGCCTTTGTCCGTCACAAGACGGTCGGCCCCAAGGCACGAGTGGATTTCCGCGCCCTCCCGATCACCTTGGATGAGTGGGGCAAAAATGGCTTGATTGTTCCCCTAGAGGCGGGTGATTTCTCGCTGGCGCGGGCTCACGTGGTCACCGGTCTCGGGAATTTTTCAATGATCAACTGCCAAGTCAATGACATCCACATTCCATACGCAGAGTTCTCACACTTACGTTATGGAGCCTTAGAAAACATTCCCTCCGTTGAAAGAGCGGTTCTCGACTTTCAGTTGGCCTTGCTGGGTCTGCAAACACAGCAGCCATCACAACAGGGACAGCCCATTTCGGGTACTCAAACACTTGCCGTACTCAAGGAGATTGCGGATAGCTTTGAGAAACTCTTGAATGAGGGCACGAAAGAAGAAGAACTTCAGGTCTTCCTCAAGACTCATTCTTTCATTTTGCACCCATCTGCAGAATGCATCCCCAAGAAGAAACTGGGAGAAGATTTTGTAACTGATTTTGTGCTTGTCGCCACGACCACCCAGGGTCCTTCATACATTTTGGTTGAACTGGAGCGAGCTTCTCATCCAATAATGACGAAGGAATTGATGCTTGCTGCCCCGGTGAATCAAGCGATCAAGCAAACTCGTGATTGGGATGTTTGGCTCGAGAAAAACAAGGCGTACATTCAGAACAAGCTCCCAGGATTTGAAACCCCCAGTTACCTAGTAGTAATCGGACGTGGGCACCAATTGACGGAAGACGAGAAAGCTTATCTCCGCTCGTACAACAGGGAATGGAAGAACACGTCTCTACTTACATACGACGACATTCTTTCTCGGTTTCGAAGCACAATTGCCAACCTTGAATCACTATCGCTGGGTGTCGGAGATGCAGCCAAATGAGCGGTTTGGAGCCTCTACCCAACCACATCGTCTCGGAAGATGATCTGAGGCTTGCATGCGAAAGGTTCTCTGCAATGCATCAGGAGAATGCGGAAGTCCTGGGGAAGTCACAGGATGGGCACAATTCGGGTACACTGAGGGTTAT
>CAWKAM010000033.1:0-24398 GCA_963847605.1 uncultured delta proteobacterium | reverse complement strand
CGGTATTGTCTCCTGAGGACTCTGACAGCAGCCTCCCCTCGGAATTCAGCCTTTTCCAGAGTCTTGTCCCCTTGAGGGCCTCCAGAAGCCCCACCATGGCCATGATGATGCCGCTGCCTTGGATGAATTCGATCTGCTTATCAAAGATGTCTTCAGGGTCGCTATCGAAGCCGATGATGAAGCCTCCCATAACCTCAAGACCGTGGCTCTGGATGACGCGCACGGACTTGAGCAGGTCGGTCCTCAGGTTCTGCATCTTGCCTGCCTCACCGAGGCTTTGGACATTCGGGGACTCTATGCCGATGAATACCTTGTTGAACCCGGCATTTGCCATAAGGTCCATGAACTCTGCATCTTCCGCTAGGTTCAGGGAAGCCTCGGTAAAGAAGTGAAAAGGCCTGTCATGATCATCCATCCACCTCGCAAGGGCCTTAAGCATCTCTTTGGCCCTAGATTTCACGCCGATAAAATTGTCGTCCACGATGAACACAGACCCCCTCCAACCCCTGGAAAACAGGCCTTCGACCTCGTCGATGAACTGGGATGTGCTCTTTGTCCGCTGCTTCCTCCCATTGATTCGCACAATGTCGCAAAACTCGCAGTCATACGGGCAACCACGGGAAAACTGCAGAAGCATGGAATCATAATCTCTGAAGTCGATGAGCGACCATTCCGGCTCACGGGCGAGCCGGAGATCCGGCTGAACCTCAGGGATGTATATCTGTTTCGCCTGATCCATGCGCAAGTCTTCCAAAAAACGTCTGAAGGTCTCCTCGGCCTCGCCGAGAACAAGGTGCTCTACACCCTCGATGATACCTTCTTCGGAAGTGAAGTGAGGCCCCCCTGCCACCACCTTTACGCCCAGTTCTCTGCACCTGGCCAATATTTGGGAAAAGGAGGCCTTCTGCACGCTCATTACACTGATAAAGGCATAGTCAGCCCAGAGAAGATCCGCATCCATGAGCGGCCTTACGTTCATGTCTACGAGGCGTTTGTGCCAGGTATCAGGCACCATGGCCGCAATGGTAAGCAGGCCTAACGGGGGGAAAGCCGATTTCTTGGAAACATACTCAAGGGCGTATTTAAAGCTCCAGAACGTTTCCGGGATTTCCGGATAGATGAACAGCGCATTCATATCTGACCCTCCATGTATGCATAACAGTTATCCTTTTAGAATAAATCGAGCTTAGCACAATGCAAGGTGACACAATGTAAAACTTTCTTAAATAAATTGTAATAGTTGTGAAAATTATTTATGGATTCACTCTGGATTGAACATCAACCTTTATATATAAGTCTCAACAGGGAAAAAAAGACTTCATTGTCCCTGCATGGGGGCCGGACAATGAAGCCAAATAAATAAAATCTATACCCTCCTTTACATACGGTGTAATAATGCCATATTTAAAAATAAATTTAAATACTAAAAATTAGACAGTTAAATGACAGGTTAATCCTAATGAAATATATCATGACCCCTGCTCGATCGTATTAAGATATACCCTAAGGTTCTTCTTGGCATTGAGCAGCCCGCACTTTTTCCTTATATTATTGCGGTGAAATGAGACCGCAAAGGGTGACACCTTGAACATGCCAGCGATCTCTTTGGTGGACTTCCCCTGCTTGATAAGGTCGGCGATTCTCATCTCCATGGAGGTAAGGTTCATATATTGCTGCGAAAGCGGATTTATATAAGGGGAGAGGAGCTCATCGAGGTTTGTCCTGATAATGCTGAGATAGATCCGGTTCTCCTCGTCAAGATTGCCCGCATCAATCTTTTCCAGATAGGGGTAGATAATCTTTCGCACCTTGGAGACTATTGTTCCCTGATCCTGCTTCTTTTCCTTCTCACGGGAATCAAGCAGCACTTTGAGCGTTATATTCATCTCCTCCAGGTAACGGGCCTGATGGGCCAGCTCCCTCTCCTTAGCCAGAAGCTGTTGTTCGAACCGCTTTCGCTCCGTGATATCCCTGGCAATACCGCATAAGCCGGTTACTTTCCCTGTGCTGTCACGCATTGGTACTTTAATGACATGAAAGGTCAAAAGTGACCCATTAATAAGCCTTGGGTATTCTCCCTCAACGACATCTCCACCCAGAACACTCTGATCAGTTTCATTGATATCCGACTCTATTCCCTCTGCGAAAAGATCCTCCTCCTTCTTCCCCAGAATTTCTTCGGAAGAAAGACCAAAGACATTCTCTATGCAGGGGTTGACGAAGACATATTCGAGGTTGAGATTCTTGATATAGATACAATCCTGGGCGGACTCGAAGATCGTACGGAAGCGCTCCTCACTCTCGCGCAAGGACTTTTCCATCTCAATGCGTTCAGTGATGTCTCTTGCCACTGAGATGATTTCCCGGACTTTTCCATCCCGCATAAAGGGGACGCCGCTGATCTCTCCAAATTTCACCGCACCATCTTTTGTAATAAATTTGTAGGTAGAAGAGATAATACTCTCTCCCGAGAGCACCCGCAGGGTCTCTTCCAAGGCCTTATTCAGATAATCAGGAGGAAAGAAGCTCAGCTCGGCTAGTGATTTGCCGACCAGCTCTTCCGGCTTATAACCCAAGATACGCTCTACGCTCGGCGAAACACTCTGAAGGATGAAATTTTCGTCGGTTGTGTAGATGACATCGTTGGCCAGTGAAAAATGGATGTGATACTTTTCTGCGGTCTCCTTTAGGATGCCTTCTGCATGCTTGCGTTGACGTGCAGCACGCTCCAGCTCGCGGACCCTCCTCTTCAATTCATGATAAATAGACTTCTCACTCATACCCTAACTCTTGGGGGGAAGATTATATGGATACAAGCAATATATTCATTACATATTTACATGGAAAGATACTAAGATATTTCAGGGAATTGATCAATTCCTTTTTTTGTAACTCTTCTGGGGCAAAGATGATGGGGTTCAGCAGGCAAACATACCGGCTTCATAGATGGTAACACGCCTACCTGAACCCAGCTGTGCCACTACCCGTTTCTTCTCGGTATTTACCAGGTCCCAATGCAGGGCGGAATCATTGAACCCGAGGTCTTTCTTTTTATCAGGGGTAAGCTCTGCAGCATCGCCGTCGTAGGTATCGGAATATGAAGCCCCGAGTGCGACATGGCAGTTCCCGCTTTTCCCCCCATAATTCTCATCATAGAGGGTGTTCGCCATGAAGGTGCTGATCTTGGAAAACCTCTTGTCCGTGAGAGAGAACTCGCCCAACTTGTCAGCACCGTTGTCCATGGCGATTTGTTTTATCAGGAACTCCTCACCCTGTTCTGCGGATGCCTTCACTACGGATCCGGTTTTGAAATAAAGCCTGACCCCCTTCACATAGTTCCCGCTGCGATACGTTGGTTGGTCAGCATAGAAAGAGCCTTCAGTACCACGCCAATCAGGTGAAAGGAACAGCTCAAAGCTTGGGATATTGTGCCCCGATATACCCACCCATTTTCTGTTATGCCCGGGAGTTACCTTCAGATCCACATGCTCGGACTCGATATGGTAGCTCATAACCTTCATACTATTCAACCACTTCTTGATTGCTTGGGCATCATTGTAGATGGTCTTCCACCAAGCCACCGGGTCTGTCCTTTTCAGGGAACAGGCCTCTAAAATCTGTTCGGAATACTCTTCCAGGGTCAACCCGGCATGTCGGGCAAGCTCGGTAGTGGGATAAAGACACAAGGTCCATCCGAATTTTCCTTCAGCTTCACGCCTGTCAAGGATGTCGTTTAAATACTTATGCGCTACTGCCTTCTTGCCGATCTTTTCGGGTCTTACATCGCTTAAGTGGGTTATAGAATCCGGCCCCCGCAGCGAGATGCTGCCATTGATGGCCTTGAAAAGCCCTTCATCCCCCGGTGTGTTAAAGGTGAGCTGTTTCGTGTTTGAGATGGTATAAAAATCGTGCTCCATCTTTGGAGTAAGGGTTACCCGCTGCACAGGGTTCAGACCCATGTCGAGCAATTGGGAATAGACAACCTCGGCCAGGGGCAGCGCTGCCAAATCGTAATGGACAAGTACGATATCGCCCTTCTTGTATTTTTCAGCTCTTGCAGTCTTCAATCCCCAGATAAGGACTTGTGCATATCTCTGAAGGTGCATTCCATTAAGCATCATGATCTCCTGTTGTGGGACTTCTAAGCCTTGTAACAAAAAATTACCATAATGCACAAGGATTCATTCAGAGTAACATGAGATTGGTGAATTCTAGTTTTTCACACACATCATCCACAACCTGCCCCGTCGTGCTTGTGCCCCCCATATCCGGTGTCCGCACCTTTCTCTCTGCGAGCACGCCTTCAAGGGCGTTCATGAGCAAGCCCGACATGTCGTTCAGCTCAAGGTGTTCCAGCATCAGCACCATGGACCAGATCATGCCCACGGGGTTGGCTATGCCTTTGCCTGCAATGTCCGGAGCAGAGCCGTGTATAGGCTCGAACATGCTGGGAAAACGCTTCTCCGGATTGATATTTGCAGAGGGCGAAATCCCGATGCTGCCGAGCATGGCAGAGCCGAGGTCGGTCAAGATGTCACCAAAGAGGTTGCTCGCCACCACTACGTCGAGTGCATTCGGCTTCATGATCATGAGCCCGGCAAGGGCATCCACGTGCATGCCCCGTGACTCGATGTCGGGGTACAATGCCTGTACCTCCTCAAAAATCCTGTCCCAAAAGACCATGGAGTAGTTCAGTGCATTGGACTTGGTGGCACTGATCAGCCTCTTGCGGCCATGCAACCTGGCATACTCGAAGGCATACCGGATGACCCTGGTGACGCCCTTCCGGGTAAAATGTGACTCCTGAACAGCAGTCTCCTCGGGTGTGCCCATATTCATGAAAGAGCCCTTGCCGCAATACTCACCCTCGGAGTTTTCCCGGATCACCACGAAATCAATCTCACTGACCGATGCCGCCTTCAGCGGAGAGTCCAGCCCTTCGAGGAGCCTGATGGGCCTGAAATTTATATACTGGTCGAACCCCTGCCGGATGGGGAGCAGCAGTCCCTTAAGCGATACATGGTCAGGAACACCCGGGAAGCCTACCGCACCCAGGAGGATAGCATCGCAATCTGCGAGAATCTTCAGGCCGTCCGGCGGCATCATGGCATCATGGTTCAGATAATATCCGCATCCCCAGCCGAGCTCCCGGGTCAGGAAAGAAAGGCCGCCATGGATCTTCTCGAGCCTCCTGAAGATCCTCATACATTCCTTTGTTACTTCAATGCCGATCCCATCACCGGGTATGAGTGTGAGTGCGATCTTTCTCATGGGGTACCTTCCTAAACGATATAATATTGTCCGCACAGTAAAGTACTGCAACCCGGACAACACGGCTTCTTAAAAAAATAGGATACCGGGGATGATCCCGGAACGCAACAAGGTCCTTCTGTTTCATGCCTGCCAATGTGTCCGAATCATTGTTCATGATTCAACATTGACAATCTCGTTTCTGCACGATACATATCCTTTGCCGAATTGGGGATGGAGTCCCCCTTTTAACCGCCAGGCAGGCTGATGACTCCTGTCAGAGCAATCTGAAGGAGCGTATATGGAGCTTGCATCTAAAAGCTTACCCATCTCAGACACCAAGGAATTGGTCGGCAGAATCAACGAAGCAGCCTCCCGGTTCCACATCGTTTCCCTGAACCGCCAGATCGAGGTCTGCGAAAGCCTCCTCAAGGAAAACCCGCTTATCGATGTGGCCATCCTCGGTCAGTTCAAGGCGGGCAAGAGCTCTTTCATCAACAGCCTTGTGGACCGGGAAATACTCCCCGTCGGGGTCATTCCGGTCACCACGGTGATCACCCGTCTTCAATACGGTCCGCAAGAACGCTCGATGATCACATACATCGACGGGACTAAGTCCGAGATTGGTATCGAAGAGCTTGGGAAGTTCATCTCCGAGGCCCAGAACCCGTCCAATTCTAGGAACGTCGATGTCGTGGACATAGAGCTGCCTGCACTTGAAGCATATCCCGGCCTCCGCCTGGTGGACACCCCGGGCCTGGGGAGTGTGTTCAAGTATCATATGGAGGTCTCCGAGAACTGGATTCCCGAGGTGGGCGCTGCCATACTCGCTATCAGTGCGGACCGTCCCCTTTCCGGGAACGACCTTGACCTCATCGAAGACCTGTCACACCATACTCCTAAGATCATCATTCTTCTTACTAAGGCGGATCTTCTCACTCCTGATCAGCAAGCCGAAGTGGTGCAATTCTTCCAGGAGACATTGAAGCGGAGGCTGAACCGGGAGCTCCCCATATTTCTCTACTCGACCCGCTCCGGCACGGAAGTGTTCAAACACCGGATCGAGACTGAGCTTTTGTCCGTACTATCCGTGAACCGCGATCAGGAGCTCAAACGGATACTGAACTATAAGACCCAGTCCTTGCTCGGAAGATGCCTTTCCTATCTCAATATCGCCATGAAGACTTCTGTTGAGGCCGATCAGGACCGTGAGGCGCTCCACTCTCAGATCCTGAATGAAAAGGTCGGCTTTAATCAGATCAGGGAAGAGATCGGCGTCATTACACAAGAATGCCAGAGGCAGACCCGGCCTCTCCTGACGAATCATCTTGAAAAATTTAAGAATCCCCTCACGGAGAAGCTCACGGACAAACTGTCCGGAGAGATGCCTTCCTGGAAAGGAAACCTGTGGAAGCTGACCAGAAGGTATGAAGCATGGGTGGCCGAAACCATGGAAGAAGAGATACGGCATATCTCCAGGGCGGAAAACAGACACTTCTCCGGCACCCTGAACAAGGCGCATAACAGCCTCACCCGCTACCTTGAAACCTTCAGGATGATGCTCAATGACAATATTGACAAGGTGCTGGGGATAAGGCTTGCGGAGACGGACTGGAAGATCGAGGTGACGGAGCCTGATAATCCCGACATCGGGGTTCTCTACACCTTTGATTTCAAATTCGATCTTCTCTGGTTCCTCATCCCCATGTTTATTTTCAGGAGGCTTTTTGAACAACATTTTCTCAAAGAGATCCCATGGGCTACGGAGGTGAACATCTCCCGGCTCATTACACAGTGGGAGACCCGGATCAACAAGGCCATCGACGGGATGCGCAAACAGACGGAAAGCTATATCAAGGATGAGCTCTCCACCATCGATGCCCTGTTGTCAAAAAGCCAGGGAAAGACCCATGAACTTCATGATCTTATTTCAGAACTTCAGGGGTATGTAATCGATGCTTAAACACCCGCATCTTCCTGAAGTGAATAATGCGTCATTCTCGTTTGTATGCCTTACCCGGGGATGGAGTCCCCCCTTGCAACCGCCCTCAAGGGCTGATGGCTCCTGACAAATTGCTGATGCATGTGAGGGGCTTTCTGAAAAATCCTTAAGACAGAAGTTGTCCTTACCGGGCATAGGCGAAAAACATCAAGACGGAGGATTCAATGGAATTACCCTTCACTATCGCGGCCTTGTGGGTCGGTCTAGCGGTCATTGCAACCATTATTGCTTATCACATCCGCATCTCAATGGCCCTGGTCGAAATCTGTGTCGGTATGGTGGCAGGAGCGTTATGGGAATACTACTTCGGTCAGGAACTGCTGGGAGCAAATGTTGATTGGCTGCGCTTTCTCGCTACTACCGGGGCCGTTCTCCTGACCTTCCTGGCAGGCGCAGAACTGGACCCTGAGGTCATCGGCTCGAAATGGAAAGAGGTTACCATTGTCGGGCTTATCGGCTTTCTAGCCCCTTTTTTGGGGTGTACCGCGCTTGCCCGCTATGGTCTCGGGTGGACTCCTTCTGCAAGTCTTCTTGCCGGTGTAGCGCTCTCCACCACATCCATGGCCGTTGTCTATGCAGTGATGATCGAGACCGGCTTCAACAATACCGAATTCGGCAAGGGCATACTCGGGGCATGTTTCGTGAACGACCTGGGGACCGTCATAGCACTGGGTCTCATCTTTGCCCCCTTCTCCTATAAGACCTTCATCTTTATCGGGGGAACCGCTGCCGCGATCGCTGTACTTCCGTTTATATCCAAGCGCATCACCCGGAAATATGGCCACCGGACAGCCGCCATCAGGGCCAAGTGGATACTGTTCGTTCTGTTCGGTCTCGGGGCGCTGGCGGTGTGGTCCGGCAGCGAAGCGGTATTGCCTGCCTACCTGGCAGGGATCGTGCTGGCCGAATTCGCCGGTGACGATCACTTATGGGTGAGGAGGATGCGAACCCTCACCATAGGATTTTTAACCCCATTCTATTTCATCCGTGCAGGCTCCCTGGTCTCACTTCCGGCCATCATGACTGCACCGCTGATCTTTGTTATCCTTCTGGCCGGTAAGGTTGTCAGCAAGATATTCGGGCTCTATCCCGTGATCGGCTTTTTCAGAAAGGAGACCGATGAGCGCTGGTATTACACCCTGATGATGTCGACCGGGCTCACCTTCGGCACCATCTCGGCACTCTACGGCTTCACCCATGGGATCGTCACGCGCGGGCAGTATTCCTTTCTGGTTGCCGGTGTCATAGCAAGCGCCGTCATACCCACCATAATCGCCAACCTTGCATTCATCCCCTATTCCCTCCTGCTCGGCCGGCCCGAGCCTACGGCCGAAGAGGTGGAAGATGGTTTTGGAGATGAGTAATAGGAGAAAAAATGGGTTTCAGTTTGTTCCCTAAGGAAACAAATCTGTTCAACTTATTCAATAAGCAGGCCCGGTTTGCCGTAGATGCCGCCATGCTGTTTGCCGAGCTCACCAGGAAGGGCAACTTCAACACCGAGACAGTGCTGAAGATGCATGACATCGAGCACCAGGCGGACGAGATCTGCCACGAGATCATCGATTTGGGAGCCTTCTGAATGCACCCATTGATCTAAGGAATCTACGGTTGATAGTAAGAGATTGAGGTCGCTGATCTATCACAATCCTATAGTATGAGACAAAGGTTAGGATAATCTCAGTGGTTCTTATGAAAGAAGGATAATTACTTGATAAGGACAGTGCCTATCCCTGTTCTTCCATGCAACATTAGAATCTTTTAATCTTCTTCTAATCATCATTTAATCATTCTTCACGTATAGAGTGTACCATCAATAAAAAACCAGAGGAGGAATGTACCATGAAGAAAGTTATTAGCATGATCGCAGTATTGGCACTGGTTTGCTTCACCACGATGGTCTTCGCAGCCGATGCAGCAGCACCCGCAGCAGCAGCACCCGCAGCAGCAAAAGCAGCGCCTGCAAAGGCTGAGGCAGTAAAGGTCGATGTAATCAAGGGCAAGATCACCAAGATCGACAAAGCAGCGAACACGATCGTGGTAAAGGGCAAGACCATCACCGTGAAGGCAGAAGACATGGCTAACCTGAAGAAGGGCGAGATGGTTATGGTTACCCTGGCAGCCGGCAGCATGAATGCTGACAAGGTCGAGGTTATGAAGGCAAAGAAGGAAATGAAGAAGGTAGAGAAGAAGGCAGAAGCACCGGCAGCGCCAGCAGCTAAACCTGCAGAGTAAAAAGGATAAAGGAGGATGAGGAGTGTTGTGTTTATTGCCTGCACCCTCGGGGTTCTCCTCTTTTCCTGCAATGGACAGAATACAGACATGTCCCGGCAGAAAGGGGGAACCCCTCCTCCTGTATCTAAGAAAGTAATCGCCCCATTAGAAGTGATGGGGAAGTTAGATGACATCCACATCGCTGATCCTTCAAAAGGTATAAGGCCAAAGATATTTCTAACTAGTAAAGAAGGAAAGAGATACATCTTAAATATAGTGACCACTACGACAATTTATGGACCAGATTGGAAAGCAATATCACTTGATAAGCTAACAGTTGGGCAGCAGGTGAGAGTGAGCTATATTACCAATAAGGAAGGTTTCCAAGTAGCGCAATCTATTAAGCCGGTTCAATATTGATCATGTACCGATCTTGCCGCTCTGAGCATGGCATCTGACAATCACAAATCTCATCTCAAAATGTTCACATTTCAGAGTTAGAAGAATCGATTATCTATTGCAGAAATATATGTTCTTAGTAATGCCCAAAGCTGCTGATATATCAATTTATCTATATAAGTTGACGTGCCGAAATATTTGGCATGAATGTATTCCGTCCCATCCCGATAGATGTCATTCAGATCAACGAAAAGAGTGTTGTCGATCTGTATATAAAGCACGATAACAAGCTTGTGCTCTTTCTTGAGAAGGGATGCGTGTTAACCAGAGAGCACCTTGCCGAGCTCAGCCGCTTTGGCCTCAGCAAATTATTTATAAGGGGTCAGGAGGCGATGAATGTCTTTGAAGAATATATAAGTTCCCACACAAAAGAGATTCTCACTGATCCAACTGTTCCATCCAAGGTGAAAGCAGCAACATTCTATGTTTCATCCATCTACGCGCTCAGGAATGCATTTGATAACCCGAATCCGGAGCGGATTGAGAAGATAAAGGTAACACTCAAGCCCATGTTAAAGAACATCATAAAGAATAAGGTGCTGCTAAGCGATCTCATCTCCATAACGGAGTATGATTTCAATACCTACACTCACAGCGTCAATGTTGGAATCTATGCCACCTCCCTTGCAATTAGTTTCTATAAGGGAGACCGTTCAATAGGGATGGAGGAAATTGAACGCTTGAGTTATGGATATTTTCTTCACGATATAGGAAAATCCAAAGTACCATTAAGTATCATACGAAAGCGTGGAAAACTGAATCAGGAAGAGTGGGACATCATAAAGAAACACCCTGAATGGGGTTATAACATCCTCATGGAAACAGGTCAGCTCACCGACGAGGCTGCCTACATCTCGATGCAACATCATGAGCGCCCTGACGGCTCTGGGTACCCCTTTGGCATGAAGGACTTGCACCCATACGCTCGGATCTGCACTATTGCGGACATCTACGACGCATTGACATCCAAACGGCCCTACAAGACCGCCATGAAACCATTCGAAGCCCTGAAGATTATCAAGGATGAGGCTTTAACTGAATTTGACCATAGCCTGCTGAACAACTTGATAAGATTGTTGGGACCACAATCGGTACCACCATTGTATTACACGCAATGTGTCAATGCGAGGTCTTGTCGGTGAGTATGTTGAAATTTTCCTTGAATCTGAGCACCTCGGATGGCACCGTCACCGCTCTGCCCCAGAGGACATCATAGGCAGTCAGTCTGCTCTTTCCATAAACGGCTGCAGTGGCTTCATCATCCATGCGTATATATGCACCTTGGAAGGCAAAACCTGCGTTGAGACCCACTGCCTTCGAGAAAGAATAGACTTCTCCATTTTGGCTGGCTTCGTCATTTTCATCCAGCTTGAAATTCAAAGAACCAGCAACGATGGATACATCCGCCCCCAAGAGAACATTCCCCTTGGATTTCATATCAAGAGCCTGACTTCTCATGAAGACCATGATGAGATCAGTGGATTGTATTCCCATCTGCAGTCCGAAGCTCCCTCCGGTTATGGTGATGATGACCGGGTTGCTCCAACGACCATTTTTATATTTTACCATGAGCACACCCTTTCCATATCGTACACCCATCAGGAAGCTGGCCTTTACCATATCGGGTATGATTATGATCCCGGATGCAGTCTGGAAAAGTATAGGCGGGATGCTTGTGTCAGGAGATGTCATGATTGCTGAGAACGCCTGGATGGATGCCTTGAGCGCTGTCTCTCCGGTCGGATCAACTGCAGCTGAGCTTAAGGAAGGGAAAAACACCGCAAGCAAACGGATCATGGATACCGACAGGCGTTTCACGGATTTATTCTCCTTGTTGTGCCAGCTTTCATGGAAGCGGCCTTACTCGACTATAAAGACTACTTTGTTTTCATCTTTTGTAACAAATCCGAGAGTACCACAATCTCTGTTCATATGCATAAGGTAATAACAAGAGATATATTTTCAAGAAAGTGCCATGGTACGACCTAGAGTATGAAACTGACTTGACTGCCTAGCGTGATGGATTATTAGAAAGATTTAATACATTTCTAATCATCTTTTAATCATGATGTCGTATAATTATAAAAGAGAATGCATGGAACAGATTGGAAAAGACATGATCAGACAGATATCCCCAGTTTCCATTGTTTGCCATGGAATGTACAGCAGTTCCCCTGCCGGGATGATGAAAAAAATTCTGATGATCGTGTGCATCTTCGGACTCATCTCCACAATCTGCCTTGCCGGACAGCCTGATTCGGCTCCCACCAAGAAGATACCGGCAAAGACCGGAACTTCCAAGGAAATCAAGGGAAAGGTTGAGGGGGTAGTCCTTGAAGATCTGGTAAATGAGGTAAGGCCGAAGATCACTATTATTACAGGGGATGGCCAGAAACACACCTTTGTCATACGACCGACCACGACTATCTATGATCCCGGGTGGAACCCCACGACATTGGATAAGATTACGAAAGGACGATTCGTAAGGATAAAATACAAAATCAATAAGGAGGGGTATTCGGTGGCACTCTCCATCAAGCCTTCTCAGATGGGTTCAGGCCCGGAGCATCTCTCGCAAGGT
Source organism: uncultured delta proteobacterium (assembly GCA_963847605.1). GTDB lineage: Bacteria > Desulfobacterota > Desulfomonilia > UBA1062 > UBA1062 > MWEI01. The sequence goes on along the minus strand of CAWKAM010000033.1, from coordinate 11,895 downwards.
ACAAATAAAGATGTGGAGCCAAAGTAACAATTAACTGTATATGTCGATGAAAAAAATATTGATATTCCTCTCTCTCATAGGGCTCAGCGCCACCGTATGCCTTGCATCACAAAATGCTGATTCTGCAATAAAAGAACCAACTAATGATCTATATTATAAGACCATCCAGCTCAATTATGTGAAAGGCAGTATTGAGGAAGTACCATTAGCTTGTTTTGCACCTGAGATTAGCAACACAGTATTAATTACAGAAAATGAACATATTTACATTGTTTCATTGCGGTCATTTCAACAATCATTCACCTTGTATGCAAGGCCACCCCCTGGATAAGATCACCAAAGAACAAACAATTTATAAGGGATACTTCATATCAATATTGCTCCAACATTTAGTCATCTTGAATTTTAGATGATACTATGTTGCATAATGACATTGTCATTGTGGCATTATTCTCAGAGCAATAAAAAGCCCCTGCTTATGCATAACAAAAATAACACAGTGGAGGAACACCATGAAGAGAATATGGTTAAATATAATCATTATCTTGTTTGTCGGAATAGGGTTTATCACGGTTGGTTGTGCAAAGAAGAATATAATGGAAAAAACTGAAGAGGTTAAGCCCCCTGTTGTACAGACTGCACCTAATGCCCCGACACTTACCCAACCAAAAGAAGAGACAAAGGTTGAGACGTCAGCACTTATGGCAAATGAAATAAAGGCATTCGAAGCCAAGGATATCCATTTTGGCTTTGATAAGTTCGACCTCACGTCAGAAGCGATTGAAATACTGAACCAGAAGGCTTCTTTTCTGAAGGCCAATACGAATTTAACGATTCGGATTGAGGGCAATTGTGATGAAAGAGGCACGACAGAGTATAACCTTGCCCTTGGGGATAGGAGGGCGAAGGCTGCCCAGAACTATCTGGTTGAGCAGGGGATTGCAAAAGAAAGTATATCCACCATCAGCTACGGCAAAGAGAGACCTCTTGATCCAGGTCATAATGAAAAGGCTTGGGCAAAGAACAGAAGAGACCATTTCGTTATTGTGAAGAAATAACTATATTAATTATGGGGTAGCTTTGCTAAGAATGAATCCCGGCAAAGCTGCCCCTAAATTTCAGAGGTTATAGTTCGGGGCATAGGGATAACTTGTGAGCAGAGATTATCTCAATTTGATACGTTCCTTGTCTTCTCCTCGCATTCCAAACTTTTCTTCCTGATTGCGAGTTTTATCTTAGTCGTGAGCACCTCCCTCATGGCAGGTTTCCTGCTTTTTAAATTCGACCCTGATGCAGCAGGGAGCGGCATTCCACAGCTAAAGGCCGCATACTGGAAGGAAGTGGGGTATGTGCCGTGGCGTCCGGTTCTCATAAAGTTTATAGCCGGCATACTCAATATCGGAGGTGGAGCCAGCCTGGGCCGTGAGGGGCCCACCGTTTATATCGGCGGTGGTATAGCTTCAAATCTTGCAGGGTTCATGGGGATCCCCATACGGAGGCGGCGAAGCGCGGTTGTTATCGGTGCGTCTGCCGGATTGGCCGCTGCTTTTAATGCACCTCTTGCTGCCATAACATTCATCCTCGAAGAGTTTGTCAGCGACATCAATAACCGCTTTATCGGACGCGTCGTCCTCTCTTCCCTGCTCGGGGCATTTGTCGTATACGCCTTTATAGGCAGACAGCCAGCTTTCAAGCTCCCATCCATCGAATCCGTAACCTGGGCGCACTACGCAATTGCTCCTGTAGTCGCCGTCTTTGCCGCTCTTGCCGGCGTCATCTTCCAGGAGGCAACGCTCTCCATAAGATATCGCCTTAAAAGACAAAAGGCGATTCCTGCCTGGCTTTTACCCTGTTTCGGAGGACTCATCGTATGGGTTATCGGGGCCGCCGTCTTTTGTACTACCGGAAAACTCGGGGTCTTCGGCCTCGGGTATCATGATCTCTCCCTGGCATTGGACAACAATTTCATCTGGTGGGTAGCAGGAATCATGGTAGTTGCCAAGCTGCTGGCGACTATATTGTCCTACAGTTTCGGAGGATGCGGAGGAATCTTCTCACCTCTGCTCTTCATCGGTGGTATGTGCGGCTATTTTATCGGAGGCCTCACCGGTCATTGGATCCCAGTAACACCGTCCGATAGAATCGTTCTTTCAGCGGTCGGTATGAGCACCTGCCTTGGAGCGGTTGTCAGGGCGCCCCTCACCTCATTATTGATTGTTTTTGAAATGACACACCAGTTCGACCTTATCCCGGGATTGATGATCGGCGCGTTCATCGGCGTCATCATTGTGATTGATGATAAAACAGGTAACATAACCGGAATTGTAACCCTTCATGATCTTCTCCGTGCACAGGCTTCTATTTTAGAGTAATCTGGTTCAGATTAAACCCACCCTATCAACCGAACCCTTTTTTACCCTGACAGATTGTGTTTTTTAGGACATTTCTATCGAGTTCACATGGGGACATTATCAAAGAGTCGGGACGGTTCGCCGGTTGATAAGCTAATGCTCGACAAGCAGACTGGGTGGATAAGATCCGTCTATTGAACTATTGAATGCCGTGCCCAGGCATCACCGGACCTCCATGATCTATATTCCCGTTCGACCGGGTCCGCCGGATGGTTTGTTCAAGATATCCGTTCCATAAGGCATTCATGAGCCTTCAGGAACATGATCTTCTTTTCCTGTACCGCTTCTGCGGCATCCGAGCGTGCCAGTATATGGAACCCTCCCTCAACGAGATAGATCTCGGCCCTGGGAATTTTCCCGGCTGCGTTTTGTGCATGCTCCAGGGAAACATCGAGGTCGTTCGTTCCATGGATGACCAATGTCGGTGCGGCTATGTGCTCAAAGGGAAGCCCGTCTATCTTTGCGAGCTGCTTTATATCGTTGTTCAGGCCCCTGGTGCGGAGCCTTGAGGGACTCATCCCCCTGATCAGATCCATCAATATCTTCATCTTCACTCTCTGCTCGTCCTTCATGATGTCCCTCATCAGTTTTATGACATCATCCTCCTCAAGAGAGCTTTCCATCTCGATGGTCGCCCAGCCAACGAGCATCGGTGCGTGATGGGCAATGACATCTGCCAGCCACATCGAGGGTCCGTTGAACATGAGGTGTCCGAACAGGATCTGTTCGCCTATATTGTTCCGGTTGATTTCATATCTCCGGCTGACTGCACATTCGAGGATCAGTGCCCAGACCCTGTCCGGGTTATGAGCGGCAAAATGTATTGCCACCGGTCCGCCAGCAGAATATGCAAGCAAGGCGGTCCTATCGATACCCAGTGCATCGATAAGCGCAGTAAAGGCATAGGACTGATCTTCAAAGGTCCGTCCGACACCCAGGGGTGTGCGGATATACCCCGGACGGGACCAGCTTAAAATCCGGAACCCTTTATCATAGAGCCCGCTGAGAAGGGCAGATGTCTGGTCATATCCTCCCGGACCTCCATGCATGACAGAGACATAGGGGCCGATCTCGCCATGGATCATATATTCCACCGGACCTCTTTCGGTTACGATCACCCGGCTGCCTGTTTCGAGCTCATGAATAAGGTCATTTTTCCACCGGATATACGGTCCGTATTTTGCCCTGGCCTCTTTAATGATGTTCATCAATCAGGCATTCTCCCATATATGTATAGCACCTTCCATTAGCAGCCTGGCTGTGATGCCGTCTACAGGGTTAAGCATGCGGATCCATGAAGGCATCCATGCAGACCCCTGTTCATCAACCCTGAGTCTGATTCGTCTTGGCAGGTACCCTGCATGGGCTTTCCCGAATACAGGACGCAGGAATATCTTGTCGAAACAGTGTCCATCCTCATAGTCGCAATCGTCGTCATCTCAGTTACCTTAAGTACGCAATAATCCCTCCAGACTCTTAAGGGCTTGTGTGAGATTTTCCTGGGCCTTTTCCGATAGCCCTTCCCCGTGCTCGAAGTCATAGCCTCTTATGGCAAGGAGCCAGGCCTCGGGGCAGGTATGGTAGAGCACCTCGGTCAGTGCAAGGATACCCCCGCAGGTGATCTGATGGAACAGGGGCAGACTCGATTCTTCAGGGAAGATCCTGCTGAGCTCGACAGGGTCTCCTTCAACGGCCGCGTCCACGAACACGACCATGTCGTATTCACGTAAAGTCTCTGCCAGCTCCGGGTATATGCCGCTGACTGTCAGCACATCGGCACCCGGCAGCGATGCACGTTCGGCGAGACGTATCCCGATCCCGTCGTCCCTGCGATATTCGTTGCCGACGCCTACGACGAGCCTTTTCTTATGATCGCTTCCGGGCGTCAACGAGGTCCCCTGCATGATCATAGAGCTCCACCACCATGGGCATCTTGCCGATGGCATGGGTGGAGCAGGACAGACAGGGATCGTAGCACCTGATGGCCCCCTCGATCCTGTTCAGGACGCCCTCGGGGATGTCATTGCCCTTGATATAGCCCCGCGCAATACAATCCACTGCCTTGCTCATGGCCCAGTTGTTGTGGCCCGATGCAACGATGAGGTTGGCCTTGGTGATCCGGCCGTCATCATTGACCCAGTAGTGGTGTATCAGGGTGCCCCTGGGGGCCTCGATGATGCCGACCCCCTGACCGCAGCGCACCGGCCCTTCATGCAGGAGGTCGGTGGAGAGGATGTCCGGGTCTTCCAGGATCTGCCGGGCCCGTTCCAAGGCATAGACGGCCTCGATGAGCCGTGCATAATGGTAGTAGAACGAGCTCTCCACGGGTTTGCCGTTGTTCATGGCCTTGAACCGCTTGAACTCCTCATGGGCCTTGGGGGTGCTGATCCTGTCAGCCACATTCAGGCGGCCCAGCGGCCCCACCCGGTAGAACCCTTCCTTGTCGCCCAGGGGTTTGAAGAAGGGGAGCTTGAGGTAGGTCCAGTCATCCACCATCTCGCCGATATGGCTCAGATAGTACTTGCCGGGGAACTCATCGATGACATGTCGGTCCTTGTCCATCATCCTGACAGCGCCGTCGTAGAGCTCAAGGGCCCCGTCTTGACCCACCAAGCCCATGTATCCGGAGGGGAACGAGGCAAAGGTATCGCTTTCCTCCTTGTGGGACATGATGAAATCGCGGATGATGGAAACCCCTTCCTGGATGTGCGAGATGTACTCATCGATGCCCTTGAGCAGCCTGTCTCGCTTTTCCACTGATAAGCCGTTGTTCACACCCCCCGGGATGGCAAAGGTGGGGTGGATCCTCCGGCCTGCAACCTCTTCTATGATGGTCTGGCCGTATTTCCTCAGGCGCACCGCCTTGAGCGCGAGTTCGGGGTTGGCCTTGACCAGGCCCACGACATTGCGTAGCGCCGGGTCCGAGTCCCACCCGAGGATGATGTCGGGCCCTGCCAGCTCGAAAAAGTGCATGGCATGGGACTGGATGACCTGGCCCATATGGATGAGTTCCCTCAGGAGCTTGGCAGGACGTGGTATCTTGACGCCCATGATTTCGTCGCACGCCTTGGCTGCACCCAGGTGGTGGCTGATGGGGCAGATGCCGCAGATGCGCGGTGTTATGACGGGCATCTCCGGGAAGAACCTCCCTTCGGAGAACTTCTCGAACCCCCTGAACTGATCCACGTGGAAATAGGTGCGGTCCACCTGGCCTTCATCGTTCAGGTATACAGTGACCTTGGCGTGTCCTTCTATCCTCGTGACCGGTGATATGGTTATCTTCTTTGACATGGCAGCACCTCTAGTCGTAGTACAAAAGATCTTGGGTAAGCCTGGGGACCCTGCCTTCGACAAGCTCGTTCAAGACATGGTAGATCACGTCCGCAGGGGGCGGGCACCCGGGTATGAAAAAATCGACCTTGACGACCTCGTGCACGGAGAGCACCTTGGGCAGCAGCTTGCCCAGTTCGTTCGACGTAGGCGGCGTGCCGTTCACCGTGCTCTCGGTCGTGACATATCCGCGGTGGAGGAGCTCGTCGACCGTAAAGTAGTTTCTCATGGTATTGATCCCGCCGAACACGGCGCAGTCTCCCAGGGCCACGATCATCTTGCACCGGCTCCGGAGCTCCTTGACATCTTCCATGTGGTGGTCCGTCGCCACGGCGCCTTCGATGATGCCGAGATCAGTTCCCATGGGGGGTATCTTCAGGTCGGTGATGGGGGTTGCGGTCAGCACAAGTCCCTTTCCGATGAGCTCCACCAGACGCTCGTCCATATCCAAAAACGACATATGGCAGCCCGAGCACCCCTCACACCATGTGGAAGCCATTGTAATCGTCTTCATGTCTCACCCCTTTGGCAGCATTCTTACGAGCAGTTCCTTGAGATCGATCCTATCCGGTCCTGGCGAAAGGACTCTCACCCGCCTGACGATCTCTCCTTCAAGGTTGTAAAAGGTCCCTTCCCTCTCGAAACCGTCCCTGATGGGCACCACAAGGTCGGCCCGCCGGGTCAGGCGGTTCTCGTGCGGGCTGAAACAGGCTACGTAAGTCCCGTCCTCGATGGCAACCTCGGGGATATCTTTGCCGAAGAAGAAGAGCGCCTTGCCCTTTGGCGCGGCATGTTCGATGCCGAGCTTGGCCAGGCCAAAAGTATTGGTCTCGGGCGGGAGCCAAAGAAATTTCATGCCCTGCTGCGAACTCAAGACATCTCTTTCCTTGTCTTCAAGGTCCTGGTAGACCAGTAGGTAGTCATTGGTTCCGGTCAGCCCCTTTAAGTCTGCAAGGAACTCGGATGAACCCAGTCGTTTCCCCGGCAACTTCGAGAAGGTATTCTCCGGTGCATCTACCAGGATGAGACTTGCCTCGTTCGTCGCCACCCTTCTCTTGATCAAGGAGCCCAAGGCCCCGTACTGTGCATCCAGGTCAAGACGGAAGACAACGATGGTACTTGCGGTGTTCAGATCCTCGATGCGCGCCGTTGATGGTATCGGGGCATTCACGGGCCTCAACGAGTATACCTTTTCGCCGAAGAGGTCCTTGATCTGAGAAAGTTCCTCATTAGAGAGGGAACCGTCCACATAGGCTGCGCCGCTGTCGATCTTTTCCTTGATCACACCCTCCAACTCTCCTGCCTTTATCTCTTTCATTGAAGTACCCCGGCGCATTCGCGGGGAAGAAATCACCTGATGCTCCTCATAGAGAGAAAGGTATCTGCCGTTTTTGCACAGGAGGCCGTTGGTGGGTCCTGCATGCCAGTCGCCGTGGATCTTTATCACGGAGTTCGTACCGGGGTTCTTGTGAATCTCGATCCCGCAGCCCACCGGGCACATGTCGCAGACCGCCTTGATCTGCTCGTTCTTCTCCCGGTTCCTCTGATATGCCGCCCTCTTCTCTATCAGCGCCCCTGTGGGGCAGACCTGCACGCAGGCGCCGCATGAGACGCAGCTCGACCTTCCCAAAGGGCTTTCGATATCCGCCACGATCAAGGTCTTCACCCCCCTGCTCCGTTCGGTAAGCACGTAATGCCCGGTCAGATCGGTACACGCCCTGACGCACCGGCCGCACAGGATGCACCTGTTGTGCTCGAAGATGATATAGGGGTGGGATGTGTCCACAGGATAGCGATTCTCATAGGTGGCGAAGTTGAAATGATCCATGCCCAGCTTGTAGCCGAGGTCCTGCAGCTCGCAGTCGCCGCTCACCTCGCAGTACATGCAGTAATGGTTCCTGCTCGTGAAGATCATCTGTATGGTGGTCTCGCGGATGTGCTGGATGCGGGGCGAATCGGTGATAATATCCATGCCGTTTTCCGCCGGCATGGTACAGGCGGCCTTCAGCCTCCCCTTGTCTTCTACGATACACATACGGCAGGCCCCCCTGGGGATCAAGGCCTCATGGTGGCACAGCGTCGGGATGAATATTCCGAGGCCCTGGGCCGCCTCAAGGATCGTATTACCCAGCTCCGTTTCCACATCTATTCCGTTGATCCGTAACTTCACCTTGCTCATCGAACACTCCTCTCGCAGTACTTAAGAACTTGTGTTCCTCTCCTGGTCCATGGGTGTCTCATCCCATACATCCAAGAAGATCAGACCTTTTATCCGGCAACGGTATGATAAAATATATACCAGAATCCCCAAAATGAAAAGGTTAAATAATAATCATTCCTGATAGACAAATGGTTATTTGAACCTCTGTTCCAGGATGACGGGATCACGATGTCATTCCAGGCGAGGCAAAGGATCTCAGGATGCAGCGTAATATGTGTGCAGGAGGCGGTTATTTCTTGTCACCCAGCGGCAGGACGACCCTCCCGTAGCTCTCATTGATAACCTGGGCCATAGCGCAGTAGATGGCAGAAGCCCCGCAGAAGATCCCCTCATACCCGGTGAGGATAGCCCAGGAACCTTTCCACCCGAAGCCATCCCGTGCAGCCAGCATCCAGAAGAGAACGGTGAGCGAAAGGAATACCACCTGAAGGCCCCTGTTGGCCTTCCATGTGCCGATCCGCATGAAGAAGGTGAAGAGCCCCCACAGGAACAAATACCAGGACATGAACACCTCGGTGTTTTCAGCGATGCCGAGCTGCTTATTGAAATAAACAAGAAATACGAGGGTAAGCCAGAAGAGCCCGTATAATGAATCACTATCCAATTGACAGATTTGCTTGATATCAGTATATACGCCAGCTATTGCACCTAATTTCAAAAGTATGGGAGGGGGGTTTCCAATGTCTGACAATGTTAATGTTTTTGGCATGAAGGCCAATTCCGGGAGATGGCTTTTCGTTATCCTGGGCCTGATCATCAATCTCTGCCTCGGCAGTGTCTATTCTTACAGTGTTTTCAAGAAGCCGGTTGAGCTCTATTTCAACAAGACCACTGCGCTGCAGGTCGTTCCCGAGATCAAGGAATTCAAGAATGATCTCCTGGGCAAGATCTTCGCCCTTAAAAAGGAACAGGCAGATAAACTCAAGGCCGAGTTCGCGACTCTTGATCCTGCCATGCTGATGGAACTTTTCAAACTCGACAAGGAAAAAGATGCAGCAAAGGCTGCAGAATATGTAACCCAGATGAAGACACTTACACCTGATCAGCTCGACAAGCTCCTGTCGATTCAGAAGGTTTCCTCCTTCCAGAGCAACTTCCCGTTTATGGGGTTCCTCGCCTTCTTCTCCATACTCATGTTCTTCGGCGGGCAGATCATGGAAAAGCTCAGTCCCAGGAACCTGACTATTATCGGCGGTATCATCGTCGGAGCCGGATGGTTCCTTTCCAGCTTTGCCACGAGCATCGGCATGCTCACCCTGACCTACGGTGTGATAGCAGGCGGCGGTGTGGGGCTTGCCTACGGCTGCCCGCTGGCGGTCTGCGCACGCTGGTTCCCTGACAAGAAGGGCCTTGCAGTCGGTCTTTCCCTTGCAGGCTTCGGTGGATCAGCACTGCTGACCGCAAAGATCGCAGATATACTCATTACCTCCGCGGGCCTTGCCGCTACGTTCAAATACTTCGGCATCGCATTCCTGTTCATCATCGTTATCCTGTCACTGCCGCTGAAATTTCCCGTAGCCGGATGGAAGCCTGAAGGCTACGCCCCTGCTGCCGCATCAGTGTCTGCTGCGGATTTCGATGTCTCCAAGATGCTAAAGACAGGTTCTTTCTGGGGGCTCTTCCTCTGCTATATTATCGGCTGCCTGGCAGGACTCATGGCCATCGGCATATCCAGCACGGTCGGCACGGAGGTCATCAAGATCGACAAGGCTGCCGCCGCCTCTCTGGTCGGCATATTCGCCATATTCAATGCCATAGGCCGTCCGATCTTCGGAACGCTGACCGACAAGATCACACCGCGCGGCGCAGCAATACTGAATCTGCTCATTGTTCTCATTGCATCCATCATGATGCTACAGGCCAAAGAAGGCGGCCAGGGCCTTTACACAATAGCATTCATGGGATTCTGGCTCTGCCTCGGCGGCTGGCTGGCAATTGCACCCACGGCAACGGCTACATTCTTCGGTATCAGGCATTATGCACGAAACTACGGCATGGTCTTCTTTGCATACGGCCTCGGCGCCATCCTCGGCGGGTTGATATCCGGCAAGGCCAAGGACATTTTCGGCTCCTTCACCTTTGCCTTCTACCCGACCGCCGGTCTGGCAGTAATCGGCATCATCATTGCCCTGCTGCTCATTAAACCGCCCAAGGCAGCATAAGACCATTTTACCTGGGCGATACACAAGGAGCGGTTCCCAACGGGACCGCTCCTTTTTTTTAAATACCTATGCCACCTTCAAAAGCTTCACCGCGCACACCTTGTATTCGGGGATGTTGGCCACCGGGTCGATGGCAGAGATGGTAAGCTTGTTTACCGCAGCCTCGGCGTAGTGGAACGGGATGAATACAACCCCTGTATCGCATCTGTACGAGACGTCCGCCAGGGCCTCGATGGTGCCCCTGCGGCTGGTAATCTCCACCTTGTCGCCCTTCTTGATGCCCAGTTTCTCGGCATCTGTCTGGTTGATCTCCACAAAGGCCTTGGGTGTCCTGGACACAAGCCCCTTGGAGCGGCGGCTCATGGTTGCGGTGTGGTACTGATAGAGTATCCTTCCGGTGGTCAGGACAAAGGGATATTCGGCATCGGTCTGCTCGGCGGGCGGGATATGCTCGCACACACTGAAGAGCCCCTTGCCCCGGGTGAATGCATGGGTATGCAGTATCGTCGTACCCGGATGGTCGGTATTGGGGCACGGCCACTGGATGCCTTTGAATTCGATACGGTCATAGGTGATGCCCGCATATGATGCAGTAACCTTTCCGAGCTCCTCCATGATGTCCTTGGCGCTCTCATAGACCCAGTTTGCACCGCACTTGTTTGCAATCATGGTGATGATCTTCCAGTCATCCATTGCCTCTCCCGGTGCTTCAACGGCCTTACGCACCCGCTGGACCCTCCGTTCGGTGTTCGTGAAGGTCCCTTCTTTCTCGGCCCAGGCATGGCTCGGCAATATCACATGTGCCAGCTTGCCCGTCTCGTTGAGGAAGATGTCCTGCACGATGAGCAGGTCGAGGTTCTTCAATGCCTTTTCCACATGGGTGGTATCAGGGTCGGACATCATGGGATTCTCGCCCATCACGTACAGCGCCTTGATAGTGCCCTTGGCAGCCCCTTCAATGATATACGGCACGGTGAGTCCGGGTTTACTTAGCAGCTTCACACCCCAGGCATCCTCGAAGGGCTTCCTCTCAGCTTCTTCGGCAACCCGCTTATACCCGGGCAGGTTGCCGGGCAGGCAGGCCATATCACAGGCGCCCTGTACGTTGTTCTGCCCGCGCAATGGATTCACGCCGGTGCCGGGCCTGCCGATGTTGCCCGTGAGCATGGCCAGGTTGGCGAGCGACTTCACATTATCGGTGCCTGTGATGTGCTGGGTGATGCCCATGGCATAGACAATGGAAGCAGCAGGCGATTTGGCATAGAGTCGTGCCGCCTTTTTCAGGTCTTCTGCCGGGATACCAGCGATCTTCTCCACGTATTCCGGGCTATACTTCTTGACCGTCTCTTTAACAGCCTCAAAGTTTTCGGTGCGCTCGGCGATGAAGGCCTCGTTCAGAAGCCCTTCGTTGATGATCACGTTCATCATACCATTGATCCAGGCAATGTCGGTACCCGGCTTCTGGCGGAGCCACACGGTTGCAAACTTAGAGAGCTCGATGCCCCTCGGGTCTGCAAGGATCAGCTTGGCACCGCGCTGGGTCACTGCCCGCTTAATGAAGGTGGAGATCACCGGGTGGTTTTCCGTCGTGTTGGTCCCGGTGATGAGAAAACACTGTGACTCTTCCATATCCACGATGGAGTTCGTCATGGCGCCCGAACCGAATGCAGTGGCCAGACCGGCCACAGTGGAGCTGTGTCAGAGCCGGGCGCAGTGATCCACATTGTTTGTGCCTATCACTGCACGCAGGAATTTCTGGAAGAGGTAGTTT
>CAWKAM010000032.1:0-24318 GCA_963847605.1 uncultured delta proteobacterium | reverse complement strand
CAGACGGGTTATATTCAGGTAGAGATACGGTAGGGTTTATCTGATAAAAAAGAGGGGGACGTCTTTGCTCCGGCGTCCCTTTCTTCTTTCCTCTTACCGCCTATTATCGAACACGAGCTCTTAAACAATTGTGTTGTCGGCTGGTGGAAGACGGTCCTGTGTCTCGGCTGAAAGATCTTCAGCACGGTACGGTTTCCCTGGCCTGTTTTAGTTGCCGGCAGGAGATGGCGGAGAAAGTATGTTCTAAAAAGGTGTAAATAAGCTATCTGCTCTTTTTCTTTTCAAGCTTTGCCTGCTTCTTCTCTTTTGCTGTTTTCAACGGTTTTTTCTTCTCTTGTTTTCTGGTATCTTGTGATTTGGCCATATCGTTTCCTTTCCTAAAAACCTCTCGATATCATTATTTTATCATCTGTCATCACCCAATAACAACTCCAATGATCATTCCTGATAAAGGCTTCAATGATAGGCTATAAAACAGCCTCATCTTAGAGAAATCAAATTCCGATAAGTTACTCTGTATTCAAGAAAGAATTAAGTTTAGGAAATTTGGGGATGGGCTGATGCGATACTACAAACAGTTGCACAAATGGAAATATATTTATCTTATTGTGCTGGGTCTTGGTGCTATGTGTCTTTATTTGGCATTTTTTGATTCAGGACTTGATTCAAGTATTATATTTGTCTCCAGTGGGTTGGTCTGCCTGATGAGCGGCTGGATAATGCGAAAAGGACGTACACACTACCTTGAGATCAATGATGAAAAGATAATACACCGGGGATTTAGAAACTGGACAATCCGTAAATCCGATGTGACTCGCGTCGAACGCAGGAAAAAGGGATGGATTGATGATAATGAACTCTATCTCAAGATCGTTGCAGACAAGGAAGAGTTCGAGGTGGATGACGGCTTCCTTACTGATGAAAAACACGTGCAGGAACTGACGAAAGCTATAGGCTCACGATGATCGCAAGAATCTTAAAAAAATCAGTCAATTATTTGCGGGCATTCCTTCCTGCCTAGCCGGCACATCCCCTTCCTTGCTCTTGGACTCCCCATCCTTGGCTGGGGCGTTCACTTCCTTACTTGGGGTATTCACTTCCTTAGTTTGATTTTCTGCAGGATCGAATCTTACCATAAGAACCCGGAAATTCTCCAATGTATGGCTGGCTTCTATTTTAAGCACATCCTTAAGCTCATCAGCAGAAACATATATTTTCGTTCTCACCTGCTTCTTTTTTGAGGCTTGAGCCTGTTTATCCGGGTCCAGGTTTGTCACTGTCGGAATAATCACGTATGCATTGCGTTTCTCGCCAGCAATATCAATAGTCACCATACTCTCACACTTCAGCCTCAACTCATATTGGTATTTCCCAGGATATACATCAAAGACTTTTTCCACTCCCACTTTCCACTCGAGTCCTCGCACCAGGTAGGTTGCAGAAAACGGATCCAACGTAAATCTTTCGGTCTGAATCCTTCGAACATCATAATTAACGGTAGCCCCATTCTTCGAGTCTATCTCCGTAGTTTTTATTGTCCCATTGTCTTGAAATTTTATGGTCGTGTCTTTTTCAGACGATCTGACCTCCTGCTGCATCTTTGTCTCTACCGATGATACGGGTTCGCTGTTCATAAGGGCTTCTCCCTTGTAGCGCAGCCTATACAAGCGTTCGACCATGCCGATTGTTTGGGCAAGAACCTGTATCTTATAAAGATCACCTTCGCGATCTATCACGATACTTGCAGTTCCAATACTCACGTTGTTAAAATCAACCCTGTAATAATACGTGCCCAATCGCGGCTTGAAATCAGGATCAACCGGCAGATGGTTTACAGTGCCATCCCCATTTGAACCACGTACGATACCCTGTCTAAACAATGTTGCACAAGCGACAATCAGAATGCCTGTGATTAACGCAATTGAATTCTTTCTCTTTGCTTTCTTCATTTGAGATTCATACTCACTTTCAATTACCCGCCGGGATTTTTTGATGATAATTAAGAAGACGAAGACAACTAAAAAAAGTTTCATATCACCTAAAAAGAATTACATCAACAATAGCGTGGACACCAGTATGATCGGCTTTAAAAATGATCTTGACATTAAATAACGGTTGTTATATAACAACCGTTATTAGGGATGAACTTATGCCTGAAAAGAAATTCAGTACAACCGACATCATCGAGGCGGCCTTCAGCGTTATCCGCAAACAAGGATGGGATAAGTGCTCTGCCCGCGCCATCGCCCAGGAGCTGGGGTCTTCCACCATGCCCATCTATTCCGGGCTCAAATCCATGAAGAACCTTGAAGACGAAATCGCCAAGAGGGCCAGCGATGTGCTCATCCGTTACCAAACGGGAAAATGGTCGGGATTGGGCTTTCTCGATATGGGGGTGGGCTATGTCATGTTCGCCCAGGAGGAGAAGAATCTCTTCAGAATGATGTACTATCATGAGCCCGGTGAAGAGGATGATTCTCAAAGGCAGCAGAAATACCGTGGGTATGTGTTTGATATCCTCATGGAGAGGCTCGAGCATGAAGAGATTATGACAGGGTTGTCCACCGCGCAGCGCAAAGAGGTATTGAATAAGATGTGGGTCTTCTCCCATGGGCTGGCAGTGCTCCTCAACGATGGGGTCATAGAGCCGATGAATGAGAAAGAGATAACGCGTTTTCTTATGGATACCGGGTCGCTCATTATCACCGGTGAGAGGGCACGGCCCAAAGGCGAACCGACCTGTGCCTTGTCCGGGAAGATAAAATGGCAGCCTGCGGAGAGAACAAACAAAAAGAGAGGCAAGAAGTAAGCGGATCCGTTCGTTATTCTTTAAAATATAAGGAGAAACCATTAATGAATACTCACAATGACGTCTATGAGCGATTGGCAAAGGTCCTGGATACACTCCCTAATGGGTTCCCATCGACCGATAGTGGTGTGGAAATAAAGATGTTGAAAAAAATCTTCTCTCCTGATGACGCCGATCTCTTTTGCGATATGAGGCTGACCTTTGAGACAGCCGAGCAGGTCGCCCAGCGCACCGGACGCCCTCTGGAAGGCCTTCTGGGGAAGCTTATAACCATGGGCCGACATGGACAGCTCTGGGCTCTCCAGTTTGGCGACACCTGGTATTTCAAGATGTTACCCTGGGTCTTCGGGATCTTTGAGTTCCAGCTCCCCCGCATCGACAAGGAGATGGCCGAATTGGCCGAACAATATAATATGCCTTTCTACAATATGCAGTTTTTTGCCAACAAACCCCAGCTCATGCAGGTTCTCCCCATAGAGGAAACAATCTCATCAGGTCAGGAGGCCCTTCCCTATGAACAGGTCTCAGCCCTTATTGAGAAGAGCAAGTCGTTTTTGGTGAACGAATGCATCTGCAAGAAAGAGCACGCCCTGCTTGGCAAGCCGTGCGACAGACCGCTGGAGGTCTGCCTCGCACTCGCCCCGGTTCCGGGGGTATTCGATAACTCTCCCATCGGCCGTGTGCTCACAAAGGATCAGGCCTATGAGCTGCTGAAAATGACTGAATCGGCAGGGCTCGTGCACCTGACCAACAACCTGCAGAACGGACAGTTGTTCATCTGCAACTGCTGCAAGTGCTGCTGCGGGCCCTTAAGGGCCATCAATGATCTGGGCCTCCCGGCGTGGGATGTGGTCAATTCACATTACTATGCCAAGATTGATCCGGATACATGCATCAGCTGCGGGCTTTGCGCAGAGGAACGGTGCCAGGTGGCGGCCATCGAGGAGGGTGAACAGGCATTCCGTATTACCCCTGAGAAATGTATCGGCTGCGGGTTGTGCATCAGCACCTGCCCGGTGGAGGCCATCAGCCTCGTGCGGAAAGAAAAGGAAAAGATCGTTCCTCCGCCGATAACTGAGAATGCCTGGTTCGATGAGAGGGGAACTCTTCGCGGTGTCGATTTCAGCAAATATAAATAAATTCAAGGCATAATCAGATATCGCAGGAGCGGACTGAAGCCGCGATGCAGGTCGTGCCCGAAAGGTGCTCTTACAAAGTGGACTGAGCCTCAATGTCCCCCTCATTTCATCCCTGACTTTGCCGCTATGAGGAGCGGGTCCCATACGGGTGCGAAAGGCGGGGCATAGGCCATATCGAGGCTGTAGAGGTCATCCAGGGTCATATGTGCTGTGATGGCAGCCACCAGGGTGTCGAGCCTCATGGCCGCCCCCCCTTTGCCGATGATCTGGCCGCCTACGATGACCTTTGAAGCATCATCAAAATATATCTTCACCCACAGATCGGATGAGCCCGGATAGTATCCCGGAAGACCCTTCGCCTGTATCGCAACCGATCTGATTCCGTCCAGCTTATAGTGTTCGATGTCGGATTGGCCGATGCCGGTCTTGCCCACCTCCAGATCGAACACCTTGGTGATGGCCGTCCCGATGATGCCGGGAAACGGCTTCTGCTCGTTTCCTGTCAGTTCGGCCACCAGGTTTTCCCCGCACATCCTGCCCTGCCGGTTTGCAGTGAGACCAAGAGGGATGAACACATCCCGTTTGAGGATACGGTGGTATGCCGTGCTGCAATCTCCTGCGGAATAGATATCCGGGTCACTGGTCGTAAGAAAGCGATCCGTCTTTATGGCCTTTCGCTCACCGAGTTCCAGGCCTGCATCGGCGGCAAGAGCGCTGTTTGGAGCCACCCCGATGCTGAGCAGTACGACATCCGCCTCCAGCGCGCTTCCATCATCCAGGAGCACCCTTTGAACATTCTCAACGCCTTCAAACCCTATGACCTTTTTCCTTGTGAGGATCTTTACGTTGTTTTCCAACATCTCTTCAGCGACATGTCCGCTCATGTCATCATCCATTATGGTCATGACCCGGGGCAAGGCCTCGACCAATGTCACCTCCATACCGAGCCTCCGGAAGGTTTCCGCAACCTCCAGCCCGATATACCCTCCACCGACGATAACGGCCCGATAAGGTTTGGTGCTTTCCACAAATTTCTTCAGATCGAGCCCGTCCTGAAATTGTTTCATGGTGAATATACCGGCAAGACCGATGCCCGGCAGCTCGGGCACCATGGCCCTTGCACCGGTGCCGATAACTAGCCTGCCGTATTCCTGATCAAAGGTCTTGCCGCTTGCAAGCTCCCTCACCGAGACCATCTTTCCGGCACGATCGATACGGACGACCTCGTGGAGTACCCTCAGATCGATACCCCGCTTATGAATGGCCTCCTCAGCGGTTATCGCCATGAGTTTCTCTGGATTATGTATCAGCCCGGATACATAATAGGGCATTCCTCAGGCGCTATACGATATATGCGGTTCCTTTCCGAATACGATGACCTGCTGGTCTTTGATCTCACGTTTGATCACGCTCGCCGCACTCATCCCCGCAGCGTCTGCACCGATTATGACGATGGGCTTCATGTATCCAAACCTCCTCGATGTGGATTCTACAAGTACATAAGATAATAAGGCATAAAAACGACCCTTCAAGGGGGGGAACCCCCGTGTTGTTTTATGCAGCCTCATACCTTAAACAAGAAAAACATAACCGGTGTAAAGTGCCGGGCCACACCAGTGGCGGGTAACGCCGATCCGGCTGAGAAGATTATTACTGCGCTCAGATGATGACCACCGGGCGGTTGGAATTGTATATTATATGCTGGGCCACCGAGCCGAGGAGGAACTTCTCGACCCTGGTCCGTTTCTCCGTCCCGATGATGATCTCATCCACGTTCTTCTCTGTTGCAAACTTCACAACGTCTTCTCCCGGCTCAAGGCCGCGAATCAAGAGGTGTGTCTCGCAAGGGATATTCTCTTTTTCGAAAACGGACTTTACATATTCAAGTTCGTTCTCTCTCTGTTCAATCTCCCCGAGTCGTGATTCGTCACCCTTAAGGAGTGAGGAAACAACGTCCACCTTTGCGTTGAAGGCCTTTCCATGCAGCTTTACAATGGGGATGGCCTCCTTTGATTCCTCAGAGCCGTCATAATACATCAGGATCCTCATGGTCACCTCCTGG
This sequence comes from uncultured delta proteobacterium, assembly GCA_963847605.1. Classification (GTDB taxonomy): domain Bacteria; phylum Desulfobacterota; class Desulfomonilia; order UBA1062; family UBA1062; genus MWEI01. The sequence continues at coordinate 18,308 of CAWKAM010000032.1, read as the reverse complement.
TTTTACATTCTTACTGACATCCACTATAAAAGTAATTCCGGTATTTATGCTGTCAATGGATTCAGCCCTACTTTTCTATTTCTCATTCCTCTGCGTTACTGCCTGTGATAGGCTTTACCCTCATGCGGCAGACGATTCGACACCAGGTATGGCTCTGTACGAATGACGGCTGTAAATTGCGATTTCCCATGCTGGAAGGCCATGCAGGAGATCGGCGATGTCCCCGATGCGGTTCTCCCATCATTCCCGCCGGTGAACCTTATGAAGAACACAAGGCCCCACTCATGGTCCATCTCTCGGCATTACCGCGGATGGAAGTTCTGCTGGACAACATCAGGAGCATCTACAATGTGGGTTCCATATTCAGGACAGCAGACGGCGCAGGCATCTCTTACCTGCATCTGTGCGGCATCACGCCGACGCCTGATAACCCGAGACTTAAAAAGACGGCCCTTGGTGCCGATAAAGCCGTCGGCTGGACCCACTATGCCGACGGATACGCTGCCGCAGAAGCCCTCAAGGCACAAGGCATGCGGTTATGGGCGCTGGAGGGGGGAGAACGTTCTATGCCCATTCACCGGAACATGCCGGAGATGGATGGCCGGCCTATCGTGTTGATAGTGGGCAACGAGGTCTGCGGGGTGGACCCCGGCATCCTGGATCAGTGCGAGAAGATCTTTTCCATCCCCATGCAGGGAGTTAAGACATCCCTGAACACGGCCGTGGCCTTCGGTATCGCCGTCTATAGCTTACGCCTTCATTTACATTAAGGCATATCCGGAATAAGGAGACCCCCTATGGGAACTAAACTCTTGATAGTCGGCGGCGTAGCAGGCGGTGCAACCGCAGCGGCCAGGGCCCGGAGGATCGACGAGAGTGCACAGATCATCCTCTTCGAGCGCGGGGAATACATATCCTTTGCCAACTGCGGCCTGCCTTACTACGTAGGCAATGTCATCAAAAGACGTGATGCCCTGCTCGTCACTACACCGCAGGCCCTCATGAAGCGATATCGTATCGATGTAAGGGTCTTCAATGAGGTCATTGCCATCGACAGAACCGATAAATCCCTGAAGGTCAAAGATCAATCCACAGGTCGTATCTATACCGAGCACTATGACAAGCTCATCCTTTCACCGGGGGCGGAACCTGTCAAACCCGGGATAGAGGGCATGGACATGGATGGTATCTTCAGCATCAGGAACATCCCCGACTCGGACAGGATCAAGGCCCTGGTAGATGAGAAAAAGCCGGAGCATGCCGTTGTTATAGGTGGCGGGTTCATCGGCATCGAGATGGCAGAGAATTTGATGAAACGCGGGGTGAAGACAACCGTTCTTGAAATGCTCGACCAGGTGATGCCGCAGTTCGATTATGAGATGGCAGGACTCATTCATGCCCATCTCAAGGAAGCGGGCCTTACGCTCATGCTCGGGGATGGGGTGAGGTCCTTCTCGCGCCGGGACGGCGGCATCATGGTCAACACCACAAAGGGCCTCAGCCTGCCATGCAACCTGACTGTCCTGACTGTCGGCATCAGACCGGAAAATGTCCTTGCAAAAGAATCAGGGCTCGAGCTCGGCGACAAAGGCCACATCATAGTGAATTCCTCCATGGCAACCTCCGATCCGGACATCTATGCCGTCGGTGATGCAGTGGCCGTGAGGGATTATATCATGGGGATACCGGTTAATACGGCCCTGGCGGGCCCGGCCAATAAGCAGGCGCGAATTGCCGCAGACAATGCACTGGGCAGGAGGGCACTCTACCGCGGTACGCTCGGCACCTCAATCGTGAAGATATTCGGGCTCACCGCTGCTTCCACGGGTATGAACGAGAAGACACTTAAGTCGCATGGGGTGCCCTATCATGTCAGCTACACCCATCCGGGCTCGCATGCATCCTACTACCCCGGTGCCGAGATCATGTCGATTAAGCTGATTTTTGCGCCTTCAACCGGCAAGCTCCTTGGCGCACAGATAGTCGGGGGAGGCGGTGTGGACAAGCGCATCGACGTGCTGGCAACAGCGCTGCACGGCAACATGAGCGTGTTCGACCTTGAGGAGCTGGAGCTTGCATATGCCCCTCCCTACTCCTCAGCCAAGGACCCGGTGAACATGGCGGGTTTTGTCGCCGCCAACATGCTTAAAGGAGACCTCACGACCATCAACTGGGATGAGCTGGCCAGACTCGACAGGCAGGAAAATGTGCTCATCGACTTGAGAAATGCCGAAGAGCTTCATGCATCTGGCATCATCGAAGGGGCACTGCACATACCGCTGAACGACCTGAGAGACCGCCTGGATGAACTCGACAAGGGCAAGACCTACATACCCTTCTGTGCCGCAGGACTGCGTGGGTACATCGCCCACCGCATCCTGGTCCAGCATGGATTCAAGTCTCGAAACCTAAGCGGGGGATACAGGACGTATCTGGGAGTTATAGAGAAGATCATGATCGGGATTTCCGCTCAAGCCTGATGGTGACCAGATTATCGCTGTCCGGGCAGCTAAGCTCTATGACATCACCCTGCCACCACGGCATGCTGCCGCCGAACTGGAAGCACTGTAATGAAGGGAATATGTCGTGGTAGAAGTAGCCGCACAGCCCTGCAGGGTCATGGCAGCTGATCTCGAAGGTATCGCCGGCACTGTGGCCTGCGCTGCAGTCCCCCTTCACCGATATAACCTTGGCTATCACCTGGCAGCCGATGCCGGGGTCTTTTGCCATATCCTTGTCCTCCTCATTTATTAATACATAAATACCTGAAACCGGTCAATGAAAGCCAACGTGCAAAAAGGACTGTGTTGACCATCTCCCCAATTTACATGTAATATTTACAAGTAGATCTCCGGCAAGATTTTTATACCGAGTCGATGAGTATGGAATGACTATGAAATTATCAGGCATTGATACCAAAGATTCGATCATCGAGCGTTTTTCGAACCATGTCTCCAGCGGCAAGGTGGAGTTCTTTAAAGGTGCGGGCATAGACTTCGTGCTGGGCCGGCGCGAAGGCCCTTATATATGGGATGTAAGCGGGACCAAACGGCTCATCAACTGCCACAGCAACGGCGGTGTCTTCAACCTCGGACATAAAAATCCGAAGATCATGCAGGTCCTCAGGGAAAGCATGGAGGAGCTGGACATCGGCAACCACCACCTCATCAGCGAGCAGCGGGCCCTGCTCGCCCGAAGGCTCGCCGAGCTCACACCCGGCGACATTACCTATACCGTGTTCGGCGTCGGCGGCGGAGAGGCCGTGGACTGTGCCATCAAACTCGCACGGGGTTACACAAAAAGGCTCAAGATCATATCCGCTCTTGGGGGTTATCACGGCCACACGGGATATTCACTCGCCACCGGTGACGAAAAGTACCGCAGCCTCTTCGGACCCCAGCTTCCCGGCTTCATCCAGGTGCCCTTCAATGACAAGGATGCCATCAGGACTGCCTTAGATAACGACACGGCGGCGGTCATCTTCGAGACCATACCCGCCACGCTGGGCATGCCGATACCGGATGCGGATTATTACGCATATGTGAAAGGGTTATGTGAGAAAAACGGCACGCTTTTCATCATCGATGAGGTCCAGACCGGACTCGGCCGCACCGGCAGGCTCTGGGGAATAGAGCATTACGGCGTGGAGCCCGACATCATGGTAATTGCCAAGGGTCTCTCCGGGGGCGTCTACCCCATCAGCGCCACATGCTTCACACCCGAACTACAATCCTTCTTCCATGAACACCCCTTCAGCCATATCTCGACCTATGGAGGGGCCGAGCTGGGGTGCCGTGTGGCGCTTGCCGTTCTCGATGAATCCTCCAGCCCCGCGTTTCTCGATCATGTCCGGAAGATCGCCGGCATCTTCACCCAGGCGTTTGAGAAGCTCAAGAAGAAACACCCCGAGATCCTTGTGAGCTTTCGCCAGCTTGGTCTTATGATGGGCATGGAAATGGTGAATGAGGACTGCGGACCCATCTTGTCCAAGGCATGCTACGATAATGATGTCTTGTGCATATACGCCAACAACGATACCCGCATAGGCCAGCTCCTCCCCCCGCTCATAATCAGCGAGGGGCTTGCATATGAGATCATCGATCGGGTCGATCAATCGCTCGATGACGCCAAGAGATTCCTCGGCCTTGCATGAGGGCGGTGCTGTGATCGAGCAGCGCATCGATTACGATCTCCTTGCCCGGTTCGAAAAGGGCCTGAATCCCAGATACCCCGATAAGAGCGTGATCCCTGCACTCATTCTCGGATACGGAGAGATCAGCACCATATTCGAGATTCTCCATGAGGGCCAGAAAGGGCTGGCCTTCAAACGCATGCCCATATTCAAGACAGAGGATGAAATGGCACGTTATGAGCGCCTGTTCAAAGAGTACAACAGGGCATTGAACGAAGATATCGGCATCGGGGTCCCTGACCATGCATCGGCAAGGATTTACCCGGAATCCGGGAATAAGGTGATATACAACATTCAGGAGAAGCTCCACCCTGGGTCATTCTGCCATCAGGTGATCCATAAGATTAATAACGCCTCTTCAGAAAAGCTTTTACTCATCATCCTTGGAAAGATGCTTAAGGTGTGGGAGTTTAACACCGGCGGCGGTCCCGTTGCCATAGGACTTGACGGTCAGCTCTCCAACTGGGCTGTCACGGATTTCGATCCTGAACACCCTTCCATTACCGACAAGACGGAGCTCCTCTACATCGATACGAGCACACCGCTCATGAGGGTCAAAGGGCAAGAACAGCTTGAGGCCGATCTCTTCCTGCGGAGCGCCCCATCTTTTTTGCTTTTGCTCATCAAGGCCGTCTTCCTCCAGGATATCCTCGATAGGTACTATAACTTCCATCTGGTCGTAGTGGATCTCATCGGAAATCTTTATAAGGAGCAGCGAGCTGATCTGATTCCTTCGTTCATCAGGGCTGCAAACACATTCTTCGAAACCGATGCAGCCCGCTTCAAGACAAGGCCCATCACGGGAAAAGAGGTGAAATCGTACTACCGGGAAGATGCATTCATATTCGAGCTTTTCCTTGTTGTCAGGAAGCTGGACCGCTTTATCAGCACACGCCTCCTCCACAAACCATACCCATACATACTTCCGGGGAAAATTAAACGATAGTTTTTCATGAACTCCTGGTTTATACCAGATGGTATAGTTTCATTCAGGGATTGATGTAGCTGATGAGCACTTAGGAGACGTGTAGCACGGGCTAGTTCAACCCGTATACACGCTTGGCCTTGAACCTGAAATAGCCGGTCTTCTCCTCGCCGGCCACTGTGGCTGCATCATTTCCGAAATATTTCCGCCTTAGTTCGTCGAGTAGGCTATCACGGTCCTCACCTTGAACCGAATCAACGATCTTCTGCCGCTCTTTCATATACCTGAGGCCCTTTTCCCAACGTTCGTCACGGACCTTTTCAAGCGCATCCCCTTGTGCAATGGTACTCTCATCCATCCCCAAGGACCGGCGGACGGTCTTCAGGCTCTGTCTCCGCTCCTGGGGCTGCATCTTCTTAAGATCGGCCTGGACGCTCTCCAGGGTTAAAAAGCGATTCAAGAGCTCCTGCTGATGGTTTTGTATAAAGGGATCTGCATCTGAGGCATATTCCTGCCGGATGGTGTCCTCAAAAAAGGCCAGCTTATCTTTCAGTGAGGAATTCTCTACCTTGTTTAACCCTGAAAGGACCTGGTTGATTATTTTTGTCTTCTGGTCGTCCGCCCAGATCTTCTCCGCATCAGTACCAAAGATCTCGCGGCGCTTGCTCCAGACAATACTTTCTTTCTCCTTCTTGCTCTTAGAAAACAGCGGATCCCACACCCCCTGGAGCCATGTCTCATAACGCTCAAGGTTATCAGACATCTTTATAAGCCGCTCGGTGTTATCAGGGAACACCAAAGCGATAGCCTCTGCAGTCTTCTCATGAAAGTTCTCAGGGTATTGGGGTTCCAGGATTCGCTGGATCTCTTCAATGGCCTGAACCTGAACCTTGGGGCTGCTCAGGTCTTTGCCATATCTGCTGCGCAGGTGTGAGATCAGTTCCCTGTTAAGCTCCAATTTGCCGTCATGTCCAGTAACCCGTGCCCTATAGCCTGCAACGCCCTTGGAACCGCCACCCGAGAAAATAGAAACGACAGCATTTTTTATAGCTGAACCCGGATGAAACAAGGCGGACTCGGAATTGAAAGACATGATGGCGGCAAGCTGCATGGCTATCCCGGCAAATACACTTATCACCAGGATCGCCGTAAGGACCCTCCAGAGCTGGAACTTGTCGCTCTCTTTCACCTTGTCCATATCTGATCCCTTGATCGGCAAAATGTCAAGAAGACGAAGGTCGGTGGTGAGATTTTTCAGGAGTGAACCCGGCCCTGTATGAATATGGGAAAGCCCTTGAGTTTGCCCATGGCACACAGGAAAGAGAAAACACACAATGTTTCATGATGGTTATCGGAAAATCATCTGGTAGAGTGTCAGCAGAATCTCCAGAATGATGAGTATGACGATGTACCACTCCACGCGGAGCGACCGTTTGTTTCTGAGAATGTCCAGGAGGGTTTCCGCAGTTTGGGCGATAAGGCTCAGCTTGCGCTCCAGGTCCAGGTGCCGCTCCTTCAGCTCATACTCGTTCGGGAGCCTTATATAGAGACGTTCCAGGTCGGGCTGGTCCCAGAGGAGGTCGGGCTTCTCGGCCACCTCCACCCTGCCCACCATACGCTGCTGGATGAGCAGCGTGCTGCCGATGTATCGCAGGAGGTCACTGCTCTGGCGGGTGCCGCGACCTTTATTGAGGTCAACCGCAAGGGGCTCGATAAGATCGAAGGCAGCGGTTACCCCTGCCTCATAGTGCTCGAGCACTACGGATTTTGCGAGTGCGTCAGCAACAACCTGGATATAGTCCACGCTGAAAAGCCTCACGTGAAGGACACCATTCTCATAGATTCCTTCTCGCTGCTGGTCAAACCTGACCTCCAAGTCTTCAGCCTGGGGCTTATCATACGGTTCGCCTACAAAGGGTTTGATCCGTTCAACAAAGGTTACCTCCTCGACAGGGTCGAGTCCGAAGAGGACCACTACACCGTAACGGAACAGGGTAGCGTAGCCGTGCTCCCCCACAGCGAGGACGAGAGGCGCCACTGCCATCCTGCGGCCCATCTCCAGGGTCCTGAGGTCTATGCGCTCACCAAGACAGAGTGCACGGACCTTAATGGAATTCCGGCCCTGGAAATGATCATTTTCCACAAATAACCTCATGTCCTAAGTATATCTTCTTCTACCAAGAATGAAGCCCGGTATGCTTCTATAGATCACTTTTTGATGCATGCACTTCTAAAAATAAATATACCTTCTCTTCTTCCTACTTGTCAGATGAGAAAGCAGTTAATGAAGATTTATCTTCAGACTCTTGATTATCAATCTGTTTGGGCTGTGAGGAAAAAGTCATGTGGGCGTTGTTCGTATCAATGACTTTTGTTTGTGCGAGTGGACGACGCACTGACTCCGGTGTTACTCCAGCCTTGAGGGCGTTCATCACACCAACTACTTCCCAGTAATTTTCTACAATAAATAATTTGCCAGGTGCGAATGGTAATTCTTCCAGGTTATTCTTCATTCGATTTTTGTTTTCTTTTACAGCAATAACAGGGATACCTTGTTCAATTGCTGCAAGGGTTGGAAGACCCACGCAACCATCAGGGATGATGAGACAAGAAATATCTGAAACAGTTATAATTCCGGGATTACCATGAGCTGAAGGATTCGTAATAATTCTCGGACTTCTGTGGAGACCCTTCAATATACAATGAAGGTATGTAGTAGATACAGCTTCAGCCGATTTTCTTGGATCAACCACCCCAACATCAAGATTCATTATTCTTCTCGATGTCATCATTGGAGAGTGGGCAGAAGGTACGTCGAAAATTAATGAAATTGCATGGGTGAGCATTGCCTCGACTCCACCCCATGGATTAATCATGTTTTCTATACGAAAATAATCTTCATGGAAATTCTCAGGCACTTGGATTAGAGAAGATAAAGCTACTGCGTCATATTGATCGCGATAGTTTTGTAATACTTCACAGAGTCTTTCCAAATAATCAATATGCCCAACTGCCCGACCAGAGCTAGAGTATAATGAATGCATTAGAACCCTATCATCCATCATTACAACTAGAGGACAATCAAGGCCAAGTGCTGCTCTTGCTGCAGAGGCTGAATTTATTGAACATTGATGTATGAATTTATCTTCATGTTTGTCTAAGACCAATATCACCCGGTTAGATCTGATTCTTTGTAAGCCAACAGTACCCATCAACATACGTGATATAACACTGCCTTCAACAAAAAGAGCTTTTTCCGGTAATTCATTAATATCTGCTGCGTTCACTACATTTGGATGAGTTATAAGCGTATCGCAAGATGAAGCTAACAGACGGGCCAATGGTCCTCCATCACCAGAGTGTCCACCCAATTCTGCGCCAATTCCAGTAGGGATAAGCAATACAGCATTAAACTGGTCAGTGTTTTCATAAGGTCTTTTTTGAAAATCAAAAATTGAACTGCTTGAGGGAGGTGAAAAGCTTGAGTAGTTTGAGAGTACACCTAACTCACACTTATACCCAGATTCATCGCTTCTAGTTACAGCAAAGCGGACAGGAATCTCATTATGTAACAAACTCCGAATAGTTTGGGCAAAATATTCTATTAGAGTGCCATTTCCATGATATTTACGAGTATTGATTTCTTTTTCAACCAGTATCATTTTATATCCTTTCAATAAAATGAGACCTGCACTCGTTAGCGCCAAACCATTCTATAGTCAATCGCTTGACAATGTCCTTATCGAATTCTTTACAGGAGAAAATGTTTATATAAACAGTTTTGAGTAACTCCAATGTATGGATAACAATAGTACTAGTCAGAATAAATTGGACTGCTGAGGTACCTTTTGTATGTGGAGAAGACTGATGCTCTTCAGGGGGGACATCAACATCGTCCCAAAAGTGCAAATCACACCGAACCATCTTTATTTTATTACAGAGCTCTTCAAAAAAATTCTCTAAACTAGACCTGTTGAATGTTGATACATCACATCCATGTAGATCAAGAATTAATTCATACCCATAAGGTTTATTTAATCTCATAAAATATATTATCCTATTGATCGTCTTTAAATAATTTTAATAACGGCTCAAAATCCTTCTTACTTTCTTTAAATGCTGCACGACATGCTAATGAATATGGTTCTTTACCCTCCAACATTTTTTTAATACGATCCATTTGATTTGCGGCTTCTGCATTATTTCTGGTAGATAACGATAAAGCCAATATTGATAATTGATCCTTAGTAGCATCGTAAGCCCTATTCCGTCCCTCAATTAATGCTTCTCTTTTATTAAGACCAAATATCTCAATACAAGTTTTTCCCTTTAGGGAATTGTTTTTCTCTTTGATAACACCTGTTATATCTACTTCTAAATGATCTTCTGGATCCTCAAATACTGGGTTAATTAAAAGAGGATTTTCGTTTTTTTCCTCTCCCGGCAATATCGCATAAGAATTCGTAATTGGAAACCTGTTGCCTTTTCCGATTAATTCGCCACCAGTTTTCTGCTTAGTAATGCTATTGCAATCTTTACAAGAAGGTAATAGGTTTTGCCAATTATAAGCTAACCAATAGTACCCTCGGTGTGGCTTAGGACCATCTTTTGTGTCAATCGTTACAAGCCTATTGTTAATATCTTTGACTTCATTTTTTGGCCTGAAATGTTCAATATCGCCTGGTTGATCTGTTGCTATTACACTCTCACAATAAACACATTTCCCATAGAAGTATTCATTAACATTTATATAAACATTATATTTTATATTGTAATCTTCACCTTTATAAACTTTGCTACTAACTTCTGAGTCCTTTCCATGTTCAATAGCATTATTATGGGCAAGCTGCTTTTCTTTGCATTGTTGATTCCATTGTTTCCAACTATCTGTATCAGGTTCTATGAATTTAATTCTGATCACTCATGATCCCCATAGTTAAATAAATTTCGAAGTTGTCGTTTAACCTCAAAATCAATTGCTTCAGAAGGAAGTTGTTTTACTTGAAGGGCCTCATTAGTAAGCCTTTCTAAGGCTTCATCAATAGCTTTTTTTACAAGCTGTTGGAGTTTGGTCTCTGCAGAGCCAAACTCTTCATTAAGCCTAGAGCGTATACTTTCTACTTCTTGATTCTCTTCTTTGCTACGACCCTTCTTTGCAAGTAGGACCGAGAACCTTTCAAGGAGTTCAATGGTATCATCGCTTCTTGTAGTTTGCATTCCGAAAAGGTAAGAGGTCAGGACTTGGTCGGCCCTTTTGCCACGTGGTGGTTTGTATCTTTCAGATACGGCAACACTTTCGTCTTTTTGTTCTAATAAAAATAAACCACAAATATCATCTTCCAAATTTGAAGTCCCAATAGCGCATAATGGAGAATGGGTAGTAGCAATAAATTGGAACTTTGGAAACTTCCTGTGAAGTAGATCAATAATCTGCTTTTGCCATTTTGGATGTAAATGCTGTTCAATTTCATCAAGTAGTATTATTCCGGTTAATTTATCTCTGCCATTTTTAAATATATTCCGATCATGGTACATAACCCAACCGAGCAAATCAATAACCCAGGCTATGGTAGCTTGATAACCATCTCCAAGAGCACCATAGGGCATTAATTTCCCCCATGGACCATCTACTGTTATTCCCCTGAAGTTGAGTTTTGTTGATCCCTTAGGTAACATTAAAATTTCATCTATCCATGATAGTATTTCTTCTATTTCTGCATCAATAGATGACAAACGTCTTAAGATCAGTTCGGGATTCTGGAGAGGAGCATCATAATTAAAAAGAGTATAGGTTGAGTCAATACTTGTGTAAACAGAATAGTCCTTTGTTCCATATGCTCGTCGGGCTGCGCCATAACCACATACAAAAATCTTATTAGATGGGAATTCTTTTGGTAATGTTTCTTGGAATACTTTATCACTACCAGTTTTTGTCCGTTCGAAAGTCGTCTTAATAAACCAGTTATCCCCAGAGCTATCTTTTTTGTCGAATTCAACGTATATTGTCCCATTCCTTGGTTCCTTTGCTGTTCCTCTGATCCATTCGCCATAAAGTTCACTTAAAAGTGCAGATGCGCTTGTTGAATCCATTAAGCTCATTGCTATTGATCGCAACACCGTTGTCTTGCCTACACCATTATCCCCTAGGATTAGATTCCATTTCAGGGTTGTTTGATCAGGAGAGAGATCAAAAGAGATATGGTCGAAACAGCGGATACCATCAATAACAATTTTGGTTATGTTCATAGTACTTTCCTTATCAGATTAATCCATAAACATACAAAGATATCTTTATATATTATAATAGCATCTCATTTTAATTTTATAGTATACTGCTAAACATGATAACATTAATATTATGAGTTGCAATAGTATATGCCTAAGAAAATTTCTATCATCACTGGTCCACTTGTAGGGTTGAGATCAACCTGGTTTATCGAAGATACAATTAAATTTGCTGCCGCGCTTGATGAGAAGATTGTATCTTTCAATCTATTCGATGAAATGCTGGAACTGTCTAGTCTTCAACCCCAAAACGCATATGAAGAGATTACATTCATAGGAGAGATTCTTGATGGCTACTCCTATCAGTTTCAATGTCTACGAGAAAAGGCCTATTTATCTCTTGCAAGGAAGATAAGCCAAATCGGCAAGGATACCAGCGTTATCATACGCACTCCTGCCTCCATCGAATGGAGAGGGTATAATATCGTTCTTAAGGATCATCGCATTATTGCAGAAGTAATAAACCCGGATATCATCATCACATTGATCGATGCTGAGTGGAAGATTCAAGAACGGCTAAAGGGTGATTATGGAAAACATGTTCTGAAAACCATTGCTCGTCAGGATGAGCTGAGTATTCCCAAGATACTCGAATGGCTTGCTTCAGAAGTTAGCGTGAGTGAAGATTGGGCTGAATGGACTAGTTATATCAACAAAAAGAATGTCAAACACATAGTCCTTGGAATTGAAACACCAAGCTACAAAGACAGGAGTAGATTCATTCGCGATGTGGATGGGCTGGCAAAGATTGTCACACAAAAGAATGTGCCTACATTCTATACCTCTTACTCCATGACTGTTGCTACTGAGGCTATCAGAAAGAAGATCAACTCAACCATATTTCAGCTGAGAAACTATGGTGCGGTAATCGACCCTGCATCTATTGAGTTGGGCGCAAATGTTGGGGAAGAGCATGAGTCGGTTGTGTTTGCTTATACCGTGTGCAGAGATCTCCGGTGGGATGTGCAGAAGGTGGATGTAGTAGTTGCTATCCACCCATACAATGAAATGCCACCTTTGAGCACCGGCATGATGGATGAGCTTGGCCATGCAAGGGCTTTTAGAAAAGAGCGGTATCTTATATTACCAGTTGGCGGTGGGAGCCCATTCACAAGAGATAACTATGTACCAGCGAAACATGTCTTTAAAACAGATAAGGATTTTTTTAACTTCATCGAGAAGAAGAGAAGACCTGCTTTAAAACCTGAATATTTGAAATTCACGAAGGCCTTCAAGCTCTGGCAGGATTCCATACTTGATAATAAATCATAGAGAAATTATCTTCGTTAATTAGTTACAATCAAATGACCAAATTGGGAGGTTATTATGCAGAAGCTCCTCATTAGTGTTCGTGGCCCTAAAGAAGCAATTGAAGCGGTGAAGGGTGGTGCACACATTGCTGATGCAGAATATCCGGCTTCAGCACTTGGCACACCATATCCTTTGAATATCCTGGCGATACGAGACCAACTCAATAAACAAGGATATAAGAAAGCCTTAGTATCAACAAACATAGGCGAGAAACAGTTCTGCAGGGCATCTGCATGCCAGGCTGCACTAGGGGTAGCGACAGCAGGGGCAGATATCATTAAATGTGGGCTGGCAGAATTGCCTTTGGATGCTGCCAAATATATTGGTGATGCACTCATTCGTTCTGTAAAGAAGTTCTATCCGAAGAAAAAAGTTGTCCCGGCTGTATTTGTAGACCATGATATGCAACGATTCTTTAATCCCTTCAAGGATGGTGTTGCATTGATAAAAGATATTAAGGCAGATGGTCTTCTGATAGACACCTTCAATAAATCAATGGGCAAGAGGTTGCTTGATTACTGCACCTTGAAAGAAATCTCTTTATTCGTAAATGGATGCCATGCATTGAATAAAGAGGCATGGATCGCTGGCTCAATTACCAAGGACGAGTTGCCTAGTCTCTGGGCCACTGGGGTTAATGTTATTTGCATCAGGAATGCTGCGTGTGTTCAAAGAGGTAATGGGCGCTTTGGTAATGTCAAAGCCGATATTGTAAAAGAACTTGTTTCAACAATGAGGAAAAGAGGTAAGTTGGATAAGAAATGAAGTAAAGAACCTTTTTACAAAATAAGAGATCGTAGCTCCACCCACACTATGTCCTTCCGGGATAGCAGCAGCATCAAACAAACATCCTTGTTGGAGCCCTTATGAGCGTACCAGTTCTCCGACCTTTGCATTCTTCAATCTCGAGAGGAATTCACTCACATTAGGTGTGTCTTCTTCAGGCGACCACGCAGCAAACTCTGATGATCGGGCATCATATGGGCCTTGCTTCGTCTCGAAAAATACCGATCCGTCAGCCATGGGGACCCAGGAATGCCATATATTGGACGGTATTTCAAAACCTATTATATTCTCACCGGGTCCGATAGAGGCACGTTCGATTACCCGACCGATATCATCAAACACCATGACATCAAAGAGACCTCGAATGACAAGGACAAACTCCCACTTCTCAGGATGCCGATGCGGACGGAAATATGATTCCAGCCTGGAGGCTATGAACAATCTCTGAACCGGATCAGACAGTGATTCATGTATATTGTAATTGATGCGCTGCCTGGCATTTGTGCCCGCCCGAACAATGAGCTCATCGATCAAATCGGATGTGATCGGTTTTATTCCATTCACTGCGTCTTCAGCATCTCCCAATACTTCTCGTATGTCACGATGGCGTCGCCCACGTCGGTCTGGAACTCACCAGATAACGATGCCTTAAACTTAAAACCTCAAACCCATTATTTCACGGTCTTCATCACCTCAAGAGCCTCCTCGTAGTCCGGGATTCCCGCCCTGCCTCCATACTCCCTGCAGGAGAGGCTTGCCACTGTGACGGCAAAGCGCACTGCTTGGTGAAGGTCATGCCCCCTGCTGACGGCCAAGGCAAACGCACCATGGAAGTTGTCACCCGCACCGGTAGTGTCTCTGACCCGGATCTTGGGAGGATGCACTTGAACGAGGCTCTCTCCATTAAGGTAATAAGAGCCGTGCTCGCCGTCCGTCACGATGAGGCGGCCTTTAAGCATACCTGCCAAAGAAATTATCCTCTCATGTTTTGATGGCCTGTTTACGGAAAACCCTATTGAATCAAGAAAGCCGTAATGCGGTACAAAATAATCAGCCAAGCCCATCATGTCCTTAAGACCAGGCCGGTCTCGCTCGCAGTCGTAGACTACGGGCGGCAGACCTTTCATCTTCATCAGGGGCCCTGCCAGGTTCGTGGCCTGGGGTCCGAGCAGGATCAACCCCGCATGCGACAGGAGATCAGACAGGACATGATTCAGCTCTATGACCGGGAGCGTACCGGGCTCATAAACTATGGTCCTTCTGCCGCTTGAGCCGGTGATGAGGACATATGCATAGGGTGTGCGTCCCCCTTCAATGACATTCACATGGGAGGTGTCCACGCCGAATTCGTTGAGCCTCTTGAGGCAGAACAGGCCCTCCTCATCATCGCCAAGACATCCCACATAGGCCGCCCTCCCCCCGAGCCGTGCCACGCAACAGGCGGCAGTGGCGCCTTGGCCGCCGCCCTCCACGAGCCTCATGGACATGGGCACCTTGGCATCTTCATCCGGGTATTGATCAACCACGCACAGATGATCCACGCATGCCCTGCCCACCACCACGACCTCCAATTCCTTCTTTCCCATGGAGACTGCTCCTGTCCTTCCCGGTCATGGCATCATACCACTATCTGCATCTCGTCTCCAGTGGGGGGGAACATCCGGGTCTCAATTTTATCAGCGATGAGGTGCCCTCATCCTTGACTATTGGATTAAAAAAGACCAGCTCTTATAAAGACAATCGGTGCGAGGACACCCGGAGGGGTTGCTCCATCTCATCACTCCTGCCTGTATAAAACCACTTGGGGAAATTGAAAAATGATGTGATGGACTTAGGCAGCAAGAGCGCAGCCTGGAGGAAGGCCTCGAGGTCGGGTACGTTGTAGATATTAACATCATATCCCCAGTTCTGCAGCTGGATGATAATCCTTCTGCTTGAAGGTGTGTTCCAGTTCACGGAAAAGCGGTCGATTCCCCAATGTGCAAGCATACCAAGATATTTTCTTGCCTCCAGAGGAGATTCTTTCATCATCTGGGAAAGGCTATCCACCGGGCATTGCTTGATGGCCTTAGGAAATGTATCCAGGATGAGCTGCAAGCCCCCCCTGCGCATTTCTTCCATGTTGATGGTTATCCAGATCTTTTCATCAGTGAACCCGGACGCTTTCAGTAACTCGAGAACCCTGCCGGTCAACCCCGGGTCCTTAAGATCGAGCTTCACTCCCCTGCCGGCATCACAAAGGATATAGAGAAAATCATCCAGCCGCGCAGGATTCTCATCCGGAGCCGGCGGCATTTCCGCATAGGGTTTTCTCCGCAAGATAAGATCCTGGCTGTTTATATGCTGACGGACATGGAGCTCGGCCCACTGCACGGATGAGATAAGAAACTGCCGTAGAATCGACTCGTCATCCACCCCGTGCCAGACAAACTCGATGTGCTCGGGTAGTTGCTGGCGGCTGATAAGATCCGTGAGATCAAAAAAGTTGCTTCTCATTACATTATTTCCTGCACGAGCAGGGGAGGATTTGATAATGATGTCTGCATGGAGCAGGAGCATCTCACTTGCAGGATCACTTGTGGCTATTGCCTCAAGATTTTCCGGCTCGTTATCGATCACGGCAACAATGCGATAACCGAGATCCTTAAAGTGCCTGATACCGTCCAGTTTGCCTTGAGGTATGGGGACTCCGGTGTTCATGGAGAGGAGCGCATCATCGAACTGTACATGATATTCCTCGCCCAGGGTGTTCAGTATCCTCAACGTATCTGTACGGAGAGACTCTGAACGAGAAGAGTTCAATCCTACGAAGGTATTCGGCTGCAACTGAAACCACCTGATAACATCCAGCACCCCGTGAAAAGGTTTGTGTGAACTTAAGATTGCCGCCCTGGACCAGTAATTTTCTTTGCACCATGCAGCGATTCCCTCCCGGGAGGCTACCGGGATGGCAAATTCCCTCAGTATCGTACCTATATCATGAGCCGGCATTGTGATGTCATCGCAAACCAGATTCGTGAAGAACCGTGTTCCATGATCATGGTCATAGTCTTTCAGTACTGAAACGATTATATGGCGCACATCAAAGATTGTACCGTCAATATCGAAGACGATCATGAGCTTAGCATCATGGTGTGCCGCCCGCATGGCCTCATAGTGGAATGCAAGATCACGCATCCAGCCTATATTCTTTCTCGTATTCATCTGCATGCCCCCTCCAGACGGAACAGGTCCGATGCTATCCTCTCATGAATGTATCAGTATGCATTGCCTTGTTTCTTCGAACCGTTATGGGTCTTCTCTTCCTGGTGAAAAGGTATCTGAAGATCCTCTCGATGACCGAGTTGTATCCATAAATCTTTCTCGTCCGAAGGATGAAGAAAACCCGCGATGCACCCCTTGTAAATCCACCCAGCACATTGTATGAGGATTTTACGTTTTTCATACTACCCCCGCTTGTTCTCTTCGGAAGAATACGCTATGATTATTAATTAGAAATTAAATTTCATGACCTTCTGCGAATCGAATATATTCCGGCACAGGGTAATTTCTAAAAACCATGATGATGTCCCAGAGCTGTTCCGCAAACAGTCAACACAGCTAATTATTCGATATCTCATGCAATTTCATATAAGGTCATATTGACAAGTATCGAGAAAGGCTTATTATGAATCCGGAGGTAGTTTCGAAAGATAGGAGAACCCGCATGAAAGAATCAACCAGGGTAGCACTTTTCGGACATGACCGGTGCAGGTCTAAGTTCTTTGTTCAACTCAATATCGCTCGGGGCTCTCAGTACAAAGGCAAATGCCCGAATCCGAGATGCAACCGGCATGTCGCACTTTTTCCAGAGGAACTTTACAGCTCGACAGACAAGGCAAGGAGGGAATACATTAAAAAATCACTGGACGATAACGACGCCATCTACTGGCAGGCATGAGGCAGCGGTATAAAAACCGCCTGCATTCCTTAAAAGATCTTCCTGTTTACCCCTTAAGAAGATTTCGCATCTGTTACAAGGTACACTTTCAAGGTTTTTTAGACCTCTCTTTATTTATCTCCCATGTACATCCTCAACAGGTACCACACGGATCTCAATACGTTCGACCCTACGAATGATGGTAAGAATAATCTCTTCACCAATGGGCCATTCCGAGAGGAACCGATGGAGGTCGTCCACGCTTGAGACCCCCGTGTCGTGCACAGCAACGATGAAATCGCCCATGTGGATGCCTGCCTTTGCCGCCGGAGACTCCCTTTCTACCGAGAGAACCTCGATGGCAAAGTTGCTCTTAAGGTTATGATACCTCATGAGCCTGCGATTCAGGGGCCGCTGCCGTCCTGAGATACCCAGGAAGCCCCTTCGTACCCTGCCGTGGGTGAGCAGTTGTGAAACAACCCACCTGGCCATGTTTGCCGGCACGGCAAACCCGATTCCCTGGGCCATGAAGATGATAGCCGTATTAATGCCCATCACATTACCTGCTGAATCCACCAAAGGCCCGCCTGAATTTCCCGGGTTCAGGGGGGCTGTGTGCTGGATGATGTTTTCAATGAGCCTGCCGTCTCTGCTCCTGAGAGCCCTGCCAAGTGCGCTCACCACTCCGGTTGAGACCGTGGACTGGAATCCAAAGGGGTTGCCTATGGCAATCACCAACTGCCCGGGTTTGAGCTGACCCGAATCACCAAGCTCGGAGTATTCAAGAGAGGATGCATTGGCCCTGATAACCGCCAGGTCGGTGGCAGGGTCTGTACCTATAGTGGAGGCCGCCAAGGTGCCCCCATCGGTAAACGTTACACGGAGCTGTT
>CAWKAM010000031.1:0-18812 GCA_963847605.1 uncultured delta proteobacterium | reverse complement strand
AATTGTTGAGTAAATTATTGAGAAAAGCTAATCTGCCCTTATATGTAATGGAAGAATTCTGTAATTAGACGCCGTAGCAGGCCCCATTCTCACTTGAGGGGGATATATCTTGGATCAGGAGATAACCAGTGGAAGACGATCTATTCCCGGGACGTAAGACCAGCAAGGTCCGCGCGCTGTGTCTCGGAGAGCGCATAGACCTCAGGACCCTGGAGATGGGCCGCAGGATGGCAGTGGCGCCTCTCGTCATAAGGCTCCAGAACGAGTATGAGCTGAAGGAGCGGCACCTGGACCTGGAGCGCAAGCTGAGCCTTATCGCCCAAACTGCGGAAACCCTCCTGGACATTCTCAGAAACGAACGGTCGCTCCGCGTGGAGTGGTACATTGTCATACTCATCATTCTGGAGATTCTGCTGACACTCTACCAGATGATTTTCCGATAACCATCATGAAACATTGTGTGTTTTCTCTTTCCTGTGTGCCATGGGCAAACTCAAGGGCTTTCCCATATTCATACAGGGCCGGGTTCACTCCTGAAAAATCTCACCACCGACCTTCGTCTTCTTGACATTTTGCCGATCAAGGGATCAGATATGGACAAGGTGAAAGAGAGCGACAAGTTCCAGCTCTGGAGGGTCCTTACGGCGATCCTGGTGATAAGTGTATTTGCCGGGATAGCCATGCAGCTTGCCGCCATCATGTCTTTCAATTCCGAGTCCGCCATGTTTCATCCGGGTTCAGCTATAAAAAATGCTGTCGTTTCTATTTTCTCGGGTGGCGGTTCCAAGGGCGTTGCAGGCTATAGGGCACGGGTTACCGAACATGACGGCAAATTGGAGCTTAACAGGGAACTGATCTCACACCTGCGCAGCAGATATGGCAAAGACCTGAGCAGCCCCAAGGTTCAGGTTCAGGCCATTGAAGAGATCCAGCGAATCCTGGAACCCCAATACCCTGAGAACTTTCATGAGAAGACTGCAGAGGCTATCGCTTTGGTGTTCCCTGATAACACCGAGCGGCTTATAAAGATGTCTGATAACCTTGAGCGTTATGAGACATGGCTCCAGGGGGTGTGGGATCCGCTGTTTTCTAAGAGCAAGAAGGAGAAAGAAAGTATTGTCTGGAGCAAGCGCCGCGAGATCTTTGGTACTGATGCGGAGAAGATCTGGGCGGACGACCAGAAGACAAAAGTAATCAACCAGGTCCTTTCAGGGTTAAACAAGGTAAAGAATTCCTCACTGAAAGATAAGCTGGCCTTTTTCGAGGACACCATCCGGCAGGAATATGCCTCAGATGCAGATCCCTTTATACAAAACCATCAGCAGGAGCTCTTGAATAGCTTTTTAACCCTGGAGAGCGTCCAGGCCGATCTTAAGAAGATGCAGCCCCAGGAGAGGAGACAGAGCCTGAAGACCGTCCGCCGGTCCCTGGGGATGGATGAGGGTGCCATCGCACAAGGAGATGCCCTTGAAAAGGTCCGTGACGAACGTTGGGAAAAGGGCCTCATATATATGAAAGAGCGGCAGAAGATCGTTGATTCGGTTCAAGGTGAGGACCGTGATAGCCTACTCGACGAACTAAGGCGGAAATATTTCAGCAATGATGCAGCCACAGTGGCCGGCGAGGAGAAGACCGGCTATTTCAGGTTCAAGGCCAAGCGTGTATACGGGTTGAACTAGCCCGTGCTACACGTCTCCTAAGTGCTCATCAGCTACATCAATCCCTGAATGAAACTATACCATCTGGTATAAACCAGGAGTTCATGAAAAACTATCGTTTAATTTTCCCCGGAAGTATGTATGGGTATGGTTTGTGGAGGAGGCGTGTGCTGATAAAGCGGTCCAGCTTCCTGACAACAAGGAAAAGCTCGAATATGAATGCATCTTCCCGGTAGTACGATTTCACCTCTTTTCCCGTGATGGGCTTTGTCTTGAAGCGGGCTGCATCGGTTTCGAAGAATGTGTTTGCAGCCCTGATGAACGAAGGAATCAGATCAGCTCGCTGCTCCTTATAAAGATTTCCGATGAGATCCACTACGACCAGATGGAAGTTATAGTACCTATCGAGGATATCCTGGAGGAAGACGGCCTTGATGAGCAAAAGCAAAAAAGATGGGGCGCTCCGCAGGAAGAGATCGGCCTCAAGCTGTTCTTGCCCTTTGACCCTCATGAGCGGTGTGCTCGTATCGATGTAGAGGAGCTCCGTCTTGTCGGTAATGGAAGGGTGTTCAGGATCGAAATCCGTGACAGCCCAGTTGGAGAGCTGACCGTCAAGTCCTATGGCAACGGGACCGCCGCCGGTGTTAAACTCCCACACCTTAAGCATTTTTCTGAGGATGATGAGTAAAAGCTTTTCTGAAGAGGCGTTATTAATCTTATGGATCACCTGATGGCAGAATGACCCAGGGTGGAGCTTCTCCTGAATGTTGTATATCACCTTATTCCCGGATTCCGGGTAAATCCTTGCCGATGCATGGTCAGGGACCCCGATGCCGATATCTTCGTTCAATGCCCTGTTGTACTCTTTGAACAGGCGCTCATAACGTGCCATTTCATCCTCTGTCTTGAATATGGGCATGCGTTTGAAGGCCAGCCCTTTCTGGCCCTCATGGAGAATCTCGAATATGGTGCTGATCTCTCCGTATCCGAGAATGAGTGCAGGGATCACGCTCTTATCGGGGTATCTGGGATTCAGGCCCTTTTCGAACCGGGCAAGGAGATCGTAATCGATGCGCTGCTCGATCACAGCACCGCCCTCATGCAAGGCCGAGGAATCTCTTGGCGTCATCGAGCGATTGATCGACCCGATCGATGATCTCATATGCAAGCCCCTCGCTGATTATGAGCGGGGGGAGGAGCTGGCCTATGCGGGTATCGTTGTTGGCGTATATGCACAAAACATCATTATCGTAGCATGCCTTGGACAAGATGGGTCCGCAGTCCTCATTCACCATTTCCATGCCCATCATAAGGCCAAGCTGGCGAAAGCTCACAAGGATCTCGGGGTGTTTCTTCTTGAGCTTCTCAAACGTTTGGGTGAAGATGCCGGCGATCTTCCGGACATGATCGAGAAACGCGGGGCTGGAGGATTCATCGAGAACGGCAAGCGCCACACGGCACCCCAGCTCGGCCCCTCCATAGGTCGAGATATGGCTGAAGGGGTGTTCATGGAAGAAGGATTGTAGTTCGGGTGTGAAGCATGTGGCGCTGATGGGGTAGACGCCCCCGGAGAGACCCTTGGCAATTACCATGATGTCGGGCT
Source organism: uncultured delta proteobacterium (assembly GCA_963847605.1). Classification (GTDB taxonomy): domain Bacteria; phylum Desulfobacterota; class Desulfomonilia; order UBA1062; family UBA1062; genus MWEI01. The sequence continues at coordinate 15,551 of CAWKAM010000031.1, read as the reverse complement.
CCACGCCGTAATGCTCTATTCCCCAGAGCCTGCCGGTGCGGCCGAGTCCGGTCTGGACCTCATCGATGATGAAAAGCGTGCCGTTTTTCTCACATAACCCTTTCACATATGCGTAATAATCCGCATCCGGTATCGGCATGCCCAGCGTGGCGGGTATGGTCTCGAAGATGACCGCCGCCGTGTCGTTATCTAAGGCAGTCCTGATGGCATCCTTGTCATTGAAGGGCACCTGGATGAAGCCGGGAAGCTGGGGTCCGAAGAGGCTGCGGTACTTTTCGTCACCGGTGGCGAGTGAATATCCCGTGTGGCCGTGATAACCCCCAAGAGCGGATATGATCTTGAGCCTTTTTGTGTAACCCCGTGCGAGTTTGATGGCACAGTCCACGGCCTCTCCGCCGCCGACGCCGAACACGGTATAGGTAATGTCGCCGGGTGTGAGCTCGGCGAGCCTTCGGGCGAGCAGGGCCCGCTGCTCGCTGATGAGGTGGTGGTTGCCGATGTCCAGCTCCTCCATGCTTTCCCTGAGGACCTGCATGATCTTCGGATTTTTATGTCCGAGGTTGAAGACACCGCCGTTGCTGTGGCAGTTGATGAGCCGTTTGGTCCCGCTTACATCCCATATATAAGGGCCTTCGCGCCGGCCCAGCACGAAGTCTATGCCCGCACCTTTAAAGAACTCCACCTTGCCGCTGGAGACATGGTTCGAAAAACGCTCGATGATCGAATCTTTGGTATCAATGCCTGATAATTTCATAGTCATTCCATACTCATCGACTCGGTATAAAAATCTTGCCGGAGATCTACTTGTAAATATTACATGTAAATTGGGGAGATGGTCAACACAGTCCTTTTTGCACGTTGGCTTTCATTGACCGGTTTCAGGTATTTATGTATTAATAAATGAGGAGGACAAGGATATGGCAAAAGACCCCGGCATCGGCTGCCAGGTGATAGCCAAGGTTATATCGGTGAAGGGGGACTGCAGCGCAGGCCACAGTGCCGGCGATACCTTCGAGATCAGCTGCCATGACCCTGCAGGGCTGTGCGGCTACTTCTACCACGACATATTCCCTTCATTACAGTGCTTCCAGTTCGGCGGCAGCATGCCGTGGTGGCAGGGTGATGTCATAGAGCTTAGCTGCCCGGACAGCGATAATCTGGTCACCATCAGGCTTGAGCGGAAATCCCGATCATGATCTTCTCTATAACTCCCAGATACGTCCTGTATCCCCCGCTTAGGTTTCGAGACTTGAATCCATGCTGGACCAGGATGCGGTGGGCGATGTACCCACGCAGTCCTGCGGCACAGAAGGGTATGTAGGTCTTGCCCTTGTCGAGTTCATCCAGGCGGTCTCTCAGGTCGTTCAGCGGTATGTGCAGTGCCCCTTCGATGATGCCAGATGCATGAAGCTCTTCGGCATTTCTCAAGTCGATGAGCACATTTTCCTGCCTGTCGAGTCTGGCCAGCTCATCCCAGTTGATGGTCGTGAGGTCTCCTTTAAGCATGTTGGCGGCGACAAAACCCGCCATGTTCACCGGGTCCTTGGCTGAGGAGTAGGGAGGGGCATATGCAAGCTCCAGCTCCTCAAGGTCGAACACGCTCATGTTGCCGTGCAGCGCTGTTGCCAGCACGTCGATGCGCTTGTCCACACCGCCTCCCCCGACTATCTGTGCGCCAAGGAGCTTGCCGGTTGAAGGCGCAAAAATCAGCTTAATCGACATGATCTCGGCACCGGGGTAGTAGGATGCATGCGAGCCCGGATGGGTGTAGCTGACATGATAGGGCACCCCATGCGACTTAAGGGTCTTCTCGTTCAAACCCGTGGAAGCAGCGGTGAGCCCGAATATCTTCACGATTGACGTGCCGAGCGTACCGCGGAAGAGTGTCCTTCTGCCCAGTGCATTATCTGCGGCTATGCGTGCCTGCTTATTGGCCGGGCCTGCCAGGGCCGTGTTTACCGGTATCCCCATGAGGTAATCCCTCACGGCCACTGCATCACCGACTGCATAGATGTCCGGGTCTGATGTTGCCATGGAGGAATTCACTATGATGTGCCCTTTGTCGCTGAGCTCGAGCCCCGCTTCTTTTGCAAGGACATTTTCCGGTCTGATGCCGACAGACAGGACAGCCAGGTCGCATGGCAGGCTGAGTCCCTTTGTGGTGTTGACCATGATGCCGCCGTCCCGGCGCGAGAAGGACCTCACCCCATCCCCGAGCATGAGCGTAAGGCCCGCTTCCTTGAGATGGGCGTGAATGAGTCCTGCCATCTCATAATCGAACTGCGGCATCACCTGGTCGAGCATTTCAAGAACGGTTGTCTTTATCCCGCGTTCCATCAGATTCTCTGCCATCTCGATGCCTATGTACCCGCCGCCTATAACAACGGCATGCTCCGGCTTTTTCTCATCCACCAGGGCCTTGATCCTGTCCGAGTCGGGAATGTTCCGAAGGTTGAAGATGCCATCAATATCAATACCCTCGATCCGGGGTTTGACGGGTTCCGCCCCCGGTGAAAGGATGACTTTGTCATAGTGCTCGTTATAGATACGGCCTGTGGATTGATCTTTGACCTTCAGATATTTATCGGTTCTGTCGATGGCGATGACCTCATTGAAGACCCTTACATCGATACGATATCGCTTCATGAGGGCCTGTGGTGTGGTGACGAGCAGGGCATCACGTCTTTTGATGACATTACCTACGTAGTAAGGCAGGCCGCAGTTGGCAAAGGATATATATTCCCCGCGCTCGAAGAGGATGATCTGTGCACTCTCGTCGATCCTGCGGGCCCTGGCTGCTGCGGTTGCACCGCCCGCTACGCCGCCGACTATCAAGAGTTTAGTTCCCATAGGGGTCTCCTTATTCCGGATATGCCTTAATGGAGATGAAGGCGTAAGCTATAGACGGCGATACCGAAGGCCACGGCCGTATTCAGGGATGTCTTGACCCCCTGCATGGGGATGGCAAAGATCTTCTCGCACTGATCCAGGATGCCAGGGTCCACCCCGCAGATCTCGTTGCCCACGATCAGCACGATAGGCCGGCCGTCCATCTCCGGCATGTTCCGGTGAATGGGCAGAGAACGTTCTCCCCCCTCCAGCGCCCATAATCGCATGCCTTGTGCCTTGAGGGTTTCTGCGGCAGCGTATCCGTCGGCGTAGTGGGTCCAGCCGACGGCTTCATCGGCGCCAAGTGCAGTTTTTCTGAGTCTCGGGTTATCAGGCGTCGGCGTGATGCCGCACAGATGGAGGTAAGAGATGCCTGCACCGTCTGCCGTCCTGAATATAGATCCAACATTGTAGATGCTCCTGATGTTGTCCAGCAGAACTTCCATCCGTGGTAATGCCGTCTGGTGGACCATGAGCGGGGCCTTGTGTTCTTCATAAGGTTCACCGGCGTTAGTGGTGGGAGAACCGCACCGGGGACATCGCCGATCTCCTGCAAGGCCTTCCAGCATGGGAAATCGCAATTTACAGCCCTTATTCGTACAGCGCCATACCTGGTGTCGAATCGTCTGCCGCATGAGGGTAAAGCCTATCACAGGCAGTAACGCAGAGGAATGAGAAAGAGAAACATCAAAAGGTGGGGCTGAATCCATTGACAGAATAAATACCGGAATTACTTTTATAGTGAGATGTCGGTAAGGATGCAAAACCAGGAGGTGACCATGAGGATACTGATGTATTATGACGGTTCCGAGGAATCAAAGGAGGCCATCCCCATTGTAAAGCTGCATGGAAAGGCCTTCAACGCAAAGGTTGACGTTGTTTCGTCACTCCTTAAGGGTGACGAATCACGACTCGGGGTGATTGAACAGAGAGAGAACGAACTCGAATACGTAAAGTCCGTTTTCGAAAAAGAGAATATCCCTTGCGAGACACACCTCTTGATCCGCGGCCTTGAGCCGGGGGAAGACGTTGTGAGGTTTGCGACAGAGAAGAACGTGGATGAGATCATCATCGGGACGGAGAAACGGACCAGGGTCGAGAAGTTCCTCCTCGGCTCGGTGGCCCAGCATGTAATATACAATTCCACCCGCCCGGTGGTCATAGTCTGAGCGCAGCAATAATCTTCTCAGCCGATTGGCGTTACCCGACACTGGTGTGGAGCGGCACTTTACACTGGTTGTGTTTTCCCGGATAGGGTATGAGGCTGCATAAAACAACACAAGGGGTGTCCCCCTTGAAGGGTCGTTTTCATGCCTTATTATCTTATATATACTTGTAGAAGCCACATCGAGGAGGTCTCCGATACATGAAGCCCATCGTCATAATCGGTGCAGACGCTGCGGGGATGAGTGCGGCGAGCGTGATCAAACGCGAGGTCAAAGACCAGCAGGTCATCGTATTCGGAAAGGAACCGCATATATCGTATAGTGCCTGAGGGATGCCCTATTATGTATCCGGGCTGATACATAATCCAGAGAAACTCAAGGCGATAACCGCTGAGGAGGCCATTCATAAGCGGGGTATCGATCTGAGGGTACTCCACGAGGTCGTCCGTATCGATCGTGCCGGAAAGATGGTCTCGGTGAGGGAGCTTGCGGGCGGCAAGACCTTTGATCAGGAATACGGCAAGCTCGTTATCGGCACCGGTGCAAGGGCCATGGTGCCCGAGCTGCCGGGCATCGGTCTTGCCGGTATATTCACCATGAAACAATTTCAGGACGGGCTCGATCTGAAGAAATTTGTGGAAAGCACCAAACCTTACCGGGCCGTTATCGTCGGTGGAGGGTATATCGGGCTGGAGGTTGCGGAAACCTTCCGGAGGCTCGGTATGGAGGTGACATTGGTCGAGTCCTTGCCCCGGGTCATGACCATAATGGATGATGACATGAGCGGTCATGTCGCTGAAGAGATGTTGGAAAACAACGTAAAGATCCTCACAAGGAAAAAAGTCATAGGGTTTGAAGGCGTTGAGAATGTTCAAAGGGTGCTCCTGGATGATGGGAGTGCGCTGGAGGCGGATGTCGTACTGATCAGCATCGGGGTGGCTCCAAACAGCGCTCTTGCCGCCGATGCAGGCCTGGAACTCGGTGAGCGAAAGGCCATAAAGACGGATCGCTTTCTTACGACCAGCGACCCGGATATTTATTCCGCTGGTGATTGCAGCACGGCATACCACCGTATTCTCAAACGGGATGTGTTCATCCCTCTTGGTCTCACTGCAAACCGGCAGGGCAGGATGTGCGGGGAAAACCTGGTGGCCGAACTGACCGGAAACGAACAGAAGCCGTTTCCCGGCATCATCGGGACGGCAATCACCAAGGTGTTCGATCTGGAGGTGGGCAAGACCGGCATCGGCCAATCCGACATCGAACACTATAAGCTGGCCGGCATCAGATCGGTTGCGATACAGGCGAAGGGTCTTCCAGGATACTATCCGGGCTCATCAGATCTGTGGGTGAAGATATATTTTGATAATGCTTCAAAGGTCATCGTAGGCGGCCAGATCATCGGCAAAGGGGGGGCGGCCATGAGGCTCGACACCCTGGTGGCTGCAATCACAGCACATATGACCCTGGATGACCTCTACAGCCTCGATATGGCCTATGCCCCGCCTTTTGCACCCGTATGGGACCCGCTCCTCATAACCGCAAAGGCAGGGATGAAATGAAAGGACATTGAGGCTCAGTACACTTTGTAGGAGCACCTTTCTGGCACGACCTGCATCGCGGCTTCAGTCCGCTCCTGCGATCTGTTTACGCCTTGAATCTATTTATATTTGCTGAAATCGACCCCGCGAAGAGTTCCCCTCTCATCGAACCAGGCATTCTCAGTTATCGGTGGAGGAACGATCTTTTCCTTTTCTTTCCGCACGAGGCTGATGGCCTCCACCGGGCAGGTGCTGATGCACAACCCGCAGCCGATACATTTCTCAGGGGTAATATGGTATGCCTGTTCACCTTCCTCGATGGCCGCCACCTGGCACCGTTCCTCTGCGCAAAGCCCGCAACTGATGCATGTATCCGGATCGATCTTGGCATAGTAATGTGAATTGACAACATCCCACGCCGGGAGGCCCAGGTCATTGATGGCCCTCAAGGGCCCGCAGCAGCACTTACAGCAGTTGCAGATGAAGAACTGCCCGTTCTGCAGATTGTTGGTCAGGTGCACGAGTCCTACTGATTCAGTCATTTTCAGCAGCTCATAGGCCTCATCCTTTGTGAGAACACGACCCATGGGAGAGTTATCGAATACCCCCGGAACCGGGGCGAGTGCCAGGCAGACCTCCAGCGGCCTGTCGCACGGCTTGCCAAGCAGGGCCTGCTCTTTCTTGCAGATGCATTCGTTCACCAAAAATGACTTGCTCTTCTCAATAAGGGCCGAGACCTGTTCATAGGGAATGGCCTCCTGCCCCGATGAGATTGTTTCCTCTATGGGGAGAACCTGCATGAGCTGGGGTTTATTGGCAAAAAACTGCTTGCCGTAGATATGCATATATTGATCGGCCAATTCGGCCATCTCCTTGTCGAGGCGGGGGAGCTGGAACTCAAAGATCCCGAAGACCCAGGGTAACATCTTGAAATACCAGGTGTCGCCAAACTGGAGAGCCCAGACTTGTCCATGCTGGCCCATGGTTATAAGCTTCTCCAGAAGGCCTTCCAGGGGGCGTCCGGTGCGCTGGGCCACCTGCTCGGCTGTCTCAAAGCTAAGCCTCATATCGCAAAAGATATCGGCCTCCTCAGGAGAAAAGATCTTCTTCAACATCCTGATCTCCACACCACTATCGGTCGATGGGAACCCATTAGGGAGTGTATCCAGGACCTTTGCCAATCGCGCATAGATGTCATTGTGAGTATCCATTGATGGTACCTCCTTATATTTTGAAGAATAACGAACGGATCCGCTTACTTCTTGCCTCTCTTTTTGTTTGTTCTTTCCTCAGGCTGCCATTTGATCTTCCCGGACAAGGCACAGGTTGGTTCTCCTTTGGGCCGCGCCCTCTCACCGGTGATAATGAGCGACCCGGTATCCATGAGAAATCGTGTTATCTCTTTCTCACTCATGGGCTCTATGACCCCATCGTTGAGGAGCACTGCCAGCCCATGGGAGAAGACCCACATCTTATTCAACACCTCTTTGCGCTGAGCGGTGGACAACCCTGTCATAATCTCTTCATGTTCGAGCCTCTCCATGAGGACATCAAACACATACCCACGGTATTTCTTCTGTCTTTGAGTATCATCCCCTTCACCGGGCTCATGATAGTACATCATTCTGAAGAGATTCTTCTCCTCCTGTGCGAACATGACATAGCCCACCCCCATATCGAGGAAGCCGAAACCCGACCATTTTTTCGTTTGGTAATGGATGAGCACATCGCTGGCCCTCTTGGCGATCTCGTCTTCGAGGTTCTTCATGGATTTGAGCCCGGAATAGATGGGCATGGTGGAAGACCCCAGCTCCTGGGCGATGGCGCGTGCAGAGCACTTATCCCATCCTTGCTTGCGGATAACGCTGAAGGCCGCCTCTATAATGTCGGTTGTACTGAATTTCTTTTCAGGCATAAGTCCATCTCTAATAACAGTTGTTATATAACTACTGTTATTTAATGTCAAGATTATTTTTCAAAGATAGACGAGACTTGTGCTTTCCTTGCAACAGTGGTTGATGAATGGTGCCATTACATTGTGGGCAAAAAAGTGTGGCAAACGACTTTCCCCGTTGCCGTATACTCCCGCCCTCTTGTTGATTCCGGCAGTGGTATGATATTTGCTTGATGAATCTTTGTCTTTTTGCCCATGATCAAAAATACGGGTAGGTAAACAAAAGGGAGTATGAATCACAGATGAGGAAAATAAAGATAAAAATATCAAGTGCTTTGATCACAAGCCTTCTGATTGTCGCTTGTGCAACATTGTTTAGACCGGATATCGCACGTGGTTCAAATGGGGATGGCACTGTAAACCATCTGCCGGTTGATCCTGATTTCAAGCCGCGATTGGGCACGTATTATTACAGGGTTGATTTTAACAACGTGAGTATTGGAACTGCAAGTATCGTGATAGATCGCGAAGGTGATCTTTATAAGATACAGGTTCTTGCCCAAACAATCGGCATGGTCGAACGCTTGTATAGGCTGCGCTACAAGGGAGAAGCCCTTATGAACAGCGAACCCGTATCATCGGTAGAGACAAAGATGCAGCAGGAGGTCAGATCGTCTGAAAAAGACACGACCATAAAATTTCAAGACAATGGGACAATAAAAACTACGGAGATAGACTCGAAGAATGGGGCTACCGTTAATTATGATGTTCGAAGGATTCAGACCGAAAGATTTACGTTGGATCCGTTTTCTGCAACCTACCTGGTGCGAGGACTCGAGTGGAAAGTGGGAGTGGAAAAAGTCTTTGATGTATATCCTGGGAAATACCAATATGAGTTGAGGCTGAAGTGTGAGAGTATGGTGACAATTGATATTGCTGGCGAGAAACGCAATGCATACGTGATTATTCCGACAGTGACAAACCTGGACCCGGATAAACAGGCTCAAGCCTCAAAAAAGAAGCAGGTGAGAACGAAAATATATGTTTCTGCTGATGAGCTTAAGGATGTGCTTAAAATAGAAGCCAGCCATACATTGGGGAATTTCCGGGTTCTTATGGTAAGATTCGATCCTGCAGAAAATCAAACTAAGGAAGTGAATACCCCAAGTAAGGAAGTGAACGCCCCAGCCAAGGATGGGGAGTCCAAGAGCAAGGAAGGGGATGTGCCGGCTAGGCAGGAAGGAATGCCCGCAAATAATTGACTGATTTTTTTAAGATTCTTGCGATCATCGTGAGCCTATAGCTTTCGTCAGTTCCTGCACGTGTTCTTCATCCGTAAGGAAGCCGTCATCCACCTCGAACTCTTCCTTGTCTGCAACGATCTTGAGATAGAGTTCATTATCATCAATCCATCCCTTTTTCCTGCGTTCGACGCGAGTCACATCGGATTTACGGATTGTCCAGTTTCTAAATCCCCGGTGTATTATCTTTTCATCATTGATCTCAAGGTAGTGTGTACGTCCTTTTCGCATTATCCAGCCGCTCATCAGGCAGACCAACCCACTGGAGACAAATATAATACTTGAATCAAGTCCTGAATCAAAAAATGCCAAATAAAGACACATAGCACCAAGACCCAGCACAATAAGATAAATATATTTCCATTTGTGCAACTGTTTGTAGTATCGCATCAGCCCATCCCCAAATTTCCTAAACTTAATTCTTTCTTGAATACAGAGTAACTTATCGGAATTTGATTTCTCTAAGATGAGGCTGTTTTATAGCCTATCATTGAAGCCTTTATCAGGAATGATCATTGGAGTTGTTATTGGGTGATGACAGATGATAAAATAATGATATCGAGAGGTTTTTAGGAAAGGAAACGATATGGCCAAATCACAAGATACCAGAAAACAAGAGAAGAAAAAACCGTTGAAAACAGCAAAAGAGAAGAAGCAGGCAAAGCTTGAAAAGAAAAAGAGCAGATAGCTTATTTACACCTTTTTAGAACATACTTTCTCCGCCATCTCCTGCCGGCAACTAAAACAGGCCAGGGAAACCGTACCGTGCTGAAGATCTTTCAGCCGAGACACAGGACCGTCTTCCACCAGCCGACAACACAATTGTTTAAGAGCTCGTGTTCGATAATAGGCGGTAAGAGGAAAGAAGAAAGGGACGCCGGAGCAAAGACGTCCCCCTCTTTTTTATCAGATAAACCCTACCGTATCTCTACCTGAATATAACCCGTCTGACCGGTTCTATGATCGACAACAAAAATGGTGATCTTCTGGAATTGCTTCAGGGTACTCACAATGGATGCGAAGTTCTCCACGCTGTCGATTGTCTGGTCGTTTATCCTTAAGATAATGTCGTTGATCTCAAAGCCCGCCTTGGCTAGTGGGCCATTCGGATCGAGCCATTTGATGGCAACTCCCTGGTCCTGATCGAGGCCGAATCTGCTCCTTTCATTTTCATTAATCGGCCTCACATCCACCCCCAACTTATCCCTCAGGGAGGCGGCCATTAACTTGGCTGCATCTTCTATGTTTCCGACCTTCACTGGAATAGTGATCTTCTTCCCATCGCGCATGATGCCGAGCTTCACCTCTTTCCCAATGGGTGTGCCGGCAACCAGGTTCCTTAATGCACCGGAATCCTCAATATCCTTCCCATCAAAGCTCATGATCACGTCCCCTGTCTTGATCCCGGCCTTGGAGGCAGGGCCACCCTTCACCACATCCATCACGTAAGCCCCTTTGGGTGTATTGAGCTTGAGTGACTTCATCTTATCAAAAGATACATCCTGAAGCGATATCCCGAGCCAACCCCGCTGAACCTTGCCGGTTCCCATCAAGGACTTTGCTATGTGCAGCGCCATGTTGCTTGGTATGGCGAACCCAAGCCCTTCGGAACCGCCCGATTGTGATGCGATAATGGAATTAACCCCGATGACCTGGCTGTCGAGGTTGAGCAGCGGTCCTCCGCTGTTGCCGGGGTTTATTGCAGCGTCGGTCTGGAGAAAATCCTGGTATGTGTTCGGGTCGGTTATTCCCTGCCTGTGCTTGGCGCTGATGATGCCCTGTGTAACGGTCTGATCGAGGCCACGCGGGTGACCTATGGCAACAACCCACTCACCCACCTGGACCTTGTCCGAATCGCCGAAGGTGACAGAGGGGAGTTTTTCTTTTGCAGAGACCTTTATCACGGCCAGGTCGGTCTTTGGGTCGGTCCCGATGACCTTGGCGTCGAATTGTCTTTCATCGGAGAGGATCACCTGTATCTGGGTTGCACCGGCCACCACATGGTTATTCGTCAGGATGTATCCATCTTTGTTGATGATCATGCCGGTACCGATCCCTTTAAGTTCTCTTTTGAACTTTCTGGGCTCCTGGGGAAAATCGAAGAACCGGCGGAAGAACGGGTCGCTTTCAAACGGTGAAAACGGATTCACGATCTCCTGGCGCTGGGTCACCTCGATGTGTACTACTGCCGGGATGTTCTGCTTCGCCACATCGATGATGGCATTGCGGAAATCTCTCTCGCTCATGAAAGACTTCGAGGGCGGGGCCTGAGTTCCCTGTGTAACCTTCGCCTCTCCTGAGCTCGGGGCTGCAGAACTCGTGTTTGATGCGTTCTGTTTGGTGCAGGCATTGACGGATATTGCAAAGAACAATATAACCGCAAAAAGGTAATAAGGATATCGCTTCATTGCTCGCTCCTTTTCATGAGAATAATAAAATTGTAACATTAATAGTATCTTGTGAATAAAAACTCAAGTGCCTGCACCTGGATTCTCCTGTTTCATTTTAAGAAGACACAAGCGAACATGCCCAAAGCAAACCGCGGGGATGTTCGCTTTCTATGATCGGTTTTATCTGATGATTCCCTTTTTAATTACAGGGGTTTATTCATGAATGCCTGAATCTTGAGTAATCACGTATCGAATAGGATTTGGGCGGCAGCTGAACACTCGAAATGTCTGCCAAAACCCTTGTGTTACATATGCAATTTCAGTTCGATGAGATAGGAATCTCCCATTGTCAAATATTTCTCAACACCGATACCGACATCTCGCATTGTAAGGCCCGAGGTATTAACCGTCTTCTCGATGTCCTTAATGCATTGGGTAACCAAATTGAAAACCCTGATTTTAGCATTCTCGACATTGGGTTGCGCTGCCTGTAGTCCCACAAGATTCATGATACCCCTCCTTCCCTCATAGTTCATCATAAAAAAATACGCAAAGCTTGTGCCATAAATCATGACCCAGTGATATCAAGTGGTTATAGGTTTGAAAAATCGGGAAATGTGCGAAAATTGTAATTTTCAGTCACAACAATGTATAGATCATGCGATAATCTTTGTCCAACAGGTTTAAACCTTTCATCACCCTTTAATTGGTAATGATTTAGTGGCTCTTGACAACGACCTTCCTGCTCTTTTCACTCTCAAGCTTCGGCAGGGTGATATTGAGGACCCCATTATGGAATGTTGCCTCAACCTTGTTCGTGTCCACGTGTCTGAAGATAGGGATTTCAAGGGGAAGAAATTGAAAATATCTTAGCCGGCCTTATAATAAGTCGAAGGTCGATCGGTTTTTTCAAACCGATACATACAAAAGGAGAAAAATTGTATGGATGTTTTTACCGCGATCAGTAACAGAAGAAGCGTGAGGGCCTACAAAGATTACGAAGTGGAAGACGAGAAACTTAAGAAGGTGTTGGATGCCGCCAGGCTTGCACCATCCGCAAGCAATCGCCAGGAATGGAAGTTTATAGTTGTAAGAGACAAGGAAACAAGGAAGAAGCTGACAAAGGCGGCTTTAGGGCAGTCTTTTGTGGCCAAGGCCCCGGTTGTGATCGTTGCCTGCGCGACGGAGACAGAGCGTGTCATGGCCTGCGGGCAAAGCGCATACACCGTGGATGTATCGATTGCCTGCGCCTATATGATCCTGCAGGCTTTCGAACTGGGATTAGGCACGTGCTGGCTCGGGGCTTTCCATGAAGGTGAGGTAAAGGATATTCTCAAGATACCCGAACACATTCGTGTTGTTACTATGATACCCCTTGGTTATCCGGATCAGCCGCCTCTGATGAAATCAAGGAAGAGTCTGGAAGAAATAGTGTGTTATGAAAAGTATGAATAGGCAGGAGGAGTCATGAAATCAAAGGTATACCAGATTACAGCCCGATCGAAATCTTTTGCCTACGAGTCGGGACTCATGGGTAAATTTGAAAAATTTCTCGAGAAGTTCGATCTGAAGAGGTTTATCCCTGAAAATGAACTTATCCCCTTGAAGATGCACCTCGGCAATAATGGGGCATTCAAAACCATACGCCCCCAGTTTGTCAAAAAGGTGGTCGACGCGGTAAAAAGGGTCCCTGCAAAGCCCTTTGTTACCGATTCGGTGCGGGTGCCCGGCTATGAATACCTGGAGATAGCCAAAGACGCGGGATACACCCATCTGACACTCGATGCCCCGGTGATCATGGCGGATGGGATCTTCGGCAACGATTCTATAAAGGTTTATGCCGGTGAGACTTTAGGTGAGATGGCTGTGGCCTCGGCAATTCATGATGCAAAATCAATGGTCGTATTGACCCATGTAAAAGGGCATATACAGGCGGTTCTCGGTGGGGCCATCAAAAACATCTCCATGGGAGGGATATCCTCTGCACCGAGAGGGGGTGACTGGCACCAGGGAAGGGGAAAGATGCACTTCCTCATGGGAGAAACCATGAAATGGAATGAATCGAAATGTGTTCTGTGTTTCGATTGCATGAATGTATGCCCGGTCGAATGTATCTCGTTCCCGGATGATGTCTATACCGTTGATAAAAATAAATGCTGGCGGTGCGGAAGATGTGCACGGGTCTGCCCGGTGGAGGCCATCGAAGTCCCTGTATCGCATGAGCTCTTCATGAAGGCCGTTGCAGAAGGGGCGAATGCAATTTTGAAGACATTCGAACCGAACAGGATTGTATACATAAATTTCCTTCTGGAGATGCAACCCGAGTGTGACTGCATGCCACTTGCCGATCCTCCCATCGCACAGGATCAGGGGATACTTATTTCCCATGACCCTGTGGCTATCGATTCTGCGACGCTCGACATCTTGAGCAAGGTAAGCCCTCTCCCCGATTCCAGGGCTTCAGACCTTATACTTAAAGAGGGATGGGATATCTTGAGCCTTCTCCACAAAAAAGACGGCAGGCTGCAGATTGCCGAGGCTGAAAAGCTTGGCCTCGGGAGCTCCAAATATGAACTGGAGATAGTGGGTTAGCGATAGGAGAGCCCTGTGATAGGAAGAGAAAGGGGACAGGCAATATAACGAGACTGCTTTTACAGTCGCCCCATGATCCTGGCACTCAGAATACCAAGGACCTCGTGAACAACAAGCTCGGCATCATGGATACTCTCTGCACTCGGGAAGAACCGGACAGGGGAAAGATGGTTACCCTCTTTTATGAGAAACCCTGTCGGAGCCGGGTTTGGTCGCATGCCCTGTGCCATGAAGAGTGCCATGGAGCGCGGCATGTGATAAGCAGATGTCACCAGGATAAACTGCTTTTCACCGAGCATCGATTTAATGATCTTTGCCTCATCCTTGGTATCTCTCGATATGCTTTCCTGAACGATGTCGGTAGGGTTTACACCGAGTTCTACAGCCATCCTGGCCATCTCTTCCGAAGCAGGTGCAGGGGCTGTGGGGTATACCTTTCCTCCTGACACAAGGAGTCTTGCTCCGGGCAGACTCCTATAGATGCGTATTCCTTCTACAAGACGAACCGTTGTCTCTTGACCTTCACCGGCAAGCACGACAACCCAGTTGATATCGTTCAATCGGGTCATCTTCACATCAAGGGGTGGGTAAAGGCTTTCCAGCTTCTCCAGGGGCCAATATGACAGGAAGCCATAGCTCAGGAACACAAGCAGGAGGCAGGTGAGCGTGAGGATTATCTTTGCCGCGCGCTGCCTCTTCGTTGACCAGAGCATGATAATACCGAAGAAGAAGAGGACAAGGAGAATAGACATCGGCATGAGCACAAAGCCGATTATTTTTTTAAGCAAGAACATACGTTAACCCACCTTTTCTCGTGCTCGCATATCTTTTCTATCATGTTATGCCCCTCAAATTATGCCATGTCTTTTAATATGTTTTTTGTCTTGGTCCAGTAATCGTCTGCCTCTTGGTATAACTCATAGAGCCTTTCCTGTATGGATAGGCGGAGCCTTTCAAATTCATCGCTGTCAATATCAGACGGTATATAGGTTTCCTTATCAAACATGATAATTACCCGTGAAAACGGCTTCGGCACGATAAATTTATCCCAGCTGTTAAACACCCATCTCTTTTCGGATGAAACAATAGCGGGTAGAATCGGCATTCCTGAATGCTGCGCGATAACCAGAAGACCGGGTTTTACCACCCCGAACGGCCCTTTGGGTCCATCAACGATATGCCCGATGGTACACCCTTCCTGCGCACGTCTTTTGAGCTCATCAAGGGCTTCTTTCCCACCCCTTGTTGACGATCCCCTCACCGGAGTCCACCCCAGGATATGAACGATTTTTGAAATAGAGTCTCCATCTTTACTTTTGCTTATCATGATGGAGATGCGGTGCCTTTCGGCAAAGAAGGTGATCCCGGGGAAAAATCGCTGATGCCATGATATATAGATGGGCACATCTCCCCTTGCAAAGATCGATTTTTCAATCTCGGGGTTAATGACCATGATTCGGTAGGTTAAAGATATAAGCCTGATAAGAAACAGACCTATGTAGGGGACTATATAATTATACAAAAATCTCTTTATGGACAGATTCATGACTATATTGATATTAACACAAAATGTATCTTTTAAAGCCTCTTACCCTTTAAATAAACCGAAAGGTTCGGGTCTTCAAGCAAGATCTGCAGAGAGAGTACAGGGATATTCGGATACATATGATCGGAAACCTCGGCTGTTGTGAATTTGGACATCCATCTGGCCGGCGTCGATTATGTGGGATATGAGGCTTTATAATGATTGATACAGAGGATGGATAGATGAAGGGTAT
>CAWKAM010000030.1:0-14363 GCA_963847605.1 uncultured delta proteobacterium | reverse complement strand
GATCTTGGGTGATCTGAGGGTGACCATCTCCGGGCGGATGTTCAGTGCGGCGAAGTATCCATAGAGGGCCAGGCCAAGGGCAAGGAAGAGGGGGACGAGAAAGGCGATTCTTGACGAGGGTATGAGCAGGCCCATGTCCTTGTGAAAGATCAGCCCGGCACCCTGTACGAAGAGGTGATAGAGATCGGTCAAGAGAGAAAGGGTGAAAAACAGGAAGATGATGCCCATCCAGCTGTAACCGATGTATGCCATTAACCGGCCTGAAAATTCATACCCATGCCTTTCCAGTATCCGGACAAAAATGGGGGCAAAGGTCATGACTGCCAAAAAGATTCCCAAGCAGGATGCCTGTACCGGCCCCGAAAGGGAAGGCGGCCTTCACCTTGAAGAAGGCATAGACGTGCACGGCACTATAAATACTGAAAATGGTGAGCAGGAATAATGACATTATGGTCTCCTCGATGGTCCTATCTCATTCACTCAATCTTTCTTCATTCACACTGCACGCCCTTCCCTTAAGATTGAAGAGCAGGCGGAGTATGGATCTGGTCTTATCAGAGAAGAGCTTTGAAGCGAAAAAATCTCCGGCTGATCGTTTGGAGACCTCTGAGAGGGTCGGGTAAAGGTGGACAGTGCCTGCCATGGTGGATAGTTTCACTTTTCCGTTCATGGCAATGATCCATTCATGGATGAGTTCGCCTGCATGCGCCCCGATGATCTGGCAACCGATCGGAGAGCCCTTGGTGTTCAGCAGCAACTTGATCTTGCCCCCTGGTTCTCCCGCGGCAACGGCACGATCGTTTTGAGCGAAACGCTCTTCGATGACACTATATACGGTGCCCTCTTTTTGTGCACGCTTCTCATTAAGCCCGATACTCGCAATCTCGGGGTCGGTGTAGGTGCACCACCCGATCTTGGTATAGTCGGCCTTGCGCGGGAGGCGCAGGACCGCATTGGCCAGGGCAATACCGCCTTCATAGCCGGCCACATGGGTAAAGGGCATGACCCCGTTCACATCCCCGCAGGCATAGATGTGGGGGATGTTCGTCTTCATACGGTGCATTTACCGGTATTCCTCGATCAGTATACAAGACGCCGGCCGATTCCAGGGCAAGTCCATCCACATTCGGTTTCCTGCCTGCAGCGACGAGCAGGGCATCTCCCTCGATGATCCGTGTAAAACCCTCTCCGCGAGCCGGACCGATTGTGAGAAGGATGTTCGCGTTCCTTGATTCCACTTTGATGGCTTTTGTATCGGTATGGATCTCGATACCTTCTCCTATGAGGCGTTCTTTGAGGATATCCGCCACATCAGTGTCTTCCGGGCCGAGGATCTGGCCGAGAAATTCGATTATGGTTACCTTTGATCCGAGGCGCTGGAATGCCTGGGCCATTTCACATCCGATGGGCCCTCCGCCGAGCACGATAAGGCGGTCAGGGAGCTTTCTCTGGGAGAACACGGTTTCATTCGTCCAGAATGGGGTATTGCTCAGCCCTTCGACCGGGGGCAGGGCAGGAGAAGACCCCGTAGCTATAATCCAGCTCCTGGCCGATATGCGCTCTCCATCGAGTTCCACAACATGGTCATCCGCAAAGGTCGGGTTGCCGAAGCGGACAAGGGCACCGAGAGAACAGAATCTCTCGGGAGAGTCGTGGTGCTGGATTGTATCGATCACTTCAGCCACCCGGTCCATGACGGAACCGAGGTTTACCTGCGGAAGGGTTAACCCCGGCAGGCCGAACTCCCCGGATCTTCGGGCCAGTGACCAGACAGAGGCGGTTTGGAGGAGGGTCTTGGACGGTACACATCCGAAGTGCAGGCAGTCACCGCCGAGCAAGCCTGACTTTTCGATGATGATGGTCTTTGCACCGAACTGTGCAGCACCCGCTGCCGCCGTGAGGCCTGCAGCTCCCCCGCCGATGATCCCGAGGTCATAGTCAAAATGTGCCATGTGACTCTTCTCCTAACGAAGAGGGTAAAGCGAGGTCTGCACGTCTCTAACGCAAGGCATTAGTAATAACTTCAATAGCCGAGGGGATGTCGGAACCGGCAATGTGAAGTCTGATGAGTTTCCTGCCTGCAGCCTTGAGTGCTGCCGCATCTCCGATGGCCTGAGCCGCCTTGAGGATGCCGAAGGTCATGGACGAGTTGTCGGAGCCGGCCTCATCAGGAATCGGCAGGTCTTGGATGTCGTTGCAGGTGATCTGGATGAAGAGACCTTTCCCGGCATCACCTTTATGGAGCTGGCCGGTCGAATGGAGGAAGCGCGGTCCATAACCGAGCGTCGTGGGGATGCGGTATATATCCAACAGGCAGAGCCTCAATGACTTTAAAGCCTTGTTGACCTCCCGGTCGGGGTTTATATAGGCCTGGATGGAGATATATGCGCCATCCGCTGCATCGGAAAGAAAACTGTGCACGGCCTGCCTCAGGGTGCTTGATTGTGAATCGGCAAACACATAAATATTTTTATCGATCAAGGCCGGGGCCAGTGTGCTCAGGCGGCCCTGCTTCCGGTAATCATCCATGGCCTTGCGGGACAGCACCTTGGCTGATTCGACATCGGGCTGGTCAAAGGGATTAATGTTCAAAACGCTTCCGGCCACGGATGTGGCAAACTCCCAGAGGAAAAACTGGGCGCCAAGATCATAGATGTCATCCAGGAAGATTCGTATCACAGGATGGCCCATATCCGCGAGTTTCCCTAAAGAGGGCTCGGTGGAAGCATCTCCCGGGAGCTTCATGGAGACGAAGACCCTGTCCTTGCCGTACAGCTCAGGGCTGTCTGGTGTCTCTCCGATCACCGGGAGGATGCCTTTACCCTCCTTGCCCGTGCTCTCGGCGATGAGCTGCTCCACCCAGTCGCCGAAGCTCGCCGCCTTTTCAGAGATGAAGAAGGTGAGCTTATCCCTGCCGTTTAGGGCAAGTGCACTGAGTGCCGCACCCAGTTTCACCCCTTCATTAACCCCGGATAAGGATACATTCGTATTCTCGCATGCCTCAACCATGGCTACTGCCCTGTTGAGCAGGAGTGCTATATCCAAACCCATGAGGGCGGCAGGCAGGAGCCCAAAGATGGACAAAACAGAGAAACGGCCGCCGATCGTTACATCACCGGCAAACACCTTCCGGAAACGGCATTTCTGAGCCAGGTCATTCAGTGAGTTGCCCGGATCCGTAATGGCAATGAAATGATCGCCTGCCTTGTCTTTGCCGATGGCTTGAGCTGTCCGGTTATAAAAGTATTTAAAAAACGATAGCACCTCGGTTGTGGTGCCGGATTTCGAAGATACGATTGTGAGGCATTTTGCAGGGTCGATCCTCCCGGCTTGATAGGCAACCGCAGCAGGGTCTGTGCTGTCGAGAATAGCCAGGTCGAGATATCCTTCCTTGATTCCGAAGGTTTGGCGCATCATATCCGATGCGAGAGAAGACCCGCCCATGCCGAGCAGAAGGGCTTGTGTGCAGCCCGCCGAGCGCACTTCATCGGTGAATGCCGTCAGTTCCGGGATGCGCTGCCTCATGGACATGGGGCTCCTGAGCCAGCCGAGTCTGTTGGTGATCTCTTCGGGTTCTTTCTTCCAGACCGTGTGGTCCATGTCCCATATCCGCTCTATAATTCTGTTGCTTCCTATCTTTTTGAGGGCTTCCTCCACAGCTGATCGGTAAGGACCGAGGCTCATCTCACATTTTGCCATGGTTATGAAACCTCATTCTTCTTATTTTTTATACTGTTCAAAAGTGATTCAAAGGACCTGGCGAAAAGCCTGACACCATCCTCTTCAAGTCTTCTGGTGATTACATCCAGATCAACCCCAAGTTTCATGAGTTCGTTAATCTCCCCTTCAGCTTGTTCAAGGCGGGAATCGAGAGAGGAAGCGATATGACCATGGTCGAGAAAAGCGCCGAGGGTAACGGGCGGCAAGGTGTTCACCGTATGGGGACCGATGAGCTTATCGACATAAAGGGTATCGGGGTATCCGGGGTTCTTAGTGCCGGTGCTTGCCCACAAGACCCGCTGAACATGTGCACCTTTCCCTGCCAGCCGCGCCCAGCGCTGTCCCGAAAAGATCTCCTTGAAACGCGCATAGGCGATCTTTGCGTTGGCAATGGCGGCCTTTCCTAACAGATCTCTGTTACCAAGCCTTTCGAGTTCTGCATCTACCGAGGTGTCCACCCTGCTCACAAAGAATGAGGCAACTGATGCGACTTTAGAAATATCGCCGCCTGTTGCCATATATTTTTCCAACCCGGAGAGGTAGGCCTCAGCAGCCTTTACATACTGGTTCACGGAGAAGAGCAGGGTCACATTCACGTTCACCCCGTCTGCGATGAGTGCTTCAACGGCCTGAATGCCGGCATCCGTTGCAGGGACCTTGATCATGACGTTGGGCTTGCCCAAGGTTTTGAAGAGCCTTTTTGCCTCCTGAACAGTCTTGTCGGTATCATAGGCAAGTGCAGGATTAACCTCAAGGCTTACATACCCGTCGAGCCCGCGGGTACGCACATACACGCTCAGGAAAAGATCGGCTGTCAGCATGATATCACGCAGCACGAGCTCCTCGTAGATTTCCTCCACGGATTTTCCGGCCTTGGCGAGCCTCTTTAAGGCATCATCATAATCGTGGCTGCCTGCAATGGCCTTCTCGAAGATAGTGGGGTTGCTGGTCACGCCGCGGACACCCTGATCGATGAGATCCTGAAGATCACCCGAGCTGATCAATGATCTCTGGATGAAATCGAACCAGACGGACTGCCCGAAAGCGGCAAGATCATGAAGTTTTCCCATGAATGTACTCCTTACTTCTTTCCTTTTTTCTTCACCAGTGCTTTTGCAGCTTCAATAATGGCCTGGGTAGTGATGCCGAATTTTTCGTAGAGCACGCCTGCAGGTGCACTGGCGCCGAAGCCGTCCATGCCGATGATGACTCCGTCCAGACCCACATAGTGCTCCCATCCAAGCCTCAGTCCCGCCTCGACTGCCACGCGGGCCCTGACCTCCGGTGGGAGGACGCTCACCCGGTACTCAAGGCATTGTTTCTCAAAAAGCTCCCAGCTCGGCAGTGAGACCACGCGCACCTTTATCTTCTCATTCGATAGTTCATATGCGGCTTCAAGGGCAAGGCTCAGCTCAGAGCCTGTTGAGATAATGATCACACTGGGCAGTGTCTTGGCCGACTCCCACAGGATATATCCGCCGCGCTCGAGTCCTTTTGCCTGAGCACATCTATTCCTGTCAATGGCAGGAACGTCTTGACGGGTGAGGATAAGGGCCGTGGGGCCCTCGGTTCTGTTCATCGCAATCTTGAGCGCATGCAAGGTCTCGAAAGCATCTGCAGGACGTATGACTGCAAGGTTCGGCACTCCCCGAAGGTTCATGATGTGCTCGATGGGTTGATGGGTGGGGCCGTCCTCACCCACGCCGATGCTGTCGTGAGTGAAGATATAGATGGCACGGACTTTGGACATGCATGCAATACGTATGGCCGGCCGCATGTAATCGGAGAAGGTAAGGAAGGTTGATGCATAGGGGATCATACCGCCATGCAGCGACATGCCGGTTATAATGGCGGCCATGGCATGCTCGCGAACACCGAAGTGGATATTCCTTCCCTCATAATTCCAGCACTTGCCTACTGTGCCCTGGATGTCGTCGCAGCAGAGCTCGGGGCATTGGAAGTCTCCACACTCCTTTATCCAGGTGAGTGTCGAGGGGTTCAGGTCGGCAGAGCCTCCCGCCAGTGCGGGTATATTCCGGGCAAGCTGCTGGAGCACAACCTCGCCGGCCTTTCTTGTCGAAATGGGCCTTTTGTCTTTGAAGAGATCGGAGAGTCCGGCATCCCACCCCTTGGGGAGTTCCCCGCTTATTCTCAGCCTGAACTCTTCCGCCAGCTCGGGGTTAGACCTGCTGTAGCGGAAAAATGCCTGCTGCCAGTCGGATTCATGGGCTTTACCACGATCTTTGGCCTTGAGGAAGTGCCTGCTTGCATCATCCGGGACAAAGAACTGCCTGGATTCGTCCCAGCCAAAAGACTTCTTTGCAAGGCGGAGCTCCTCCTCACCCAGCGGGGAGCCATGGACCTTGTAGGAACCTTGTTTATTCGGAGCTCCAAAACCGATCATTGTATCTACGATGATGAGTGATGGTTTGCTCTTCTCCTCCTTGGCCGATACAAGGGCCAAGTGTATGTCAGCCGGATCGTTGCCGTTATAGACGCGCTGCGTATGCCAACCGCAGGCCTCAAACCTTTTCTCCGTGTCTTCAGTAAAGCACAACTCGGTCGAACCGGCCAGCGAGATGCGGTTGCTGTCATAGAGTACGATGAGTTTTCCAAGTCCCAGGTGGCCTGCAAGTGAGCACGCCTCATAGGCCACACCCTCCATAAGATCGCCGTCGCCGGCGAGCACGTAGGTGTAGTGGTCCATGATTGTATGGTTCGGGCGGTTGTACACCGATGCCAGATGGGCCTCGGCCATGGCCATTCCTACAGCGCTCGATATCCCCTGGCCAAGAGGGCCGGTGGTAATTTCAACACCGGGAGTAATATGGTTTTCAGGATGTCCGGGGGTCTTGCTGCCCCATTGCCGGAACATTTTGAGTTCACTCAGAGGCAGATCGTACCCGGTAAGGTGGAGCAGGGCATATAAGAGAGCTGATCCATGGCCTGCGGATAGAACAAAGCGGTCTCTGTTCACCCATCTGGGATTGGCAGGGTTGTGTTTCAAGTGTTTGGTCCATAGTACATAGGCCATGGGGGCCGCGCCCAGCGGAAGACCCGGATGGCCTGAGTTTGCTTTCTGGATGGCATCTGCTGCGAGAAAGCGGATGGTATTGATGCAGCGCTCATCAAGTTCCGAATTTATTGACATGTATCTGACCTCCGACTGTCATATGTTCTGTACGACATCTCTATAAAAGCCTGCCGCATTTATAAAACCGGATTTGACATTCAAGACAACATGGAGCGGCACACTTTTGCATTCTCTATTACAATAATCATATGAGGCAGTCTAGAACTTAGGTATGGTTTTTTATCAGTTAGGTGCCGGATCAGGGAATATCCTTAATCCGGAGCCGGACAACAGGCCTCTTGATCCGGGGAGGAGCCTTTGACATTTCCAATGCCCGTCCTTATTCTTATACTAAGCTTATCGCTTAAGAGGTTATGTCTGTAAATGAAGATAAGGAGAAAGATATGAAAATAGGTAGTGCCATCATGTTGTGTCTGTTCCTATCATGCTGCTCGGGCACCAGGCCATCCATGCTCGGGGTGAAGGAAGGGAAGTTTGCACCATGTCCAGGCAGCCCCAATTGTGTTTCAACCCAGGCCCAGGACGACAAACACCGCATCGATCCTATCAGGTACACCGGGACCATGGAGCAGGCAAAGCAGCGGCTTATACAGGTGATATCATCGATGAGAAGGGCAAAGGTCATCACTGATACGGGTGATTACATTCATGCAGAGTTCACTTCACGTTTATTCCGGTTTGTGGATGATGTGGAGTTCTCTTTTGATGACACGAACAAGCTCATCAACTTCCGTTCCGCCTCCAGAAAGGGCTACTCCGACCTCGGGGTGAACCGGAAACGTATGGAGGAGATCAGGAAGAGATACGAAAGTACTTTGAGCAAATAAGACTGATTTTCTCTTCGCCTGTTCTTGCAATGAGTGTTGTTGATGATATGTTGATGATATGAAGATAAAAGACACCCTGATCATTTTCACCCGTTACCCTGAACCGGGAAATGTCAAGACCCGCCTGATCCCTGTTCTTGGCAAAGATGGCGCAGCAATCCTGCAGAACGAAATGGCCAAACATGCATTGGAAACTGCCCGCAATTTCGCGACAACCGACGGTATTGACCTTGAAGTTCATTATAACGGCGGTGATGAACGGAAGATGGAGGCCCTCTTTGGAACGGAGCTCTGCTTCATACCCCAGGAAGGTATCGATCTTGGTGGAAAGATGCATGCATCATTCTTAAGGGCATTTACCGGCGGATCGCAGCGTGTAGTGCTCATCGGAACCGATTGCCCGGGCATTACCTCTGCCATCCTCAGGCAGGCCTTTTCTGCCTTAAAAGAGTGCGATTGTGCCATCGGTCCAAGCGCGGACGGCGGATATTATCTCATAGGGCTCAAAGGGCCCATGCCGGAGATCTTCCGGTCCATACCCTGGGCCACCGGCAAAGCCCTGAAACATACTTATGAGATCATAAAAGGTATCGGCCTTCAAGTGGTCCTCCTTGACAGGCTCTCGGACATAGACCGGCCTGAGGACCTTTCTTCATGGCATGAGGCGGTGAAGGCGCGTTCGCTGCCCATGATTTCGGTCATCATCCCTGCAATCGATGAAAAAATCTTTATCAGACAGGTGGTAAGGAGTGCTCTTGCAGGGAAAAATGTGGAGGTGATCGTGGCCGACGGAGGCAGCATCGACGGCACGCGAGAGCTGGCAACAAGCTTGGGGGCAAGGGTTGTTCCAACGCACAAGGGAAGGGCGGCCCAGATGAACGAGGGGGCCGGGCATGCACTTGGCGATATCCTCCTCTTCGCACATGCCGATTCCGTGCTGCCACGTGGGTATGATGACGCTATCAGGTCGGCACTGGCCGATTCCGATGTTGCTGCCGGGGCCTTCAGCCTGGGCTTCAATGAGGGCGATTTCGTGATGGATCTCATTGCCTTTGGGGCGAATCTGAGGTCGCGTTACCTGAAGCTTCCTTATGGCGACCAGGGTTTTTTTGTGAGGAAAGGTACCTTCCATAATGCAGGGGGATTCCCCGAAGTACCCATCATGGAAGATGTGGCCTTTATCCGCACCATGAAGAAAAAAGGCCGGGTCGTGATCCTGCATTCAAAGGTCTCTACCTCTTCCCGGCGGTTTCAGGCCGTCAGCCCTTTCAGAACCTGGGTACTGAACCAGCTCGCCATGGTGGGTTTCTTTCTCGGCATGCCGATTGATGACCTTGCAGCCCTTTACCGGAGCAGGGAGCGATCCATAGGCGTATGGATGAAACAGCTGATGATGGCTGTAAGAAACAGGGTAACTCGCCGAGCCTAAATGAAGGAGTGCAAACATGAATAGACTATGGGTGATGAACACATGGTGCCAACTGAGCGTAGAGAAGCAACTGATTGATTTTTAAAGAAAAGGGTACACATTATGCACACATCAAATTCCTCCCTCGATGAGGGAATCCTTGTACGAACGCTGGCATGTTTAGCACTTTTCATCGGCGTGCTTGCATACCCTGCCTTTTCTGCAAGCGATCAGGTCTTATTCCGGGAAGATTTCAATGACCTGTCCGCATGGAAAGATGTCTTCTTTCCCAAGATATCAAGACACACTGTGTACAGGATTGAAAGATCGGGTTCGGAATCTTATCTGGCGGCCAGGAGCGATGCATCCGCATCTCTGCTTGTCTACAAGAGATCATTTGATGTCTATGAATATCCGAATATAAGGTGGCGCTGGAAGGTCTCGAACATCTATAGACATGCCGACCCAAAAGTGAAATCCGGGGATGATTATCCCATCAGGATCTATATCGCCTTCGAGTATGATCCGCAGAAGGCAGGGCCCATCGACCGTGCCATCTTCAATGCGGCCAGGCTCATCTATGGTGAATATCCACCATGGGGCTCCCTGAATTATGTTTGGTCGAGCACGGTCCTGCCCGAGAGAACTATTGCAAGCCCGTATACGGACCGGAACAGGATGATCTTCCTTGAAAAAGGCAGCAGTCATGTAGGGCAATGGGTTGATGAAGAAGTTAATATCTTGAAGGATTACGAAGAAATCTTCAAAAAGAAGCCGCCCGGACACGCCACCATCGGCATCATGAACGACTCAGATAATACGGGTGAGAAGGCGACCTCATATGTGGATTTCATTGAGGTGTACAGGACAGAAAAATAATGTCCAGTGATCGGAAAGGCAGTGACTGGTGACTAGTGAATCGTGTGAATAGGGGCGGGACTTGTCCCCGTACTTTATTCTGTAAGAGCGGCTTTAGCCGCGACATCCAAAGATGGGTCGCGCCTGAAGGCGCTCCTACATCTTGATAATATGTTGTATGTTGCAGGAGCGGCTTTTAGCCGCTACATCGGGATGGTTCGCACCTGAAGGTGCTCCTCCATTACCAGCCGCCTTTTGTTTCTATTTATACTCGTAGAATCCCTTTCCAGACTTACGGCCAAGCCAGCCGGCCTCGACATATTTCCTGAGCAAGGGGCAGGGGCGATACTTGGAATCGCAGAAACCGTTGTACAGGGTCTCCATAATGGCAAGACAGGTGTCCAGGCCGATGAGGTCGGCCAGGGTAAGCGGGCCCATGGGGTGGTTCATCCCCAGCTTCATGACCGTATCAATGGACTCTTTGGTGCCTACACCGTGGTAGAGACAGTAGACGGCCTCATTGATCATGGGCATGAGGATGCGGTTACTGATGAAGCCAGGGTAGTCATTGGCCTCGGCCGGGGTCTTGTTGAACTTGAGCGCAAGGTCCCAGGTAATCTTAAAGGTCTCTTCGGATGTGGCAATACCCCTGATGATCTCGCAGAGTTTCATAACAGGCACCGGGTTCATGAAGTGCATGCCGATCACTTTCTCCGGCCTCTTGGTCTTGGATGCAACCCTGCCGATGGGGATGGATGAAGTGTTCGTGGAGAGGATGGCATGCTGCGGGCAGACAGCATCGAGTTCCTTGAAGATGGAAAACTTGATATCCTCCTTTTCCGATGCTGCCTCCACTACAAAATCGGCGGCTGCCATGTCTTTGAGGCTGGTGCTTGTCTTGATCCTGTCCAGTATGATCTTCGAATCGCCTTCCTTCAGGGTGCCCTTTTCCACCTGGCGGTGTAAATTTTTGGTGATGGTCTTGATGCCGCCCTGCACGAACTGCTCGTTTATATCGTTCATGATGACAAAAAGCCCGCTTGCAGCCGCCACCTGGGCGATACCGTTCCCCATCTGTCCTGCGCCGATAACACCGAAGGTCTCTATATCCATGGTTTGCTCCTTAAATATTTAGAAGGGAAACTATATCCACTAACGCCTTACAATCAAAGCCACTGCCTCGCCCCCGCCCAGGCAGAGCGTTGCTAGGCCTATGGTCTTGTCCTTGCGTTTCATCTCGTGGATCATGGTGGTGAATACGCGGGTACCGCTGGAGCCTATCGGGTGGCCCAGCGCTATGCTGCCGCCGTTCACGTTCACCTTGTCCATGTCGATGCCGAGCTCCCGGATGACCGCCAGGGTCGAACCTGCAAAGGCCTCATTAATCTCAAAGAAGTCCACGTCGTTAAGCCCGATCCCTTCCTTCTTCAATACCTTGGGTATGGCAAGGATGGGGGCAACGAGAACATATTTCATGTCGAGACCCGCAGAGGCCTGGGCGCCTACAGTGGCAAGGATGGTACACCCGAGTTCCTTGGCCCTCTCTTTTGCCATGAGTACCACCGCCGATGCGCCATCCGAAATAGTGGATGCATTGCCTGCAGTGGTGACGCCGCCCTTCTTGAAGGCGCTCGGCATCTTACTGAGCATCTCATAGGTAGTCTCGCGCGGGCACTCATCCACGCTGAAGATCTTAGGATCTCCTTTTCGCTGGGGTACGCCCACCGGGACGATCTCCTCGGCGAACTTCCCCTCCTTTATAGATTTCAACGCCAGGCTGTATGACCGTTGGGCATACCGGTCCTGGTCCTCGCGGGAAATATTGTACTTTTCAGAGCAGAGTTCATTGGAGATACCCATGTGAAAATCATTCACCACATCCCACAGCCCGTCGTGCACCATATGGTCCTGGATTGAGCCTGGACCCATGCGATAACCGAAACGGGCCTTCTCGAGGTAGTAGGGTGCCATGCTCATATTCTCCATACCGCCAGCCACTACGATATCGGCATCGCCGTTCCGGATGGCCTGGACGGCGAGCATCATGGCTTTCAGGGCAGAGCCGCACACCTTGTTGATGGTGATGCATCCGACATCCCACGGCAAACCTGCCTGGACTGCCGCTATTCTTGCAGGGTTCTGGCCATGGCCGCAGGGCAGGACCATACCCAAGATAACCTCGTTTACATGCCCTTTCTCGATCTTTGAACGTTTGATTGCCTCTTCGATGGCAATGGCCCCGTATTTAATAGGGCTCATCTGTGCCAAAGCACCGCCAAAACTCCCATTGGGTGTCCTCACTGCAGAGGTGATGACGACTTCCCTCATTGTGCCTCCTTTTTCACTGGTAAGGTATGCTCATAGGCATGACGCCTTAGAGTATAATACACACATAAAACGGGATGGTTAATCCAAACATGGAAAAAAAGCAAGGATGGGATGTTTGAGTGAACAGTGGCCTGTGATTAGTGGACAGGAAAAGAATTTTGGATTCGAGAGTCTGAATTCAGAAGAAATGAATTTGGTTCCTGAATTTTTTGCTTGCTGTTGTCTGGTCACTGATCAGTGATCACTGTTCACGGAAAGGGGGGCGTCAGCCCCCCCTGGTGTTTACTTTTTTATGCTATACAATACGTCCTTCCCTCTGAACACGGACGAGGCCCCGAGCTCTTCCTCGATGCGCATGAGCTGGTTGTACTTGGCAAGTCTCTCTCCCCGGGAGGTGGAGCCGGTCTTGAGCTGGCCTCCGCTGTACCCGACCGCCACGTCAGCCAGCCAGGCGTCCTCGGTCTCGCCGGAGCGGTGGGAAAAGACTGTGGTGAACCCGGCCCTGCGGGCCATCTCAACGGTCTGCATGGTCTCGGTCAGTGTCCCGATCTGGTTCACCTTGATGAGGATGGAGTTGGCTGCCTTTTCCTTTATGCCGCGGGCAAGGAACTTGGGATTGGTCACGAAGATGTCGTCGCCGACGATCTGGACCTTGCCGCCCAGGCGCTTCATGAGCTTTTTCCAGCCGTCCCAGTCGGCCTCATCAAGGCCGTCTTCCAAGGAGACGATGGGGTATTTCTTGATGAGTTCCTCATAGAAGTCGATCATCTCCTCAGCAGTCCGCTCCGGGTCCTTCTCGGAGGCAAGGATGTACTTCCCGTCCTTGTAAAAGGAGCTGGCAGCAGCATCTATGGCAATGGCCACATCCTCGCCGGGCTTATAGCCGGCCTTCTCGATGGCCTGGACAATAAGCTCGAAGGGCTCGGCATTGGATTTCAGGTTGGGCGCAAACCCGCCCTCGTCACCCACGCCCGTGGCATAATCATTTTTGATAAGGATCTCGCGCAGTGCGTGAAAGGTCTCGGCCGCGTAGCGCAGGGCCTCCCGGAAGTTCGGAGCGCCTATGGGCGTTACCATGAATTCCTGTAGGTCCACATTGTTGTCCGCATGCTTGCCGCCGTTGATGATGTTCATCTGCGGCACCGGGAGTTCCCGGGCAAACGCCCCGCCGATGTACCGGTAAAGCGGCAGTCCGAAGAAGTTCGCAGCCGCCCGTGCCACAGCCACGGACACCCCTGTGGTTGCGTTGGCACCGAGCTTTGATTTGTTCTCGGTCTCATCCAGCTCGAGCAGCAGACTATCTATACCCACCTGGTCCAGGACATCCAACCCCACCAGGGCGGGTGCGATCTTTTTATTAACATTTTCCACCGCCTTGGTGGTGCCTTTGCCCTTGTATCTCTTGGGGTCACCGTCACGCAGCTCAACGGCCTCACTGGCACCGGTGGATGCGCCCGAGGGAACGGCTGCCCTGCCCATGTCGCCGGTAGACAGATAGACATCTACCTCAACGGTCGGATTTCCCCGTGAATCAAGTATCTCCCGTGCCAAGACATCAAGTATCTCGCTCATATTAACTTCCTCCTCATATGGCTGTGTTCGGTGATAGTTTCAGTATGTTTCAGGCTGTTGTTTAAATCCCGGCCTGTATAATACCAAAGAATGAGATTCTTCGCTATGCTCAAGAAGAGATGATGAGTTCTCTGATAGATGGGATTACTAAGGCGGGTAGGTAGCTGTTTCTCATGAAGAGCGAGCTTTATTTGGCATCCAGTACCTTCTGCAGATGATTTACCACGGTGTCGAGTATATAGAGGATATGTTTTGCTTAGGGTAATTCGCACTCTTCATAATTCACTTATATGACAATTTATATCATCCCAACTTTAATATTCCTCAAAAATCAATCGGGTGCAATACAAATAAACAATAAATTCAATTTGAAAAGGCTCCAAAACTTTGGAATTCTGATTTGTTATGATTATAGCAGCATACAAGAATTATGTCATAACCCATTTTTCTGATCATAGATTTCTGCAATTTCTTCTCGGTTTTGAAATGTCTGAAAACCGAAGATCTTGGGTTGAAACATACGAAGTTTATCACTTCATACCAGACCGTGGCCAAT
>CAWKAM010000029.1:0-177772 GCA_963847605.1 uncultured delta proteobacterium | reverse complement strand
CGGTCCTGCGCTTTCGCCAGGTCCTCGGCATCCTTTTTCGCGTCGGCGGCGGCCTTGGCTTTCGCTTCTTCGGCCTTGGCTTTGGCTGCGTCGTCCATCGGCGCAACGGGAATCTTGGCCTGGGCCAGTCCTGTGCTCAACGCAAACGCCAGCATTCCCGCGGCAAGCCATTTTCCGGTCTTCATGTCCGTCTCCTCAATGTTGAACCTGCGCCCGCGCCGCCGCGGCAGTCGCGCCCGGCGTGCCGGACGGGAGCGCTCTCCTGCCGGCCTTGACGTCGTCGTACCAGTATTGCGCGTGCTCGCGCGCCCAGGTCTCGTCGACGTAGCCGTCGCGCATCGCCTCGAATGCGCCGGTCGTTCCCACGGTGCCCAGATAGATGTGGGTGAACGACCAGGCGATGAACAGGATCGCGGCGATGACATGCACGATGTTGGCGAGCATCATCAATGCCCGCGTCTGATCGAAGTTCGGAAAATCCAGCACCAGGCCGCTGGCGCAGGATATCGTGCCCAGGCCGATGACGCCGCCCCAGAACCAGATTTTCTCGCCGGCGTTGAAGCGGCCCGAGGGCACGACTTCCCCTGAGAGCACGCCGCCGCCCTTGACCAGCCAGGTGATGTCGTAGCCGCGCGGAATGTTGTCGCGGATGAATTTCACCACGAACACCACGATGCTGAACAGGAAGATCGGCCCGACGAAGTTATGCAGATTCTTGCCGAGTTCCGCCAGCCAGCTGAACAGCGTGTGGCCGATCACCGGCAACAGCACATATTTTCCGAACAGCATGGTCAGGCCGCTGAGACCGAGTATGCAGAAGCTGATGGCCATGCTCCAGTGCGCGATGCGCTCGAAGCTGGAGAAGCGCTCGATCATCTTTCCCGTGGGCGGGCTGTGCAGGCCGATGGGCCCGTGCAACTTGTAGAATAGGCCGAGGGCGATCAGCACCAGCACCACCAGCCAGCCGCCGTACAGGGTAATCGGACCGTTGCGCAGCTTGCGCCAGGTCTCGCCCCAGGTCTGGATCAGAACCCCGGTCTCGCGTCCCTTGACGGTAGTGATGCCCTCCTTGCCAGAACGCACTTCGCGCCACACCGGCGCGTTGTTGCCCGGCTGCACCTGCTGGCGCTGCGCCTGGGTTTCCCCCTGCGCCTGGGCCCAGGCGATTCCACCGAGCGAGGGCAGGAACAGCATCAGTCCCAGGAGGAAATACCGCACGCCTACAAAAGTAGCTCGCATGGCTGCTCCTTATTCAGTGCGCGTGTATTCGTTCTGATTCTGGTCGCGCGACTTCAGGGCGGTCTCCCAGCTGCTCTTGTCGCCCTTGGTCCACTTGGATGTGGTGTAAAGGCTGGCCCCGGGGTCGTTGTCCCAGGGCTTGGTATCGGGCTTGCCCTGGTACTTGCCCTGCTGGTACGCGACCACCTGGTCATGTTCGCCGCAGCCGGCCAGACCGGCCGTCACGGCGAGAGCGGCAACAGCAACGATGAGCTTGCGTGCGCTAATCATGATTTGGCTCCCGTCGGTGCCTGCTGCTGCGGATGGTCGGGTTTGCCGTAGGCGGTGCCCCAACCCCAGACTTCCGACCCCTTGCCGCGCGTCAGCGCGCGCTGGCGGAAGATGTCGGCGATGACGTCGCCGTCGCCGCCCAACAGCGCCTTGGTCGAGCACATTTCGGCGCAGGCCGGAAGCTTGCCCTGCGCCAGGCGGTTCGAGCCGTACTTGGCGAACTCTTCCTTGGAATTGTCCTTCTCCGGGCCGCCGGCGCAGAACGTGCATTTGTCCATCTTGCCGCGCATGCCGAAGGCGCCCGCCTGCGGGAACTGCGGCGCGCCGAAGGGACAGGCGTAGAAGCAGTAGCCGCAGCCGATGCACATATCCTTGTCGTGCAGCACCACGCCCTCCTCGGTGTGGTAGAAGCAGTCCACCGGGCACACCGCCATGCACGGCGCATCCGAGCAGTGCATGCAGGCGACCGAGATCGATCTTTCCCCGGGAACGCCTTCGTTGAGGGTGACCACGCGGCGCCGGTTCACGCCCCAGGGCACCTCGTTCTCGTTCTTGCAGGCAGTCACACAACCATTGCACGCGATGCAACGCTCGGCGTCGCAAAGGAATTTCATTCTGGCCATGGTGGTCCTCCTATCGCCTGGAATTTTTCGATCTGGCACAGCGTGGTCTTGGTCTCCTGCATCATGGTCACCACGTCGTAGCCGTAGGTGGTGGCGGTGTTGACCGCCTCACCGCGCACGATCGGCGCCGCGCCCTCGGGATAGTGATCGAGCATGTCCTTGCCCATCCACCAGCCGGAGAAGTGAAACGGCAGGAATACCGTGTCCGGGCCGACCCGTTCGGTGACCTTCGCCATGACCTTGATCTGCGCCCCGGTCGGGCGTCTTCACCCAGACGTAATCGCTGTTGCGGATGCCGCGGTCGTTGGCGGCCTTCGGATTGATCTCCACGTACATGTTCTGCTGCAATTCGGCCAGCCAGGCATTGGAGCGCGTCTCCTCGCCGCCGCCTTCGTACTCCACCAGGCGGCCGCTGGTCATGATCAGCGGAAATTGCTTGGAGATGTCCTTGTTCTTCTCCTGCACCGACTTGAACAGCGTCGGCAGACGCCAGAACGCCTTCTTGTCGTCGTGCGTCGGGTACTTGTCCACCATGTCGGGGCGCGGCGAGTACAGCGGCTCGCGGTGCAGCGGCACAGCGTCGGGGAAGTTCCACACCAGCGCGCGCGCCTTGGCGTTGCCAAAGGGCATGGCAGCCGTGAACCTTCATCACCACGCGCTGGATGCCGCCGGAGAGGTCGGTCTTCCAGTTCTTGCCCTCGGCCGCCGTCTTCTCGGCATCGGTCAGGTCGTCCCACCAGCCCAGCTTCTTCAGCAGCACGTGGTCGAACTCCGGATAGCCGGTGGTCAGGTCGGCGCCCTTGGAGTAGGAGCCATCCTCGGCCAGCAGGTTGACGCCGTCGCGTTCCACGCCGAAGTTGGCGCGGAAGTTGCCGCCGCCGTCCATCACGTGCGCTCAGGTGTCGTACAGGTTGGGCGAGCCCGGATGCTTCAGTTCCGGCGTGCCGTAGCACGGCCAGGGCAGGCCGAAATAGTCGCCGTCGAGCATAGCCGGTTTCGTCCTGCCGCCTTGGCGCGCAGCGTCTTTACGTCGAAGATGTGCATGTTGCTTCATGTGCGCCTTCAGCCGCTCCGGGCTCTGGCCGGTGTAGCCTATGGTCCAGGCGCCGCGGTTGATTTCGCGCAGGATGTCCTCGATCACCGGCTCGTCGTTCACGCACCTGGATGTTCTGCTTGCCGTCTTTCTTGCCGACCAGCTGGTCGGCGAAGCCGAACTTCTTCGCGAACTGGTACATGATCGTCTGGTCGGGCTTGGATTCGAACAGCGGCTCGATCACCTTCTCGCGCCACTGGAGCGAGCGGTTGGATGCGGTGACGCTGCCCGAAGTCTCGAACTGCGTCGCCGCCGGCAGCAGGTATACGGCGCGGTTCGTTCGGTCTTCGGACCTTGCCGGCATCGCGGCCATCGCCGCGGTGGCCGACGGATACGGGTCGATCACCACCAGCAAGTCGAGCTTCTCCATCGCCTTCGTTCATTTCCAGGCCGCGCGTCTGGCTGTTGGGCGCGTGGCCCCAGTAGAACAGCGCCGCGCAGGTTGGAGTCCTGGTCGATCAGCTCGTTCTTCTCCATCACGCCGTCGATCCAGCGCGACACCGTCATGCCGGGCTTGGTCATCATCGCCGGCGCGCGTACTGCTTCTTGAGCCACTCGAAGTCCACGCCCCAGACCTTGCGCCCAGTGCTGCCACGCGCCCGGGACAGATGCCGTAGTAGCCAGGCAGCGAATCGGGGTTCGGGCCCGACGTCGGTCGCGCCCTGCACGTTGTCGTGGCCGCGGAAGATGTTGGTGCCGCCGCCCGATCTTGCCGACGTTGCCCAGCGCCAGCTGCAGAATGCAGGACGCGCGCACCATGGCGTTGCCGATGGTGTGCTGGGTCTGGCCCATGCACCAGACGATGGTGCTGGGCCGGTTCTTGGCCATGGTCTTCGGCGCATCTTGTAGCAGTGCCTCCTCGGCACGCCGCTGACCTCCTGCACCTTGTCCGGGCGTCCATTGGTCATGCACCTCCTCGCGGACCTTGTCCATGCCGTAGACGCGGTCGTCGATGTACTGCTTGTCTTCCCAGCCGTTCTTGAAGATGTGGTAGCAGCACGCCGATACAGGAACGGGATGTCGGTGCCCGAGCGGATGCGCACGTAATCGTCGGCCTTGGCCGCGGTGCGGGTGAAGCGCGGATCGACGACGATCATCTTGCAGCCCGCTCTCCTTGGCATGCAGCATGTGCAGCATCGACACCGGGTGCGCCTCGGCCGCGTTGCAGCCGATGTACAAGATCGCCTTGGCGTTCTGCATGTCGTTGTACGAGTTGGTCATCGCGCCGTAGCCCCAGGTGTTGGCGACGCCGGCGACGGTGGTCGAGTGGCAGATGCGCGCCTGGTGGTCGGTGTTGTTGGTGCCGAACAGGCGCACCCACTTGCGCATCAGGTAGGCCTGCTCGTTGTTGTGCTTGGACGAGCCGACGAAGAACAGTCGCGTCCGGCCCGCTCTCCTTGCGGATCGCCAGCATCTTGTCGCTGATTTCGTTGATGCGCCTGGTCCCAGCTGATGCGCTTGTACTTGCCGTTCACCAGCTTCATCGGGTACTTCAGGCGGTGAATTCTCGGCCATGGCCGTGCTCGCGCACCGCGGCGCCCTTGGCGCAATGCGCGCCCAGGTTGAGCGGCGAATCGAACACCGGCTCCTGGCGCACCCATACGCCGTTCTCCACCACGGCGTCGATGTTATCAAGGGAACTTGAAGAACTTCAAAAGGCGTTCGTAAAGGACCTGGAACAAATCAGTAAGCCTGAAGAGATCGAGCCCTTAAGGATCCAGTACCTGGGCCGCAAGGGGAGGCTCACGGCAATTTTGCGTCAAATGGGGTCCCTGGATGCAGTCGAACGTCCCCGTATCGGCGCCCTATCGAACCAGCTTAAGGTCTTCATGGAGCAGGCCCTTGATGAAAAGGCCCAATCCTTTGCTCCAGAGAAGGCAGTGCAGGGCATAGATGTAACCCTGCCGGGCCGCATCCTCAAGAAGGGCTCCATCCACGTCATCAACCAGGTCATCGCCGAGATGGAGGGTATCTTCCGCAACCTCGGTTTTTCAATCGCATCCGGCCCCGAGGTGGAAGACGACTACCACAATTTCGAGGCCCTGAACCTGCCTGAAAACCACCCCACAAGGGATATGCAGGACACCTTCTATTTCGGCAAGGGCGTGCTGCTCAGGACCCACACCTCACCTGTTCAGATCAGGGTCATGGAGTCGCAGGGACTGCCGGTGCGCATCATTGCCCCGGGCAAGGCATACCGGTGCGACTTCGACGTCAGCCATAGCCCCATGTTCCACCAGGTGGAGGGCCTCTGGGTGGAGGAGGGCATCACCTTTGCGCACTTAAAGGGCGTGCTCTACGAGTTCATCCACACCTTTTTCGGTCCGGATATACCGCTGAGGTTTCGGGCATCGTTCTTTCCCTTCACAGAGCCGTCCGCAGAGGTGGACATGGGCTGCATCATCTGCAAGGGCAAGGGCTGCAGGGTTTGCAAGAATACCGGCTGGCTCGAGATTTTAGGCAGCGGCATGGTGGACCCGGCAGTCTACGGTTTTGTGGGTATCGACCCGGAGAAGGTCACCGGCTTCGCCTTCGGCATGGGAGTCGAGCGCGTTGCCATGCTCAAGTACGGCATCGACGACATCCGGCTCTTCTATGACTCCGACTTAAGGTTTTTAAGCCAGTTCGCTTAAAAGGGCAAGACATGAAGATAAGCTACAACTGGATTAAAGAATTCGTCGACCTCGACGTGGATGTGCATACCGCAGCCTCTGCTCTCACCTTGAGCGGGACCGAGGTGGAAGACATCACGCATCAGAGTGTCCCCAATGAGGTCATCTGCGCCCGTGTTATCGAGGCAAAGAAACACCCTAATGCGGACAAACTTTTTGTATGCACGGTGGATACCGGCAAGGAAACCCTCCAGGTAGTCTGCGGCGCCCCGAACACGAGGGCCGGTATGATGAGTGCATTTGCGCCGGTGGGCTGCGACTTAGGCGCGGGCATGCTTGTGAAAAAGGCCAAGATCAGGGGCGAAGAGTCCTTCGGCGTGCTGCTCTCAGAGCGGGAGTTGGGCCTTACCGACGACCATACCGGCGTTATGGAATTCGACATCGATACAAAGCCAGGAGACGTACTTGCCGATGCCTTAGGCCTGGAAGACTGGGTCCTGGAGGTGAATGTCACACCCAACAGGGGTGACTGTCTCTCGGTCATCGGCATTGCCCGCGAGCTGGCAGTGCTCTTCGGCAAGAAGCTGAAGAAGCCGGTTTTTGCCATCAAGGAAGAAGACACACCCGTAGAATCAGTCCTGAGTGTGGTGATCCTCTCCCCTGAAGGATGCCCGCGGTACACGGCGCGGTACATGGACGGCATTGCCATACGGAAGAGCCCCTTTCCCATGCGCAGGCGGCTGTTCCAGTCAGGGGTGAGGGCCATCAGCAACGTGGTGGACATCACGAACTATGTCATGCTGGAGTACGGCCAGCCCCTTCATGCCTTTGATCCCACCTTCGTCGCAGGCGGCGGCATCGTTGTGCGCAAGGCCAGAGACGGAGAGACCTTCACTACCCTGGACTCGGTTGAAAGGACCCTACGCGCCGAAGACCTCCTCATCTGCGACAAGCAAAAACCCGTGGCCCTGGCAGGGGTGATGGGCGGGGAAAACTCCGAGGTCCTTGATACCACAACAGGCGTTATCCTCGAGAGCGCCTTCTTCGACCCCAAAGGCATCCGGCGCACCTCCAAGGGCTTAGGCCTTTCCACCGAGGCTTCCTACCGTTTTGAACGGGGTATCGACCCTTCCATCCAGGCGGATGCTGCCAGCCGGGCAGCCTGGCTCATGGCCCGGTATGCAGATGCAAAGGTCTTCAGGGGCGTCATCGATGTGAATTACTTCTCATATAAAAAACGGGAAGTGAATCTCAGAAAGTCCTACCTGCTCAAGGTGCTCGGACTCCATGAGATCAAAGCAGAAGATGTTGAACGTATCTTCACAGGCCTTGGCTGCGAAGTGAGGGGTGGTGATGATCTCTGGATAATCGCGGTTCCGGTGTTCAGGCACGATCTGGCGCGCGAGATCGACCTTGTGGAGGAGTTTGTCAGGGTCTACGGTATGGATAAGGTGGAGCCGGAACTTCCCACATTCAAGCCCGGAAAGGCTGTCTCCGGGGAGAATGGAATTCAGGGGCTCAGGCTCTGTCTGTCTGCTTTGGGGTTCACCGAGGTCGTAACCTATTCATTCATTGCACCGAAATGGAAGGCAATCTTTAAGCAGGAAACCCTGGATCTCTTGAACCCCATTTCGGATGAGATGAAGGTCATGCGCATGTCGCTTTTGCCCGGGCTTGCAGGCGCC
The DNA here is from genome assembly GCA_963847605.1 of uncultured delta proteobacterium. Taxonomy (GTDB): domain Bacteria; phylum Desulfobacterota; class Desulfomonilia; order UBA1062; family UBA1062; genus MWEI01. The sequence goes on along the minus strand of CAWKAM010000029.1, from coordinate 170,250 downwards.
ATCGAGCGCAACAGGAAGCTTGCTGTGCGAGACATTTCCCTATTCGAAATCGGCAAGTGCTTCTTCCCCATTGCAGGACAGAAGCTGCCCAATGAATATAACAGGCTCAGCATCGCCATGACCGGCCAGCGGTTTGATGCCCATTGGTCGGAAAAGGGAAGGGCGGTTGATTTCTACGACGTCAAAGGGGTTGCGGAAAAGCTGCTCGGGACTGCCTGGCTGAAGCCCTCGAACTACCCCTTCTATAAGGCAGGATACCAGGCGGATGTCTTTAAGGGCGACAAATATATCGGCACCATGGGCTGCCTGCATGGAGATATCCTCACCATGCTTGATATCGAGGGTGATATTTATGCCCTCGAACTCTCCCTGGAAGCCATCTTGGAAAGGAAGTGGCAGGGGCTTAAAGAGATCCCCAAGTTCCCGTCCACCTGGAGAGACCTCTCTTTGGTTGTAGATGAAACAATTGCGTATATGGATATCGTGAAGGCCATCCAGGCCAGAGGGATAAGTGAGATCAGGCAGGTTGCCGCAGTAGACCTGTACACGGGTGAGAAGCTGCCTGTGGGTAAGAAGGGCATCACTGTCCGCATCACTTATCAGTCTGAGGCCCGCACCCTGGAAGATGCGATGATCAATGAATGGCAAGACAAGATCATAAAATCACTCCAGGGAGACTTCGGGATAACATTGCGGCAGTAACCTCCTCAAGAAAAACCCCCCGACTATAACGGGGCACTTTTATGGCTCAAAAATCCGGGGATGGCGGTGTATCACCCTCAGCAAATACATAAAGATATTGCTCACGGTAATGATCAGAGAGCCTCCTTTTTTTGTAAAGAGAGGACAGGGGAGGTTTTTTCCCCGGACCGGATGTACCGATGGGTACCAACACTGACGGTACTCTTCATTTTTCTTTTATTACCCACTTCTTCCCGAGCCGAATTCCGTATTACCTTCAAAGACAAGACTGTTGAGACTGCATGCTATTGGATCGAGAAATCAAAGGTCCACTTGTGTGAGGGGGGAGAGCCTCTGGCCTTGTCTGATGTAAGCGCAATCACTGAAGGGCAATTTTCATCTCTTGAGAACGAGATGCATCAGGACGCTATACGGCGTTTCTGGACCTACATGTCATGGCTGCTGGATAATGAAACTGACCTTATAACAGAAGACAGAGCTGTTATGGAAGGACTAAAAAAGATCGACGAGCTACGCGCATCAACCGGGAAAAAGAAAGAACTTCGCAGTCTGAAGAAAAAATACGCTGACGAAATCAAACACCTCATACAACAAGTGACCTTTATTCATAAAGCATTCTCAGACATGCATACCCCTGATCGCTCACTCATGCAGCTCTCCGAGACCAAGATCCTTCAGATGATCACCTGGACCCAATCCCTCCAGGAGAGGCAGAGATATATCAACACAGCCGACCCCACTTACCGCGATTACAGCCAGGAGCACATGAAGCAGGTGGGAGACTTCCAGGTCAGTTTTATGAGAACTCTCAGCAAAGTGACGTGTGATCATTAGAGATTGAAGGGGATACCATACATCAACCTCGCCGAGGTTTTAAGAATCCGCCTCTGATTGGTTTGATTTGTTCTCAACAAGTCCCTTGCCCGGCTCCTGTTGCGTTATAGGGGGAGAGAATACCCGACGGATGAATGCGCTCAAACCGGTTTCGGTCCGGCTGAAATCTTCCTCAGCCTCTTTCAGAACTTGTTCCCATGCCGGTCCGAAGCCGGGAGATTTTCCCAGAAGAGAGCGTACGGCCCTCTCATAGATATGGAACTGCCTGATCTCGGCCCTGCCGGGCTTCTGCTGAAGGGATTTCACCGTTACCCGCAAATTCTCGTTTTCCTTTCTGAGTTGCTCAACTTCATCACCAAGGGCCATCTGCCCCTTGGTCTCGACCTGCATCTTTGTGTACATGCTATCCTTCAACTGCTTTATCTCTCTGCGTAGGGACATGGCCCTGAGCATGCCTTTGGCCCAGGAGAAAATAGCCGCCAACAAACCGATGACAAGACCGAGAATGAATGGATGGGCCTGGAAGAAATCTATGATATCGTTCATATCATTTCCTCATGCGATGTATTTGGGCATTATATCTCCACAGTTCGTGTTAACTTGCAATAAAGAAAAATCACGGACAGTCCTTTGAATTGAAAATGAATAATTTATGCGAATGATGGTGAGTACGGAATAGCGAAAATCGAACAGCTTTCATAAGTGACGCAGAAGGGTAAAAGATTTCCATTAAAGAGAATAAAAATATCCATTTACTTAATAAATATATTGAACCGGGAATACGTGCTTACTCCATAAGTCTCGATTTTTATTTCCTGTCATGGAATGAAATGCGCTTCGGCCCGTGTGTAATTCTTAAGGTCTGATTTTTGCAAATAAATTCATTTTGCAGATGATTCTTTTCTGATTAAATGCAGTATATTGAGGAGATTTTTTCCCATTTCGGAGACTGCGAGAGACGCAATAGGATTTTCCAACAAGGTGGTCCTTTCGTTTTCATGTAATGATATGCAGTCTGTATAAGGAGGAATAGTATGGGTAAAAGGGTATTTGCCTTATTATTGACCGTTGCCGTCTCTATACTGTTTATCAGGGAACTCGCCGTTGCCGCACCGATATTTCAGTTATCGATTGATAATATATCCCATGGAGGCTCTGAGTACTCCCTTCAGGGATCTGACTTTTCATCATTCTCAAATAAATCCGCAAGGGAATCTTTCTCTTTGCCTTTTCCCTTAGCCCAAGGTCGTGATTCTTCTATTGTGACGTCGGAGATGGTTCTTGCTGCAATGTGGACACTGCCTTCAAATGAGATTACCACAATGCGAGGGACCGGTGAACGGCAAGTAAATTTATTAATCCCGTTATTCTTCGGCAGCTTACTTATCGGTCTTTCAGGATTCATTAAGATATTCACAAAGAACCAAACGAGTGTGCAGCATGCCCAAACCCATATGAAGACAAGGGCATCTTATGAGAACACCTTGCCAAGAGAGACATGATCTTCTCTCTTAAGCCGATAAAGCACGGCTGAGATTCTCCATAATCCCTTTAAGGGGACTATAAATCCTTGCTTTTAAACCAGAGCTCGTAGACCCTTCTCTTTACATGTTCCTTGAGGTATACCTGGGCTTGAAATATTATTGTTAACAAGAAGGTCATTAACAATTGAGCAGCAGAACCTGAAAGGAAAGGGAAAAATATATGGAGGAATTTGATCGCCTCGTGCAAATATTTGAAAGGCTCAGGGCACCGGGCGGATGCCCATGGGATGCAGAGCAGGACCACAAGAGCATCTCCCGCAGCATCATCGAGGAGGCCTACGAGCTTTTCGATGCCATACACAAAGAAGATGTGGAACATATGCGGGAAGAACTTGGTGATGTCCTCCTCCAGGTGATTTTTCACAGCATCATTGCCAGGGACATGGGCGAGTTTACCATAAACAATGTCATCAATGACCTGGCGGATAAGCTCGTCTCGCGTCATCCCCATGTGTTCGGGGATGTTCGGCTCGATTCGTCAAAAGAGGTCATCAGAAACTGGGAGAAGCTTAAGAAAATCGAGAAGGGTAAATCAAAGCGTGATTCCATCCTGGATGGGATTCCCAACGCCTTGCCGTCACTCCTGGCGGCACGGAAGATCCAGTCCGTTGTTTCCCGGGTGGGGTTCGATTGGCAGGATCCCCATGGGGTGATTGAGAAGATTCGGGAAGAGACCGGAGAGTTGACGGAAGCCCTCCAATCAGGAAAGCCTGATCAGGTGGAGGAAGAAATCGGCGATCTGCTCTTTTGCATTGTGAACCTTGCGCGCCTATGCAAGGTGGACCCCGAAGGTGCCTTAAGGAGAACCAACCGTAAGTTTAAAAAGAGATTTAATGCCATCGAGAAGGAGGCCAGGAAACGTGGAATGGAGGTCGATGAGATGTCACTTGAGGAGATGGATAAAGTCTGGGAGGCAGCAAAGGGCAAGAGTTGAAAGGGTTGTCATTGCTGACATCAACCATGAAAAGTGATAAGAACAAACTTAAGTTTTTTAATCCTTGAAAAAGGTGCAATAAGTATGTGGAACTTTATGATTGCGCAGCTTCGAGGGATACTGACAATACTACTCTTTATCCTCGATACCTTCTTAGTGACCATACCATTTTATACGGTAGCCTTATTCAAATGGATTATCCCTGTCCGGTCATGGAGGATTTTTTGCTCATGGCTCCTGCATCGTATCGCTGATGTTTGGATCTATTTTCTGAATCTCTCCCAGTCCATGACAAGTAAGACCAGGTGGGTCATTAAGGGTATGGAGTCCTTGAACCTTACCAAGTCATGCCTGCTCATGGTCAACCACCAGTCTTGGGTTGATATCATGGTACTTGTCAGGCTCTTCTTCTGGAAGATACCTGATTTCAAGTTCTTTGTGAAAAAGGAACTCCTGTGGTTGCCCATTGTCGGCCAGGCTTTCTGGGCAGTAGATTTCCCAATAGTGAAGCGGTATTCAAAGGCGCTTTTGCACAAGAAACCTTATCTTAAAGGCCGGGATCTCGAGATTACGAGAAAGGCATGCGAGAAATTCAAGAATATGCCGGTTTCCATATTTAATTTTGTGGAAGGAACCCGCTTCCACGTAGAGAAGCACATGAAACAACATTCGCCTTTCACACACCTCCTGAGGCCCAAGGCCGGAGGGACAGCCCTTGTTCTCGGCGCCATGGGGGAGAAGGTTCACAGCATTCTGAACGTCACCATTGTATACCCGAAAGGCGTAAGGAACTTTTGGGACTATCTGTGCGGTAAGGTTGGCGAGATCTGTATCCATGTTGAGCAGCTGCCTGTAACCAGGGATCTGCTGGGTGACTATTTTAATGATCCGCAATACCGCGAGCATTTACAGGTATGGCTCAATAACCTTTGGCTGGAGAAAGACAGGCGTATAGATGAAATGCTTCAATGGGAATCCGCAAGCGTATAGCAGTCACATCGGAAGGTTCATCAGGAGCCTGAACGTATCGACATTATAGCCTTTGTGCACTGATCTCAGGATCTGCACCTTTCCCGGAGGAAGGAGTGGATTGATTTTGATTAAATCCGCTTTCTTCACTATTACAGCAGCAGGTGTGCCCGGGGTTGTAAAAAACCGGGCTACTTCATGAGGAGAATTAAGGATGGAAAGGTTTCGACCCAGATAGAAGGCGAAGATACCGATATATCTACTCTCATCAGAAGCAAGTCCTATCCGTCTATTGTCTTGAATTTCTCCCATCACCATGTCTGCGAAGGGCTTTAACGTGCGTTGATAATCGTATACCGGCATAAGGACAAAGATTATCGGTATCAGAATTGCCACGCAGACTGCGGGGAACGCAAGTAAGCTCCGCACCCGGTTCGATAGGCTATAGAGCATCCGGAACTTAATGGATAAAAATATTTCAAGTAGTATGAGCACTACACACACGGATAATGACACTAATGCAAAAAAAGGACCGGGGATTTTGATGATATTTACGCCACCAAAGAAATGGTCGAAGAAAACCGGCGGCATGAAATACATCATTATATAGATTAAGGGAACAAAGAAGAGGATCATAGTCATGATCCCTCCTGTGAGACCGATCACCCATTTCTCCACTATGGATAAGGGTCCTTCAGCGGCTTGCTGAAGCCAAACCCCAGCCATAAGGAACAGGATCGGAAAAAGCGGGATTGCATAGCGGGTATCTTTTGCAGAAGATGCGTGCAGTATCAGGGCCATGCAGACAACGGCAAAACGCAGAAATACACTTAGAGGATCGCTAAGGCCCCGGCCTTTTCTGAACCAGTGGATGAGCCCGGCCACTACAATCAAGGACCAAGGAAGTATGTACTTGGGTATGGCGATGAAATAATAATAAATAGGTTCCTTGTGGACAAAATAAGGATCCTGCGGCAGGCCCTTGTCACTCAGTGTAAGGAAACGCCCGAACTGGTTGGCCCAGAAGGCTTCGTTCAGGAAATCTATCCCGCCTTTTCTATAGAGGGCCCAAGCCCAGGGCGACACTGTCAGTATAAAAACAGGAATGAACAAGGCCGGCAGGATGTAGGCGAGTCTCCATTCTCTCCGATATAAAAGGAAACACATGACGGTCAGCCAGACAAAACCAGGTCCTAACAGTCCTTTGGCATAAAATGAGAGAGCCGACATGAAGATAAAGGCAATCCACAGTATCCATTTTTTTGATACATAGGCTGACCAGAACAACCAGAGCGAGAACATCACCATGAATGCGATACACACATCGGTAAGAACAACCCTGGAATACTCCAGATACATGATGGATGTCGAACACATGAAGGCCCCTGCCATACCGGCCCGTTCAAAGCCCAGGCGGCGGCCGAACAGATATGCCAGGAATATCGCTCCGAAACCATAAATGGCGGCAGGGAGCCTCACAAGACCTTCGGTAACCCTCCCGGCAAGTGTACAGAAAAGGACTCCGGTCCAATGCAGCAGGGGCGGTTTCTCAAGATAAGGCGAACCATCGAGTGTGGGTATCACCCAATTCCCGGTCCGGTACATTTCAGCAATCATGGCGCCTTCCCGGGAATCGTTTGGAGCCCATAGCGAATGATCGAACACACCGCTGGCGCAGAAAAGCACAAGCAAGGTCATGAACACAATTCTTTCGCGGTTAATCAACCCCCGAAGTGTATCTGTTTGAACACCGTTAGAAAAAATTGCATTTGTCTTCATCTTGCATTCTTTAACTTAAAAACGAAAGATTTTGCCAGATGATTTACCTGTCGAATTATCATTGACAGAGATGAGATGATATGGATAATTAACCAAATGGTTAAAACAAATGGTTGGTTAAATTAATACGAATATCGTGGAGCTTGAAATGACATATGAACAGGATGAGAAAAGGAGCGAAACACTAAAGCGGATCCTGGAGGCGGCAAAGGATGTGTTTGCCGAAAAAGGATTTGCCGGTGCACGTGTGGATGAGATCGCCCGCAAGGCCAATGTCAACAAGGCCGCACTGTATTATCACATCGGAGATAAGAAGGCCCTTTATGCAGAGGCAATCCACAATGTTATCGGTACTGCGTCGGAAAGGCTCGCAAAAGACATCAGGGGAGCAAGGACACCCCAGGACAAGATAAAGACATACCTCAGGACACTCGCCACCTCCTTTGATGAAAACCCCCAGTTACCACGCATGATGATGAGGGAGATGGCATCCGGGGGACAGAACATTCCAGGGGTCTTCTTCCAGGATCTCTTTTCCATCATTCGTGTCTTGAGCGGGATCATAGAAGAAGGGAAATCCCAGGGCGTGTTTATTGACACACCCCCGCTTCTGGTTCACTTCATGGCAATCGGTGCGACAGTAATTTACAAGATTATTGCCCCGATCCTTCTGGCAGCACAGCAAGTCCCTGATAATCTGAAAAGGATAGACAAGGATGTATCAGGAAAGATTGCAAATGAAATAGAGAAGCTTATTCTGAATGCGATTAGGAAGTGACTAGTCACTAACCAGGAGGTAACGTGAAAAAACGCATCGTCATCATAATCTTTATCACATTGCTCCTTGGCGTGAGCGCTATTGTGTACTATGCGCAGCAAAGTTCCAAGAATGGCGGGATGTACTATTCGGGCACGATCGAGTCGACCGATTCCAACCTTGCCTTCCAGGCTGCAGGACACGTGAATGCCCGTTATGCTGAGGAAGGCCAAGCCGTCAAAAAAGGCCAAGTGCTTGCAGAACTTGATAGTGCCGAATTCCAGGCAAGACTCGATCAGGCGAAAGCCAGCCTGGATAAGGCTATAAAGGCTAAAGAACAGCTCCAGGAGATCCTCGATATCTATATGGATACCCTGCCTGATGATGTCAAACGCGCTGAGGCCGAGGTTTCCATAGCACGGAATACCATGATCGATGCCCGTAAAAACAATGAAAGATATGAAGAGCTGTTTAAAAAGGGCGTTACCGCGGAAAAGGAACGGGATACAATAAAACTCGGTTTCGAGAATGCGCGGTCAAAGCTTAATGAATCTGAGGCGGCTCTTGAACAGGCAAAGAGCAACCTCAGGAAGATAGACACGACAAAGAAGGATATCGAGTCTGCACAGGCCCAAGTTGAGCTTGCCAAGGCCAACCTTGACCAGGCCAGGATCCAGTTTGGCTATACAAAGCTCACAGCACCATACTCCGGCATCATTATCAGCAAAAACGTGGAGCCCGGTGAGGTAGTCAGCCCGGGTCGGGAAGTCCTCACACTATCCGACCTCTCCAGGGTGGACCTGAAGATCTTTGTGGATGAAACTGAAATTGCCCAGGTCAGAATGGGCCAGAAGGTGGATGTGAAGGTTGATACCTTCAAGGACAAGGTTTATGAGGGCATGGTTTCCTATGTCTCCCCCGAGGCCGAGTTCACGCCCAAGATCATACAGACCCAAAAGGAACGGGTGAAGCTTGTCTATCTCGTGAAGGTCTCAATACCGAATCCGAATTTTGAACTGAAGACAGGGATGCCGGCGGATGCATACCTCAAATAATGATTTTATTGAGGTAAAATCGGTTTCCATGAGCTTCAGGCAGACCGAGGCCGTCAGGGATGTGAGTCTGTCGGTACAAAAAGGGACTATCTTCGGGCTTGTCGGATCGGATGGTGCAGGCAAGTCTACCCTGCTCAGGATGATCGCCAGCATGATCAAGCCAATTACAGGCAGAATTTCCATCGGCGGCATTGATGTGGTGGGCCAGAGATGGAAGATAAAGCCGCTCATCGGGTACATGCCCCAGCGCTTTGGACTCTACCAGGACCTGACCGTGGAGGAGAACATGGACTTCTTCATGGACATCTTCGACATAAGGGGCAAGGAAAGGACCAGGAGAAAAGAAAAATATCTTGGTTTTTCCAACCTGCTCCCTTTTCTCAATCGACAGGCAGGAAACCTCTCGGGCGGTATGAAGCAGAAGCTGGGCCTTGCATGCGTGCTAGTGCACGAGCCGTTGGCCCTCATCCTTGACGAACCTACCAACGGGGTGGACCCGGTGTCCCGCCAGGAATTCTGGGAAATCCTCCTGCAGATGAAATCCGAGGGCATGACCATCATGGTCTCCACCGCATATCTTGATGAAGGTGAGAAATGCGACCTGCTCGGGCTCATGCACAAGTCGAACCTCCTGACCGTGGCCACGCCTGCGGAGATCCGCTCCGAGTACGAATCCCTGGAAGAGGCCATGATTGCGCGAATCCTGGCAGTGGACAAGGAACTCATCCATGACACCTTCAAACGATGATGTGATCTATGTTGAAAACCTGGGGAAACGGTTCGGTGACTTCGTCGCAGTGAACAAGATCACCTTCTCGGTAAAGAAGGGCGAGATATTCGGATTCTTAGGCTCCAACGGGAGCGGCAAATCCACCACAATCCGTATGCTCTGCGGCATCATCACCCCCACCTCGGGCCAGGGCTTTGTTGCAGGGCATGACATCCTATCTGCAGCCGAGGAGATCAAGCACTCCATCGGCTATATGTCCCAGAAGTTCTCCCTGTATGAAGACCTTACCCCCTTTGAGAACATCCGTTTCTACCTGGGGCTTTACAGTGTTCCTGAGCCGCAATGGAAAGGGCGCATGGAATGGATCCTGGACATGGCTCAACTTCACGATGTGAAGAACCGCTTAACCAGAGACCTTCCGCAGGGGTGGAGGCAGCGGCTTGCTCTCGGATGCGCACTGCTCCATAAACCTGATATCCTCTTTCTTGACGAACCGACTTCCGGTGTGGACCCCATCACCCGGAGGCATTTCTGGGAGTTCATACGGGATATTACGGGTCAGGGTATCACGGTCTTTGTGACCACGCACTATATGGACGAGGCGCAGAACTGCGGAAGAATCGTAATGATCAACCTGGGTACTATCGTGGCCCAAGGGAGCCCGCACGAGATCATCGCACAGGTATGCCCTGATGAGCCCGATGCGAATCTCAACGATGCCTTTATCTCTCTCATGTCAAGGGGCGGGTCATGAGCATACGAAAGATCAAGGCCGTTATGAAAAAGGAATTCTACCACCTCATCAGGGACACGAGGAGCCTTATCCTTGCCTTTATCATCCCCCTGTGCCTCATCCTGATCTTTGGGTATGCCTTGAGCCTGGATGTGAACGAGTTGGAAACCATCATCGTGGATTATGACCGGACCGACATGAGCCGCGACCTCATTAGGCACCTGGATGCTTCTACCTATTTCAAAGTGAAGGGGTATGTGCGCAATGCAGCGGAAGTGACCGAATATCTGGACCGTGGTACGGCTGCCGTGGGGGTGATCATCCCTCCGGATTTCACACGCAAGATCAGGTCCGATGAAGAAGCCCCAATCCAGATCCTCATGGACGGAAGCGACCCGAATTTTGCAAATATTGCACGGGGGTATGTCAATGTCTTTATGGAAGGGTATAATCAAAATCTCCTCTTGAAGTTCCTGAATAGAAACAGCATGGAGAAGATAAATCCGCCGGTGGATGGCCGTATCAGGGTCTGGTTTAACGAGGACCTGGAGAGCAGGCAATTCATTATCCCCGGCATTATAGCCGTCATCATTATGATCGTGGGCGCAATACTCACATCACTTGTGATTGCGAGGGAGTATGAGAACGGGACCATGGAGACCATCAGATCACTTCCCATAAATGCCATTGAACTGCTCTTGGGAAAGGCTATCCCCTACTTTTTCATCACACTCACCGATGTCCTCATATCGGTATTTCTCGGCCAGGTGCTTTTCAATGTAGTTATGAAGGCAAGCTTCTGGCTCATGATCCTGGCCTCGTCGCTCTATATCTTTGTAGCGCTCGCACTTGGACTGCTGATATCTACTGTCACAAAATCACAGCTCTTGGCAAACCAGGGTGCCATCCTGCTCACCTATCTTCCTTCGTTTCTTTTATCGAATTTCGTTTTCCCCATCACGAACATGCCCAAGGTCCTCCAGCTCGTCACGTACATTGTCCCTGCCACGTACTACATAGACATACTGAGCGGTATCTATATGAAGAACCTCGGGTTCTTCCACCTCTGGCAGAGCTTTGCAGTCCTGGCATTCATATTCATGCTCCTTACGGCAATGAATATGCTCATGCTTAAGAGGGAGGGCCTGTGAGCTGGCTGCGCATCAGGGAGCTCGTGCGCAAGGAGTTCATCGTCCTCTTCAGGGACAAGAGGAACAGGCACGTGCTGGTCATGGCCCCCATAATCATGCTCCTTCTCTTCGGCTATGTTGTCAACTATGACATAAGGAACATCCGGGTGGCAGTCATTGACCAGTCCCATACCGGTGAGAGTAGAAAATTTATTGAGTCCATTTACGGCAACAGGATTTTCAGGATCACGGACTACCCGCAGGATCAAAAAGAATTGGAACAATTACTCCTGAAGGGTAAGGTTGATATCGGCATCAAGATCGCGCCTGACATGGGGAGCCGCATCAGGAAAGGCCAGAGCGCATCTGTTGAGATCCTTGTCGACGGGAGCATAAGCAACATGGCATCCATCAGGATCGGCTACACCGTGCTTGTGCTGGATACATTTAATACGAACATGATTAGAGAACTCAAAGGCCAGCACATGGATTACGGTCATGTGGATGCCAGGCTAAGAACTTGGTATAACCCCAACCTGGACAGCCAAAACTTCTTTATCCCCGGTATCGTGGCCTTTGTAATCATGCTTATAACTCTACTTTTGACATCCATAGCAGTCATCAAGGAAAGAGAGCAGGGCACCATGGAGCAACTCATCGTCACCCCGCTAAAGGCCACCGAGCTCATCATAGGAAAGACCTTGCCGTACATCGTAATCTCGATTGTCCAAATGATCGTAGTCACTATCATCGCCAAGATCTGGTTCAATATCCCTATTGCAGGCAGTCTGGTGCTCCTGTTTTTTGCTGCCTGCCTTTTCCTCCTGAGCACTCTGGGCGTAGGTCTCTTCATCTCAACGATCTCTTCCACCCAGCAGCAGGCTATGATGACGACTTTCTTTTTCATCCTGCCTTTCTTCATGCTCTCCGGATTTATATTTCCCATCGCAAACATGCCGATAGTGGTGCAGTGGCTTACCTATCTGAACCCCTTACGGTATTTTCTCGTGATCATCAGGGGTATCTTTCTGAAGGGCGTAGGGTTCTATGTCCTCTGGCCGCAGTATCTCGCGCTGGTGATCCTGGGGCTTGTCCTCTTTGCCGGGGCTGTCGGCAGGTTCCACAAACGGCTCGACTGATTCATGATGAGTGATAAAAGAGAATAAGATCAGAGAAATTATATTCCAATGATTCAGTCATTTACCTACTAAAACTAAGGCGGGAACGGGGTCATATCTTTAAAGCCTTCTCCAAGATAGAATAACATAAACCCTTCCGGCATAGGTGTGATTACCTCTGTCGGAGGGAGTTATGATCCATAAGAAATCTATTCCCTGACCACCATGACAGGAGACGTTGCAGCGCGAACAACCTTGTCGGTGACACTCCCGATGAGATGTTTCATGATGCCTTTCCGGCCATGAGATCCGATGATGATCAAGTCTGTCCCCGTCCTAAGCTGCTCATCCAAGATAACCTCTGTAGGAGACCCTCTTTTGAGGTCAAAATCGATCTCAACGTGCTTTGATCCCCTTAATGCATCGGCTTCCTGTGTAAGCCTTTCACTTGATCTCTTCAAACTTTCTTCTTCAAGTCTTGCGACATCCTCACTTTTGAGACAGTAATCCACCGCACACTGCTGTACTTTCTCGTCAACGACGTGGAGGAGAATGACCTTTGCGTTATATTTTTCCGCTAAATCCACAGCCTTTTCCAATGCCCTATCCGATGATTTTGAAAAATCTGTCGGGACAAGTATTGTTTTCGGGGTAAACATGGTTACCCTCCTTTCTTTGAGTGGATACCTTCTTTGATATCCACTCCTTTTATCGCCTTTTAACCTGTCTCCAACCGTTCCTTTCACCGTATTTATCTTATTTAGTTTCAGATGTTCCGGCACGATGATTCGATTCATTCACAAACGTGTGTGCCTAACAGCCTCACCTATTAATATAATAGCAAACGGTTCAAGTAAGACATCAGGTGAGACAAGGGGTATCCCTTATCTTTCTTGCAATTTGGATATTAAGGATTATCATGATTATCACATGTTACAATGATTCGATCAGGAGGAGCAAAGATGTCAGGCAAGGTACCACTTTCAAGATTACAATGCGTCTGTGATCCCAAGGTGTTCGGATGTATGAACAGCAGAGATGCCAAGCCCCTGCAGTCTATCCTTGGACAGGTGAGGGCCTTGAAGGCCCTCGAATTCGGGCTCAATATCAGGAACAAGGGATTTAACATCTATGTATCGGGATATGCCGGTTCCGGAAGAAAGACCGCCCTGCGGCACTACCTCAAAGAGCTCGCCAAAGACCAGCCGACACCTCCTGACTGGTGTTATGTAAACAACTTCAAAGATGCATACCGGCCGAATGCCATATCCATGCCCGCCGGCATGGCAAGGGAATTCGCCCGTGACGTGGATGAGTTCGTAAAGGCGGCGCGCAAGGAGATCGTCAAGGCCTTTGAGAGTGAAGAATATGCCGTCAGGAGAAGCAACACGGTCAAGAAGTTCCAGGGGCAGCGCGAAGAGGCTTACAACAAGATCAATGAGGACGCCCATAAAAAGGGTCTGCTTATCCAGCCTACGCCTATGGGACTTATTGCAATCCCCATCATAGATAATAAGCCCATTACCGAGGAAGAGTTCCGACAATTGGATAAAAAGACCAGGGATGCCATCACCAGGAAGCAGGCAAGGCTCCAGGAAGAGCTTAAGAAATCCGGCCGCCAGATGTCGGCCCTTGAGAAGAAGACAAATGACATGATCGTAAAGCTCGACCGGGATGTGGCCTCATATACGCTAAGCATCCTTCTGGAAGATATCGAAGAAAAGTACAAAGATATTCCCGAGATTCGTACCTTCCTTGGTGAGATGAAGGATGACATGCTGGAAAACCTGTCATTGTTCCGGGGAGATGATCAAAAGAGGCAGGACCGGCCCGAATTTCCCTTTGCCGCCAATGATGAGCTCAGGTTCCGGAAATACAAGGTGAACGTATTCGTTGACAACTCCAAGCTCAAGGGTGCGCCCATAGTCATGGAACTGAACCCCAACTATAACAACCTCTTCGGACGGATAGAGAAAGAGGCGCTCTTTGGTGCGCTGCTGACTGATTTCACCATGATCAGGGCAGGCTCGGTTCATCAGGCGAGCGGGGGCTACCTTATCCTGCCCGTGGAAGATGTCCTTATCAATCCTTTTTCATGGGAGAGCCTGAAAAGGGCCATCCGCAACCGCGAGATCCGTATTGAGGATGCAGGAGATCGTCTGGGTTTCATGACCACCAGGAGCATCATGCCCGAACCTATCCCATGGGACATCAAGGTCATCCTCATCGGCACGCCGTATCTTTACTACCGGCTCTATGAGCTCGATGAGGATTTCCAGGACCTCTTCAAGGTGAAGGCCGACTTCGATACGGTTATGGAACGAAGCGATGAGAATATGAGGGGCTATGTCTCGTTCCTCTGCAACCTCTGCGAGGAGGAAAACCTGCTCCACTTCGACAAGAATGCCATCGCAAAGGTCGTCGAGCACAGTTGCAGGCTTGCATCCGACCAGGAGAAACTCTCCACGCGTTTCGGTGAGCTCGCCAATGTGATCCGCGAGGCAAGCTTTTATGCATCCAAAAAAAACGCAACTTTTGTTCAGGAAAAGCATGTAAAGCAGGCTATCGAGGAACGTTTCCTCCGGTCGAACCTCCTCATGGAAAAGGCCAAGGAGATGATCGGCCAGGGTGCCATCAAGATCGATGTGGATGGTGGGAAGGTCGGGCAGGTGAACGGGCTCTCCGTCATCGACCTGGGAGATATCATGTTCGGAAGACCCAGCAGGATCACCGCCAGCACCGAACCCGGCCGCGACGGTCTTATAGACATTGAGCGCGAGGCCAAGCTCGGGGGCCCCATCCACACCAAGGGCGTCATGATCCTTTCGGGATATCTGGCCCATACCTATGCACAGGACAAGCCCATCAGCCTGTCCGCCCGGCTCGTGTTCGAGCAGAGCTACTCCGGGGTAGAGGGCGACTCGGCCTCATCCACAGAGCTCTACGCCCTCTTGTCCGCCCTGTCAGGCAAGCCTATCAAACAGGGTATCGCTGTAACCGGCTCGGTAAACCAGAAGGGAGAGGTGCAGGCCATCGGCGGCGTTAATGAGAAGATCGAGGGCTTCTTCGATGTCTGCAAGGTAAAGGGGATCACCGGCAGCCAGGGGGTGATCATACCTGAAAGCAATGTGAGAAACCTCATGCTCAAGGATGAAGTTATCAAGGCGATAAAGTCGGGAAAGTTCACCATCTGGAGCGTGGAGAACATTGACGATGGCATCGAGATCCTCACCGGCGTAAAGGCCGGCAAGAGACTGAAAGATTACGGCTTTGAACGGGGAACGATACACGATCTCGTGGATAAAGAACTTCGAAAACTCAGTGAAACCTGGATGAGCTTTGCAGAGAACCATGGGAAAAAGGGCGCGGGCAAGAAGAGGGCTAAGCGGGCTTAAAAAGCCGGACGGCACAAATAAAAGTGGATAGTGACTAGTAAATAGGGGAGAAGCAATCATTCATCTCATGACCAGTGTCAATCTATAAGGAGATTACTCATGTATGACTTTCTGCTCACACCTGAAGAACAGGAGATAAGAGACCTTGCAAGGAAGTTTGTCCGCGAGGAGGTAGAGAGCGAATTCTTAAGGAGGATGGATAGAGATGAGATCATCTACCCCCGCGAGTTTGTGGAAAAGCTTGCCCGATACAACTTGCGGGGAATCAGATTTCCCAAGAAGTATGGCGGCAGGGAGATGAGCTGGGTCGCCGAGGTGGCTGCTGAGGAAGAGATCGGGTGCTTGGGCATGGCACTGGGCTGCGCCTTTGTCATGCCTTCCATAGTGGGCGAGGCCCTCAACCGGTTCGGCACTGATGATCAGAAGGAGCGTTATCTCAAGCCCTACCTCAAAGGCAAGCTCGTGGCAGCCGAGGCATTGACGGAACCCAGGGGCGGCTCCGACTTCTTCGGGGCTACTACAAAGGCTGTTCTCGAAGGGGATCATTTTGTGGTCAACGGACAGAAGCGCTTTGTGGTAGGCGCAGAAGGCTCGGACTTCTTTCTTGTCTATTGCAGGACAAACTTCGATCCGGACTCCCATAAGTATGGGCGCATCAGCCTCCTTCTCATTGACAACGGTCCCGGGGTGGAGACGGAATATCATTATGGGCTCATGGGCTGCCGCGGGGGCGGAACAGGCAGGCTTGTATTCCGTAATGTGAAGGTGCCCAGGGAGAACCTTATAGGAGAGCTTAACGGTGGTGCCTTGTGCTTCCACCAGATGATGATCCCCGAACGTATGACATCGGCGGCAGGATGCCTCGGTGTGTGGGGAGCCCTTGACATGGCGGTGCGCTATTCCGACAAGCGGGCTGCCTTCGGCAAGCTCATTAAGAAATATCAGGCAGTGAATTTCATGGTGGCTGACTCCATAACCCAGCTCGATGCCGCCAGGGCTATCACCTACATGGCTGCACGGGCGGTGGACAACAATTATCCCAACATGCGCAGGATTGTGAGCGAGGCCAAGCGGTTCTCCACTGAAGCGGCATGGAATGTGGTGAACAACGCCATGCAGATCATGGGCGGTATCGGCTACACCGATGTCTATCCCCTTGAGCGTGCGCTCCGCGATGTGCGACTGGCGCTCATCTGGACCGGCACGAGCCAGATCATGAACCTCATGATCCAGCATGAGTACTACGATGAAGTTCTGATCCAGCCCTACGACCGCAGGCACTTGGAAAAAGACGCCATGCACCCGGATGAGAGCGAGCGATGTTACACGGACGAGGATATGTGGGCCGTACACGACGGCAAGGTCGCCAAATAGTTTTTATCGTAGGACGGGGGAACAATACCATGGATTTCAGGAAACTGCTGAAGACGAGGCGTGCAGTAAGGGAATTCGAAGACAGGCCGGTTCCGGTCTCTCTCATCAAGGAGATCATCGGCGACTGCATCCAGGCGCCCAATGCCGGGAACGCCCAGCCATGGGCATTCATAATCATCACTAAGAGCGGTGTAATCAAAAGGATCTCGGATGAGAGCAAGAAGAACATCCTGAAGGAGCTCGACGAGAATCCTCAATCGACCCTGATGAACTATAAGCCCATTTTAGAGTCCGCAGAGTTCAATGTGTTCTACGATGCCCCGTGTGTCATCTACATCGCGGGGTCAAAGGAGGTACGATCCGCCACGGTTGACTGCGCACTGGCAGCCGCCTATTTCATGCTCTCGGCTGCAGACCGGGGGCTCGGTACATGCTGGATCGACCTGGGATCGGTGATCAGGGACCCTGTCTTGAAAAAGGAGATCGGCCTGGGCGATGAGTATATGATCGTAGCAACATTGGCGCTGGGATACCCTGCCCGGATACCGGAGACACCCCCGAGGAATGAACCCACCATCCTTAAGGTCGTCGCCTAGCGGCTACGTGACTTTCCTGACTTGGTCTTCCTCAACTGCATCGCACGATCTTCGGCTGAGAGCAGGCAGTTGCCGGCGCATTCATCATCGCACCTGCCGTCACAGGGCTCCACATGGATGGTCACGTTGGAGTTTGGAAGCCTGTCATAGATCATACGTGTGATGTTGTCTGTAATGCGGTGGGACTTTTCTACGCTCATCTGCGGGTCCACCAGCATATGGAATTCAATGAAACGGACGCTTCCCGCCTTCCTGGTTTTCAGCTTATGGTAGCCGTGCACATCGGAGTGCATGCTCGTAATGAGGTCTCTGATCAAAGTCCTCTCAGCGGCAGGTAATGTGTGATCCAAGAGGTCCCGCGCGGACTCTTTGGTGAGCACCCATGCAGCATGGATGATGAGCCCCGCAACGGCAATGGCAGCCAGGGAGTCTATCCAGTTGAGAGGAATCCCGGGCATGACCCATTTCCCCAGCCAGATGAGGAACAGACCGCCCATTACCCCCGCTGAGGTATAGACATCTGTCCTTAAGTGCCATGCGTCCGCCTTCAGTGCCACGGAATCCGTTTTATTCCCTATTTCCAAGAGCCTCTCGGAAACGAGTATGTTCACGATACACGAAACCAGCATTACCCCGACACCCCACGAGGCGGCTTCGAGCGGCCGGGGGTGCATCAGTCTTTTTATGGCTTCATAGATTATCCAGGCCGCAGCAATAAAGATCAGCGCTGCCTCCACCGTACCGGAGATGTTCTCGATCTTACCGTGGCCGAACGGGTGATCCTTGTCTGCGGGTTTGCCTGAATTCTTCACGGAAATATACGCTATCACGGCGGCAATGAGATCGACACCGGAGTGGATGGCTTCGGATATGATGGAGACAGAACCGATCATTAAACCGACAATGACCTTCATGATGATTAAAAAACTGTTTGATATGATTGATAACCTTGCAACACTTATCTTTTCTTTCGCTGTTTCCATCAGGCCATCCGGAAAAGTATAATTAGTTCAGTGAAGGTATATATACCAGATAAAAGTGACTGGTGACTATTAATTTTAATCTCCTTGAATATTCCCCCTGCATTTAGTACGCATGTCTTAAGGAGAAGTTTTCGTAGAAGGGGGAATTCATGAAAGGATCAAGAACAACAGTCCAGGTTGTGCTTTTGTTGATTCTTTTTGTGTCACTGGCAGCTGCAGGTTTCTATTATCTTGAATGGGAGAAGCCGACGATCAGCCTGGATAAATCCTTTGATGCCATTGGAAAGACCAGGGATGTCATTATAACGCTTCGTGATAAACGAAGCGGCATCAGGAACTTCAGCATAGCCTTAGTACAGGACAAACATGAATTTGTCATCGCATCGGAAGAGATCCCCTTCAAGGGGGCTTATGAGAAGGTTGTTGCGGTGAAGATCGTTCCCAAGGAACTTAAGGTCAAAGATGGGGAGGCGGTCTTCTCCGTGAAGGCCACAGACTTCTCTCCCTTGAGAAATACTTCCGTGCTGCAGGCCAAGGTCATCATAGATTCCACACCTCCCCGCATCGCACTTCTTACACGGGCGCACAATATAAATCCCGGAGGAACCTGCCTTGCTATCTACCGGATTACCAAGGCGGTTCAGGTAAGCGGGGTCAAGTGCGGTAATGCCTTTTTCACAGGCTACCTAGTCCAGAACCAAGGGAAACCGTATTATGTATGCTATTTCGCCGTACCCCGCGATGTGAGCAACAGCACGGTCATGGCTGTCAGTGCTGCCGACAGAGCAGGTAATCAGGCCATAGTGGGTATTCCGTTCTACATCCGCAGCGTCAGGCCTTTCCGCAAAGACACCGTTACCGTGAGCGATAAGTTCGTACAGCAAAAGGCCGTGGAATTCCAGGAAGAGGATTCAAAATTATCCGGGAAATCCCCGGAAGAGATCTTTGCATACGTGAATACACAGCTCCGTGTGGAAGATGACAAAAAGATACAGACAATATGCATAAAAACCGGCAACAAACAGCTCTGGCAGGGCATCTTCCTCAGGTTGAAGAACGGCGCCCCCAAGGCGCTCTTTGGTGACGAGCGCACCTATCTTTACCAGGGCAAATCCATGGGGACCAGCGTTCATCTCGGGATAGACCTTGCATCTACCGCCCAGGCGAATATAGAGGCGGCCAACAGCGGGGTTGTTTTGTATGCAGGAAACTTGGGAATCTATGGAAACGCCGTCATCATCGACCATGGCCAGGGGATCAGCAGCCAATACGGACATATGAGCTCCATTTTGGTGAAGGAAGGCCAGCAGGTCACCAAGGGGCAGATCATCGGCAGCACCGGGGCCACCGGCTTTGCAGGAGGCGACCATCTGCATTTCAGCGTGCTTGTCGGCGGGGTCTTTGTAGATCCTAAAGAATGGTGGGACCCCCACTGGATAAAAGACAACGTGGAGTACAAGTTCGAGCTTGCCAAGACGCTGTGAACTTACAGCCATGAGGTATCAGCGAGTTTAAGGGCACCGGCCTTCATAGCGGCCGTCGGCACGAGCCCTCATGAATCTCCTTTGCCCCTCTTACGGGGGAGAAGGACTGGGTGAGGAGGCCGCCTTTGACGGCACGATCGCATCAGCAAATACTCGTAACCCCGCAGGTCAGAGTCTGGCATGCCCTGCTCCTGTCACGGTAGATCGTGACCCCCTTACATTTCATCTCATGGGCAAGCCGCAAGGTCTTCTCGATCTCATCGAGTGATACCTGTGAAGAAAAATTGATGGTCTTGGAAACGGCATTATCCGTATGGGCCTGGAAGGCAGCCTGGATTGCGACATGTCTGGCAGGCGGGATCCTGGTTGCTGTTGCAAAGAGGGCCTTCAGCCTGCGTGGTATGCGGGAGTCTTCAGGCAGAGAGCCGTTTTTTTTGAGCTCACTCACCAGTCCCGGCTCAAGGATTCCTTCCTGTTCACCCATGTGCAGGAATAACGTGTCCGTCTCTGCCACGCCGATGTTACCGGGTATGATCCTCGTGTAGTACAAGGCAAAGAGTGGCTCTATGCCTGATGAGCAGCCGGCAATGAGGCTCAAGGAGCCGGTGGGGGCGATGGTAGTGACTGTGGCATTCCTCATGGGCGCCTTGCCCCGAGCGTCATAGATGCTCCCGGGAAAGTTCGGAAAAGATCCTCTGGTCCGGGCGAGTTCTTGGGATGCATCGTGGCTTTGCCCCTGGATAAACTGCATGAGGCGGCCTGCGAAGTTTACGCTCTCATCGGAATCGTAGGGAATTCCCAGGAGTATGAGGAGGTGGGCAAACCCCATGACCCCGAGCCCGATCTTCCGGTTGCCTTTGGCAAGCCTCTTGATCTGGGGAAGGGGGTATCGGTTGACCTCCACAACGTCGTCGAGAAACCGGACTGCCAGGCGGACCGTTTGCGCAAGCCTGTCCCAGTCGACTTCAAGACGGTCTGAATGTTGTCTGACCATCTTTGCAAGGTTGATGGATCCAAGGTTGCAGGCTTCATAAGCAAGAAGCGGTTGCTCGCCGCAGGGGTTTGTAGACTCGATGGAGCCGAGCTGTGGTGTTGGGTTGTGGCGGTTGATCTCATCGAGAAAGAGGATGCCCGGTTCACCATTCTCCCAGGAGCTCTTAACGATAAGATCGAATATCTCCCGCGCTCGGACATTTTTTACCGCAGTGCGGCTGCGTGGATTGATAAGTGAAAACGTAAGGTCTTTCTTCACTGCATCCATGAAGTCATCGGTCACACCCACGGAAAGATTGAAGCTGGTGAGCCGGTTCGGCTCGCTCTTGATCGTGATGAATTCCTCGATGTCGGGGTGATCCACCCTCAGAACACCCATGTTTGCACCGCGCCTGGTACCGCCCTGCTTTATGATGTCGGTGGCCTTATTGAATACATCCATGAAGGAGACCGGTCCGCTTGCAACCCCGCTTGTGCTCAGGACGATGTCGTTTTTGGGTCTTAAGCGGCTGAAAGAGAATCCGGTCCCGCCGCCGCTCTGATGGATAATGGCGGTGTTCTTCACTGCATCGAAGATGGATTCAAGAGAGTCATCCACGGGCAGGACAAAGCATGCTGCAAGCTGGCCCAGCTCGCGGCCTGCATTCATAAGGGTCGGTGAATTGGGCAGGAACTCCAGTTCAGAGAGCAAGCGATAGAAGTCTTGGGCAGTACCCTCGACAACCCGGCGGCCGCCAAAGGAGCGCTCAGCCTTTGCCACATGGAGGGCGACCCGCCTGAACATCTCATCCGGGGTCTCGATGACATTGCCTTGGCCATCCTTCTTGAGGTAGCGGGTCTTTAAGATCCTCAGTGAGTTTTCGCTAAGCTCGGGCTTCATGGAATCAGACACCTCCTTCATGGCTTGAGGCTGACTATTTCTCATAGAAATATACCTCATCTCGGGAAATGCAAGGGAGCTGTCTGAAAGTATATTTTTAAGTTCCTGCTTGTCAGAAGAGGGGAGGGTCACTATATTCATCGCGGGAGGATGCTACATGGGAAAGCTTATAAAGGGTGATATGGTACCGGATTTCGCGCTCATGGATCAGAACGGCAACTTGATGAAGTCATCGGATTTCAGAGGAAAGAAGCTCCTGCTTTATTTTTACCCCAAGGCACTCACATCCGGATGCACGGTACAGGCACAAGAGGTGAGCTCGGCGAGGGAAACACTTGCCGCTCAAGGAGTCGAAGCCGTCGGCATCAGCCCTGATATGCCTGAGGTGCAGAAGAAGTTCGATAACAAACACGAACTCAACTTCCCGCTGCTATCCGATGCGGATCACTCGGTGTCGGATGCCTACGGCGTGTGGGGGGAGAAGAATATGTATGGCAAGATATTCAACAGTATTATTCGCTCCTCGTTCCTCATCGATGAAAACGGCCGTATCATACAGGCCTGGTACAAGGTGAGCCCCAGAGAGACCGTGCCAAAAGCTTTGGAGGAGCTCAAAAAGGTTTAGGGTGGGTTGAGCTTTATCGCAACCTGCCGAATCTCTGTAGGAGCGGCTTTTAGCCGCGATTTGTTACTGACGCTTCTCAGGCCGTCTCAAGGTATTCAACGGCAATGCCGGCCATCATTTTCACCCCTATCTCGAGTGAGCGCTCATCAATGGTAAAGAAGGGGTTGTGGTGAGGTCGGTTCAAGGCAGGGTCCGTACCGCCTGCACCTGCAAAGAAAAAGCATCCGGGGATTTCTTTGAGATAGAATGACATATCCTCGCTCGCCATGGAGGGCGGCATCTCTATAACATTCCCACTGCCTGCAATGGCGGAGGCTGTCCTCAAGACAAGATCCGTCATGGTGCCGTCATTGACGGTAACCGGGTACCCGGGTTCATAATCAAGCTCGAACTCTCCCTGGCTGGCCTTGGTTGTTTCTCTTAAGAATCCTTCCATGAGCCCTTTGATGGATGAGCGGATGTCTTCGTCAAGGGCCCTCACCGTCCCGGTCAGCTCCACCTTGTCTGCAACGATGTTGGGTGCCGCGCCGCCATGGATCGTGCCTATGTTGACTATGACCGGGTTTTCAGGCTTGAGAGCCTTTTTAATGTAAGCGCCCATATCCGAAATTACTCCGGCTGCAAGCGCGATTGCATCGATGGAGCCGTCCGGCATGGCCGAGTGTCCTCCACGGCCGAGTACCCGGACCGTGAACGTGTCCATCGAGGCCATAAAGGGCCCCTTGCGGCAACCAATGTAACCATAGGGCAGCAGGATTATGAGATGCAGGCCGAATGCTGCATCTACCTTGGGATTTTCCAGAACCCCCTCCTCGATCATGAGCCGTGCACCCCCGAGGTTTTCCTCAGCGGGCTGGAACACGAACTTGATCCGGCCTTTGAGAGAATCGCGCAGGGTGCTCAAGAGCTTTGCGGTACCCAACAGAATGGCCATGTGCCCGTCATGCCCGCATGCATGCATGACACCCGGGTTCACAGAACAAAAGTCCACCTTGTTTAATTCCTGGATGGGCAGGGCATCCATGTCGGCCCTCAGCATGAGAGTCCTGCCGGGCATGGCCCCCTTAAGCAGGCCCACGATACCGGTCCTGGCGATGCCGGTCTTCACCTCGATCCCAAGGCCTCTGAGATATTCTGCAATGATGGATGATGTCCTTTTTTCTTCGAGGCCCAGCTCAGGGTGCCGGTGAAAATCCCTGCGGAGACGGATCACTTCGTCTCTGAGCCGTGCCGATTGCGCATCCAGTACCGTGTATGACATCATGGGAGAAATCTCCTGCGTTCCAAAATGCGGCCTGTAAGGCAGTTTGGTATTATACCTTGAATGGATTCTTTGGCAAAGGACAAGACGGCATTTTGTGGTAAGGAAAAAATAAAAACCACGACCCCGGAACGGGTCGTGGTTTTTATTGCTGCTCATCCGGGGGAGAAGCCCGCCGGAGAAGGGAACTTAATGGGTTAAGAAGTCAACGTATCGGCTGCTGATGCCTGTGTAATCGCCCTCAGTAAAAAATAATCTTTTCTCTGCGATTACCACGCTGGCTTACATGGTGAGGATAGCCGGGTACCACCAACCGTGAAGCCCCTGCCTTTTTCTGAATTTATCTCTCCGGCTCAATCTACTTCACATAATTAAAGTATTGTGTCCCTGGAATTTCCTCGAGATGAGCCGCTTGTTGTGCCATACACCTTATTTAAGTGATTTAACATGAGGCCCTATCGCTTTTTCAAGCCTTACAAGTCTGTCAACCATATCTTTGTGAATTTCTGGCCATTTTTCCTCATCGTCTAAACCACCGAAGGGACAAGTTGACCTGATATACTGTTGCTTTCTTGAGTCGTTGAAATCCCAATTTAGCGGTTCGCCGAATTCTTGTTCTATCGCGTCTTTATGAGCAAATAATTTATCAAATCTGGCTTTGTTAATTTCGTAATCGGAATGGCAAAGAAAAAATTCCGTTCTTGACGTTTTCTTCATTGCAACAAAAGTCCACATAATCCCGGCTTTCCCAGCTCCGGCATTGACCCAGTTTTGATACCCCACAGGCGAAACACTATTAAAAATATTTGTGACTTGGTTTGCATTTGACAGTAGTTGTTCAAAAAATCGATATCTCACCTTATCGCGTTCGGCAAATTCTTTTTTAACCTCTCCCCCGCTGATCTTTCTTCTGGTATATGGTGATGAGTGAAATAGGCTGAGAAAACTTCTACAGCCATTTTACAAAAAGCAATTCGTGCAAAAATTCCAGACTCATGGGCCATAAATCCAGCTTGCTTTATTTCCTTCAAGGATTGCCATATGAATGATTTAAAAACATTAAATGCACCAATGTAAGCACCATTATTATACCAAATGAAATTATTTCGATTACTTAAGTCTTCAATACAATTACGAACATCGTTAGGATAATTTGAGGAAGGCTACCATTGATTAAAATTATTTTTAAACTCTTCTGAGATCTGGAAATTACGAGTTGATTCCCTGTAATTACCTCGTTCATCTAAACCTTTATGATTATAGATATAGTACATAACTGGTACTGATATCCTGTTACGAACTGCGAACCCGCCGATATGAACAATAAGGAGTAAATCTCTGCAATCTACATTAGATGGGTAGTCTTTGTTGATATCATTTTGAATTTGATCGCGCAATTGTTCTGCGAGCATATCAATGCTTGTGAATTCTCTTGTACCTGCGATGAAGACCCTTAACCATTCATCTAATGGCAGTCCTGCAAGCTCACCAAGACCAACAAAACCAATCAACGCTTTAGATCTTGGCCAAGAAAGAACTTTAGTGAATGTTGGCTCAACATACTGCTTAATCCCTCCAGCTGTTGACGAAGTGATTGTTGCATTCTTATCTGCAACAAAAACAATACCCTCAGGAAAATATCCAGATAACAATATCGACATCTTTTAACCTCCGAGTGGATTTAAGCATAACGACACGCATCACCGGCGGCGTAAGCCGTCCGGTGGATGCCATTATTGGGCTTATTCGATAACTGGTATTCCACGATAACTATGCCAGATTCTTAGGACATGGATTGTATTAAGTGAGTTATCTATAGAGTAGATGATTCGATAGGGCTTGAGAATTGTCTCTCGAATTAAATCTTCTCCTTTTTCAGGAACAACTCGATTTGAGAAGGGATATTCAGATGCAAGTTTAATATGGTAGATTATCCGATCAGCAAGTTTTGCAGCTGCATCAGGATTATCAAGAGCGATGTACTGGACTATTTCTTTTAAATCCTCGTATGCAGATTCAGCCCATTTTATTGTGAAAGCAATTTTTTAAGACTTTCTTTTACCTCTTTATGGGGAACGATTTTACCTTCTTTGATGTCTGCGAGGCCTTTATCAATAGCAGCAAGAAAGTGAATCCGCTCTTCAATATCAGTCCAGGTCGCTGAATCTGGGAGCTCCTGAATGGTTTTGATTGCGATTTCTTTGCTATTCATTCGACTTATATACTCCTGTGAATCACTTCAGACAAGTTGCATTATCTGAAGCCTAACTAATTATTTATACATCCGAACTGACGTGGTATAAAACGTCATTCTTGCCATCTAATATGCAAAGAAGCTGCAGAATAAAATATAACATCCCAAACAAGTGTATTTTACGTCCTCTTTGCAGAGAGGACCGTTTCTTACCTTTTATGCCATAAATTTCATCGATTCCATACTCCGTCCCTCAAGGGTGGATTAGTGGAGGAGATATGGACCCTCATTCGAGCTGGGCAGGCATTTGTCATTCCAATTCATGTCATGCAAATGAAACAATTATACTGCAATTATAACAGGAAGAGAAGAAAGTTGTCAAAGGATTCAAGGATGAGGGCAGGTGGGTTGCGCTTAAGCCCCATGGGTCGTACGGAATACGCACATGAAGAGCATCCGCAATCTTGAATCGGATACATGAACAGACAGACATGCCCAACGCGGGTATTGCCTCGGCGTATAAAGAACACCAATATAAGAAAGGCCGCTTTCATGGGAAAATGGAAAGGCAATCTCTCAAAAATTGAGGTGCAAATGAACGGAGCCGAATCGATCATTCAATCCGCACGGTCTTGCGGCATTGATGTGTGTTTTGCCAACCCGGGAACCACCGAGATCCCCTTGGTGGCTGCGTTGGATGTCGTGGGAGGAATCACGGCCGGTCCTCTGCCTGTTCGAAGGCGTATGCACCGGTGCAGCGGACGGGTATGCACGGATGCTCGACAAGCCTGCCATGGTGCTGCTCCACCTGGGTGTCGGCCTTGCGAACGGGACATCAAACCTCCATAATGCACGCAGGGCGCATACACCCATCGTTGTTGTGGTAGGCGAGCACGCCACCTGGCATCGTCCTTTAGACCCACCGCTCGCCATGAATATTGAATCGATCGCATCCTCCACCTCCGGATGGCTGCGCACTTGCAGCCCGGATTCCCTTCTGGACCGGGATATGGCGGACGCGGTATCGGCGGCCCTTGAAGGACAGGTGGCCATCCTGATTGTGCCGTATGATCTCCAGATGAAGAGGTGCGAAGAAGAAATGATCACCCTTACGGCCCCTTGTCGTGAAGAAGTCGACCATGCGAGGATCGAAGAAGCCCTCGGAATTTTAGGCGCCGGCACCAGGACAGCCCTTGTGCTTGGGGGCAAGGCACTCAGAAAAGATGGGCTCATGGCTGCCGCGCGCATCAGATCCGTATGCGGATGCGACCTTCTGTCCGAGGGTTTTCCCGCCCGGATGGAGCGGGGTGCAGGCCTGCCCGATGTTCCCCGCATACCCTACTTACCCGAGCCTGCGCTGGAGCTTCTGAAGCACTACGATGCGCTGGTCTTTGCAGGGGCCGATGAGCCCGTATCATTCTTCGGTTATAGCGGTGTGCCGGGGCGGCTTGTTTATGACCGTCAGAAGGTGGTGCACTTGACGAAACCGGGCCATGATGCCACTGAAGGTCTGACTTTATTGGCCCATGCCCTGGGTGCCCCTGAGAGTCCGTCTCATGACGATCTTGAGCCACGATCGAAACCTGCCTTTCCCACCGGCCCCCTGAGCGGGGAGAAGGCCTGTGCAATGATCGCCGCCCTCCAGCCCGAAGGGGCGATTGTCGTGGATGAGTCCATCACAAATAGTATCTCCTATTACCCCGCAACCAAAGGGGCAAGGCCTTTTACCCTCCTCACCCTTACCGGAGGGTCTTTAGGCCAGGGGCCGGCCTGCGCAGTGGGGGCCGCCATTGCATGTCCCGACAGGCCCGTGATCAATATCCAGGCGGACGGTGCGGCCATGTACACCATGCAGGCCCTCTGGACGCAATCACAAGAGGGGTTGAATGTGACCACATTGATCTTCTCCAACAGAAGCTACGACATATTGAAATATGAGCTGGCACGGTACGGTGTTGACACACCCGGTCCACACGCCTCCAGGCTGACGGATCTTACAGGGATTGACTGGGTCTGCCTGGGTAAGGGCATGGGTGTGGCCTCCACTGCAGTGAACACAGCCTCGGAGCTTGCAGCCGAATTTTCAAAGGCCCTTGAAGAACAGGGCCCTCACCTGATCCAGATGAACCTCTATAATGAAGATGGAAACACTGTATATTGATGGTTCAGGTTAAAGAGAAGTCCTTGATTTGTTTCGTGCACTGAAATGTCACCTTGCATGAAACAGGTGATGCCCTTATTCCTATAGCAGGAGGCTTATATGAATCTTCCAAAACCCAAGGCGGATGGAAGTATCTCTGTGGAAAAGGCCATCAGGACAAGGCGGACCGTGCGCTCGTTTACTCCAAGGCAGCTTAAGCTGGAGCAGCTCTCGCAGCTTTTGTGGTCGGCGCAGGGTATTACCGAAGATGGCGGGCACAAGAGGGCAGCCCCGTCCGCAGGTGCGCTCTATCCCATGGACGTCTTTGTGGTAGTGGGTCATGAGGCGGTGGATGATATCACACAGGGGATATACCACTATGAGCCCACATTACACTCGACGAGCCACATTGCAGAAGGTGATCACCGGGACGAGCTTGCCGCGGCCTCGCTTTCCCAGCTCTGGATAGCCCAGGCACCGGTGAGTATCGTCATATGTGCGGAATACGACAGGATCATTGGCAAATATGGGGAGAGGGGCGAGCGCTACGCTTTGATGGAATCGGGACATATCGCGCAAAACATCTTCCTCCAGGCCGGGGCGTTGGGATTAGCGGCAGGGATTGTCGGGGCGTTTATCGATAAGGACGTGAAGAAGGTCTTGAAGACGGATGCAGCCCATGAGCCGTTGCTCATCATGCCGGTGGGATACCACGAGACACTCTTTTAATCACTGAAGAAACTCGGTGATAAAGCGGTTGACCTGCTCAGGGGCCTCCTCATGTGCCGAGTGGCCGCAATCCTTGATGATCTCCACCGTGATGTTCTTGATCTTTTCCTTGAACCTGCTTGAAAGCCCTACATCAAGGTAGAGGTCCTGCTCTCCCCAGATGAGAAGGACCCGATGATTGAGATTATCCAGGCGCCTCTCGATAAGGCTCCATGAGAGGTTCCGGGCGAGCAGGGTCTGGGCCTTGCGGTTTGCAGGGATCTTCATGGGAAGGTGCACCTCACGGGCCATGGCATCATCCACCATATCCTTGTGGACAAAGGAAAGCTCAAGCCTCTTCCTGACCATATCAGGGGTGAGGAATCTCAGGAGTATGCCTCCGATAACAGGCACCTTCAGGAGTTCCCACTCCGGCACATCCGGCACATCCAGGCCGCTGGAGTCGATGAGCACTATCCTGTCCACCCTCTCGGGATATGCCAGTGCATAGGCCAGGGCCCAACCCCCGCCCCAGGAGTGGCCGACGAGAGTCGCCTTGTCGATATGTAGCCCGTCCATGAATTCCCTGACGGCAAGGGTCATGGTATCGAGCCCCATGGGAAGGGCATGGTCAACAATGCTTGTAAAGCCGTACCCCGGCATATCCAGGGCATATACAGAGGATATTTTCGACAGCGGGCCTATGTTATGCCTGAACGAATAGAGCCACACGCCTCCGCCATGGATAAGGATCATGGGCAGGCCGGAGCCTGCATGGAGGAAGTGTATACGGAAATGTCCGGTACTGAGAAATGAAGATGCATGAGCCTGAAGGTATTCGGACCGCACCATGAGCCGATCAATGGATTTGTTCATGAGTAATTTATACGCACCTTATATCATGTTATAAAATGTTTTTTTCTTGGGATCTTGACAGGGGACTCGGGAATAGTAATACATGGTAATACCACATCAGGGTATAGGAGGGATTGAATCGATGAAAAAACAGGGGATCATCACCTTCAAGGTTGATGAAGGGCTCTATGAGGTGATCAGGAATATCCCGAACCGGTCCGAATTCATCAGGAATGCATTACTGTCGGCACTCGGGAACATCTGCCCCCTATGCAACGGCACCGGTATTTTATCCCCGAATCAAAAACAGCACTGGGACGAGTTTGCAGCAGACCATCAGGTACAGACCTGCAACGAGTGCCGGGAACGATACCTGGTATGTGTGAGCGGACGCTAAGGGATGAGTGAATGAGACGAGTAGCAAGATGACCAGCTATGAACATAACACTTAATATTTTAAGGAGACTCGTATGACAAAAAAAATAATGTTCTGCACTGTCATTATTGCCTTATTTACTTCTGTTCTTATTGTTTCAACACATTGTTCCAAACAACAAGAAACCGTTGTTTCACATAAGATTAAAGTCGTAACAACACTTTTCCCCCTCTATGATTTTGCGAAAAATGTCGGCAAAGACAAGGTAGAGGTGTCATTGCTCTTGCCCCCCGGCGTAGAAGCCCATTCGTTTGAACCAAAGCCCAGCGCTATCGTCAAGATCAACGAAGCGGATATCTTTGTGTACACAGGCAAATTTATGGAGCCATGGGCGGAGGGTATCATTAAAGGTGTCACAAACAAAAATCTCATTGTGGTCGATGCAAGCCGGGGCACCACAATGATCCCCGGTGTATTCCACGATGCGGATGAACCGGCAGGGTCTCTGGACCCGCATATCTGGCTTGATTTTGACAATGCGAAAATAATGGTCGGTAACATCATGCAGGCCTTAAATGCCAAGGATACCCCGAACAAGGATTTTTACACGATGAATGCAACACAATATAACAACAGGCTTACTGAGATGGACACACTTTTCCGCACCACCCTTGCCCCCTGCAAAGGCAAAGAGATTGTTTACGGAGGGCATTACGCATTCGGCTATCTGGCCCGTCGATACGGCTTGAGGTATATGGCCGCCCAAGGTGTCTCTCCCGATGCCGAACCAACGGCCAAGGACCTGGCCAGGCTGGTGGAGCAGGTTAAAAAAGACAACATAAAGTATGTTTTTTACGAAGAGCTCACAAGCCCCAAGATAGCCGAAACCATTGCCAATGAAACCGACACCAAGATGCTCCTGCTGAATGCGGCCCATAATGTGACCAAGGATCAATTTGAGAAAGGCGTTTCTTTCATGGATATTCTTAAGGGTGATCTTGATAACTTGAAGGCCGGGCTTGGATGCCGATAACATGAATCCCGTTTTATCGATAAAAAGATTATGCTCGGGTTATGGGCCGGTTGAAGTGCTCCACAATATAACTTTTGCCGTGGAAAAGGACGACTATATCGCCCTGGCCGGACCCAATGGCGCCGGCAAAACCACGCTTGTCAAAACAATCCTTGGGTTAATGGACAAATATACCGGTACGGCAGAGGTATTCGGCCAGGACATAAGAGGTTTTAAACGGTGGGACCGTATCGGGTATCTGCCCCAGAGGGTGAATGCCTTCAATCCGCTTTTACCGGCCATGGTAAGAGAAGTGGTCGGCCTGGGTTTGTTATCTCAAAAGCACTTCCCGAAAAATTTCACCAAGAATGATGCGGTGAGCATCAGACAGACCCTTGACTTAATGGACATCGCCGATCTCACGGACAAGCCGATCGGAGAACTTTCCATCGGCCAGCAACAGCGCGTATTTCTGGCTCGGTCCCTGGTGTCCAATCCGGAACTTCTCATCCTGGACGAGCCGAGCACTGCCTTGGACCCGGTTTCGCGGGAGAGTTTCTTCGAGCTTTTAAAAAAACTCAATGTCAGTAAGGGGATCACGATTATTCTGATCACACATGACACGGCACAAATCGGAAAATATGCCAACAAGCTACTGTATCTGGATAAGAAGGTCGTTTTCTATGGAAGCTTTGCAGACTTCTGCAAATCAGAGGAGATGAGTTCGTACTTCGGTCATTTTTCCCAGCATTTAATATGCCATCAGCATGATTAATATTAGCGTACTTCACTTTCTCAATTACGCCTTCATCCAGAAGGCATATCTCGCCGGAACCTTTATCGCCGTGCTCTGTGCCATGCTCGGTCTCTTTTTGGTATTACGGAAACTGTCATTAATCGGCGACGGCCTTTCCCA
Source organism: uncultured delta proteobacterium (assembly GCA_963847605.1). Taxonomy (GTDB): domain Bacteria; phylum Desulfobacterota; class Desulfomonilia; order UBA1062; family UBA1062; genus MWEI01. The sequence continues at coordinate 138,173 of CAWKAM010000029.1, read as the reverse complement.
TGTCAGTTTCGGGGCGATTGCGCTGGGGCTCTTCTTTGGTATTTATCCTATTTATGTTGCGATTCCCGTAGTCCTCATCGGTTCTTATGTTATCTTAAGACTTACCGAAAGGGCCAGGATCTACGGCGATGCCGCCATCGGCATCGTCTCATCGATAGGGATTGCAGGCGGTGTCATCCTGGCCAGCGTGTCAAAGGGGTTCAATGTCGATCTGTTCAGTTATATATTCGGGAACATATTGGCCATCAGCAATCAGGAAGTTTATTTATCGCTGGGTCTCTCTATAGTCGTCCTGTTGATCATCATATTGCTCTATAATGATTTGTTTTCCGTTACCTTCGATGAAGAATTCGCCAAGATTACCGGAGTTAAAACCGAGCGCATCAATCTGGTTTTGACCTTTCTTACCGCCATAACGGTTGTGCTGGCCATCAAGGTGGTCGGCATCATGCTGATCTCGGCCCTGCTGATCCTGCCGGCGGTTACCGCTCTGCAGCTCGCCAGAGGGTTTAAGGGGGCAATGCTGATCGCTGCGCTTGATGCAATCATATCGGTCTTGTTCGGGATTACCCTGTCTTTCTTCTTGGATATACCGGCCGGGGCGACGATTGTTATGATCAACATTATGTTTTTTTCTGCAGCCTTGTTGTACAAAAAGATCACCAAGGTGTAATCTTGATTTAAGGGATGATTATCTAATTTGGAAAAATTCGTAGGCGCTCTCGATTTCGGATTGTATTTCACCGAACCAAACGGGTGCACTGTCGATAAGATTCAATATGGTCTTGGCATTTTCAGAGGTGGCTGCAATCAAAGGAGGCGTGTCAGATCCATTCACAATCCTGTTCACGATGTTGTCGCTTGCGTGTACCAAGGAGATCAGGTCGCTGCGTACCAGATCCTTCCTGGGTTCATGATGGAAGGTGATGGTATTGATGAGATACTCCGGCAGGTGCCATTTATTTGCAAGATACCCGCCGATCTTTGCATGGTCCAATGGGATGAGAGTCCTCTCCGCCTCATAAAAGCTCATGCCGGTCTTGTATAGTGCCATGACCTGCTTGAACTCATTATTGAAATAGCAGGACAGGATCACTTTGCCCATGTCATGGAGAAGCCCTCCCACAAAGCAGGTCTCGGGTACCTCCAGGGGGACGCGTATGGAAAGTTGCCTGCAGGTTACCGCCACGCCAATGGAATGCCTCCAGACATCGGTGATTGAGAAATCGTCTGAGCCGTTAGTCTTTGAAAGTGTCTGTGTAACCGATACCGAGAGGATGGCATTTCTCAGTGTTTCAAAGCCAAGCACCATGATCGCACGGGAGAGACTGTCGATCTTTGAAGGAAACCCATAGAATGATGAATTCACGAGCTTGAGGATATTTGTGACTATGGCCTGGTCCTTCATGATCGTATCACCCAATATTCTCACTGAGATGTTGGGATCCTGAAGTAACTCATTTACCTTGAGTACCACCTGGGGAAGGGTCGGCAGGTTCGGTATCCGGTCAAACCGTTTTTCCATGGCAGCACTATCCATTCATCACCATCCTTCCTTTACTTCCTTATCGGGAGTCTCACCTCGAACGTCGCCCCGTCTATTCCCTTCACATCTATCGTCCCTTTGTGAGAGACAATGATGTCGTATGCCGTGGTAAGCCCCAAACCCATGCCCCGTCCGACCTCTTTGGTGGTGAAGAACGGCTCGAAGATCCTGTTGATGTTCGCGTCCGGGATGCCCGGACCATTGTCGGAAATACGTACGATGATCTCATTATTACCCGTGTGCATAGTTGTAATGGTGACTTCAAGGCCCTCCGAGCGCGACTGGAAGGCATTCAGGAGGATGTTGAGCAAGCCCTGGGATAGAAGTCCCGGATTGCAGGTAAATTTGGGGATCGGACTGAACTTTTTTACGATCTTCGCGCCTTGGGGAATCTCATGGCTTAGGAGGTCGATGATCATGTCCAGTTCCTCATTGATGTCGATCATGCCGGCAGCACTTTCATCGATATGGGAAATCCCCCGCAAGTTGGATACGATATGCTTGACCCGCTCCGCCCCATCAATGCTCTCACGGATGAGATCATCGGCATCTGAAAATACCACATCCATCTTGAGGCGTTTCCATTGCTCCTTCAATACATTTCCAAATTCCGGAAGAACCTTACCACTATCCGCTGCAGAGAGGCATAGCTGCAGAAGATTCTTGCTGCGCGCCATATACATTTTTAGTGTGTTCAGGTTGCTCATGACAAATCCCATGGGGTTGTTGATCTCATGTGCGACGCCGGCAGCCAATTGGCCGATGGAGGCCATCTTTTCCTGTTGCAGAAGACGCGTATGGAGTTGCTTGAGCTCCTCTGTCCGTTCCCTCACCTTCTCCTCGAGATGCTCGGAGAGTTCGCGGTATTTCTTTTCTGAGGCAGAAAGTTGTTTATTGATTTCAAGGAGTTCCTCATTGGATTGATTTAACACCAATAAGTGAACCTCAGAGGTGAGCATCCTTTTGAGGTTCGTTTGCACGAGCAAGTTCAGGGCATTGTATGTCATCCTGGAGATGTGATCTACCTGACCATCCCCTTTGATGGCCAGGTACCCTACGATCTTTCCCTCGAGCGAGAGCGGATATCTTGCAATATGGCCGCCCTCATTGTCCGGCCCTGAGGCCCATAGGACATTCCCTCCGGGGTCTGTCACCATGGCCGCGGACGCCCCAGCAAGGAGGGTATCTTGCAAAAGCGGCATCACCTCATCATCCCTGATGATCTCTTCAAGTTTCCTCTCAGAGCCCACGACGAATTCGAGATTATCAATGCTGTCTTTGCCACCCATATTCATGCAACCTCTCTATCCTGGAGTCTTGACAATCTGTGGACGAACGAGTCTCTATCGAGACCATGTGCATTGTTGAGTCCATACTTTCCGTCAACCCGGTCATAGGTTCTCTTGAGTAATGCCGTGTAGCTTTCCAAAACCCCGTTTCCATACAGGGCCGAGGCCATGAATACGGGTATTCCGGTCGGGCTCCAGATACGGCGTATATCCTCTTCAGGAATGATATGGGGCAGGTCCCGCTTATTGTACTGGATGATGAGCGGAATGGTCTCAATATCCAGCCCCACATAGGCAAGGTTTTTTTCCAGGTTCTCAAAACTCCCGGCATTATTTGTGGCTTCGGAAGGTTGGGAGTCCGCAATGAAGGCCACCCCGTCGGCCCGCTGGAGAACCGCCTTGCGTGTGGCATCATGTTTCACCTGTCCGGGAACGGTATACACCTTGAGCTTAATCTTCAGACCGCTCGGCGCAATAATAAAGAAGGGTAGCAGATCGAAGAAGATGGTGCGGTCATCCTTGGTATCGAGGACCATGAGGTCCCCTCTGCCTTCTTTGTTAAGCAGATCATGGAGCCTGAGGAGATTCGTGGTCTTTCCCGAAAGGGCCGGTCCATAATAAACCAGCTTCAGTACCATCTTATTCTCAAGCTCGTCATACTCGATCATGGATATCTCTCCGGAACCCGGTCAGGTTGGGGGAAGAGGAACATCCTCAGATTGTCCACACAAACACCCCGCGTGGTGGCGGATCAATCAGGTAGTAGCGCTTGATAGCCTCGATAGTTGTACCGTCGAGGCTTACACCCTTGCCCAGGAGCAAAAGACCCGTCCCGCTCTTCACATCCCGGGAGAGCACCATGCCATTCTTCAAATCGCCGGGCTCGAACTCGCGTTCCGAGCTTTCAACGTCTTTCGACAATCTGGTATAAAGATCGGTAACAGGTTTTCGCATGTACGGGAATATCTGAGGATCGAATTTCTTTTCGAGCTCCTCCTGTGCAGACAGTATGATTTGTTCAATGGTATTCCTCACAGAGATCTTACCCATGGCTCTATCGATATAATCCGCCATAGCGATGATCCGGGCGCCTAACGGAATAGCCGCTCCTCGGAGATTGTCAGGGAAGCCCGTCCCGTCATATGACTCATGGTGGTGCCGAATCAGGATTCCGGCTTTCCTCAGGTCCTCTATGCTGTCGATAGCTGTCTGTCCCCTGACAGGGTGTAAGCAATATTCCTTCCATCCTTCAGCGGAGAGCTCATCGGCATCCTTGTCGAGTATGCTGTCGGCAAGACCTATCTTGCCGATATCATGGAGCATGGCGCCTACAAAAATAGTTTCTGTCTCATCTTTGGATAGCCCCATGTCTGTGGCGATTATGGTAGAGATCTCAGCCACGTTCCTGGAGTGGCTTTTCACGTTCGTGTCTCTGAGCTCAATGAGGCTCGAAAGGGAAGCAATAATTGATTTGAAATTCTTATCCTGCAGTTCATTGATCTTTTTGAGTCGGTCATTCTGCCGTGTGAGTTCAATGGTATGTTCCTGTACCATGATCTCGAGCTCCTGGCTCCACTGCTTGAGCTCTTCATTTTTCTGCTGGATGAGAGCGGACAGCTGCCTGTTTTTCTGAACGAGGACGTATCGCTGGCAGGCCTCGCGGACACTCATGATGAGCTCTTCATCCTTCCAGGGTTTGGTGAGATATTTTGATGCACCGCCCCGGTTTATGGCATCAATGGCGGCGTTGATGTCGCTATACCCAGTCAGGAGGATTCGTACTGCCAAGGGCCGAATCTGTTTTGCCTTTTCAAGAAAGTCCACCCCGGTGAACCCCGGCATTCGCTGGTCCGATATGATAAGACCGATGTCCTCGTTATCCTGGAGCACGGAAAGGGCCTTCTCCCCGGAATTGGCGGTCAGGACCTCGAGATTTTCTTCCATGAGGAGTCGTTTCAACGAATGGAGTATATTCTCCTCGTCATCTACCAGAAGTAATTTGACAGGGATCTCCACATCCGCATTATCCATGGTTTGCCTCTTGAAAATATTTGAGGTTTTATTGAGTGAGAGGAAGAGGTCGAAAATCTTCGGATCCAGGGCCGTACCCCTCATGGAACTCATGATATCAAATGCCTTTTGGGAGCTGAAGGCCTCTCGATATGGCCTGTTTGAGGTTAGAGCATCAAAGATATCCGCAATAGACACGATCCGTGCCTCGATAGGGATGTCTTTTCCTTTCTTCCCTGTGGGGTAGCCGGTGCCGTCAAACTTTTCATGGTGATAAAGAATTATATTTACTATGGTATCTGATCTGCAGGAAAATCTTGCCACTTCTGCTCCCCAGGCAGGGTGTTTTTTGATGATTTCCATTTCCTCCTCTTCCAGGCGGCCCGGTTTATTTAGTATGGTCTCAGGTATGCCGATCTTCCCACAGTCATGAAGCCAGCTCCCGTATTTTATATCGGCCCTTATCCCCTGCGGAAGATCCAGGGCTTCAGCAATAAGCAGGGCATACTTTGCTACCCGATCGCAATGGCCGCGTGTGTAGGGATCCTTGAGTTCGATGGTCTGGGCCAAGGAGAGGAGATTCCCTTCATCGCCCTTTTTCATGGTTTGGATGATATGGTATCTTCGCATACCCTCCTCAACAACATCGATGAGGTGTTCGTTCTCCCACGGCTTGGTGATGAACTTAAAAACCTCTCCGGAATTAATGGCATTGATGGCGGTATGAAGATCTGCATAGGCGGTCATGAGGATCTTCACGGTATCAGGAGATAATTCCTTTGCCAGGGAGAGAAGCTCAATGCCGGTCATATCAGGCATGCAGTTGTCCGAGACGAGTACGGCTATATCTTCCTCATTGAGCATGGCCAGTGCATCCCGGGGATTGTCAGTGAGGATCAAATTGATATCCTTATCGGAAAAGGCCCGCTTTAAGGCTGAGAGTATGTAGGGATCGTCGTCAACAAAAAGCACTGTTGCTGTTCCATTATCCCCTTCAATAGGATTTTATCATTGTACCTCCTGATTTCTTGAATATGTATCCTCATCAAAAACGAGTATTATGCCTTCCTGGCCGTCGTCCTGTTGCATGATCATCCCTTTTACCCTCATTATCCGCTCTGATTGCATGATTTTCTCAGCCATGAACCCTTTTTGGATTACCGCATTGATGAATGTATTGATCTCGGGGGAAAATGTGCATAAACCCGTCTTTCCCAAGCATGGCTCGCCGAAGAGTGAGGCCCCCATCTTGTTGTACATGACGATCATGCCTTCCAGGTCGAGGCCAAGCACTGCCAAAGGAAGGGCACTCGAGAATGTTCTGGGATTTCTTCAATGCTTGATTCTGGAATTCAAGCTCCTGGGTCCTGTGTTCTGAACCAATTTCTCGAGATTCTCATTGATCAGCCTGTAATTCTTCGTTCTTGTCCTGGAGCTCTTCTGTGAGTTCGATATTTTTTTTGTGAAGAATATACCGTTCTAATGCGTTCGCGATGGTGATTTTCAGCTCGTCATCATTCCATGGTTTCGGGATGAATTTATAGATTTCTCCTTCATTGATGGCGGAGACGATGCTGGCCGTGTCCGCATAACCGGAGAGTACGATTCGTACCGTCTGAGGCCACGTCCTGCACACCTCTTGAAGAAACTCCACCCCGTTTATACCCGGCATCCTATAATCAGATATCACTACTTGTATGGGCTGAGTACTTGAGAGCAGATCGAGTCCTTCTCCACTTGATGAGGCTGTAAGGACTTCATATTCGGAATCCATGAAAAGGCGTTTCAATGTCTTCAATATTGAGATCTCGTCATCCACGCAGAGTATCCGGACCTGTTCGTCCATGCCTATTCCTCCTCCACGATAGGGATGCGGACAATGAATGTAGACCCTTTGCCTACCTCACTTCGTACCGTGATCTCCCCGCCATGCTTCTTGATAATGTCATAGGTGATGCTCAAACCCAGGCCAGTCCCTTCTCCCACCTCCTTGGTCGTAAAGAATGGCTCGAAGATGCGGGTTATGATTGTGGGCTCTATACCCCGGCCGGTATCTGAAACCGAGATGGAGATGGAGTCGCCCTCTCTCAATGTCTTAACCATGATCGTCCCCTGTTTCTCTATGGCGTGAGCTGCATTGACGAGGAGGTTCATGAAGACCTGGTTGAGCTGTTGCGGGTAAGCACTTGGTGAGTGGGATCTCCCCATATTCCTTCTGGACCGTTGCCTTGTATTTCAGCTCGTTCCAAACGATATTGATGGTGCTCTCAATGCATTCATTGACATCGGCATGTTTGTATTCCGCCTGGTCCACACGCGAGAAGCTCTTCAGGTCTTGCACGATCTTCTTGACCCGCTCTGCGCCTTCTAAGGGACTCCTTGATCAGATCCTTGATGTCTTCGGCGATAAAGTCGATCTTGAGTTCTTTGCGTTTCTCCTTGAATTCGGCCAGTGCCGCCTTATCATTGATCCGCTCAACGAGTTGTTCCATGGCAGTCATGTACTCGGATCTCTTTTCAAGATACTTGCTGAGGGTGCCCAGGTTGCTTGATATGAAACCCATGGGGTTGTTGATCTCGTGGGCGACACCCGCAGCGAGCTGGCCGATGGAGGCCATCTTCTCCTGCTGGAGGAGATGTGTGTGGGTGGTCTGGAGCTCTATGTAGGCCTTCTCCAGATCCTCCCTGGCCTTCTTCAACTCAGAAGTCTCTCTTCTAACCGTATCCTCGAGCTGTTTTCTCTCAGTGATGTCACGTATTATGGAGGTAAAGAAGCTTTTCCCTTCCGAATTCCAGGAAGAAAAAGAGAGCTCGATGGGAAATTCGCTGCCGTCTTTTCTCAAACCCACTATTTCAGCCATCCTTCCGATTAGTGTTGAATCCGCAATTTCAATCTTGTTCATGGGTCTGATGATCTTGTTTATCTCGATATCGTAAAACACCCGGAACCTCTCCGGGATTATCATGATGGAATTTTTGTCAAGGGCCTCTTGTGACGTATACCCGAACATCCTTTCCGCCCTGATGTTCCAGAAGATGATCCTGCCGCTGCTGTCGCTCGTGATGATCGCATCGTTGGCGGTCTGTGCGAAAGACCGGAACCGTTTCTCACTCAGCCTGAGCGCCTCTTCCGTGTTTTTGCGTTTCGTGATGTCCCGTATGACGCCGACGATATACTTGTTGCCGGATTTGTCCGTGAACAGGCTCTTCTTGGTTAAAACGGTTAAGACTTGACCATGTGCATTATTGATGAACTCCTCTTTTGTGGTTTCCAGGCCTGTTTCGAATACCTCATCATCGAATTTCCAGAAAACATCGACCTGTTCCTTCGGGAAAAAGTCTATGTCGGTCCTCCCGATTATTTCATTATGTGGCCTGCCGATCAAATCGGCAAAGGCCTTGTTGACCAATACATACCGGTGCTGCTGATCATTGACAAAGACAGGGTCTCCTATGCAGTTGATGATGGTATTCAGGTACTCCTTTGATTCCCTAAGGGCCTGTTCTGCCTCGATCCGCTCCGTGACATCCCTCCCCACACCTCGGAATCCGATAGGCTCCCCTGATGAACCTCGCATAAGCGAGATAGACATCTCGCTTATTCTCTTGGTCCCATCCTTTCTGATAATCTCATGATCCAATATGGTTTTCGGTATGCCGGTGTGATAAATCTCGTTGAAAATCTGATAAGACCTCTTGGCGGTCTCAGGTGATGTATATACCCTGTAGTTCATGCCCATGAGTTCTTGGCGTGAATAACCTTGATCTTTGCACAGGGACTCGTTGAAAAAGGTGTAGTTGCCCCTCAGGTCCAATTCGAAATATGATTCATCCATGTTCTCCAGGATGGTCCGGTACTTCTCCTCGCTCTTGCGCAGATCTTCTTCAGCACGTTTCCTCTCTGATATGTCTCGAGCAATACCGCGGAAACCTATCGGTTTACCGGACGAATCCCGGATGAGGGATATCGATATCTCATGGGAGACTCGTGAGCCGTCCTTTGTAATGACCTCACATTCCAGTCTCTTGGAAGGCCGCCCGGTCTTGAATACCCCATGGAACGCCTTTAACATAATTTTTGCATTGTCCACATCGGTATAGTCCCGGTAGTTTTTCCCCAGAAACTCATCCGGAGTGTATCCATAAGCCCTGGGAATCCAGTAATTGAAGAAGGTCATGTTTCCTGCAAGATCAACCTCGTAGTAGCCGTCCTCTATGTTATCGAGTATGGCCCTGTATCTTTCTTCACTCTTCTTAAGGGCTTCATCGTGGTCTTCCAGAGGAGTGATATCCGATTCGGCATCTGTAATATTGGAATGCGTCCGTTTCTTCATAATGCTCTTTCTTTCCCCTTTTTCTCAGTCATAAAGGAGTTACGATGCAGTCTTTTATCTTATCGGAAAATTGATATGATTTAAGAACATAAAATCTTATGCATTTTTGTTCATTGAACAAATTGCTGTATAGCGATTGAAGTCTTATAAAAACCTTTGGGAATGTCGGGCTATCTTTACATGATATTTTTCAGGTTTGATGTGACAAATCCATTTTTTTTCCTGAAGAACAGGCACTCAGGACTTTGTCATCCATCGAGCACGGATCGCACCTTTTCCGTCAGCTCCTTTACCGTAAAGGGTTTGGAAATCAAATATCACAGATATCACCATGAAGGCCTGCGGCTTTTTAATCCCTTGTCAGCACCTCTCTTTAATAATAATGTTCGGTTTAAGAAGTACAATATGTTTCAATAAGAACGTGTCATAGATGGAAAGTGCAGGAGGTTGTAGAGGATGATATCTCGCTTATCGGGGATGCCTTTAGAGAAAAAAAGATTTAATGCCGGTTCCGTGATACGGATAATGATATTTACTCTGTTATGGGCTTGCCTCGCAGCCTTTATACCACAACCCGACAAATCATTATCTGAAGGCAGCTCGATAATCAAAATCGGCAGTGATATAGTGGTTGGAAACGGCATGGAAGTGAATAAAGCGATATCCATAGGCGGAGATGTCAAGGTCTTCGGGCATGTCAGGAAAGTTGCGGTTTCAGTTGGTGGATCGGTTTACCTCGGGCCGGACTCGGTAGTTGAAGGGAATGTCGTATCTATCGGGGGCACGGTGGAGAGAGAGCCGGGTGCGCAGGTAGGCGGTGAGGTGACCATTGTTGATGCCACGGGCCTGAAATCATACTTATCTTGGTTGCCGAGACATGGAATTGCCAAAGTAAATGAGTTTTGGGACAGCATCGGATGGATTTCATCCCTGGGCTTCTTCATAATTGCGCTTTTCATAGTGGCAATAATGCCTGCTGCAGTGGGGTTTATCTCTTTCCAGATTGAAAACAATACGCTGCGTACGATCCTTTGGGGCCTGTTCGGATCGATCCTGGTCTTTCCGATTGGTTTCATGCTCATTATATCCATAGTGGGAATTGTCATAGTACCCGTTTTGATTATTCTTTTAGGCTGTGCCTTTACCCTGGGCTATATCGCAGTTGCGCAACTCATGGGAAAACGGATTACCATCACACTGAGGAAACCGAACAGGCATATCCTTGTCGAGACGATCATAGGGTTAGTCGTCCTCTTCACCCTCAGCCGCATCCCCTTTGCCGGGTGGCTTGTCAAGTATGCTGCAGTACTTGTCGGTTTCGGAGGGGTTTTGAATGCAATAACTGCTGGATGGAGAACACAGCAGTGATGAGTGAACACAGATCTGTAATCAGATCATAATGAACTTATGACAACCCCTGCTAAGAAATAAAAATCATAAATTTTATGATACTCATCTCTGTTCACTATTCTTTATTCTCCAGCGCCAATCAACGGCAACACCTTGTCGATCCTAAATGAGACGAGGTACTTGTTCTCTTTGTAGTATTCACCATGAGGTATATAGTGTTTTTTCCTCCGCAAGGTGTCTATCAGCTCACTATCCCTTTCCTCTTTGATCTTGGTTATATAAAGCCTCTTGCCCACGTACTTCTCGCCTTCTTCCATAAATATGTATGTTGCATGGGGATTGGACTTGAGGTTGTCGTGTGAAAGCCTTTCACCCATGATGAATGCTATGGTAGCTTCGTCTATGAAATGGGGATGGGCGTAAACAGCTGCATTTACAAATCCTGATGAATCGGAGGTTGCCAGAACACCTTTACCTCTGATATTTTCGAAGTATTCGGAAAGTTTCATACGCGATCTCCTTTCATGTCATCTTCAATATCAGATAGAGGCTTTCAAGTGAAAATCAAAGGGGTCCTTTCATAAAATAATAAAAAAATAGGATGGCGGTTAGGGCATAGGACGCGCCATCCTTAAGAGGAGGTTAAAACTTTATTGCTAAGTATTTTGATGCATTCCCGAGAAAAAGGATGCATGTCAGGAAAAGACACTATATTATGATAATCTGTGAAATTACTGGACTAAGAAATACTTTTGCGTATTATTCTTTGAATTGAAGGGGGAAAGAAATCATCCACCTATGAAATGAATTATATGAGGAGTGTTATGAAGAGAATTCTGTTCGTGCTCATGGTAACCATGATGGCGCTGGTCATCATATTGATATGCTCAACCTTTCATAATCGTAAAGACGTTTATGCAGAGAAGACTCCTGCACAGAATAGAGAAAACGTTGGCTCGGTGAGTTGCAGGCAGTGCCATGCCGAGTTCTACTCTGTATGGTCCAAGTCTCTTCACGGCCTTGCCGTACAGCAGTACTCTCAGGAGTTTGCCTTGAGCAAGCTTTCCCAACAGGCAAAGGATATCAGAATCGGCAGATACGGTTACCAGGCCGATATAAAGGGCAGGGAAGGTTATGTGATCGAAAAGGGCAACTTGCCTTGGATCAGCTCCAGATATCGAATCGATAACGTGCTTGGAGGAAAGAATATATTTTATTTCCTTACGCTTTTAGAGGGGAGGAAGTTTCAGATCCTGCCGCTGGCTTACGATGTACATAAGAAGGAATGGGTTGATACGGCTTCCGGCGGGATCAGACATGCAGGAGGGAAACCGGGGTACTGGAAGGAACCGGGGTATACCTTCAACACTTCGTGTGCCAGCTGCCATGTAGGACAATATTCAATGAACTACGATCTTAAGAACAATACATACGGCACTGTTTTACTCGAGCAGGGCATTAACTGCGAGTCGTGCCACGGCCCGGTAAACGAACATAACATGATCTTCCGTAAGGCTGCGGAAAACAGTACCGTTCCCGAAGACCAGAAGATCATCAGCAACAAGAAATTTACTTCGGCTCAGATCAACTCAACATGCGCATCATGTCATTCCAAGATGGTTCCCATTACCAACTCCTTTACACCAGGCGAAAACTTCTTTGACCATTACGACCTGACGACGCTCGAAGACCCCGATTTTTATTCCGACGGATGCAATCTGGCCGACAACCATACCTATACCCGCTGGCTCATGAGCCCATGTGTCAAATCCGGCCGGCTCGATTGCCTCAGGTGCCACACCAGCGGCGGCGGCTACCGGTTTACCGACAGTGCCAAGGCTAATGATGCCTGCCTGCCCTGCCATGCAAAAGATATTCAGGACACAAGCGCACATACCCACCACAAACCCGGTAGTCCCGGCAGCTTGTGCATCTCATGCCACATGCCTAAGACGGGATTTGCCCGCATGCAGAGTACCGACCATTCCATGCTGCCCCCGGTTCCTGCCGCCACGTTAGCCTTCAAGTCTCCAAACGCCTGTACCATTTGTCATGCGGACAAGGATGCCGCCTGGGCAGACAACACTGTTAGGCTATGGCACAAAGATGATTATCAGGCCCCATTCCTTAAACGTGCAGCACTTATTGAAGCAGGACGCCGGCGTGATTGGAGCAAGCTGAATGATATGATCGCATACATACAAAGCAAGGATCATGATGATGTGATTGCCTGCTCCCTCCTTCGGATGTTTAAGACATGTCCTGATATGAATAAGATCCCTGTATTCATTGAGGCCCTTGACGACCCCTCAGGGCTTATCCGCTCCGCAGCGGCAGAAGGGCTTAGAGATGTGTCGACATCAAAGGCTATCAAGGCCTTGCTTGCAGCAACGGATGACCCGATAAGACTTGTACGCATCAAGGCTGCTTCCGTATTGACCAGGTATTCCGCACGGAAACTCACTGAAGCCGAGGCGAAGGGTCTTGACAGGGTGACAGGTGAATACCTTACCTCATTACTGGTTCATCCGGATCTGTGGCAATCTTATTACAATATGGGCAATTACTTTCTTGACCGGGGGGAGAACAAGGATGCCCTTCTGGCATATAAGACAGCCATACGGATTGAACCCGGCGCCACGCCCCCTTATGTTAATTCATCCATTGCCTATGCGCGGCTCCATGATGTGTCTAAGGCCGAAGCATCTTTGAACAAGGCACTTAAGATTGACCCGAACAATGCGGACGCCTATTTCAACTTAGGGCTCTTGAAGATTGAGCAGGATGATATAAAGACGGCCGAAGAGAACCTCAGGACCGCCCTGAATGATGCGCCGACCATGGCTGCAGCCGCATACAATTTAAGTATCATACTGGCAAAGGACAGATTGAAGGAGGCCGTCGCATGGAGCAAGAAGGCTTACCTGATGCAGCCTGAGGCGAAATACGGCTACAGCCTGGCCTCCTTTTTGAAACAAGACGGCAACTGGGACGAGGCCCTAGATGTGTTGAGACAGGTAGTTGCTTCAGACAGGACTTTTGTCAATGCATACCTGCTCATGGGTGAGATCTATGAAGACCGGGGAAAGAAAAGGGATGCAGCGGCTGTGTACCGGCAGGGGCTCGCAGTCGAAGAACTTCTGAAGAAAGACCGCAATCGGCTGGAGAGAAAGCTCGAATCCTTGCAATGATGATCGCCGCTGTCATGAAAGAGTACCTACGCATGCACTGGAGACATGGAGGATATCAAATGAGGGGCTGGCAGAACGATCCAAGGATCTATGAAATCAATACCTGGACATGGCTTGAAGAACTCAGCAGGGAAGCCGGGTATGAGATGACGCTAGCCACGGTATCAAAAGAGGCATGGAACGCCCTTGCAGAACTTTCCCTGGATGCGGTCTGGTTCATGGGGGTCTGGGAGAGGAGTCCCGCCGGGTTCGGTATTGCCGTGAAGAACGAGGGTCTTCAGGAGGAATTCCGGCGTATATTGTCTGGTTATCAGACCTCTGACGTAACGGGTTCTCCCTACTGTGTACGCCGGTATGTGGCGGATGCACGTCTGGGTGGTGCCAACGGCCTTGCCGTAGCACGCAAAGAGCTTGCAAAGCGGGGCTTAAGCCTCATCCTTGATTATGTACCGAACCACGTGGCCCCTGATCACCCTTGGGTTACCGAGCATCCTGAGTACTTCATACATGGAGATCAAGAAGACCTTGAAAACGACCCTGCATCATTTATGGAAGTGAAAGACAAAATCTATGCCTGCGGAAGAGACCCTTACTTCCCGGCCTGGCAGGATGTGCTCCAGCTCAATGCGTTCAATAAAGGCCTGCGCCAGGCAGCCCTTGAGGCGGTTTCATCCATTGCGCAGCAGTGTGACGGCATACGGTGCGACATGGCCATGCTGCTCATGAATGACGTGTTCGCCAGGACCTGGGGAGACAGGGCTGGTTCAAGACCTGTCACGGAGTTCTGGCCGGATCTTATCAAGTCAGTAAAGAAATACCTCCCTGACACCCTGTTCATGGCAGAGGCTTACTGGGATCTGGAATGGGAATTGCTGCAGCAGGGGTTTGACTACTGCTACGACAAACGTCTCTACGACAGGCTCCATTCAGAAAACGCTGAGAGTGTGAGGCTTCACGTGCAGTCTGATGTTTCTTATCAGAAGAGGCTGGTGCGTTTTATTGAAAATCACGATGAGCCAAGGGCGGCTTTTGTATTCCCCCATGATAAGGCGCGAGTTGCAGCGGTAGTCATTGCAACGTTACCCGGGGCGAAGCTCTTCCATGAAGGCCAGTTCGAGGGTAGAAGGGTGAAACTCCCGGTCTTCCTGAAACGCAGGCCCGATGAGCCTGTGGACCATGGTCTGAAAACATTCTATGGCAAGCTGCTTGAAGCCGTGAACATACCGGTAATACGGAAAGGAAATTGGCGTCTCTGCGAACTTTCCGGATGGCCGTACAATACGAGCTGGATGAACCTGGCTGCATGGTTCTGGCAAAAAGGCAAGGATGTCTGCCTGATCGTGGTGAATCTCTCCGAGACAAGGGCCCAGGCGCGTGTGCGTATGACCGGGGTCGACCTTGCAGGGAAGACGCTTCAGATGAGAGACCTCATCAGTAATGAGCTCTATGAGCGATCAGGCAACGAGATGGCGGAGATCGGCCTGTATGTTGATCTCAGTCCGTGGGTGTTCCATGTCTTGAGATTTGAAAGTGCCTAACTCTGATGAAAAAGCCGAGAACGCCTAAAAACCTGTTCATGGTCGACCGGAGGCTGCAATATCGCTCTGATCATTGATGTTTTCCTCAACCCACTGATGGTATTTCACTGCGCGCGCAAGGGCAAAGACTGCCTTGTCCGGTGCGGAATAGGGCATGATGCCGTGATGGTCGAGGAAGTCCACGGGATTATTGTCCATACGGATATCGAAGCTCATGATGTCGAAAACCGGTATGATAGGCCGCCGGTATTTTTCGATAAGTTCAACGATGAGGGTGAAGAGCTTGGTTTCTTCGGCTATCATGATTTCAGCCGATTGCTTCACGGCCTGGGTGGGTACGGTGCTGGACCTGAGCCAGCCGTGGGCGCGCAGGCTCAGGTATCCGAGGCCCATGAGAAGAACGGCGTCGGCTGACGCATGCTCCATAAGCTCTATAATGGTATCCGTGATTACACTCACGCGCTGGGGAGCCACCAGGTCGATAGGGTTGCCCCTGCTCCAGTAGCGGGGAAGGATCTTATCGAGTGTTTCTACAAGAGACGGATCAAGGGGATTTACGGCAAGAGCGTTTTTAATGCACAAGTCGGTTGCTATCACACCCCATCCGCCGCCCGAGGTGATAATCGCCACGCGGTTTCCAGAAGGCATGGGCTGCTTAAGGACCCCGACCGTATCGATCATTTCGTCCATGGTATCGAGCTGGATAATACCTGTCTGCCGGCACATGGATGTGAAAAGCTCGTCGTTACCCGCCATGGCGCCTGTATGGGACATGGCGGCCACAGCACCCCTGTGGGTGCGTCCTCCCTTGATGAGGATGATGGGTTTCTTTGGCGATATCCTGCGGGCAGCCTCGAAAAACTTCCTGGGCTGCCTCAGGCCCTCCACATAAAGGCAGATGATCGTGGTCTTTTCATCGAGCTCGAGATATTCCATGAAGTCTTCCAGGGTGAGGTCGGCCTCGTTCCCCGAGCTGATGAGGCGGCTGATGCCGATACGCCGGCGCAGAAAACGGTATGAGATGGAAGACCCAAGGTTGCCACTCTGTACGATGAGGCCGATGCCGCCAGGTTTCAACGGCATGGAGCCCATGAGGGCCTGCATGATGGATGGATACGCACTGAACACGCCCATGGTATTGGGACCCACCAACCGCATGCCTCCTTTCCTGGCGGTTTCAACAACTTCATCGTTCAAGTCTTGCTCCCTCGGGACCGGTCTCGGAAAAGCCGGCGGTAATGATGATGCCGCATGGTATCTTCTTTTTTGTGCATTGCTTCACCGTTTCCAGAACGAGGTTATCCGCTACCACGATTACGGCGAGGTCAATGGGTTTGTCGATTTCATCGAGGGAAGAGTACATTTTTCTGCCGAACCATTCTCCTCCCTTGGGGTTGACGGGGAAGATCTCGCCTGCAAAACCCCGTTTCACGATGGTGTGGAGGATGTTGAAACCCCATTTGAAGATGTTGGTAGAGGCACCGATGAACGCTATGGTGCGTGGTTCGAAGAGACGCCTAAGATCATTATGTCAACGGGCATAGTGATTAGATATTTTCCCTGGAAGTTGGGTTTCCTCTTTCTCTTTCTGGGCACGGACCCCCTCGCGGGCGTCTTCACTGGCAAAAATAGGCATGCCGATCTCCACCTCACGAATGAACAGATCCTTCAATTTCCTCATGCGCATCTCGCGGTTGAATTTGATGATGCCCTGGGTGGCAAGCGGACCATTGGAGGAAATCTTCTCAGCAAGCTCAAGAGCGGTATCCATGAGCTTGTCCTTGGTGACGACCCTGTTAAGGAAACCCCATTCATACATGGTCTTGGCATCAAAATTACCGGCTGTAAGGAGGATCTCAAGGGCCCTGCACGTTCCGACATGGCTCGGAAGGAATATGTTCCCTCCGCCCGTGGGCATGATGCCGAGGCTTGCCTCCCGCATCTGGAAGACCGCATCTTCAGAGGCAACGCGCAGGTCAGCGCCCATGACCATCTCGA
Organism: uncultured delta proteobacterium; assembly: GCA_963847605.1. Lineage (GTDB taxonomy): Bacteria > Desulfobacterota > Desulfomonilia > UBA1062 > UBA1062 > MWEI01. The sequence goes on along the minus strand of CAWKAM010000029.1, from coordinate 120,917 downwards.
AGCCCCCTGTGAGGCAATAACCATGAATAGCCGCGATAACGGGCTTGTTTACAAAGCTGATCTTGAGCATGGCCTCACCGACACCCTTGCCGTCCCATCCGGCGACGATCCACTCCTCCGCCTCATTTTCGGGCTTTCTTGCTCCGGTGAGAATGGGTATCGCAGTTTTCAGGTCCATGCCGGAGCAGAATATGCCGGGAAGGGACGAATACAGGACAGCCACCCTAATGTTGGCGTCATCATTGATGTCTATCCAGGTCTTGTGTAGTTCGAGCAGAATACCCGGGTCCAGGGCGTTGAGCTGCTGGGGGCGATTGAGTCCGACCTTTGCGATGTGTCCGATTTTTTCATAAATAAGATTCATAGACCCTCCCTAGGACTGCATGTAGTTATCGATCCATATAGTGCTACCGGTCTGAGGGGCATTTGTCAACAATACTGGGTCTAAAATAAGGGAAGATGAATGCTATGCTCCAAGCCCGTTAAACTTTCCTGAACACCGTACCGTTGAACGTTGCTATTAATTCGTTGCCCTTGAACACTTCCATCCGGTAGAGGCCGGTCCGCTTTGTCGTGTGGATCATCTTTGCCTCTGCAACTACTTTGTCTCCAACCTGGGCTGACTTTAAAAAGGACCCGCTCACATCAAGTGCGAATGAAGGCAGGTGATCGCTGTTGGATGCTATTGAAAAGGCAACATCGGCCAGGCTGAAGATAAGACCTCCATGCACTGCTCCATTGAAATTCAACATCTCATCTCTGATCACGACAGAGCACCGGGAATACCCTTTTCCCACGGTATCGACACTGATCCCAAGGAAGCGGATATAGGGGTCCTTCAATATTTTTTGTGCAAGATCATCCATTTCATGCACATATGCCACTGTTTGGGGTAATAGTCCAGAGCGCGTGGAAATGATCAGTTCTTACGCTGAACCCATTTCACGATAAGATCCGATGAAAGCCTGGTTGACCATCCGTTTGTAAGGCGGTGGGTGAGGAATAACATTTTAGCCAGAATACCCGGTATTACCAGGAATTTCTTTTTGGCAATGCCTTTGACAATGGCCTTTGCCACAGGTCCGGGCTGCAAGGTCCCGGCAAAATTCTTCAAGGCCCTGGCCTCACGCGGGATGGTGCTCTCATTTGCCAGGAAGGGGGTATCTACCTCAGGCGGGCATACCAGGGTAACAAGATGTCATAGCGCTTGAGTTCGCTCCTCAGGCATTCAGCAAAACCCACCAGTGCATATTTCGTGGTTGCATAGGACGTGTAGCCGAACATACCCATGAGTCCGGCAACAGATGAGATGATAACGATCTGACCGCCACGGCTTTTCATGAAGGGGAGCAAGGCGGCAATCACACTTCGTGTACCATAGACATTGATCTTCATGAGAGAATCAAAGGCATCATGCGATATATTCTCGAAATGGTCGGCATTGCCCACACCTGCACTGGTGATCACAATATCAGGCACGCCGAACTGCCTTATCGCATCATTCATCTTTATTCGGCAATCGTCATGGTCAGCCACATCGACCTGCATTGTAGAAATATTCTGAGTGGAGGAGAGTCTGTGGTCTTCAATATCCTTTCTGGCCCGATCGAGTTTCTCTTTGTTCCGGGCAAAGATGACGATATGAGCCCCTAAGGATGAAAGCAGTCTGGCGGTTTCAAGGCCGATGCCGCTGGACCCGCCTGTAATGTAAACGAGCTTATTAGTGAAATTCTGCATATGACCCCCTTGGTTCATTCAAGTGAAGCATTATGATTGTGCATTGTCTAGATATCAAGCATCCAGCCCTTGCCCTGCATTTTGGCAATCACTTTCGCCGTACTTAAAAACGTAGACCGGAACGTATCACTCATGAGGGCTTTCTTGACCGGCGAAAGCCTCAGAAATGCACCGACAAATGATCTCATGAATCCCTGGGTAACACTGTGAGGGTTGTCGAAGATTTGATTCTGGAGATTACCCCTCTCAAGGCTGAGCAGGATATTTCTCTCGAATGTTGTCTCAGGGTGGATGACCCTGCTGCCACGAGGTATCATCGCGATGGCATCAACAGGGCATTTCAATGCACATACCCCGCAACCCACACACCTTTCCTCATCAACTTTGGCTTTCTTTTTCTTCAGATGTTTCGAATCATTTGCAGAAACCAGGCTTGTCGCATTAACCGGACAGAGATCCACGCATTTTCCGCACCCCTTACACAGCGTTCCATCTATCGTTGAGAGAAAGTTGGAAGTAACAGCGCTGTTCATAAAGCCGAACTTGTTTGCCCCGGCCAAAAAATTACAGCAGCATTTGCAGCAGTGACAAATCACCATTGGGTTCCTTTGGGTATTTTCAGCACAGAAGACCAGTCCGAGTTCTTTCGATCGGGCAAAATTCTCCAGCATCTCGGATTTCGATACCTCCCTGCCCAGATTATGTCTGATGAGATAGTCTGCACCTATGCCAAATGCGCTGCAGTTTTCCAAAGGGGCATCGCACTCCTTTTCCCCAAGATGGTGTTTTTCGTTCCTGCAGGAACATAACCCAATGGCAAATCTATGAGAATTCTCAATGAGTGATGAGGCCTTTTCATAATCCATGAATTCGATGTATTCGTTCGGCCGTATTGTTTCTTCCACCGGTATCACTCTCAATATGGAAATCTGTTCTTCGTGTGAGAAATTGGCAGGATAGACGGAATGGAAGTATTCTTGAAAGAGCTTTGCACATTCCTTCTTGTTGTGATTGTTTCCTGTTCTCATCATGGTAAATTCAAATAACCCAATGACCAAAGGAGATGGCATGTAGTAAAATTGACCATCGTTTTCATTGTACAGATCCAATACCAATCCTTTATTGCTCAATCCTTCCAGGATGCCATGCATACGGATATTTTCAATGTTTGTTATCCGGGCGATTCTATCCAGAGAAGACAGTGTATAGGGCATCTTGACCACCGCATCGGCTTCTTCGTTCGTATAGAGTTCTTTCAGGATGCTATGGAATGTCTCATTCCATGGTGTTCTTACTGTAAGATTGTCTATCTTTTCTCCTAAAGAGCGATACACATTCCCATCAGTCCTGTTAGCCATATTCACTCCCTGATAACGAATTGCTGGATATGATTTTAACCACGCTAAACATCAATCTTCACCAAAATGCCGGAGATCACGTTGAGCGTTTCAGAGGGGTTCGGATATTCCATCAATGGCTTTCCTTTGAAATCGAAATCCCTGATGAGATCTTCTTCACCGATATATCCATAGATATCCAGACCAGTCCTGCTCCTGATATCGCTTATTTCGTGCGCATCCCGGACCCGGTTGAGGATGAGACCCATATCATGATATTCCACGGCTTTGCTGTCACGTGCCACATGTGCGATGGTGTTCGCCACATTCAGACCTTTTGCCGAGGTGTCCGATACCAGGATCAGGTGGTCAACGGTCTTCATCACCCGCCTGTTGATCTGCTCGACCCCGGCCTCGCCGTCTATGAGCACAATATCGAACTTTTCGGAAAGGCTTCCTATGATATCTTTGAGAAGAGAATTCACTTTACAGAAACAACCTTCATCCTCAGGTCTTCCGATGGAGAGCAGAGAAAAGCCATTCTCCTGGGCTAGGGCATCGAAGATCTCATAGTCAAGCATATTCAGGCTCTCGCCCCTGTCTTTCTGCACGCCCTGCTTGATGTCTTTGATGAGCAACTTCCTGATGTCGTCAACGGTCTTGCGTACTGTCACCCCCAGGGCGGAAGCAAGCCCCACTGCAGGGTCTGCATCGATGGCAAGGATCTTCAGGTCATCCCGTCCGGACAGGATCTTGATCATGAGGGCACAAATGGAGGTCTTGCCGACCCCACCCTTGCCGCATAAAGCAATTGTTTTCGTATCACCCATGTACACCTCGTGCTGTCTTTTCTTTGAGACGATCGTGCATGCGCTTCAGTTCGGTTGAATCGGCACACACATCCTGGTACTCGCATTCATTACAGTCCAAGTCCATTTCTGAGGCCATCTTGTTCATAGCGGCTATAATCTTCCCTGCCGGATTGATAAGCTCTTTGAGCTGCAACACATCGCTGGTGGAAGATGTAATGAAGACCACCTCCACTGACCTGACATAGGGCTCTTTCCTGATCAGGCCCATAAGTGAAGATGCCAGTATGCGACTCGAGAACCCCTCCATGAGTGCTTGCCTGCTTATCCTGCACCATTCCTTCATGTACTGGGATAAAGCCCTTATCATAAATCCTTCGAGATCGAGATCGAAACGCATCAAATCCATGGCTCGCTGCCTGGGATATGCATTTTCTTCTGTAAATCCTTCAACTCCAACCAGCACTACCTTGCCGAAAGGAAGGCTTTTATCAATGCTTTCCGGGAAATCTGGTCCTACAAGGGTTATCCTACCGTCTGCTATCTTTGTAAGGTCCTCAGTCCAGATGAGGCATGCAACAGATTCCTTATCAGGGCTTCCCAGCTCGAGTCCCAGGTCCTCCTTCATGACAATACCTCTTTGTCCACCTTGTGGCCATGAGGGGAGAGGGTTCTCTTTCCAGGCCCTCTTGCGGGGAAATCCGTCAAGAAGAACACGTAATGATTTGATAGTGTCCTCAAAGAGTTCCATATTTATCTTTCATTTACCCATTGAGGCTGCCTGCCTGGCACATACAGCCGCACCCAAGGCACCTATAATCTGAGGGTCTGACTCGATCTTGTGTATCCTCACACCCAAAGCATCCTCAAGAGCGGCGAACATACCAATGTTTTTTGCAACCCCTCCTGTCATGGTGATGTCTTTTTCAAGCTCGATCCCTTTGGCAAGCGATGCCACTCTATGAGCCATTGCGCGATGGAGGCCGCACACAATGTCGCCAAGGGCCCTGCCATTGTTGATGAGTGAGATGATCTCGGTCTCGGCAAAAACCACACACTGATTTGATATGGTTACCGGATTCTTGGACTTGAGTGAAACATCTCCCATGTTTTCAAGTCTGACACCCAGTGCACCGGCCATCACTTCCAGAAACCTGCCCGTACCTGATGCACACTTGTCATTGTAAGCATACCGGATAACATTCCCGTCTGCATCGAGCCGGATGGCCTTGGCATCCTGCCCGCCGATATCGATGACCATCCGAACGTGGGGCAAAAGCCACTGCGCTCCCTTTCCATGGCAGGCGATTTCTGACTCAACGGCATTTGCAAAGGGTATAGAGTTCCTGCCATAGCCGGTACCCACACAATAAGCGATATCTGATATCGATATTCCGGCCTTTTCAAGTGCTGCTCCCATGACCTCTTGGGCGGACTCCTCGGGCTCTGGTTTGGCGAATATTACATGCGATGCCAGGACATCGCCATTATTCATGATTACGGCCTTGGCGCTCAGGGAACCTACATCACAGCCTGCTACGATCATCTTGATGCTCCTTCCATGTTTTCCTTTGCCAATACTGCCGCGCCAAGTGCCCCTATGATCTGGGGGTCAACCTTGAGTCTGCGGATATTCACATCAAGCAGTTTTTCCAGTGCCGCAAGTACTCCGGTGTTTTTGGCAACACCACCGGACATGCACACATCTTTCTCTATGCCCACGCTCCTGGCTAATATAGCTACCCGTGCTGCCATGGCCTGGTTGATGGCGGAGCAGATATCGGCCTTGGACTTCTTCGCATTCAAATGATGGATCACCTCTGCCTGTGCCCACACTGTACACGTGGATGCAAGCACAAGCGGGCTTTTGGCTTGGGCTGAAAGTCTCCCCAACTCATCGAGGTCTATACCAAGGATCTTTGCCATCACCTCAAGGAACCTCCCTGTTCCTGCTGCACATTTGTCATTGGTGAAAAACTTCACAATGCCACCTTTGGCATCAAGTTTGATAGCCTTGCAGTCCTGGCCGCCTATGTCGATGACGGTCCGGACCTGCGGCATGAGCCATTGGGCACCTTTGGCGTGGCATGCTATCTCCGAAACGGCTTTGTGGACAAAAGGTATCTTATCCCTTCCGTAACCTGTTCCCACACAGAATCCAATGTCCTTGATGGTGAGGTGAGCTGCCTGCAATGCCTTTTCCATCACCTCACATGCTGATTCCTCCGGTTTGAAACCAGACTTGATGATGGCCTGTCCAAGTATCTGCTTGCTGTTGAGAACAACGGCCTTTGAAGTCAGCGATCCCACATCACAGCCTGCCACAATCATGCTAATATCCTCCTGAGTTGCACAAATTCACTCATCTTCTCTGTTACGGCCTCCCACGAGGCCACCCTGTCGTCAAAGGCATCTGCAAAGATTATGATTGTTGGTATGCCTTGGTTTTCAAGGTCACGCGCAAGCAGTTTGTTCATGCCCCAGCTGTTCCTGCACCCCATGCTCCCGATATACGCAACGAAGTCGGGTTTCAGGAGCCGTACTGCCCCCATGAGATCATCAAGCCACATGCCCGGTGCATCGTATGGCCCCCTGATTTGTTTGATCATTGGCATACGGGACATCTGATCGGCCAGGGAGTCGATCATGGTGTCCATGTTTGAAGGATCAAGATGGTACGACTCTGCTTCACGGCCCTTGGCATACGGTGCATTATCATGCCAGAATGTAAACAGGATCGATCCCAGGTGACTGATGTCCTGGGCATCCATCCAGTCCCAGAACCTGGCATCTGTCGTATAGTGGTCAATATAGCAGAAAAGGCCTCGTGCACGCTCTTTTCTTGATGAAGTACCCGAAAAACCTTGGGAAGCATTTTGTTTGGCAACCTTCAGCATGGAGTCCAGGAGTTCCGTGTATATCTTTTTTCCACTCATCATGAACCTACCGCCATAGAGCATCAGGTCATAAATACCTGGAACAGGGGAGGGTTTGAGTCTCATGAGATCAATGAGCTCGCTTGCAAGCTGGTCCTGGCGCATTGCTTCATCAAGAACCTTCCTGAGTTTGTCCTCATCAATAACTGTTCCGGTGTGGTGTTCAACGAATCGGATCAGGTTTTTGAAATCTTCGCGCTGATAGGATGAAGCCCTCTCATCGGTTATGGTAGGAGGATAGTTAAGCTGGAAGAAGGGAATATCAAGGTAGGCAGAGGCAAATGAAAATGAGTTGGCATTTGTATCACAGATTCCGGGTGTGTCGCAGATGATGAAATCAGGCCGTACGGCAAGCCCTGCCAGGTAAGCGCCAAGCGAGCCACGCTGGGCCGAGCACGATGTCTCTGTAAATCCTACCTCGCAGCAATAGTCCAGGTATTCCGAGGTTCCCCGCTTCAGGACAACAGTCCCAAGCACGGTCATGGCCTCAAGCATGACAGGCACCACATCGAATGCGTACAAGATGGGGCTTGCCAGGCAGAAGGTCGTGAGTGCTACCTTCTTGCCCTGTGATTTTGCATTGGCACACAAGGATGCGTACTCTGAAATGAGCTTTAAGAACTTGATGCCGGGCTCCCCATGCTTTACGAACGCATCAAGCACATCGGAAAAGTGAGGTACGAGCCTTAAGAGGCTCTCGTACTCTTTTCTGCTCCCATCCGTGCTTTTGGCTGCATTATTGAGTATGCTCCAGACCATCCAGTCATAGAAATATTCGCTCGTTTCACGCTTCATAGTTTTTCCTTTTCATCACAGCGTCATGCTGGTGATGGCCCCTTGCTTTATCCTTTGGATGTAGAGCTTTGTTCGTTCCATATAAACTCCTCTGTTAATAAGTGATCAGAGAAATGAAAACGAAGAATAATCATGCTCCTATCCCCCGCAGATGGATAAACTCACTCATCTTGTCCGTAACAGCCTCCCAGGACATGACGCGGTCGTCAAACGCATCGAGAAACAGCAGCAGCGAAGGGATACCGTTATTTTCGAGATCTCTGATCAGGAGCTTCACCGCACCCCAGGTGTTCCTGCATCCCACAGTGCTGAAGTAGACCACGAAGTCGGCCTTCATAAGTCTTGCCAGGCTCAAATTGTCATCCAGCCACATCTGGGGAGCGTCATATGGGCCCCTGATCTGTTTTACCATGGGCATCCTTGATGTCATGTCTGCCAGCGAGTCGATCATATCATCGAGGGATCCTTTCTCAACCCTGTATGCCTCGTCACCTTTCCCTTCAGCATAGGGGGCATCTGCCTGCCAGTATCTGCACAAAATTGAGCCGAGGTGGCTTATGTTTTTTGAATCCATCCATTCCCAGAGCCTTGCATCGGTGGTGTAGTGATCGATGTAGCAAAAAAGCCCCCGGGCCTTTTCTTGTGCGCTGCTGTTGCCGGAGATGCCCTTTGATGCATTCAGCTTTACCTGCTTTACCATGGATTCAAGGAGCTCAGTCAGTTGAGGAATGCCGTTTGCGCAACTCTTGGCACCATAGAGCATGAGGTCATAGATATTTGGCACAGGGTTAGGGATCATCATCTGGAGGTCACACAGCTCGTTGATGAGCTCATCTTGTTTGACAACCTCGAGTATGACCTCTCGAAGCATGTCTTGGTCGAGCTTGGCTCCTGTATGTTCTTCGAGAAAGGCAATGAGGTTTCGATAGTCCTGTCTTTGATATTCAGTAACCCGTTTTCCTGATACGGTTGAAGGGTAGTTGAGCTGATAGAAGGGAATGCCCATAAATGCGGATGCAAACGAGTATGAGTTCGCATTGGAGTCGCACCACCCGGGAGAATTGCACATGATCATGTCGGGCCTGACGGCGAGCCCGGAAAGATATGCACCAAGTGCCCCCCTCTGGGATGAGCACGATGTTTCTGTGAACCCTATTTCGCAGCAGTAGTCGAGGAATTCACTTGTTCCTCTCTTCAACACAACCGTGCCGAAGATGGTGAACGCCTCGAGGCAGATGGGCACGATATCAAGGGCATAAAGGATAGGAGTTGCCATGCTGAACGAGGTAAGGGTCGTCTTTTTTCCATGTTGAGCTGCTGTCAGGCAGTTCCTGATGTATCCTGCTAAGAGCTTTAAAAAAAGAATACCCGGCTCTCCCTGCCTGATGAAGACATCCAAGACATTACCGAAGTGCGGGATGAGAGACAGCAGGCTTTTGTACTCCTTTTGTGTACCGTCGCAGACGAGCGCCGCGTTCTCCAGGATGGTCCATATGTTCCAGTCGTAGTTATATTCTTTTGTGTACCTTTTCATTGTACACGCCTTTGCATAGTGATCAGTAAACAGGGAATGGCATTCATTCCTTCACCTAGTCTTTGTCAAGATATCCTTTCCATAAATGCATCGACACGCATCTTGATCCTGCCTGTCTCTACGAGTGGGCCATACTCCCTCTCCATGCGCATGCACGGGATACCTTGAGCTTCAAGGTCCCGTTCGAATATGCCGTTCTCCGATCCATGGAGGTCGCAGAACCTGATGTTCTGAAGGATCACACCATCGACCTTGGCTTGAAGAGCCTTTTCCATAATGTAGGATAACCTTTCCTTATAATATCCGAACATCCTGGGGCAGAACTTGTGGCTCAAGTAATGCCGCGCAAGGGCAGAGACCGGGTCTGAATCCTCGTCTGTCAGATCGCTGTAGGAGCGGGAACCGAAGCACATGGTGTCCGCTACGGCGACGCATCCGGACTCTTCGATAAGGCGTATGAAATCGAGATCGTCGCTGGTGCTGCCCACCACCATGATCCTCTTTTTCCCATTAACTGTCGTTGCCGGAGGGCTCTTTTTCAGTGTGAGGATCGTTTCTGACAAAATCTTGTTGTACTTTTCCCTGGGCATGGCGAAACCGGCCAGGATGATGGCTGCAGCATCCTCTCCGGTTACCGGTGTGGTGTCGCTAGATCTCATCTCATCAAGCTCAATAAGGAGCCTGCGTCCTTCATTGTAGAGCCTGATGGATTTCTTTAATGCCTTTTCCGTGATCTCCACAGCGAAATGATCCTCAATGCTTTTCATGAAGGCATTCAATTCATCTTCAAACCAGGCGATGCTGTAATCAGTCACCTTGTGGGGAACCCCAAAGTAGTGGAAATAGCCCGGCAGGATGCCCTGATAGTCCTCGCCGGCTTTTCTCCAGCACTCATCCAGCCTGCGCATGGAGTCGCAGCCATTCAGGATGACAGCCCCATCCAGGAAGTTGTAATCACCCTGACCTGCGAGCTGCAGGATGCATTTTGGGTAGCTGCAGATAACAGGACCGAAGTAGGTATCTCCGATGGAGAGGGACGTGGTGCCCACTCCCCGCAACCTGAAAGGGAGCATGCCTGCGGCATGGATGATCTCATCAGGGATAAACGTACAGGGGTAACCGATGATAGGCTTGCCTTTGGCTTTCCACTTTTTAACATATTTATTGCTGATAGAGCCTGCAATTTCTTTAAACTCGCTGATCATCTCTCACCCCCGGATGCAAGAAACGCGTCTTTAAATTAAAAATGGCCTCCTGATGATTTTTGTTTTCCAGTCCTTCCTGCGGGTAGAGTATGCTGCATAGACCGTTTATGAGTTGCGGCATGGCTGCGAAGAGGATAGGACGTGCAGCATCAACAATCTCCGGTATAATCCACGTAGCTGCCGACTTGACCTCTTCAGCATCAACAGAGTCGGCAATGCTGTGAGCTATATTCGAAAACACCTCAGGCTTGATGTCATGGATCCGGTTGATGATTCGCAGAATACCGTTTATGAATTCGGCAATCTCAAACGTGTCGAGATCGGACAAGCCCTTTGAGATTGCCTCAGCAAGTGCATCATGCCCGACATCTTCGTAAAGGCGGACCTTTCGGGAAGCACCTTTTATAAGCGGAGTTTTTGTTGCCCCGTAAGCAGAAATCATCTCAAGAAGCAGCGCGGGGTTATCACTCAGTGCATCTGCAAGGGCATTGGCTATGGCCTCCTTATCCTCAGCAAGTGCGATCTTTGCCTTTCTGATAAGCACCGGGTCAAGGTCAGGAAGTGCTTCCTGAAGGAACGAGGTAAGATAGATCTGGAACAGTGGTTTGCCTGCCTTTGCAAGGAGATAATTTCCTGTATGAAGACGTCTGATGAACTCATTTGCTGCATTGATCAAGTTAGCAGCCTCCTTGGAATTCAGTCCTTTCAAGAGCGACAGGATCAGGTCGGCAAGCAGATCAGGACCGATGTTTTTCTCAATTGGTCTCAAGACCTCTCTGATAGAACTTATGCCGGTATTGACCACTGCAAGGAGTGCTGAAAGAATACTCCCGACTTTAGCCGGGTATTTCCAGAGCTGCTCGTTGAAGGCCTCAATAGTCTTGATGACACATGGCCCGGAACCCTCGACCATCTCCCTGATCTCGCCGAAGTCGGTATCTTTAAGGAAACTATGGATGGTCTCACCTCGATTTCTGGCATGGCAGATGGGGTCTGCAGCATGGTCGGCATTGATCTTTTTCGCCCATGCGGTCATGAACCTTCCGACATCCGCCGATATGCCCTTGCCATTCCAATTCTTACCGGGCTGTAACACCTTTGATACTATCCAATTGACAGGGGAGGCAATCTTGCCCCTGAAACCGCTCTTTTTTGCCCATTCTTCGATCAATTCCTTGGCAACCGCAGAGAGAAAGGTCCTCGTGCCGGTTGCACGGATAGTCTCCCTGATGATCTTTGCCGAGAGCCGGGCAAGTTGATTCTGATCGTCTAAAGTATTCATCCTTAAAACCTCCACTTCATCAATTTCATTTCTCCAAGCGCCTTTCTGCCTGCTTCTGTGAGGTACGATTCGAACATCAGGTTGCTCATGGAGGTAAGGGTTTGAATCGCCTCTTCCCGTGTGAACTTCTTTTCCATGAGGTAGCTGTGACCGAGATGCATGGCCATGCCCACTACGGAATAGGCCAGGGTATAGGGGTTTACCCCTTCAATAACACCGACATCCAGCCATTTCTGGATATCCTCGGCCAGGTCCTGGGCGAGATCGCTGTAGTAGCTCCACACATTGTTATCGAATTCCTCATCCACACCGAAGCTTCCCCTGAGCAGGATGAGGAACTGCTGCTGGTGGCTGTCAATGTAATCGAAATAGGCGGAGTAGGTCTCGTTCAGCTTGGACAGCCTGTCGGTCTGGTCCCAGATATTCACCGGGTTTCTGACCTCCTTGATCCGGGTCCTGAACGCACTGAAATTATGCCTGGTTAGCTGGGCGAAAAGATCGCGCTTATCCTTGAAATAATTGTAGAACGTGCCGGCGGACATGCCCACCGCTTTCACGATATCCATGATCTGGGTGTTGTGGTAGCCGTACTGGCTGAACAGCTCCTCGGCAGCCTCGATGATCATCTCTCTCATATATTGCCGTTTTTTTTCAGCAAGTTTTGGCATATGTATTATGATCCTTTATGATGCAGGAGCGCATTCAGGCGCGATCGGTAAAGGTCGCGGCTTAAAGCCGCTCCTACATTTTTCCGAATCGTTTCTTTACCCTGTTCCGTACGAGATTCCATGCCCATGAGGTGAGGTGCCACTTCTGGTCAAGGAATGCCCCGGCCAGGGTATGGGTGGCCTTCCCAACCTCTTTGCCATCGATATTCCTGAGCACCGAACCAATGAATATGCTGAAGGCCTGCGGATTGTTTTGGGTTATCGCATTTATGTACCTCGCCAAGCCGTTGATGGCCCCCGCCTTGATCTTGGGGCCTGAAGAGAGCAGGAACCCTGTGGCAGCCTGCCTCAGTTCCGGTGAGGTCTTCCACTGGGAAAGGGCCAGTTCCGTCCATGCCTTGCCGCACTGTCTAAGGGCATCCTTGTCGATTTCGTCATACAGGCTTGTAAGGAATGCCTTCAGCATCTCAGGGGGATACTTGTCCTTGAGCTGGACGGCAAACTCTGTGGATGCCTTTATGATGACGTTTATAAAGACCGGCAGCGAGCTGATAAGGCCGAAGAATACCTCGGGGTCTTCACCCATGAGGATCTTCACAAAAGAGCTGCCGGTGTGCGGGTCGACTTCATTGAGGTTTGTACGAAGGATATCCTTGAACAGGGGTGAGCGAATGATCCCTTTTATAACGCCGGACCGGTTGTGGGTAAAGGAATCGCTATGCATTATACGTTCTCCTCCCTCCGTGCAGCCTGGTCCTGGATAACCTTCCATACTGCAAGGAATAGCGGCGCCAGATCATTCCCCAGTTCCCTGGCTTGGGCGATGAGTTCGGCCAGTGTCTCCTTGTCGATCTCATCCAGGAGCGATTCCACGAAACTTGCGAGCAGGGGAGGGGGGAACATCTCCCGGATCTGGATAATAAGCTCATGCCCGGCCTTGATAAAGCAGTTCGCAAGAACAGGCAGAGCCCCAGCCACAGCCAGCGGCACCTCTATGTCCTTGCCCAGCAGTGTGCGTACGAGATGCGGGCTGTTTCCCGGGTCGATGCTCTTTAAGAAAAGGCGCAGGCTATCCTTAAACGCTGTCTTTGCCAGTAGCTCATTAAGGGTCCTGCTCTTGGATTCAATGAGTCCCGTGTTTGCGTTCTCTTCCATGGCCATAACCTCACAAGGTTTCGCAGTTAAAGAAGTACCGGGCAGCCTCCATCTGGCAGAGCTGCTTGCCGCCCATCCAGAGCTGGATGATCTTGATGTCGCGCCAGTGCTTCTCGATATCCCATTCTCTATCCGCCCCGTAGTGTCCGAGGATGTCCATGCCCTTGCCAAAGATGTCTATGGCCCTGTCCGAGACGAAGTCTTTGATGTTGCGGATCCTGCCCACTAAGTCTTCCGAGGTGAGCGGTCTGCCATATGGCTTGTTGCGGCGGTCGCCGATCATGGCCGCCTCGTGGCCAAGGATACGGCAGATATCTATATCGCCTGCTATGCGCCCGATAATGGCGGCAATGGCATCATTTTCCTTTAACGGACGGTTGTTGTAGGTATGCGTGGACACGAAATCGTAGAGTTTCTCATACAGGTTCAACATGGCACCGGTGAGGAAGGAGCAGCTCATGACCTGACCGAAGGAGATGAGCTGGTAGAAGGCCTCGGCATCTTTTCCGGGACCGTGGGCGCGGTACCGGCTCGGCACCCGCACGTCTTCGAACCAGATGTCGCCGTTCTTGTCTGCGGCCATGCCTGCCTTCTCGTAGGCCCCGCCCTGGGTTACGCCCGGCAGATCGGCAGGAACAAAAATGAAGGCAAAATCCTTAGGGTCATTTGAACCGAGTTTTGTCGTGCACGGCACACCGAAGAGCTTGGACACGCCGCCCGAGTTGGTGGGCCAGAGCTTGTGGCCGTTCACCACCCACTCATCGCCGTCGAGCCGTGCCGTGGTGCGGATGGTCTTGCCGCCCAGCAGGCCCAGGTTCTCGATGTCCGACCCCCCCTGGGGTTCGGTCATGGCATTGGCTGCAAAAACGGCCTTCTTTGCATTGCAGAACATGGGGGCGAATTCTGCGATGAGCCGTTTGTTCACATAGGGCTCCACCATGATCACGAGCAGGGGCCAGAAGGTGACGGCCAGGGCCACGGCCATGCCCGTGTCGGCTCTGCCCAGTTCCTCGCAGAGCATATACCCTGCCCGGAAGATATAATCTGAGTTGGCCAAACCCCACCCGCCGTATTCCTGGGGGAAGAGGGCCTTCTGAAGGCCGAGCTCGACCATGAGCTTGTCGAATGCCGGTTCAATGAGGTGGTGGTCCTTCCAGTCCTCGTCGTATCTGCGGCGTTCCGGCATGACCCACTCATCCAGGTGTTTCCTGATCACCCGCCTGAAGTGTTTGTCAAAGGGAGATATATATTCTTCCGGTCGTGAGAATTCATCGAAATGTTTCATGGCTAAAATCCCTCCTCAAATCTCAGTGCAGTTATAGAAGAACCGTGCTGTGTCCATCTTCACCGGCGCCTCGGCAGCCACCCCGCACAGGAGTGATTGGATGGTCTTCACATCCCTCCAGTGTTTTTCCACATGCCACTCCTTGGAATATCCCGCCGAGCCCATGAGCTCCAGGCCGCGGTTGATGGCCTTCATGACTGATTGCTGCACATGGGACCCGATCATCTCGGCGAAGGTGAACACGCGTGCACCATTACCCGCGCTCCATTCCTCGGGCTTGGTGATAATGTGGGCAAGGTCATAGAGGAGAAGCTTGGAAAGCGCGACCTCCTCCGCCACGTCGGCGAGTACCGAGGCGCACAGAGGGTTCTCCTTCAGCATTGTCCCGCCCTTGATCACTCGTGTCTCACTCCAGTCAAAGAGCATCTCATAAAAGTTCGTTCCAGTCCCCACGCTCACCCCGCCGAGCAGGAGGTTGAGCCAGACATAGAGTTCTTCAACTGCACCATCCCGCTCGATCACGTTCTCTTTGGAGACCTTGACATTACTGAAGGTCACATCCGCATTCTCACAGGCGTTGAGCCCGGTGGTCGGAAATGCCACGCCTCTCTTCACACCGGCGGCATCACCCGGAACGAAGGCGATACAGGGCTTCCCCTTCTTCCCCGCACACACGACGCAGAACAGGGCGGCCTCCTTCCCGCTGAACAGCGGCCTCAAGTTTGCGCCTTCGATAGTGTATCCGCCCTCGACGGCCTTTGCATCAGCAAGGATGGCCCTGCCATTGAACAGCGGGTGCTCTTTCCCGGCGATACCTGCCCCCGGGAGGATAATGGCAACGGTCTTGATCTTGTCGCCGGCATACAGGGGAGCGAGCGTGTCGCAGAGTTTCTTGTTGATGTTATGCTCAAGGGTGAAGGTCGCGAAGATGGCGTACTTTGCAGCCAGCGTTATGCCTATTGCAGCATCTGCCCTGCCGGTCTCACAGAGGATGGTGAGCACGCCCGGTGCATTTTCAGGGTTGTTCCATCCAAATCCACCGTGTTCCACAGGCAGGGTAAGCCGCTGGAGGCCGATGGCCAGCCCCAGCTTCTCTCTCTTTTCCTTGAAGAGCCTGGTGTAGTTCTCCCGGTACTCCATACGCTTTGAGATGATCTCCTTGTCGGCCCACTGCCTCACAAGGGAGGCAATGCTCCGCGATTCATCATCCATCCACTGCTTCGGGAAAATAAAAAGATCATCGACATTCCTGTTCATAGAACCCCCACGAATTGAGACATAGTTTTCTTTTCTGAGGCATGAGCGAGTGCCTCAAAAATTCAAATTCAAAGTCCCGGGCTTTCATTTAACCGGGAGACGAGAATTTCATGTTATTTAACAGTAATGAAGATTCACTATCCTGAATAGTAATTATCATTACTCTCTTGTCAAGGGAAGCAAAAAATATTTTTACCAGGAGTAATCAATATATTCACATAGGTATGGACCAGGGGATTGTGCGTTATCTCCTATTTTAACATGACATGAATGCACTGTGTGATTGGGTGCAGGCTTCATCCCCGGCAGGGGAAAGTGAATACGGCAGAATAGTGATATGATAAGAGAGGGCCGATCAGGTGAGAAAAATAAGGCCGTATTTTTCTATTTTTTCCTTGCTGCTTACAGAGATTACAAAACAATCGCACCCTGTTTTTTTGTCAACTCAAGGGCCTTTCTGCCTTCTTCGGTAAGGTAAGCCTCAAACATGGCGAGAACCATCTTTATCAGGTTTTCAATGATCTCTTTGCGTGTGTACTGCTTTTCAACAAGATAGTTGTGGATAAGCTGGAGACTCATGCCGATAACGGCTGTCCCGAACATCATAGGGTCTATCCCATCGATGACCCCCATTTTTGTCCACTTCGCCAGGTCTTCGCTTGCATCATAGGCGAAACCCTGAAAATATTTCCACACGTTTACATCCAGGTCGGTGTCGACACCGAAACTTCCCCTCAAGATCATGAGGAGCTGCTGGGGGTTGTTGTCTACGTACTCAAAGACAGCATTAAAGGTCTCTAGGAGGGTCTTTGCCCTTTCCTCATGACTCCAGATATCAACCGGCTCACGCATGAGCTTTACTGTTATCCTGAGGCTCTCGAGACTTTCCAGGGTGATCTGCTCGAAGAGGACTTTTTTGTCTTTGAAATGATTATAGAATGTTCCGGCGGACATGCCGACAGCCTTCACGATGTCCATAACCTGGGTATTGTGGTATCCGTATTTGCTGAAAAGCTCGCATGCAGCCTCGATGATCTTTTCCTTGGTCTTTTCTCTTTTTTTCTCTGATGTCTTTGCCATGTTTTCCAACTAACTCATTGATTCAGATAACTAAATACATTTTATAGTGGAAGAATATGACCTAAGGGTTCAGATGTCAAGATAAATGCTTGTGAAAAAGATGAGATATAAGTCAGGATCGCAAGATGATTTTGTTAACTGGAAAACGGCACTGATCCTAGCTTTGTGCACTACTCAAAAGAAATAAGATGATGCTTCTCGTATGACTATGGACGTCACAGCGTATTTGTGGTACTCACCTAAATAGTATTATTCAGGTTACTGCACGTGAATCAAAACTATATGAGGGGGAAAAACCTATGAGGCGCTTCAGTTTAACCGTAGCAATCTGTTTTGTAGTCGGATTGTTTCTATTGGCCATTGTCCCATCCTATCTCTTTGCTGCAGGTCCGGTGAAAACCGTGGTTGTGGCAACAGATGCCACATGGCCTCCCATGGAGATCCTCGATGCCAACAAGAACATCGTCGGGTTCGACATCGACTTCCTGAATGCTGTTGCCAAGGAGGCAGGCTTCAAGGTTGAGTTCAAGAACACTGCTTGGGACGGCATATTTGGAGGGCTCGAACTGGGTAAGTATGACGCCATTATCTCTTCGGTCACCATCACGGATGAGCGCAAGAAAAAGTACGACTTCTCGCTTCCCTATATCAATGCAGGCCAAGTACTCGTAGTGCCCAAGACCACCAAGGGTGTGAAGACTCTAGCTGACCTGAAGGGGAAGAAGGTTGGTGCACAGATCGGTACCACGGGCGCCATGGAAGTGCAGAAAGATAAGGCCGTAGAACTTAAAAACTACGACGAGATCGGACTTGCCTTTGAAGATATGGCGGCAGGCAGGCTCGAAGGTGTTGTGTGCGACACCCCGGTTGCAGCCGACTATGCTCTCCAGAGGGCCGAGTACAAGACCAAATTTATGATCGTAGGCGAGCCTTTCACCAAGGAACAGTACGGTATCGTCGTGAAGAAGGGCGACAAGAAACTGCTGGACCTCCTCAACAAGGGCATAAAGGCTGTGCAGAAAAAAGGCACCGATAAAGAAATTGAAAAGAAGTGGCTGAGATAAGTTTTAGAAAAAAGAAAAAGGTTGATGAGCCCAAGAAGGTACTCATAGACGTAGGCGACGGGGCCGCCATCCCCTCAAAGGAGGATGTCGGCCTTTTCACCGCATGGCGGGTAGCCTTCTTCGGCTCGATTTTGATCACGGCGGGCTTGGTCGTCTTCAAGCCCGACCCCTATCTGGAGATCATCAAATTCGTGCCGGACGGCATCTTGGTAACCTTTGAGGTGACCGTGATGTCCATCATGCTGGCGCTTGTCATCGGGCTATTCACAGGCCTTGGCAGGATCGCCAAGAACCCGCTCATCAACGGCATCGCATCGCTCTACGTCGAGGTGATCAGGGGCATCCCATTGCTGGCCCAACTCTTTTACATATACTTCGCACTGGGCAGATTTATCCAGTTGCCCCCCATGCCGAGCGCTGTTCTGGCCATGTCGATCTGTTATGGCGCGTACATGGGAGAGATATTCCGGGCAGGTATCCAGTCCATATCCAAAGGGCAGACCGAGGCGGCACGCTCGCTCGGCATGTCGAGCACGCAATCCATGTTTCATGTCATCCTGCCGCAGGCCATTAAAACAATCCTGCCGCCCATAGGTAATGAATTCGTGGCACTGCTGAAAGACTCGTCACTGGTGTCGATCCTGGCCGTCGCAGACCTGCTGAGGAGAGGCCGCGAGTATGCATCCCAGACCTTTGCCTATTTTGAGACCTACACCATGGTGGCGCTTGTGTATCTCATGATCACCCTGTTCTTCTCAAAGCTCATCAGCATCATGGAGGAGAAGATCCGTGCAGAATGAAGGCCGACGCAAGATGGTCGAGATGAAGGGGGTTTTCAAGTACTTCGGCTCCCTGAAGGCCCTGGATAATGTATCGCTGAATGTCTTTGACGGCGAAAAGGTGGTCATCATCGGCCCCTCCGGCTCGGGAAAAAGCACTCTCTTACGCTCCATAAACCGCCTAGAAGAAGTGAATGCCGGCACTATCATTGTGGATGGTTTTGACATTTATGATGCTAATGTGAATATCAACAAGGTGCGCGAAGAGGTAGGCATGGTGTTTCAGTCGTTCAACGTATTTCCTCACAAGACCGTGCTCCAGAACCTTATGCTGGCCCAGCTCGTGGTAAGGAAGCGGAGGAAGGAAGAAGCGGAAAAGATTGCTTACGGCCTGCTTGACAAGGTCGGCATCCGCGAAAAGGCAAACGTGTACCCCACCAAGCTTTCAGGCGGACAGCAGCAGCGCGTGGCCATTGCCAGGGCGCTTGCCATGCAGCCCAAGCTCATGCTCTTTGATGAGCCCACATCAGCCCTTGACCCTGAAATGATCGGCGAGGTACTCGACGTCATGGTGAACCTGGCCAAGGAGGGCATGACCATGATCGTGGTCACCCACGAGATGGGCTTTGCCCGCGAGGTGGCGGACCGTGTCATCTTCATGGACTACGGAGTGATCCTTGAAGAAGGCTCGCCCGAGCACTTCTTCAAGAACCCTACGCACGAGCGCACACAGCAGTTCATGAGGCAGATCCTGTAGAAGGCGCCTTCAGGTGCGACCGGACCGGGATTGCGGCTGAGGCCGCTCCTACAATATTACGCTTACAGCTCCTAATCCGTTGACAAATCCCTAATGTCTATGCCAAAAACATCACCTGTGCCAGCGTAGCTCAGTGGTAGAGCAGCTGATTCGTAATCAGCAGGTCCGGGGTTCGACCCCCCGCGCTGGCTCCAATTGTTACAGCCTGAATACTGGAAGTGTTTCGTAGCATATAAATTTTAAGCAAAAACAAGGGAAGATTTATCCCTTGACAACATACTTACTAGTTAGTAAATTAAACAAGAGATTTATATGAGCAAATCACCAAAAGACACAGGGAAAAAAATAATCGATCTTGGAGAACTGTTTCTTCTCCGGCAGGGTTATAATGGCTTCAGTTATGCCGACATCGCCGTCTCTTTGGGAATTAAAAATGCTGCCATTCATTACCATTTCCCCAGCAAGTGCGACCTTGGCCTTGCAGTCATTCAGCGGGCCAGGGGCCGTTTTAAAAGGTGGTGCGACGGGAAGGAAACGGCAACCATGAGTGACTGGGAAAAGCTCGACGGCTTTTTCCAGATCTACCACCACTACCTAGCCAAGAGCGAATCGGTCTGCCTGAGCGGTGCCCTGGAAACGGATTTCACGACCCTGCCTCAGCCGATGCAGGAAGAGGCCCGGGGGCTGGTGTCGGATCTCCTTACATGGATGGAGACGTTTCTTCACGATGGGCGGAAAAGAGGAACATTCTCGTTTCCGGGAACTCCTCGTAATCAGGCAATCGTGGTGCTTGCAGTTATGCAGGGCAGTTTGCAGATGATACGGGCAACGGATCCATCGATATTCGAGGCTGCGGTGGGCCAGGTGCGCCGTCTGCTTAAACCGTAGGCCCGGATGAAGCCTGTATGGAATTTTTTCGACAGTAAATGACAGCCGTCAAGAGGGTTTTGGCTGCAATAATGTAAATGCTCACATAGGAGGGTTGGATGGATAATACAATACCAAAATCACAGATACCAAGATCACAGGAAAACGACTATTCAAAGGATATCATTGAAGAACGCCGGCGGTTTCTCCGGGAAAAGACCGGCATAGAACTGAACCATGTGAATAAGTATTCCTTTGATCCTGCCATGCTGCCCGGAAATATAGAACATTTTATTGGGGTAGCCCAGGTTCCCATAGGGATCACCGGTCCGCTGCTCGTGAACGGAGAACACGCCCAAGGTGAATTCTATGTCCCTCTGGCAACGAGTGAAGGAACCCTTGTCGCAAGCTATAACAGGGGGATGAAAATAATAAGACAATGCGGGGGTGTGACCACAACGATCCAGGAAGAAGCAATGCAGCGCGCCCCTGTCTTCATATTTGATAATGCCCGCCAGGCCCGTGATTTCGGGATCTGGCTGAAGGAACAATTTGAGGAAATTAAAAAACAGGCTGAAAGCACCACAAGGACCGGAAAGCTTATCACCATTGAGCAGTACCATGCCGGTCGATTCGTGTACACCCGGTTTGATTATACAACCGGCGACGCTGCAGGTCAGAACATGACGGGAAAAGCAACCTTCATTGCATGCGAGTGGATCAGGAAAACCCATCCGCATGTAAAGAGGTACATGATAGACGGAAATTTTTCTACGGACAAAAAGCATTCGACCATCAATGTACTGAAGACCAGAGGCAAACGTGTTACCGCCGAAATCACAATCCCTGAAAAGATCGTCAGGGAGCAGATGAACCAGTCCCCGACAAGATTGCAGTTCTATCACAATATAGGAACCCTCGGGTCCTATTTCTCCGGCGCTGTAAACAACGGGAGTCACTCTGCCAATGGGATCACCGCCCTTTTCATTGCAACGGGACAGGATGCGGCAAACGTCGCAGAGGGCTCGGCGGCGATAACCTACAGCGAGAGGACAAAGGAAGGCGACTACTACTTCTCAGTGGTGATCCCCGCACTGATTGTGGCCACCCACGGAGGAGGAACCGGGCTTGCGACCCAAAGAGAATGCCTCGAGTTGATGGGTTGCTACGGCACCGGGAAAGTAAAGAAGTTCGCCGAGATTGCCGCCGCTGCCGTCCTTGCGGGAGAGCTTTCATTGATGAGCGCAATGAGGGTGAATAAGGATGGCACCAGCGACTGGATTTCGAGTCACGATAAATTGGGGAGAAACAGATAATTTTTGAATCTTTGAGAGGGACTATATTCCCTCATTCAACCATGATAAGGAGGATGCCGGATGGCGGGAAAAAGCGATCAGAAAAAGGGGTATGTCATCCCCGAGGAAGAATTCAAGTCTCAGATGGAATACATCAATACCATGGACCCCTATCCCCCACACATTTTCTATCAAAAATTTCTTGAAGTGGTACACAAGGCCAAAACGGAAGGCGGAATAAACTGGGGAACCATGCACGAAAGAGCTGCTGAAAAATATCCCGGCAGGATAGCAGTCAAATGGGACGTTTCCGATGCGCCGATTACCTCCATGCAGATGGCTATCCCGCACATCAAATATAAGGAATTCAATGAGGCGGTAAACCGTTATGCGAACTACTTTTTAGAAAAAGGGTTCCAGAAGGGGGATATCATTTGCATCCTGCTGGCCAACAGGGTGGAGTCGCTGGAACTGCATGTCGCTGCTGCAAAGATCGGTGCGGTATCTTCAATGATGAATACGGGATGGCGGGGCAGAACCCTTGCCTATGCCTTAGATCTGATTCCAGGCAAGGCGGTTATCGTAGGTGAAGAGTGTATTGATTTGTTCAATGAAGCACGACCGGAATTAAAGAGATCGGACGGGCAACAGATCTATTATCTGGAAGATACGGGCCATGCACCCATACCGGATGGGTTCATCAACATAAAGGAGGCCCTCAAGGACATCTCCGCGCAGAACCCCCCCACAACAGGCACGATAAGCATCTACGATCCCTGCCACCTCGTGTTCACTTCCGGCACCACGGGCGGCATGCCCAAGGCGGCCTATACGACGCACAAGACCATGGTGGAAAATGCGAACGCCTTCAAGATGATCCTGGATTTACAGAAGAATGATACCATCTATGTCCCGCTGCCCTTCTTTCATAATACCTTTCTCGTGTCAGCCTGGCCCCCTGCAGCACTCAGCGGAGGAGCCATTGCCATCCGCAGGAAATTCAGCTCAAGCCATTTCTGGAACGATACCCGCAAATTCAGGGCTACAAAATTCTGCTATGTGGGAGAATTGTGCCGTTACCTGATGAACCAGCCGGAAAGATCCGATGATGCTGCAAACCCCGTTGAAGGGATGTTCGGTAACGGTCTCCGCCCGGAAATCTGGAAGGCATTCAAGAAGCGCTTTGATATACCTGCAGTCAACGAATTCTACGGCGCAGCGGAGCTGCCGAGCGGTTTTGTGAACCAGTACAACTTCGACTGCACCATAGGCCGCAGCGTAAAAAGCAATGCCGTGGTGAAGTACGACATACAGAACAACGAACCGGTCAGGAATAAGAACGGTTTTATGGAGAAGGCCGATTTCGGTGAAATCGGCCTAGTGCTGTTTGAAATATCGGAATCGGAACCATTGATGGGATACACCAGGAAAGAGGATACAGAGAAGAAGATCTTCCGCGACGTGTTCAAGAAAGGCGATGCCTGGTTCAATACAGGTGACCTCATGAGGAATATCGGATACGGGCACCGGCAGTTTGTCGATCGCCTGGGCGACACCTTCCGATGGCACGGTGAAAATGTCTCGACCACGGAAGTGGAAGCAGTGCTCGATACATATCCGCAAATATACATATCTACCGTGTATGGTGTCAAAATACCGGATACCGAGGGAAGTGCGGGCATGGCTGCCATCGTGCCCCTGGACACCAAGTTTGAGGATTTTGATTTCACATCTTTAGCAGACCATCTGAAAAAAGAGCTCGCAGATTTTGCTGTTCCAAAATTTATCAGGGTCAAGAATGAATTGGATCACACGCCGACCATGAAATTCAAGAAGGATCAGCTGAAGAAGGATGGATACGATATTGAAAAAATCATCGATCCTGTTTATGTCCTGCTACCCAATGAATCGGGATATGTGCCATTGACTGCAGAAGTGAAGAATAAGATAGACAGAGGGGAATACAGATTCTGATGTTATCCAACAGAATCCTTGCAGCGCGAGATGCTGGAGTCATATATTGAATAGAACACTTACAATAGGGAGAAGGGGCCGAATGGGCATCCTGGATAGGATTACCTAAAGAGGGGGTGTGACCACATTTCCATATTATCCGGCTGACTGGTCGGGTTTTCTGTGCACCCGACCAAACTCACATTACTCTTCGAATCCTATGGAGAACATGCCTTCAAGATCATGCCGGGAATAGGTGCGGAATGCGAGCATGGTTTCAGACCCGGTGATCCCTTTTATCTTGAGCATCTTATTGGTAACGAGCTCTGCAAGTTCATCATTGCTGCCCACCCTGGCTATAGCCACCAGATCATACCTGCCGCTGACTGAGAAGACCTCTGACATGCCCTTGATGTCTGAAAGATCTTGGGCTGTTTCATTGATACGTTCGCGTGCAACATTCAATAGGATGATTGCTGTAACCATGGCTCTTCCTCCTGATTCCACCCTTAAAGGGTCAGTCAAAGAGAAGCAACTAAATTATTGTGGTGTAAAAAGGGCTGAGAGTGAAAAAAGTGTATTTGGTGACTTCGGCTTGTGCTAAACTCTCATGAGAAGATTCTTGTCTTCAATCTTTTTGCGATGTTCGGAAAATGGTCAAGGTCGGTATGCGGCAGGAAAAGTGCAGCCGTATACTGATCCATATAGCCTACCGTAGTGCTCAGATCGATATAGGTCATGCGCTTTGCCAATGCCGTTTGTGCGTCTCTGAAGTCCTTTGACAGGAGGCATAGGCTGGACCCCAGGAGAGAGGCATTCCCGATGTAGTGGAACTTCTCAATAGGTATATCGGGGAGCAGACCGATGACCATGGCGTTACCGAGATTGAGGAACCGGCCGAATGCACCTGCTATGTAAAACGTAGAGATGTCATGAAAGGATATCCCGATCTGCCTGAGCATCAAAGCCGCAGCAGAATATATGGCTGCCTTGGCGCGCATGAGGTTTTCAATATCGTTTTCAGACAGGATGATCGGTTTGCCGATGTTCGTGTCTGCGGCTTCGGCAACAGTATAGGAGGCACGACGGCCATTGATGTGAATCAAGGGGCTTGTCCTGCTCCTGTCGAGTTTGCCTGACGAATCGACCCAACCGGATAGAAAAAGCCCGGCAACAAGGTCTATCAGTCCGGACCCGCAAATGCCCGAAGGCCTGCCGTTGCCGATGGTCGTATATCGGGCGCTGACCGTATCCCTCTCAATCGTGACAGAGTCAATGGCGCCCGTAGTGGCGCGCATGCCGCAATCAATACCTCCGCCTTCAAAGGCAGGTCCTGCAGAACAGGCACAAGTCATGAGGAAATCGTAATTGCCGACAACGATCTCACCATTCGTGCCGATATCGATGAAAAGGCAGATCTCGGCCTTGTTTCCCG
Organism: uncultured delta proteobacterium; assembly: GCA_963847605.1. GTDB lineage: Bacteria > Desulfobacterota > Desulfomonilia > UBA1062 > UBA1062 > MWEI01. The sequence continues at coordinate 95,687 of CAWKAM010000029.1, read as the reverse complement.
CAAGATCTGTGGCGAGAATACCGGCAGTAATATCTCCCCCCACGTAACTGCCAACACAAGGGGAGAGGGTAATGAGGGCTTCAGGGTGAATGTCCAGGCCCGTTTCAATGGCCCGGAAATGGGGAATCTGCAGCACAGTCGGCGTGTAGGGCTCCAGCCGCAGGTATTCTGGCTTGAGCCCGAGAAAGAGATGTGTCATGATCGTATTGCCCGATATGCGGCAGCAGGTTATATCCTCTTTCAGAGTAAAGGAATCCTCAACAGCCTCTCGAACGAGACGGTTCATGGATCGTACGGCCCTCAACCGCAAGTCCTCCAACCTCTCCCGGGTGGATGCATAATTGATCCTGCTTATGACATCGAGCCCGCAATGGATCTGTTCGTTGTACCCGTTTCTGGTTGATACTACCTTTCCGCTGCCCAGATCGATCAGCTGCACGGAAATGGTGGTTGTCCCCAGATCGATTGCAAGGCCCAGGTTTCTGCGCTCGGTCTGAGAGCCCTTTATATCGATGATGTGGGCCTTGCCGCTGTCAGCAGCAAGGGTGATAGTCACCATGCCGTCTTCCGCACGAAGGGCATCTGCCGATTTTTGGATAATGGATAAAGGGTAGAATATTTCTTTTTCCTGGATCGCGGTTTTAAGACTGCGGCCAACCCTGTCGAGATCCGACAGGCCGTCTTCTTTTTCTGCCTTGAAGACACGCAGGCATACCTGCTGTGAGCCGGGGGAGAGGTGTGACAGTGCAGGCACGGCTTCACAGACGGGGTTAATGGTGTCATCGAGGACCATGCAGGCCGGCTGTTCAGGGATGTTGACAACAACGTCTTCAATGATGGTGGATTGGCAGGCTACTACAAACCCTGAACCCCTTTCTTCGTCGGTTAGCTGTATGTCTGGTTTACATGCAACAGAGCCGTGGGTTATCTGGACCAGGCATTTTTTGCACGTCCCTTTTCCTCCGCAGGGCAGCTCGATCATGATCCCTGCCTGGTCCGCGGCATCCATGAGCAAGGTGCCGGAAGGGATGTCTATGGTTTTCCCGCTGGGAAGAAAGGTGATTTTCGGCATAGTAATTCAGTCTTATTTTTAAATAGACCCCTCAGCCTGACCCTCTCCCCGTAATCATATGGGAATAGGGGACTAGAGATTCTTGGCTTTTATGTATCATACTCCCTATAGATCATCATGCATAAAAACTATTTATTCTCTCATATGCATAGATCTCATTTGAATATCTGGAATAATCTGGCCCTAGAAAAAGCTAATAGTTATCACAGTTATCTCTACTCTAGAGTTAGCATTGGATGAAATAATAAAGCAGGGCCTGAGATTGACCCTGCTTTTACAATTTTAAAACTGCAATGTTACCTCTTTAGCTTCTTCCTGAACCCACTAAGGCCGAGCAGGCCTGAACCGAGGAGCAGTAATGTGGCGGGTTCAGGTACTGGGGCAGGACTTGGTATGTACAATGCTGCACCTGCAGTTGCACCTAAAGCAAACCAACCTGTATCACCTTGGTTGAAATGCATGGTTGTTGTTAATATTCCGGGACTAATATTATTTGCGTCAAGAACATCTCCTGCAAATCCCTGGTATATTCCATCATTGAAATTAGCTATATCATAACTTATACCGGCAGCTGAATAATTTCAAAGAGTCAAGACCGGGGTTAAGGTCGTTATCACTTCCTGAATAGTCAAGACTAAAGGTAATATCACATGGGGCTAACGCTGTAAAATATATCATTTCACTAAAACTCGATAATGCCTGAGCACATCCATACTCATTTAGCATTACCACAGAATACAAAGAAAAAATGCTTCCCGCAAATATACTGTTTGGAAGTGGATAATAATTTAATGATGCTAACGCAAATGCGTTGCCACTATCAGACACATCATATACTGTGCCAAGATTCGTTATTTCTGACTGAGTTTGAGAATTAGCTAAAGAATCGGACGCAATAGCACTAGCCGATGTACTTCCATAATCAATAACTTTTCTTGTAATATCTAGAGAATCAAGATTAGATATGCTAATATTTGTAATGTTAATATTTGAAGTTAGAGTAATTGGATGAGCGTATCCATAGCTGTTTAATAAGAAAAGCAAAGCTATAACGATGAAGAAAAATTTCACTCCCGAACATTTTATAATCCCCAATACCTCCTCATGAAATAGGAATATCCTTTTCCCCATACAAAACTCCCTCCATGGTATTAATCATTGATGAAGAATATACTTGAAAATTTATTCAGCAATTTATATACCAATAATCACCTATCATTAATTCAATGAGTTACACTCGTCCAAAAGGCAAACCCTTGGTAAAATTGGCAAAATAATACTATTAATAGGTAATCTATTTCACATATTAAAGATTTTCGTGCCAGGACCTTTAGTTTATCCATATTGAATATTTCTTAAGGTTATATATGGTTGATCCAGACTGAAGGTTATGTGCCACCACATGGATTCTTTCATCAGTGCACTAAGTACCTTCCAAGATCATAACAAATTCAGAAGCAAGGGTAGACGATATATTTATACTGCAATATAGCTCTTGATAAAGCTTTCTAGGTCGGATGCCTCTTCAGGACCTACCATCACGCGCCATCCAGGGAGGCTGTCTTCCAGCTCCCCGCTTATCTGGGAAACATAGCCCGGTATGACGATCAGGCGTGTCCTGATCTGGTCCTCCAGGTTGATCTCCTTGATGAATTTGGAAATCGTGCCGGCGGAGAACTTCCCGGCAGCCCAGGCGGTCAGTACGCTCATGCCTTCGCATTCGGGCACGACCAGCCAGGCGCTGATGCCGCTGTTCTCGATCTCGCCGGAGACAATGAAATAGGTCAGCGAGAAATTGGTAGTGACAAATACAGGTGAATCCGGGTTCGGTTCACCGATGGCATACACCTTTGGCTCCACCTGGATTGGCTTCTGCGGATCAGTATAGATGTTGAGCCGGAGTGTCAGGAGCGTTGCAAGCTGTGCGGCATCGAACCCCGGCAGGACACAGATGCTCCCGTACTTGGTAATGTCCGTGATGGCGGCAGTGGTGTCGTCCATGAGGTTGCCGGTATCGATGAAATGCACAAAGGGATATCCAAGGGGCTTGAAATTGTCTTTGATGGCCGCCCGTCTTGCTATGGTGTTTGCCTGAAGATGCTCTGAAATGCTGTGGGTCTCCAGCTGGAGGACAATGTTGTGAAAGCCGTTGTCACGGTGTCTTGTTACCAGCTCGATCAATGAATCCATATCAGGTGCTGCAAACGCAACGGCATGTTCCTGTTCCTGTGCAACAGGCACAAGGATGTCAGCTGTCTTTTCATCCGGGGCGCAGAGAATGCTGCGGGAGCCTCGAACGAGCGATGCCGCTTTTTGAATCGCATCGGCGCTTTTGCCCCGCAGGATCAGGGGCCTGCCGGTTGCCTGCCAGGCCTTGGCAGCTAGCTCTACAAATGCTGTTGCATCTGAGGACAGCTGTGTAATTGCAACCATGCCTACGGTGAGTGACTCTCCCACACGCTCGAGCACATAATTCTTGATGCATGCAAGAGTGGCTTCGATCCCGGCCGGCTCATCGGTGTCATTGATATTGATGGCAATGATGGTCGGGTTCAGAAAGGTTTTGTCATGCCGGTACAGCACGGTCTCGCCTCCGGCAATGAGCCTTTTGTCAGGGCCCAGCACAACAGACTTGACCGGAGGTTCGTTGGCGAGCCCCAGAACCTCTTTGGCCTCTTCGGATGCATACGGGCACTCTGAGATATCAGCCTTTTTCGCTGCCAGCTTCATGGCAAAGGCCAGGCAGGTGTTGGACCCGCATTCCTTGCAGTTGGTCTGCGGCAGGAGTTTCTGTATCTGGAGTCCGCTCAGCGCCATGGCGCCTCCCTCCCATCCATCAGAGAAGTAATGGTCTTTTTCAGGGCCAGGGCTGCGAGTGGATGGTACATAATCACAATCGATGCGCCGGCAAAAAGGAGCGAGGTAGCTGTTGAGAGCTCCCACAGTGCGGCCCGGTCCTTAAGGTTTCCCCAGGCCGGGAAGTCGGTTTCAGGCGCGCGCAGCTCCTTGATCTTCGCACACTCCTGCCCCGGGGAGACGATCATGGGTGCAGAGAGCATCCTGTCGCCCGAGAGACCGGTCAGGCGGATCCGTTCCATGACCGAGTAGGTATACTCTATGCCATAACCGACGGCACTCGTGACCGGATCAATGACGATCCTTTCCTGGGGGATATTCATGTTGGTAAGAAGGATGTTCAACTGCTTGGCAATATTCACATCAATGGGGCTCTGGGCAACGATTGTATGACCATAGGCAAGGGCCGCTCCGGCGATGGTGCGGTAGTTCTCCTGCTCCACCCAGCTCAGGAGGAGATTTTCGCCGGCACACCCACGGGCAACCTCTTTCATCACCTCGTTGATCTTGTCAAAATGGCTGTGGCCTACAATGATGAGCGGTACATCCACGGCTGAGAGCACGGACTTTACAACTGCCAGGGCCTCATCAGGGGAGCTGTTCCCTTTTTCAGGATGCGTCCCTTCAAGCCTTACACTGATGAGGTCTGCGCCGTATTTCTCTACGCATACCCTTGCCATTTCCGCAGGGTCATTCAGGAGATCTCCCCACTCGGCGTGCAATACCTCAGGATACTTAGGGCTTACCCTGTCAAAGACCTCGAGGGCCACCAGAGGCCGGTTTTTTATGGCCCCTTCGAAGTGGTGGAAGGGCATGGCAGTATCTCCGCCGATGGTATAGGTGCGTCCACGCGTACCTCCCCCAGCCTTTGTGGCGCCGAGGATGACTTCGTAAACGCCCTGCTCGCAGGCCTCTTTCCTGATGGGAAAAGACTTTATGGATGCTATGCGCTCTTTCGCTGTTGGCCTGGTTGCCTTCATTGCCGGCTTATCCTCAATGGGCTTATCGAAATTCACCGATGAAGTCACTTGGTCTTGCAGCCTCGTTTCCGGGAACCGGTTGCTCAAGACACTGATGATATCGCCCACAATATCCTGGGCGAAGGTCTGTTTGATTTCAGCTTTGATCTGTTCGATGATCTCTGCTTTTAAGAGCGCAATCTGGTCCTGAGAATATGATATATCAGGCTGCTGCAATGGCGGAACAGGCGCTGAAGCCGCAACTACCGCTTCCTGAGCTGTTTCTCGGGGTGTACTTTCAACAGAGGCAGTATCATGCCTTGCAAAGTCTGCGATGTCGCCCATCTCAACGGCAGGGTGCCTTACCCTTTCCAGGTGGGCCCTGATATCGTGAGGTTCTATGGCAATGGATTCGTCCGGGATCATCTCGAGCAGGTCCGGTGCACCCTGTTCCGCAAAGCGCCTTTTCAGGTCATCACCCAGCATCTTTTTCAATCCCTTTGTCATCCAGATGAGGCGCCTGTGGCCCCCTTCGGCAAAGAGGAATTTGCGCGAGGTGAGGAATACTTTGCCGCAGCCCATGAAGCCCGGGGTCTGCTGGCCGCCGCCGACACTTCCTGCCAAGGTGGAGAAGGTCATACCCGCCGGGGTGTCGCCTGTGTATTCGCGGTTGACGGCCATGATCCCGTTGCATTCAGGGACATAGGCGCATATGACCTCGAAACATCCGCAGCTGGTCATGGGCCGGTCCATGATGGAGTAGGCGCATACGGAGGGAATCGTCTTGTGTGATGCAATATACACATAATCATCCACGCCCTTCCACACGCCCTTGACCGTATCTGTACACTCGCCTTTTTTTACGGGCTGGTTGGGGCCCGTCTCATCGATCTCATAGGCCGCCCGGGCATCGAGCCAGTTGTAGGCTCCGCACAGACCGAGGCGTTCGGGTGTGACCACGCAGACATGGTTGGGTGCAAAGGACTGGCACAGCAGGCATGAATAGAAGATATCCACGTTCTCATCGGTCATGGATTCGAGGCGGCGGTTACGTTCAATATAGGTGTTCCGTGCAATTTCCTGCCGTTTTTCAACCTCATCTTTCTCAGTGATGAGGGTCACCTTGACCTTGTCCACAATGGCAGGATAGTTGGACAGGAACTTTGCATGGATGATCTCACCATAATGCCTGAGGCGCAGTCCCTTCTCAAAACCGCTCTTGGAGATGCGGGTCCAGACGATATCGCGCTGGCCCATGTGCCATATGCCCTCGGCGCTGTTAATGAGATGGTGGATCTGCCGCTCCAAAATGGCCTCAAAGTCCGTCTGCATCTTTCTGCCTGCCACCTCGACCCAGATGGCGAGCGGCAGCGCCGAACCCTGAGGGGCTTGGTCCACATCGGGTCCGATGATTTCGATGGCGCCGTCTTCGATCTCATCCATGTCCACCATGGTCACGAATTCGAAGGCAGGCGTGAGGTTGCCGCCGAACTCTACCTGCGTATCCTGCTTGCGGATGCGCTCGCCCTCGAACGCGGGTCCATAAGGAACCGGGATGGGGACCTTGGTTATCTTGACCTTGCAGCCCCTGACCTCAAGGGCCTTATCGACCATACTCTCATACGGCACGGAAGAAACGACATGTTCATAGGTGCATATACCCGTGGGCAGGATCTGCGGGATCGCGGTGTCGGCAATGACCGGGAAGCCATAATTCAAGGCCCCGGCAGCTGCAGCATACTTCTCTGCATCCACTTCGCCAAAGACGAGCACAAAGGCGAAGATGCGATCCTTGTTGTATTTGAGGTTGGCATGGAAATCACCGGGCTTCACATTCCCAAAGGACAGGGCGGAGCGGTTGGCAAAACCCAGGGCATAGATGAGTGCCGAGACATCCTTGCCGAATGGCACAAGCCTGGTCTCCCAGCCCATCTGGACACCTTCCTCGGCGAGCTGCTCGGCAAACTGCTTCCCGTGGGTTGCGCCGGCCATGAACACGTAGATATTCTTTTCCTGCAGTTCGCGGGCAATCTTGACTGCGATCTCGTTGGTAGGGGCTGCACCGGTGATCGCGGCAAACCCCGGGGCAGTACCGTCCACGAATTCGATACCCCGCTCGCGCATGATAACGTCGCTGGCAGCGCCCAGCCATATGCCTTCGACAGGATCAGGGCCGATAAGATACTTGCATGCCTCGATGATCTCACATGCAAATAATGTCGCCACGCCTGCATCCAGGGTATTGCCGAGATAGGGCAGCCAGACCTTTTCAGACGGCGGAGCGCTCAGCAGGCCTCTGGCCCGTGCAAGGATAAGACGCAGATCGGCCAGTGTTTCAGCCTTCCGGCCGGTAAAGGAATAGATAACCGGGAGATGATAGGCAGTCTCAGGGAAGGCGACTGCGCACTGAAGGCCCTTTAACGTTATGGCCTGGTCAAGATTTGCCTCGGCACGCGCAACCCAATCAATAGCGCCCTGGATGGCGCTCGAGCAGATGAGCTTAGACACCCAGCTCCCTCCTGTCCTTCATGTCCATAAGCTTCCGCTCGGCCTTCTTGTTGATTCCCAGTCTCTCTCGTCGCTCATCGATGATGTTCAAAATTTTTAGTGCTGCCTCATGGGGGTCTTCGTGAACATGGAACGATGCTCCGAATAACTGCTTTGCCTCCTGGTTGAGGAAGTTGCTCACGTTCTTGGAGCCAGAGATATAGAAGGGATTACCAAGGATGACGTCGATGCCCGAGGCAACGAAGTAGCAGCCGATGGCAATGGCCTTTTCACTCATCCACTCAGGCGCAACACCGACCACCGGGACATCGGACAGATCGTCTCCAAGACCGCCTTCTGCAACGATCTCGGTGGCTGCCTCTAACAGCCGGGAGTTATCCACGCAGCTTCCCATGTGCAGTACCGGCGGCATGCCCACGGCCTCGCAGACCTCCCTCAAACCTTCCCCTGCGAACTCGAATGCCGCTTCAGGGGTCAAGTTGCCCTCCTTGGCAGAGGCAATGGCCGCACACCCTGTCTTCAGGACCAGGATGTTCTCCTTGAGCAGCTCTTTGGTGAGCGTGTTTATGTAGGAATCGAGCTTTGTCTTGGGGTTGTTGCACCCGACAATGCCTACCACCCCCTTGATGCGGCCCTGGATGACGGCATCGTTGAGCGGCCTGAACGAGGCGCGGAATGTTCCTCCAAGCATGTATTTAATGCTTTTCACGCTGAACCCGGCAATAAGCGGCTTGGAATGTTTGGGTATGGCAACCTTTTGGGGGTCCCGATTCTTATAGTTGTCTATGGCGCGCTTCAGGAGATCTTTTGCAGTCTCATAGGCATGATCGGTATTGAAATCTTCTGCCGTGGCACCGATGGTATGAGCAATATGGCTGGTGGAGACGATCTGTGTATGGTACGCCTTTGCCACATCAGGCAGGCCGGGCATGCAGCACTGCACGTCTATGAGCATCATCTCCACCGCGCCGGTGACAATGGCCAGCTCCTGCTGCAGGAAATTGCCCGCAAGCGGGATGCCGTGACGCATCAGGATCTCGTTGGCTGTGCAGCAGATCCCGGCGAGCGTTATGCCTTCAGCCCCAGCCTGCTTCGCGTATGCCTTTATCTCAGCGTCAACGGATGCTGCAGCGAGCATCTCCGAAAGGGCAGGCTCATGGCCATGGACAAGGACATTCACCGTGTGCTCTCCCAAGATGCCCAGGTTTGCACTGCTGCGGACAGGTGCCGGTGTGCCGAAGAGTATATCGGACACCATGGAGGCAATGCGGGAGCCACCCCAGCCATCTGCAAGGGCCAGGCGGAAGGCATGCATGAGGATGCTTCTGTAATCGTGATCCACACCCATGTGCGTGCGGTGCATGGCCTCAACAACCATACGATCGATCCCTTGCGGCTCCACATCCCTTTTCTGCCAGAGCCCCTGGCGATTCAGAGGGGAGAGCTTCAGGGTCTTGAGCTTGTCTTCCTGGGAGGTGTATTCGCTGATCATGAGGTCTGCAAGCCTGGCTGCCAGCTCAGGGATAGAAAGCCTTTGTTCATCAATGCCATAGATTTTTGCGATATTCTTTAAGGCTTCTTCATCCTTGATGGTGTAGACTCCACCCTTTCCCAGGGCGATCTTTTTCAGGAGCAAGACGAGGTGCCTGCCATGGTCCGAGTGGGCCGCAGCACCTCCTGCAACCTCGCGCAGAAAATTGCGGGCTGCGATGGTGTCTGCATCCGCGCCGCATACGCCAAGGGGTGCCTTTGCAGTGATCCTGCACGGTCCCATATGGCATATCCGGCAGCACAGGCCCTTGGTGCCATAGGTGCACTGGTTCTTCTGCTGATCCATGCGGAAAAAACTCAAGCCGATGCATTCCAGCTCGGCCTTTCGTATGGTTTCAATTGATGCCGGATCGCAGGCCCTTTCTTCAGCCGTTTTTCTGGTGCTATCCATGGACCTTCTCCCCTGCAAAGGATAACTGTTCGATAAAGCCGGAAATCGCAGCCATTATCGGATTAGATGCAGTAAGGGTCTGCATGCTCCTGCCTGTCTCACCTGCAATCGCCAGCTCCGTGTCGAACGGCAGCACGAGCTGATAATCAGCACCGATCTCTTTCATCAAGGCAGCTGCACCCTCCGGTATAGCCCTGTCTCTTGCGAGGTTTACCACAACAGCGAGGCGCTCGTATACAATGCCCATTTCCAGGGCAAGGTCATAGAGCCGCTTTATGGTCTGGATCCCCCGTTTAGAAGGGTCACCGACGATGATCATAAGGTCAATCTTCTGATAGAGACGCCGGGAAAGGTTTTCAAGCCCGGCTTCATTATCGATGACGATGAAGGGGTAATGCGCGGATAGCTCCTTGATGACATCGCTGAACAGGTTGTTGGCATAGCAGTAACATCCGGGGCCCTCGGGCCTGCCCATGGCGATGAGGTCGAAGTTGTCCGCTTCTACCAGGCTCTCTGCGATCTTGACTTTAACCAGTTCCCGCTTGGATATGCCGCTTGACTGACCAGTGCTTGATTCCCGGCTCTCTTCCCGGATCTGCCCCACGGTCTTTTTTACTTCCATGCCGAGCGCCTGATCCAGGCAGGCATTGGGGTCGGCGTCCACGGCGAGTACCGGGCTATGCCCCTTATTGATAAGGCAAGTGATGATGGCCGCTGCAATGGTGGTCTTGCCTGTTCCGCCCTTGCCGGTAATTGCTATGGTGTACCTGTTAGCCAAGGCGGTGCATACCTTTAGAGCTGAAGTACGCCACGGGCATGAAGTGAAAGATCTTTCAACTTTCCAAAAACCATTTCACTGTCGCTCACGCTCAGAGATCCGGTCCCGCAGGAAGGGGTGATGAGGGATTGATCCAGCACCTGGCTCTTTTCGATATGCGCCTTTGTGCAGAGGTTATCGATAGTATTAGTGAAGCGGTTCATCAGTGAATCCACATCCTGCTCTCGAATGGCAGGGGAGGTCGGGACTATTCCCCAGGCAATCAGACCTCCGCCGGCCATGAATCTGCCAAGTGCTTCGGGATACAAGGCAATGGATTCCCCGTAGCCGAATGCATCGAAATTGATCAGATCGACACCTGCATCGATGAGTATGGTCCAGTCTGTGTTCCCGCAGCAGTGCACACCGGCAATGGCTTTTTCGGCATGGATGGCCTGGACCACCTCGCCTATGAGCGCAAGGACTTCCTCGCGTTTTACCGAGATGTAGGTGGAGGAACCGAAGGCAGAGAGGATGGGTTCATCGATGAAGCAGATGACATTATCCGCATAGGAACGGAATCGCTGGATCTGCCAGCAGCATTTCATGGCCAGTGCCTTGACAATGACATCACGGAACTCTTCGTTATAAAAGATCGCCCGCTTGTTTTCATCCACAACGGTCAATGCAAAGGAACAGGGACCGGTGGTCTGGACTTTTACAAAGGGATATTTCGCCCCTTTTACCTTCAGTAGGTCTTCAAATCCGCATAGGCCCTTTGCGAAATCAGGACCGATCGCCATGGCCGAGCAGTCCCGGTTCCCCGCATCCGGATCGAGGGCGGCCATATAAGATTCATAGAAGGCTGCAAATTCCTCGGAGTAATCTCCCGATGTATCAAAATACAAGCGGCCCTTTTCGTGGTCAATAATCGCTCGGGGCATGCCCTCGGAAAACTGTATCTCCATCTGCTCATTGAGTGAGCGCTTGGGCAGCTGGGGCCATAGCGGTGCGTCCGGTAATGTATTGAAGACAATATCCAGGGCCTTTCCCGGATCGCTGTGGGGAAAGCTTCCGATGGCTGTTGCTATGCATTTTGTTTTGATTGCCATGTCTTTATATGTGTCATTCCCGCGGAAGCGGGAATCCAGTATTTTCTGCTCCTTATGGTCTTCTTTAGAAGTTTGTTTTCTACAGTAATTTCTTGACAATATCAGCAAAGAGACCTAGCAGATTATCATCAAGATTGTCAATTGCCGACTTCCCATCGCGATCGTTGCCGAGAATGGCTTCCGAGTAAGGGATAAAGCCGATTATTTCATTTGCATCCAATTCGTGTCTGATCAGATCTTCATCAGAGAGGGATCTGATCTTATTGGCAATGACCCTGATATTCCTGATGCCGATATCGGATGCCATGACCGCGATGCGTTTATACGATTCAATGGAACGCGCGCCGGGCTCGACGACCACGATGAAGGAAGTGACGCCTCTTGCCGTAGCGCGGCCGAGATGCTCGATGCCCGGCTCCATGTCCATAAACAGGACCTCGCCCCGGTGCAGGACTAGATCCTGTACAAGGGCCTGCAGGAGCACATTCTCCGGGCAGGCACACCCGGAACCGCCCGATTGTATGGCCCCCAATACCACAAGATCAATGCCCCGGTGATGATAGGCATAGGTATCGGCAATATCTGCAACCTCAGGGTTGAGCTTGAATATCTGACCATATTGTTGAACCTTGGCCCCGGTCCGCTCTTCGATGAGCCTCTTATGCTTGGCAATCGTGACTATGAGTTTTTGTGATTCGATCGGTATACCCAGCGCTGAAGCCAGATTGGCATCAGGATCTGCATCTATGGCCAGGACTTTGTGCCCATTTTGGGCGGTTAAGAGCGCCAGGGCAGCGGTTATGGTGGATTTTCCGACCCCGCCTTTACCCGTTACGGCGATCTTTTGTGCATGCCGGTTTTCCATGAGCTTTTGAGATCTACGACATATTACCCTTTATCGTCAATATCGATGGTATTCGCGGTCAGAATCATCTTAAGGTAATGGCCTTTTCAGGGCATATTTCCTGGCAGCAGAAACAGGAGATACACGAATGGACGTTTACCTGCGGGATGTTCTTATCCATAGACAATGCCGATACAGGGCACTGGTCCACGCAGGTGCCGCACCCCGTGCACAATTCGGAATCAGCCTGCGGCCGCATGATCATTCGCGTGTGGATCATTGCCTGCATCGCTTCATTATGAAGAATCACTTCTCCGCCAAAGGAGGGGAGCTTGAAATCGGTTAGTCGAATCAACTCCCCGATGACTTCAATTGTACTGAGCTCGTAGTCTCCGAGACCCACCTCTTTAGCCTTCCGGAGAAATCGCAGCCGGCTTGGTTCACATCCCATCATAGTTGCTATGATGGCATCGAGGGCTACGGCGTTGTCAGAGGCCAGGATCAGGCCGATGTCTCTAAGGTCGGGGGAAGCAGGGCCATTGCCTTCCATACCGACTACGGCATCAACAATGAACAGATCCGGTACCCTTAACCTGAACACGTCGAGGAGCATTTCATGGAACCGTTCGGCATTACCTGCTGCCTTATGCAGCATAGCCTTCTGGGCACCCGGTAAAAAACCATAGCTATTTTTGATGCATCCGGTCATGACGGTTAACCCATGTGTCTTGAATTTCGGCAGGCTGATGATGATATCGGCATCCAACACAGCCTGAGAGATGCTTACTATGGGGGCGAATGCGGGATTGAATGCAACCTTCTTTGAATCGTTCCCGATGTTGAGATAATAGCCCTTGGCCGCTTCCATGAGGCCGGTCTTTTGAAAACTTTCCTCGTTTGCCCCATAATTGAATAGGCCCGGGTTGTCACCCACAACGATTGACCTGGGCCGCATGGTCTCTACCTTTTCCACCACGGCACGAAGCACCGCAGGATTGGTAGCGATACCTTCTTGCGGCAATGAAGCCCGAAGCACATTGGGTTTTATCATTACCCTCTTCCCTTGTAACTCTAGGGGGAAGAGTTCGAAAGACCTGTCTACAGCCTGGCGTACCTTCTCATAGGTTGCAGGATGGATCATTACTTTTGCCATGGTTTAGTCCCTCTCGGTTTGATTCTTTTTATCCGGCCGGCCGGTGAATAGACGTAAAAAGACCGTGGGTATCGGTGTTTCAAAACGCAGTTCTTTGCCGGTCATCGGATGCCGGAATGCAAGGACCCGGGCATGAAGGCCGAGACGTTTCATCGGGTTTTTCGTAGCCCCATATTTCTTATCACCTATTATGCTGTGGCCGAGGTCTTTCATATGGATACGGATCTGGTTCTTACGTCCTGTTTGAAGTTTAACCTCCAGCAGAGAACAGATAATATTTTTTTTGATCACCCGGTAATGGGTTACAGCTTTCTTACCGTCTCCGGGAGTAGGGCTGGAGTACATGACATGGGCCTTGTTTTCCTTCAGCCATGAGGTGATGGTACCGTGCTCCTGTGGTATAAGCCCCTCAACAACCACAACATAACTTCGTTCAATGACTTCTTCATCCCAGGCATGTTGTAGCAATTGTTGTATTTCTTTGTCCTTTGCGAACATCATTATTCCTGAAGCCTCTCGATCAAGACGATGAACCACGAAGATGCGGCTCTTAGGGTTTGTTTTTTTTAACTGGTCACTCAATATCCTAAAAGCGGTCCGTTCATTTTCTTTGGCAGTAGCAATGGAAAGCAAACCGGGCGGTTTTTCAATTATTATTAAATAGGGGTCCTCATAGAGTATCTTCACCCCTTTATGCGGGATTTCCTGCAGCACCCTTGACCAGTTTATTACTACCTGCTGACCAGGCTTAAGAGGATAATTGAATTTTGTCGTTACTCTATAGTCTACAGAAATCTGATGATGTGCCAGGAGAGACTTGATAGTCTTACGGCTTTTATCAGGCATCTGATCGAGCAGATATTTCATAAGCTCGGCGGGCTCCACAACCGTAAAAAAGTTCTGCTTGACCTTTCCTCTGCTTGGCCTTAACCCATTCCGAGATCCGTCTATCATGATTTCCCTTGTAAGAAGATCTTTCCTGTATTCTCTATCAGTACTGTTCTTTCTTTGTAAGTTAAAAACATCAAAAAAAGTAATGCCTCTTGACTCTCGACTCGCCGATCCCAACTAGGCGGGCAACACATGAACCAAGAAAGGAGTAAAAGCAGTAAAAGCCATGAAGAATATAAAAAAAGGAGGGCAACAGGACTTTTAAATGAATTCCCGACTACAAGAAAAACACGGGTGATATAATTATCATTCCCGTGTTTTTTTGGGGGGAGGAATTCTGCCTATTCCATAACTACGAGCATGCGGCAGTCGGTGCAGTCAAAGGCAAGCCTGAAGCGGCGATGATTGTTTTCGATAAAGAGGGGCTCAGCAAGGTTAGCCTTCGGTTTCCTACTGGGGCAGGCAGCAAGACAGCGGCGCAGGCAGTGCTTGGTAGTCATGATGACGGTCCCGGGCACAGGCCCTTGCAACTCAAAGGCAGGTTCAAAGGCGGATACGCCATGCTTCCGGTAGAACTCGCGCGCGGCCTCATTGCTGATGTTATAGCTGTAGTCAAGCTCTATCACAGGGTATCGGACCATGGAGTCCGGCATTGACCGGCGTGTGAGCCGCTTATAGGTTTGAGCACGAGTAGTTTCCAGTTTGGCGATGAGTTCGCGGCGTAGCCTGTTAAGCTCGGATGTGCGGAGGAAATAGGGTTTGGTCTCCATCTTCAGGGATGCAAAGGAGAACATGCTGTTCTGCAGCTTGGAAAGTTGTTTTTTTATGGTATCCATAGCAGCTTCAGGTTTTTCGGCCGGTTCCTTGGCGATAGGGAGGGTGATGGATGCTTGTATGCCGTCTTCATCAATGCCCTCAAGCTCAAAGCCATTCGGGGTCTGACGAAAAGTGAGATGCAGGGCAAGCCTGCGCACAGCGGTAAGACTTTCAAGCTGCTTGAGAAATTGATGGTCGTGGTTGCGGAAGATTATCATGCCGGGCCTGAGCCCATTTAACGACAGATGTACCTTGACACTTTTGCCGATAACCCTGACCACCTGCAGGCCCTGGAGTTCTTTCTTCTCGTCAAAAAAGCACATACCGTCTCCCGGGTTGATGGTATCGTCCCCTCCGGCCAGTTCGAACCAGTTCGGCCCGCATTCGTGTGACCGTTCCGATTTCTTCACCAATGGACTTGGGCGTATCAGGCGACCAGATGCCGTGGGTATCACCATCGAGAAGATAGTTGGTGGCGCCACGATGAAATGTTTTACAGGGGTTGGGGGTGAAGAAAATCTCGGTACGGCCGCTGGAGGCGCGTTGTAGATCGGGCCGGGTATTAAGAATTGTATCGATTCGGGTGCGGTAAAAGGCTGTGACGTTCTTGACATAGGCGATGTCTTTAAGCCGGCCCTCGATCTTAAAGGCGGTGATGCCCGAGGCGATCAGGCCGGACAGATAATCGCTGCGATCCATATCCTTGAGACTCAGGAGATGGCGGTTATGTTCAAGCACTCGCCCTTGAGCATCAATAAGGGTCCATGGAAGACGGCAGGGCTGACCGCAAGCGCCTCTATTGGCGCTACGACCGCCGAGGGCGGCGCTCAAGTAGCAGCGGCCGCTGTAGCTCACGCACAGTGACCCATGTACAAAGGCCTCCAGCTCGATCCCTGTATTGCGGCGGATCTCGCTGATCTGTTTCAAAGAGAGCTCTCGCGCCAGGATGACACGATGGAACCCGGTCTGTTCCAGAAAACGGATATGTGCGGCATCGGCGTTGTGCATCTGTGTGCTGGCTATAAGCGGCAGGGGCGGCAGATCGAGCTCAAGCAGGCCCATGTCCTGGATGATCAGCGCGTCTACCCCGGCCTCCCAGGCCTGTCGGGCAAGTGTCTGGGCAGCTTCCAGTTCATTATCGAAGAGGATGGTATTAAGCGTTAGGTATACTTTGGCCCTGTAGAGATGGGCATATCGGGAAAGCCTTTCGATGTCTCTCATGGTATTGCCGGCTGCGGCCCGGGCGCCGAAGGATGGGCCACCGATATAGACTGCATCCGCACCGTGATCTATGGCGGCTCTGCCGCATTCAAGGTCTTTGGCCGGCGCAAGGAGTTCTATGGGTGTCATGTCAAGTCATCTAGTACAAGCCAATATTGCATGACAATACCTAATCCTGGTGCAGGACCAGGAGAGGGATAAAAATATCATCCGGGAGTTGTTTTTTCAATTTCATCAAATCCCTTTTTTGCAAGAACCTTGCAAAAAATTGTATAGAGACTTATTGATTATATGTGAATAAAAGGCAAACGAGAGTACTTATTGTGGCCGTGATGATTATACTAATAATGATACTGTTCCCCCCGTTTCATGTAGTGTATGCCCCGGGAATCGTTATATTTAAAGGTTATCATTTCCTGTATAGCCCGCCCAGTTTTCAAGACAGGATAGTTGCAATAGTAGATATAAAATCACTATTTGTGCAGTTATTTGCCGTGATCATCCTTGCATCAATGCATATGTATATTGTCCGTGACAAGCATAAACAGTGATTAAATGTGCAACGGTCCTTCACAGATCGTCTCCGAGAGCTTACGCCTGTTATTTGGTGATTCGCGTTCCTGGAGACCCTCGGGCAGTTCTTCCTTGTTACCGGGTTTACCTATTGCCGCCATCGCCTCAACATTGAACTCTCCCGGAATATTCAATACGGTCCGCGCCAGTTCATAATCGAATCCTTGCATCCCGTGCACGACGTAGCCTTTGAGCATACCCTGAAGTGCAAGGTTCTCCCATGCAGCACCGGTGTCGTAGGAATGGGTGATTGACGGCTGGTTATTATGATCGAAAGTTGTCTTGGAGATGAAAACCAGAAGCGCAGCTGCGTTTCGAGCCCAGACTTGGTTGGACTCAGTGAGCAGGTTGAAAAAAAGCGGCCAGTATTCGGTGTTCCGTCTTGCATAAAGGATGCGCCACGGCTGGTTGTTGTTCGAAGATGGCGCCCATCGTGCAGCTTCAAATAGCACCATGAGTTCCACATCAGGGATCTCTTCACCCGACATAGCACGCGGCGACCAGCGGTCGAGGAAAAGTTTGTCAATAGGGTGGTCGGCTTGCCGCACATCACTTCCTTTTATCAAAGGCACGTTTTGTATCCTCCTTGTAGGTTCATTTGCTCCTTATTGATAATCGAGGGAAAAACATATCTGATTTAACATTTTTTCTAAATCAAAATCCCATTTTCATGCTCATCGAACTTGTGAAACTGAAGACTTGTGCTGAAAGGAGGTGCAAGTCTTGCTTTGAGAAATTCTGCAAGTAATCAATAGGTGTGAATATGATGATGCATGACCTGAATACAGGCATTATCGCGGCAATACTGAGAGAACTATGGACATTGAAAGGAGACGGACATGAATAAAATCCTCATAGTCGGTTTTTGCTGTGCTTTCATATCAATGTTAACGTCCGGCGCTACGTCTTGGGCAGCAGTAAGGGCAGAGGTTGTGCCTTACGAACATGGGGATGCCGAACTTATAGGTTACCTGGCTTATGATGATTCTGTTAAGGGGCCCAGACCAGGGGTCCTGGTCGTCCATGAATGGTGGGGCCTCAACGGCTATATTAAGAAACGCGCTGAGCAGTTGGCCTCTGACGGTTACATCGCATTTGCCGTGGATATGTATGGAAAAGGTTTCATGACCAGAGACCCGAATGAGGCAAGGGCCTTTGCTGGAAAGATTCAGGGATGGCGACCGCAAGCTTTTACGCGATCGGGTGAATGCAGGATTGAAGGTGTTAAGGGATCACCCCCTAACGGATAAACAGAGAATTGCCGCAATAGGTTACTGTTTCGGGGGCACAACAGTGCTGGAGCTCGCCAGAAGCGGGGCAGAGATAGCCGGTGTAATAAGCTTTCATGGAGGGCTCGATACGCCTAACCCTGATGATGCCAAGAACATAAAGGCAAAGGTGCTTGTGCTTCATGGTGCAGATGACCCGAATGTACCTGTTTCCCAGGTCATTGCATTTCAGGAAGAGATGCGCAAGGCAAAAGTCGACTGGCAGATGGTCAGTTACGGAGGGGCGGTTCACAGCTTCACTAACCCGGATTCCGGTTCAGATCCTTCACGTGGTGCAGCATATAATGCAAAGGCCGATAAGCGATCCTGGGAGCATATGAAAGTTTTTTTTACTGAGATATTTAAATAATAAGTCAGAAAAGAAAAAGTAATTCAGTTAAATTCGATGAGATACCGTACACATTAACGGTAAATATATCCATATTATATTTACATAATACATTATGGGTTAGAACTATTGACCTTTACCCTGCCTATAGGTAATAACCCTGATGTATTTCATCCAGAGGATAAGCCCGTGAACAATAATAAGGTACGAAAGGGGTTTTCACCGATGATCAGAAGACAGGTTGTTTTTTTCCTGATGGCGTTTGTCATGCTGACTGTTCTTTCCTGTGCGCCAAAAGAAATTCCCAGACAGATCACTCCTCCTCCGAAGCCGGCTAAGATTGCCGTAGTCCTTGGGGCCGGTGCATCGAAGGGCTTTGCCCATGTCGGAGTATTGAAGGTGCTTGAAATGTATAAAATCCCCATCCACATGGTGGTGGGAACGAGTGCAGGCAGCCTGGTAGGCAGCCTGTACGCATCAGGAATAAATGCATATGACCTCCAGGATCTGGCCATGAAGATCGAGAAGAGTGATGTTATCGATTATAGGATCATTCCGGATAATGGTTTTATCAAAGGGGAAAAGCTTGAGGATTTCATAAACAAGGCCGTAAAGAACGTCCCCATAGAAAAGCTGAAGATCCGTTATTATGCCGTGGCAACCAACCTGGCCACAGGGGAAGAGGTGGTCTTTACCGCAGGTAATACAGGAAAGGCGGTTCATGCAAGCTGCTCCGTACCAGGAGTATTTCAGCCGGTGAAGATCGGCGCAAACACTTATGTGGATGGAGGCGTAGTCAGCCCAGTGGCAGTGGATGTGGCCAGACGCTATGGAGCAGATGTGGTTATTGCTGTGGACATCTCTGGCGGTATAGCCGGGGAGGTGCCACAGGGTACTTTGGACACAATGCTTAAGTCGGTCGACATCATGTACTCAAAGATCAGCGAATATCAGTTGAAAAAAGCGGATGTCGTGATCCGCCCTGATGTGAAGAATATTGGATCGACAGAAATGGAAAAGAGGCACAAGGCCATTCTTGAAGGCGAGAAGGCTGCGGCGGCGGCAATGCCTGCCATTCAGCAGATTATAGCCAAACTCAAACAGGAAGGGAGGCTGTAATCATCCGTTTCAGGATGGATGGACTTAAGCGTTACGCACCATCACGTTTGTATCTTTTATCCTTACCGGAAGGTCGCCCGGAAGCGGATCATGGCACCGATGAAGAGCACTGTCCCGATGGCAGCCATGGCTGCAAGTTGAGGCCAGACCACGCTGATTCCTGCATCTCTGAACAGGACCCGCCCACAGAATTCCATATAATGAGTAGTCGGGGCGAATTGCATGACGATCTGGAGGAACCTTGGCATGGATTCTAATGGTGTTGTCCCACCCGAGAGCATGGAGATAGGCACGATGATGGGCATGCTTAATAGACCTGCCTGGGGCTGGTTCTTGGCGATAGTGGCAAGGAATACACCCAACTCGGTTGTTGCATAGAGAAAAACAATCGTCCCGAGAAAGAAGAGTAAGATTGAACCATGGATAGGAGCCCCTATGACCCACTTCACGGAAAAGAAGAGGGAAAACATGGCCCCCACCACCACGATGAAGCTGTTGGCCCAGACCTTGGCGATGGTAATTTCTACAGGGATAAGCGGCATGACAAGCAAATGTTCCACTGTACCGCGTTCCTTTTCCTTTATGAGGGCCGCAGCAGGCAGGACTATGGACAAGAGTGTTATCATGTGAGTGAGGAGTACGACGCTCATGAACCAGGAGCTTTCACGATTCTGGTTGTACAGCACGCGGGTGGTCAGCTGAAAGGGCAGGTCGGGGAGCTTCTGGGACCTCAGCACGAAAGTGTTTATTTCGTCGTTTATGATCCTTGTCAGGTATGATGTGCCGAGTTTGGCGTGGCCGATTGCCGTGGCATCGACATCTATACCGATCTCGGGAGACTTCCCGGCAAGCACATTCTTCTGGAAACCCGATGGGATGTGGATGACAAAGATGTATTTCCCCCTGTCCAGGGCCTGGTTTATATCATGGAATGTGATCGCCTCGGGCTTCTGAAAATAGGGAAGCTGAATCGCATCGATGATCCTCTCAGACAGGGGCGACTGATCTTCATCGACAAATGCCACCGAAGAATTGCGTACCTGAAGGCCTGTACCCTTAGGGGGGACAATGACCATGACCGTGAAGGAATAGATGACCAGGACCACCAATACATAATCATAGCGGAAGCTGATGA
The DNA here is from genome assembly GCA_963847605.1 of uncultured delta proteobacterium. Taxonomy (GTDB): domain Bacteria; phylum Desulfobacterota; class Desulfomonilia; order UBA1062; family UBA1062; genus MWEI01. The sequence goes on along the minus strand of CAWKAM010000029.1, from coordinate 75,112 downwards.
GTTCCTTCAACCCGAGCCGGTAGATGTGCCAGAGTTTTCTTATCATACTATTTATCCTGTTTTTTCAATAAGAAGACCGTCATGGTCTGTATGGTAGTGTAGATCATGACAAGGAAGACGAAGTTCCATACAAGCTCCGGAAAACCTATGCCCTTGGTGAAGGTCCCGACACTGATGTTCAGGAAATAGCGGGCAGGGAAGACCCATGACATGAATTTGGCCCCCCCGATAAGTGTTGATGCCGGTGTGGTAAGCCCTGAAAACTCAAAAGAAGGTACCAGAGTAATGACAAAGGCTGCCACAAGAGAGGCGATCTGGGTCTGGGTAAAGGTGGATATCAACAACCCGATGCCGGTACTTGTGATGATATACAATATTGCCCCTGTGACCAGTGCCAAGGAGCTGCCTTTAAACGGGATATTGAACAGAAACAGTACTACGGCAACAAGGATCAGGAAGGTGATGGCAGTTATTACGATATAAGGGATCTGTTTGCCCCAGAGAAACTCCAGCCTGGTCATGGGGCTGGAATAGAAGTTTGTGATGGAGCCAAGCTCTTTTTCCCTCACCACACCGATGGCAGTGAGCATGGAGGGAACAAGCATAAGCACTACAGCCAGCAGTCCGGGAACAACGGAAAAGCGGCTCCGCACCAGAGGGTTATACCAATAACGGGGCTGGATATGAGCAGTTGAATGTCCGGTTGAATGTCCTATGGATGCAGGAGACAGGGCGGCTAGATCCATAAGATAGGATAAGTGAACGGCATCAACATAGTTTTTTGTCGTCTCAGCCCTGAAAGGCATGGTCCCATCTATCCAGACACCCACAGAAGGGCTACGGCCCCTCTTGATGTCCTTTTCAAAGCCGGGCGGGATCTCGATGACCATCTTGAAATCATCCTTCTGAAAACCATTATCGATTTCGGATGGTGAGTGTATAGGTGGTTTTTCATCAAAGTAACGTGATCCGGAATAGTATTCCAGATAATCGCGGCTCCACAGTTTCTGATCATAATCAAGGATACTGAAATTGATCTTCTCGATATCGGTTGAGATGCCGAATCCAAAGACAATCAGAAGGAATGGTGAGACGATGAAAGAAGTGATGAGCCTGACAGGGTCCCGGAAAAGTTCCACTGACTCCCTCCGTGCAAGGGCAGCCAGGCGGTGAACATCGAAGAAGCGTCTATGTTTGATGGATACGCTCGGGTGCAAGTATGAACGGTATGCTCTGCCTTTCATCATCCAGTGCTTTCGCAGCACCGCTCTTGGCAATATCATCTTTCATGTAGGCGATGAAAGCCTCTTCAAGGGTCTTGCAGCCTCGCATTGAGATGAGCTCGTCAGGCGATTCGCAGGCAAGGACGCGCCCCATGCTCATGAGGGCGACCCTGTCACAGCGGTAGGCCTCATTCATGTAATGGGTGGTCACGAAGATAGTAACGCCACGTTCCCTGGAGAGCTTTATGAGGAGCTCCCAGAAGTGGTCTCTGGCCACGGGATCAACTCCGGAGGTCGGCTCATCAAGGATCAATATCTCAGGCTCATGTATAGCGGCCACAGCGAGGGAAAGGCGCTGGCGGATACCCAGCGGCAGACGCTCGGTCTGATCGTCCATGACATCGGTAAGGCCGAAAGTCACGGCCATTTCTTTAACCCTGGACGGAACGGCCTTAGAGGGCAGGTCAAAGAGGTGGGCGTGCATCTCAAGGTTCTGCCGCACCGTCAGCTCGCCATAAAGTGAGAATGTCTGTGACATGTAGCCGATACGCTTTTTGAGCTCTATGCTCCCGGTTTCAACAGAGCTGCCGAAGATATAGGCCTCTCCATGTGTTGGATGCAGAAGCCCGGTTAGCATCTTCATGGTCGTGGTCTTACCGCAGCCGTTTGAACCGACAAAACCGAATATCTCTCCTTTGGGTATGGTGAAAGAGACATCGTCGACTGCAGTAAAGTCGCCGAATCGCTTGGTGAGATTGTGGGCCTCAATGGCAGAACCATCATCCGATGTTTTTCTTGGAGGGGTCGTAAAGGCATGGTGGCCATAGCGCATTTCTTCAGGCAAAAGGGCAATGTAGGTATCCTCGATAGTAGATTTTCCTGTTTTTGCCATCAACTCCTGCGGTGTACCGGTGGCAAGGACCCGACCGCCTTCCATCATGATCAACCAGTCCAGATGCTCGGCTTCTTCCATGTATGCCGTTGCGATAAGGATGCTCATCCCCTCATGATGGATGACCATATCTTTAATCAGTTCCCAGAACTGGCGTCTTGATAAAGGATCCACCCCTGTAGTCGGTTCATCCATGATGAGTAATTCAGGGTCGTGGATAAGGGCACAACATAGACCCAGTTTCTGCTTCATGCCGCCTGAGAGCTGGCCTGCCGGGCGATCGGCAAATGGGGCAAGATTGGTGGCTGTAAGGAGCCGATCAATACGCTCTTTTCTTTCCATGCGGGAGAACCCGAAGAGGCGGCCGAAGAAATCAATATTTTCATGGACCGAAAGTGTTGCATAGAGATTCTGTCCCAGACCCTGAGGTATGTAGGCTATTTCAGAGCAGACATTGTGGCGGTGGATACCGGAACGCATATTGCCGCCCAGGACATGGACATCTCCGGTCTGGATCTTTTTCTGTCCGGCAATAAGACCCAGCAAGGTGGATTTACCTACGCCATCGGGCCCGATAAAGCCCACCTGGCATCCGGCAGGTATGTCGAGATTAATGGAATCAAGGGCTGTCTTTTTACCATAGCGGTGGTGAAGACCCTCAATAAGTGCAATGGTGTTGCTTTTCTCCATGGGGCTTCTCATTGAAAGAGATCCGGCCATTTTGCAGACGGATTCACCCGGATGATCGCAACACCAGGCATGCCCGGTTTCAGCCGGGGATCGTTATAATCAATGATGCTTGCCTTCACCCGGAAAACGAGCTTCTGTCGTTCCTCCGTGGCCTCAACCTCCTTGGGTGTGAACTGCGCCTTTTCCGAGACATAAGCTACCTTGGCCAGAAAAGGCTTGTCCGGTATGGAATCGAGCAGGACCTTCGACTCGGCGCCAAGGGGGATTTCCCCTGCAACATATTCGGACAGGTACACATTCATGTAAACATCAGTAGGGTCTACAATAGTCAGGACCTTTCCACCATTCGGCAGTACTTCACCCGGTTCTGCAAGGCGGGTCAGGACCGGTCCCTTGATGGGGCTCTTCAGTATGCAGTCGCTGATATCAGCCTTGATCCTTTCCGTCTGGGCTAATGCTGCAGCAATAGCTGCATCGGCTTCGGCCACGGAAGATTGTGAAGCGGCATACTCGGCATCGAGTGCCTGTTTAGCAGTCTGATCCCGGTCGTACTGCTGCTGTGTCGCGATGCTTTGCGCAAAGAGATTTTTACTCCGCTTCAACTCTTTTGTGGCAAGATTGGCCTTGAGGCGTATTTCCTCAACCTTTGATAATGTTGTCAGGCGGACCTGTTTTATCCGCATGAGCTCTGCCTCAGCCTGCCTGAGTTGAGCCTCTAACGTTGTTGTGTCCATCTTGGCTACAATCTGGTTCTTGTCCACAAAATCGCCCTCTTTCACGAGGACCTCCGTTAGGCGGCCTGGCAATTTCGTTGCTATATCTACCTCGGTGGCTTCAAGACGGCCGTTAGCCTTCACAAAACCTTGCGGGACTGCATTTTTATCTTTGTTGAAAAAGATGTGGAAGCACAGAACCCCAACCAGAATCACAAAAGCCCCTATTGCGATAATCCGTTTGAATACTTTCCTCTTGTTGGCCATACTCCCCCTTTTTAGAAATCACCATTTTCATCATCCGGCACGCCGCAAACATGTGCAGGAATGTACAACAGCCATCAGGCTGTTACAGCTCTCTTTTTCTCAGACCGTTTATCAGACAATCCATGGAACACTGGAAAGCCTTATCAAATTCAGCCCCGGTTAGACCCGAGCGGAAATAATGTATAACTATGCCTTCGATGAGATCAAAAATAAATTCCGGGGTCAGATCGTCCCTTATGCGCCCCATATCCATTCCGTTTTGGATAAATTGAGAAATGGTTGTCGTAAGCTCCTTCTGTGATGACTTGATCTTTTTTTCCATAGAAGGATATTCGAAGTAGATGTTGGGTATCACATTGGCAACGCTGTTCTTAGAAAGATCGACAACTTTTTCTATTATACGGTTTACCGCTGTTTCGTAATCTTTTTCTTCATTAATGATCCGGTCAATATAGAGGAGGTCTTGGCGCATTTTTGTAATAATGACCTGCTCCAATAACTGTTCTTTTGAACCGATGATTTTATAGAGTGTATTTTTTGCAAGGCCGGTCTCTTGGGCAAGCAAATCCATGTTCCATCCTTTCAGACCGTACCTTCTTAAAAAATCGCGGGTAGTTAGAATGATCCTCTCTTTGATATCCGCATTACAAGACTTCATATCATCGCCTTATACGATATGAACTAATCTAGTATAATTAAAACAAGATGTGTATTTCGTCAATGATATTTTAATATGACTCATCACCCAGACCATAGACCCAACAGAGGTCTGATGACCTGTCTGATGGTTGCTGTTTTGTTTTAGTCGGTTATATATTAAACTTAGCGTGTATCAGACAAGTAAAGGATAAAGGAGATGTCGGATATTATACTGGTCTATCCGTATGTATACAAACATGCACGCAATGCCATGCTCTTTCATCCTCTTGGCATTGCGCAGCTAAGCGCGATTTTGAGGCATGATGGTATTGAAACCTCGGTTATAGATCTCACCTTCCGTAACATTGATGAAGCGCTTGTTGAACTGGTCGAGGCACGCCCAAAGGTGGTCGGCATCTATGTTATGCTCACCATGATCGGGAGTGCACTCGAACTTGCAAGGAAGATACGTTTATTAACCCCCCATACTCTTATCGTTTGCGGGGGGCCTATGCCTACACTGAGGCCCGAGCAATTCACCCGGGACTTTGATCTTGTTTTTCGGGGCGAAGCTGTTCATTCATTTCCCCAATTCTTAAGAGATTACCTTGAGTCCTGGACCCTTTCAGACGTGCTCAGACATCATGACCGCTATCCCGGCATGTATACGAAAGACCTTCAAACCGGCATGATACTCCAAACTCCTTCACAAGCTACAGATGAGGGAGTCCTTAATAAGTTGCCCACCATTGACCGGCATGATTATGACCACAAGAGCTATCAGTTGTTCTGGAAAGAGAAAGTAGGCTTTTCCCCTGCCAGCATCATGACCACCTATGGCTGCCCTCATAATTGTGATTTCTGTGCAAAACCTATTTTCGGCAGGTACTTCCGGCGCAGGGGCATGGACAATATCATGGATGAGATCCATGACATCAGATCACTGGGGTATGATGGGCTCTGGATAGCCGATGACTGCTTCACCCTTGACCTCGATCATGTAAGGGCCTTCTGCAAGAGATTGATCAGGGAAGATATCCGGATGAAGTGGTCCTGCCTATCGCGTACAGAACCCATCTCGCGAGATGATGTGAGGCTCATGAAGCGCTCCGGATGCTCCAAGGTCTTTTTCGGACTTGAATCAGGAAGCAATAAGGTGCTCAGACTCATGAACAAGAACACGACAACAAAGGCGGCAGAGCACATGATTAATCTTTTCTCCAGGAGCGGCATTGAAACAGCAGGATTTTTCATGGTGGGCTATCCCGGTGAGACCCATGAAACCATTGAGGCCACACTCGCCTGGGCTTTAAAGCTGCCTTTAAATGAAATTTCTTTTACTACCCCGTTTCCCCTGCCCGGCACAAAACTCTTTGATAAAGTATGCGGCTTACAGGCTGATGCCGACTGGAGCTATGAGAATGAAAACCGTTTGATCTTCCGTTCGGAGTTTGATGAGGAATATCTCAATGGTCGTATTGAAGAGACCTATACAAAATTTGCAGACAGACAAGTATCCAAACATCAGTAAACACACCTCTCCAATGGAGCAGTTACATCTGGGGATATCTGACGGTTTTTCTCTTATCCATGACCCATCGGTGTGTTTGGGCAAGACAAGAGGCATGGCCAAGGGCCTTTTCCTCTGCTGTCGGGGGAGGCTGTGCGCGGGGGAATCGGCGGGGATGGGCCTGCCGATATGGAAAACCAGAAGCAGGACCTATTTCCCATCCCTGGTGAATGTATATACAATCGGAAGACATGCTATTGAGAAAGAATTCACGATGAACCTGATTATTGCGTGGCATATTGCAGGGAAAAGGGCACCAGAGTGGGTAAGTGTGCTCATGGAATGCATTGTTAATTGGTATATGAAAATGCCAGCCTTCCAACATCGCCTGCTCAAGTTACGCGATAGGGTTTTCTCATCGTTTGCCTTGAATAGTTCCCTTGTTCCGGGGGATGAGATGGGACATTGCCGGGTGATGTATGAGGCAACACCACAAGGATTTATCATAAAGGTTTATAATGAATCCCTTCAGGGGCAAGGCCGGCTCATCATGCTCAACGAGGTTGACGGGCAGGCGTTCGACCGTCTTAGGATCGGGGATCTTGTATTGCAGGGCGATGAGATACCTGCCTGGAAGAAAGTATCGTTTTGTGCACAACTTGAGAGCCCTTTACTCGATGCAGGTCTCTCCCTTTTGCCTGAGACGAATACGGAATACTCATCCTATACCCTTTTTTGCGGCAGGGAAGTAGCCCATGGATTGGATTGGTCCGGCATTGCCGTCATGAATCAGCAGTCGAGATATACTTATCAGATTATCGTTCATCCCATAATCGGGGTTAACGAACATCGACAGGTCCGGTAATGGCTTTCAACATTGCCCTTCACAGAAACAGGTGGTATTATTTTTTGTACCCATGCTTCTCATGGATATCCAACCCTGCCTTAAAAAGGAGTTTTGAATGGATAAACAGGAAGACCTGAAAGAAAAGAAAGATACTGTGTACTACTTCAAGTGCGAAAAGTGTAAGAGCGAGATTTTCTGGTCGGACATTCGGCCGTCCGTGCATAGGGCAGCCAGGGTTTTCAAGTGGGTCAGGGCCGGCTGCCCGAACGATGACTGCGATCACTACCTTACTCTGAGCGACCCGGATAAGGTATATGAAAGGCTTGAAGCCCAGAAGATCTATAACGAGATGATTGCAAAGGGCATCAAGGCATATTGGGTATAAAGATCCAAATCGGTCCGGGATAGCGTTACCTACCCTGCCAAAGTACTCACCGCTTCTCCAATATTTTGTTTAACTTGCCTTTTGGAAGAGATAGTATAAAGAGGGTGCTGTTATGATAAAGGACATCCTCTACGAGAAGACCGAACAGAGGCTCATCGAGAAGGAACTCGATCCGAGCAAGTCCCTCAAGCTTGCCCAATGGTCCGGAGCCGATCATACGGGTAGTTTCAGAAACGATTCAGAGACCCTCTATGTCAGCGGGAAGGGGGAGTACTATATCATCTATGAAGGGGGCCTGAACGCCGGGTTCCACAGCCTTCCCGGGGTGGAATCGTGGTTCGGGGGCTCCTATATCAGGCCCGTCTCGGTCGAAGATGCCTATGCCTGGTGCGAGGAGACGCTCAATCATGATGCAATCAGGGACCATTTCCCGTTCTTCATGATCTCGCTGACTAAACAACAAAAGTTATAAAAACAGGGAAAGATCAGAACCCCAGCCGGAACAGAAGCGTGACCAGATCGCTGTCTACAGGGTGATTGTCAAAGAGGACATGGTACTTGAAGTCCATCCCGATCTTTATGCCCTGCTGTAATGGGAACTCCATGCCTGCACCCAGGTAGAGGCCGCCCTCGGAGTGGCTATTCCCGTAGTCGGGATCAAGAAAATATATCCCGAGCCCTACATCTCCGTAGAGATTCAAGTTTCTGTTGACCGGGGCAGTCAGGCGGGGGCCGAAAAGCAGCGATGTGACAGCGATATCGGAATCTCCTCTCCCGTCATGACTTGCCGTTGTCAGGCTTCCCTCAAGGCTTAACTGCCTGTCCATCCGGTAGCCGCCGTATACACCGAAGGCGACGGCATTATCCAAGTTGTTATCTGAATTATTTGTCAGGAACTCGGGGCCTAGTTGTAAGCCTGCATACCAGTTGTTTGCACCGTGAACAGGTGTCTGCAAAGCAAAAGAGAAAAGGATAAAGACGCCAAGTACAATCGCTTGTTTTCTCATGGTAGCCCTCCTATGAAAAATATGTGTCTTTACATAGTCAACAAAGGCCAGAAGGTCAAGGGCATTTGCCGGACGAATGGGACAATGATTATGGAACATCAGGAATGCATGACCGATCATGTTGTTGATAAGATTTGCGTCATGGGAATTGAATCATGGGCGTGGATAAAGGGGCGGGCCCTATAAGTCCCGCCCCCTGATAGTTTTAGTTGCCTGCCATGATGCTTGCCACATCGGCATCCGGTGTGGTTACAGCCTTGATATTGAAGTTATCCATCAGGACCTTGGCTACATTAGGCGACAGGAAGCCTGGGAGCGTCGGTCCGAGTCTTATGCCCTTGACCCCGAGATAGAGCAGTGCCAACAAAACGGCTACAGCCTTCTGTTCATACCATGCGATGTCAAAGGAGATGGGCAGCTTGTTGATGTCGTCCAGGCCGAAGACCTCCTTGAGTTTGAGCGCTATGACGGCCAGAGAATAGGAGTCGTTGCACTGTCCTGCATCGAGCACCCGTGGAATACCGCCGATGTCGCCCAGGTTCAGCTTGTTATAGCGATACTTAGCGCACCCGGCTGTGAGAATGACTGCATCTTTGGGGAGCTTTTCAGCGACCTGGGTGAAGTAATCGCGTTCCTTGTAGCGGCCGTCGCAACCTGCCATCACGACAAAGCGCTTGATGGCGCCCGATTTGACTGCATCTACCACCTTGTCAGCCACGGCCAGGACCTGGGTATGGGCAAATCCGCCCACGATCTCGCCGGTCTCGATCTGCTTGGGGGCAGGGCTGTTCTTGGCATGCTTGATTACCTCTGAAAAGTCTTTTGCCTTGCCGTTGGCGCGATCCGGGATATGTTTGGTTCCGGGGTACCCCACTGTGCCCGTGGTGAAGATGCGGCCGGCATAGGTCTCCTTTATGGGGACGATGCAGTTCGTGGTCATGAGGATGGGCCCGCCGAAGGCCTCGAACTCTTCCCGTTGATGCCACCATGACCCGCCATAGTTGCCGACCAGGTTGTCATACTTCTTGAAGAACGGGTAGTAGTGGGCCGGCAGCATCTCACCATGTGTGTATACATCCACTCCGGTGCCCCTGGTTTGCTCCAGGAGCTCCTCCATATCTTTGAGATCATGGCCTGAGATGAGTATGCCCGGATTTGCCCGGACGCCGATGTTCACCTTGGTTATCTCAGGATTGCCGTAGGTAGTGGTGTTTGCCTTGTCCAGCAGTGCCATGGTTTTCACAGCCGTCTCACCTGCCTTCATGACAAGCCCCACGAGCTCATCGGCGCTCTTTTCCTTGGTGGTTGCAGCAAGGCCTTCTACGAGGAAGTGGTAGATATCGTCGTCTTCGAAACCAAGGACAAAAGCATGGTGCGCATATGCCGCGATACCCTTCAAACCATAAATTAAAAGTTCGCGCAGCGAGCGTATGTCTTCGTTGCCTGTGGCAAGCACACCCACTTCCTTGGCCTTGGTCTGGAACTCTTTGTCACTGTCAGCCCGCCAGATTGCACTGTCGTGGGTGATGTCTTTTGCAGCGTCTCCCACTTTGGCCTTGAGCGCATCTCTGAGGGTAATCGCGTCTCTGATGAGGGAGCTTATTCGTGACGAGTCAAAATTGGTGTTGGTCAGTGTTACAAACAGGGCATCCAGGAGGAACCTGCCGTGAGAGGAATTGAATGTCCCCTTGGCGATGGCCTTTTCGCCATATAATGAAATTCCCTTGAGTACATGGATGAGAAGGTCCATGAGATTGGCGGTATCTTCGGTCTTTCCGCAGACGCCTCTAACAGTGCAGCCCTGATTCTTTGCCGTTTCTTGACACTGATAACAGAACATGATGTTCCTCCTTCATGTGTTTTTTATTGTGCCCACGAAATATCAGGTTATATTTAGAACGTAATTGACCTGAGTCAAGCATGCACAATTTATTTCAATATCAATGAACCAGGCAATGCAAGAATCTGCCTGTTCATAGCAATGGTCTGATGGTATGTTATTGTACATAAAGCAGGGAGGTAAGCATGAACTATCTTATCATTGCGCATGACGGCACTGATGACAAGGCGCTGGAAAGGAGACTGGCATCACGGGATCAGCATCTTGCATCGATCATAAAGCTCAAGGCGGAAGGCAAGGCACTCTATGGTGCTGCGCTTATAGACGAAGGCGGTGCCATGAATGGTTCGCTGCTGATTATGGACTTTGCATCACAGGCAGAGCTCGATCATTACCTTGCCACTGAGCCCTATATCACCGGCAAGGTCTGGCAGCAAGTGGAAGTCAAACCATGCAGTGTGCCGGAGATATTTCTTTAGTTGCACCTGACTTATAGTTATTTCTTTACATGGCCTACAGAGATCTCCGCACGAAACCTTCAGTACCGGCAAAGCGTTGGTCTTGGCACGATATCTATAATTTATGGGTCAAACTTACTGTTGTTGTTAGCGAGCTTTAGAACAGTTCAAGGAACTGAATTGTTTGTCATTTTAATTTCTTGCTCTTTTAATCAATTACGTAGCGGTCTCGAATAGGGATTTTATCAATGGCTGTCTGGATCTTTTGAAACCCAATCCACTTTTTAGTTAGTTCAAGTATGTAAGAGATTACAACACAAATGACCAAGAGCACCAAGAAGCTCAACACAGGGTGATCGAAGCTATAAATAAAGTCTGGGAAAAAGTAGTAGAAGATAAAGGTGTGAAATAAAAAAATATTAAATAACTGCTTACCCAGAAAAGTTAATCCTTTTTCGATGATTATAAATTGTTGTGTTAATTCAAACACTAATAAAATGATAACTGCCCCGAAGAAGCCGTCCAACCAATTAGGTATCAACGTAACACCGAACAACATAAAACCAAAGAATAGTTGATGTCGCAGTAACGCAATCAGCGCTATTAACACTGTTATGACCAGATAACGCAGCCATCCTATTCTTTTCAATATGGAACTAATACGTTCGAACCCGTTGTTAAGGGCTAGATAAATGCCAAGCATAAAGGGAAATATCCAAAAAGATAGGATAGCGATGACAATTTCTTCGCTTTGCCAAGCCAAAAGGAGAGCCAAAGCCGGAACCAGAGCAAATGCACCATAGCGTTTTACGGTGGTAAACATAAATGGAAAAAGCCAGTATAACCCAAATATTACGCTAATATACCACCATGTAGGGTTATAACCATATAATATATCTCTGAAGTACATGTGATAGCCAAGCATCTGGATGAAGAATTTGAGATATGGCTTTGTTTCAAATACTCCCGTGATAGGGCGATTGAAAAAATAAATTGCTACAGGAACAAAAATTATTGATATATACCAGTAGTTCAAATAAATGTGTGAAAATCGATGCTTATAGAAGGCCCATAAGCCCATAGGCTTGCGTTGAATCGACTGAGCCAATCCATAGCCACTTATTATCAGAAAAATTGCCACGCAGACTTTGGCTAATTGGGAAGAATAGAATATTAGGTAGGGGTATTCAGAGTGCTCGTAGAACAAATGGTGCCATAGCAGTAATAAAAGTGCAATGCCTTTGGCGCTATTGCTAGTGTTCAAACTAAATGAAGCAGGTTTTCGTATACCGCTCTCATTCTTGGTAATTGTCATGCATTGAATATAGATTATGATTCTTTGTCAATTCAACATAAAAACAATAGATAACTGCGATAGATAGACGGTTTTGAAAGGGCTGATAAAGTGAATATCCCCTGATGATATCTATGCAAAGGGACATTCCATTACCGATCACACAGGATGGCACATCAGTCATAATTTTCATAGTTCTTACCCTGGGGTAAAAGTCCCCATGGTGGGGTACAATTCCCCCCATAGGGTAGGTTCCTTGTAAGGCTTTGATTTCTAACACCATGAGTTAAAAGGGGTAATCTTCATGGCATTCATATTGCCTTACGAATATTAACAGCGGTTCATGGTACGCGTCTGGAGGCATGCGCCGCTTTTAAAGATGTAAGGAGGGCACAGAAGAATGTGGGTGACGAAATGCCAGGGAAGCGCCTGTGTCGAGGCCGCGATAAAACAGTTCCTGCCGCCGTGTCAGGTGCGATGCCCTATCAACGAGGACATACAGCGGACCAATGTCCTCATCTCCATGCTGCCGGAAGATCCGGCGCTGGCACGAGATGGGCTTATCCAGATAGGAGATTACCTTTACCAGAAAAACCCTTTCTTCCCGGTCTGCGGCTTTGTGTGCGGCGTATGCGAGCTCGGGTGCAACTATAAGAGCAAAGGTGGTTCTATCAGGAGACGTCTGCTGAAGAGGTTTGTGTCGGACAACTTCCTCAACCATCTCGACAAGAAGGAGGAGTTCGACATCGTCAAGGGCAAGGAGAACGTTGCAGTTATCGGCGGGGGCCCTGCCGGACTGATGTGCGCCTTCGAGCTGGGCAGGAAGGGCTACCGTGTCACGATCTTCGAGACACTCAACAGGCTGGGTGGTGCATTATGGCTCATACCGCATTACCGTCTCCCCAAAGATGTGCTCCAGAGGGTCATCCAGAACATGCTCCGTATCGCAGGTGTAGACGTGAAGCTCGGCACCGGTGTCGGAGACTCAAAATTAAGCCTGGATAAGCTGCGAAAGCAGGGCTACCAGGCCGTGTTTATCGCCAAAGGGACCCCGTCGCCCCGAATCCTGACCTTCGGCAAGGACCCTGTTGAGAATCAGGATCTTGCCGGGGTCATGTATGGACAGTCCTTTCTCTACGAGGTGAGCCGGGGCATATTGCCCGGGGGCTACTTCGAGGGTAAGAAGGTGATTGTCATCGGCGGGGGGAATGTGGCCTTTGACGTTGCGCGGTCCGCCCGGAGGCTTGGGGGTGAAGTCACGGTTGTGTCCCTGGAAAGCGAGGACAAATCGAGCAAAGACGGCCTGCCGGCAGATGATGAAGAGATCAAGGGGGCCTGGGAGGAAGGCATTAACCTCAACTGTTCCAGGGGGGTAAGCCAGATAATGGGCAAGAGCGGGAAGTTCACGGGCATCAAGACCCCCCTGTGCACCTGCGTATTCGACAAGGAGGGCAGGTTCAACCCGGCATTCGACTGCACCGATGTCATGACCATTGATGGCGATATCCTCATCATCACGGTCGGGCAGGGCCCTGATCGCGCGTTCCTCCAACATGAGGAGCTGCTCGATGAAAACGGCAGGCTTGCCGTGGACCCGCTTACGCTCCAGAGCACACGCAAGGATTGGGTCTTTGTCGGGGGAGATGTCAGACGCGTCGGCTATATGGTTGATGCCCTCAAAGACGGCATCGAGGCAGCCGAGTCGATTGAGCGGTACCTCAAAGGCATTGACATCGCATCGGGAAGGAACAAGGAGTTTGAGGCCTTTGACATCCCGCAGCTCAAAGACCGGGATTATAAGGAAGAACCCGAGATCGTGTGGATACCTCCTGAGAATCGCATGCACTTCCAACTCTTCGAGAGGGGATTCACACTGGGAGAAGCGATTGAGGAGGCAAAACGCTGCCTGTGCTGCGGCCCGTGCGTCTCCTGCAAGGCATGTGTCTCGATCGGTCTCCAGAGAGATATACCCTCGGTTATCGTTAACAAGAACCTCTGCAGCGGTTGCGGCATATGTGTTTCCTCATGTCATTACGGGTCCGCATATTTAAAGCAGGAGGATGGTTCGATCACTTCGGCAACGGACATGTACCGGTGCAAGGCGTGCGGCATGTGCGTATCCGCATGTCCGGCCCAGGCCAGGCAGCTTACCGGGTCTGATATGGAAGACCGTATCTCCGCGGTCTTTTCTCTGCTTCAGGAGGCCGCAAGATGAAGAAGGTGAAAGTAAACTCCGGATATGAACCGAAGCTCGTGTGCTTCACATGCAAGTTCGGATGGGGATATCTCAATGGCAATAAAACCTACGAAAACATCGAGCAGGTGGTTCCGATCATGTGCAGCGGCAAGGTTGATGCCACATATATCATGGATGCCTTCAGAAAGGGTGCCGATGGTGTTCTCATCCTGGGTTGCCCGGATGGGGAATGCCACTTCCAGAACGGCAATTATCAGGCACGCAAAAGGGTGATGCTTCTGCACAAGACCCTGAAGGAATTCGGCATCGAACCGGAGAGGGTCATAATTAAGCTGGACATAGACCCTGAAGGTAACCTGATCCCTTCCATCATCGAGCAGATGTGTGAAAGCCTGTCAAGGCTGGGTCCTGTCTCTCCGGCGGTTTAACAGGAAACGGGAATGAGAAAGACCACATCTTTTTTAAAATATTATCATAAGGAGTAGGTATGGCTGAGAAACCCAAGGTTGCCATTTACTGGCTTACCGCATGCGGCGGTTGCGACGAGACTATTGTTGATCTGAACGAGGCCATCCTGCAGGTGGCCGATGCCGTTGACATCGTACTCTGGCCTGTGGCGATGGATTTCAAGTACAAGAGCATAAAGGAGATGAAAGACCAGGGCATCGTCCTTTCCATTATCCACGGCTCAGTGAGGAACTCGGAGCAGGAAGAAATGGCAAAGCTGCTCAGAAAGAAATCGCAGATCGTGCTGGCCTTCGGTTCGTGCGCATGCTTCGGAGGGACCCCGGGGCTGGCGAACTTCAGGTCCAAGCAGGACATCTTCAACTGGGTCTACCGGGATGCGCCCACGGTAGTCAATCCCAAAGGCAACTTCCCCCAGACGGAAACTATTCTGGACGGACACAAGCTGACCCTGCCGGAATTCTACGAGCAGGTCTACACCTTAAATCAAATCATCGGGGTTGACTACTATCTGCCCGGTTGCCCTCCGCCACCGGATCTTGTCGCCCATGCGGTGTTTGCCGTCGTAGAAGGTAAGCTGCCCCCGCACGGCGCGACCCTTGCCCCCCGAAAGCCATTGTGTGATGCCTGCCCAAGAAACCAGTCAAAGCCGATCAAGATGGAAATAAGCGAGGTCAAGAGGATCCATACCGTCGAGGCCGACCCGGAAAAGTGCTTTCTGGCCCAGGGCATCCTGTGCATGGGGCCTGCCATCCGTTCAGGATGCGGCGAGACCTGTATTCGTATCAATATGCCCTGCAGGGGATGTTTCGGGCCGGTGGAAGGTATAAGCGATGCCGGGACCAAGTTTATCTCCGGCCTTGCAGCACTCCTCGGAGCAGAGTCCGAAGCGGAGTCGCTAAAGGCTGTCGAGGGCATCACCGACCTGGCAGGTTACTGCTACCGGTTCAGCCTTCCTTCGGTGTCCCTGAAGAAGAAAAACCCAGAGAGCGCGAGGTAAGCATGATGACGAAAAAGATATCCATTGACCCTATTACCAGGCTTGAAGGACACGGAAAGATCGAGATCTTCCTCGATGAGAAGGGCAATGTCCAGGATGCATACTGGCAGGTGGTGGAGCTCAGAGGGTTCGAACGGTTCTGTATCGGCAGGCCTGTGGAAGAGATGCCGCGTATCGTGCCTAATATCTGCGGCGTGTGCCCGTCAGCCCACCATATGGCGGCCACAAAGGCCCTGGATGACCTCTACAGTGTGGAGCCGACCCCTGCAGCCCGCCTCATCAGGGAACTGGAGTTCAATGCCTTTTATATTGAAGACCATTACATTCACTTCTTCTTCCTGGCGGCACCGGATTTTGTGATGGGCCCTGATGCAGACCCCAAGGAAAGGAACATATTGGGCGTTATCGGAAAGGTGGGTAAGGAGATCGGCCGGAAGGTGATCGAGGTCCGCAAAAAAAACCGCGATATCATCAGGCACATCTTCAGCAAGGCCCCGCACCCTGAAGGAGGACTCCCGGGCGGAGTTCCAAGGGGGTTCACCGAGGAAGACCGCAAGTGGGTCAAGGAAACAGCCGATTTTTCCCTGGAATTTGCTCAATTCGCCATACAGCTTTTCAAGGATGTGGTACTGGCGAACAAGACATATGTGGATCTTATCCTGAATGACGCTTACAGCCTCAAAACATACTATATGGCCCTGGTGGACGATCTGAACAGGACCACGTTCTATGACGGGACGGTCCGCGTTATAGACCAGAACGGCAAGGAGTATGTGAAGTTCCATCCGCGCGATTATGATAAATTCATCGGTGAGTGGGTGGAGCCCTGGACCTATATCAGGCTCAACCACCTGAAGCCTCTCGGATGGCACGGCCTCAAGGACGGAGAAGGAACATCACTGTACCGCGTGGCCCCGCTTGCCAGGCTCAATGTGGGGGATTCCATGACGACCCCGCTGGCTCACAAGGAAGCCCAGATCATGTTCGATATCCTTGGGGGTAAGCCGGCCCACCAGACCCTTGCCACTCACTGGGCGCGTCTCATCTGCGCCCTTCAGGCTGCTGAAAGCAACGTTGAGATCGCAAACAACCCCCTACTCACGAGCAAGGATATCCGCAACATGAACCTCAAGCTCAGGAATAAAGGGGTAGGGTGTGTGGAGGCCCCCCGCGGCACGCTATTCCACCACTATGAAACCGACGACAACGGCATACTCACCAAGGCCAACCTCATCGTTGCAACCCAGAACAACGCAGCGCCCATCTGCCTGTCCGTGAAAAAGGCGGCTAAGGCGTTCGTAAAGGGACCAGATGTGAAGGAGGGGTTCCTCAACATGGTGGAGATGGCTTTTAGAGCCTATGACCCGTGCCTATCATGCGCAACCCACTCTTTGCCCGGCACCATGCCTATGACTGTAAGTATCCGGAACCATGAGGGTGCGCTCATCAGGCAGCTCAAAAGGTAAACCAGCTTGAAAACGCTCGTTCTCGGCATGGGAAATCCCATCCTTTCTGATGACGGGGTGGGGATTGTGATCGCAAACTCACTTGAGGGAAGATTCGAGGGTGCCGATGTGGCGACGAGTGCCATGATCGGCCTTGACCTTCTCGACATGATCGAAGGGTACGACCGGATCTACGTGATCGATGCCATGTGCACAAGGGGCGGCAGGATAGGCGAGGTGCACAAAGTATTCAAAGATGGCAATGATGGTACGATGCACCTGTTCTCCTCGCACGGCATTCATTTCTTCGAGCTCATGGAACTCGGGGAGCGCTGCGGCTTGAATATGCCCGAGGTAGGTGCTGTCTATGGTATAGAAATCGGCGATTGCGTCTGTTTTGACAATAGCCTTTCAAAAGAGATCCAAGGAAAATTGACCTCCATAACCGAAGAAATCTTGGATGACCTAAGATCTTCATCCTCTATCCCCCCTGATCACTCAGGCTGAATGCGCTCTCCAATTCTTTCTCTTCAATTGACAACAGCGTGAATACCCCGCTGCGGCTGCTCGTAATGATTTTATGGGGCCACATATCATACAGGGTTAATCAAGGCTTTGAAAATGACTTTCAATCTCTGTTTGCATGTTTTGCAAGATACAGAAAGATCTCTCCATAACTCCTTGACAAGCATGGAAATATATCTATCATGGGGCACACCACAGAATGTTGTGGGATTGTTTAATACAGATTCAGTCAGGCATTTAATGTCACGCCAAGACCACATTTTAAGATTAGGTTGTTTCTTTATGAATGGGGCTTTTGAGGGCAAGCATTGATGGGGCGAATAATAAAGGCCTTGGGGGCATCCCTCGGGCTCGTCCTCTTTGGCGTGGCCTTGTGGATTCTCCATAAAGAGCTCGATAAATATCGTCTCCACGAGATCCTCCAATACCTTCAGGGAATCCCCTTAAGTCAGTTTTTGATCGCAATTGCTCTTACAATGATCAGCTATCTCATTATGACCGGCTATGACTTTCTCGCTTTGCGGTTCATCAACAGGCCCTTGGGTTTCAGAAAGATGGCAACGGCATCCTTTATCGGATATGCATTCAGCAACAATATCGGCTTTTCCATGGTTGCCGGAGCTTCTATACGGTATCGTCTCTATTCATCCTGGGGACTGTCGGCCTTGGAGATCACCAAGGTCATCTTTTTCAATACCGTGAGTATCTGGCTCGGTTTTTTAATGCTCGGCGCCGGGGTTTTTCTCCTGGAGCCTCTTGATATCCCCAAGGCTCTCCATATCCCTTTTGCAACAGACCGACCCCTTGGGCTGCTCTTTCTTATCCCGATTCTCATCTATGCTGCATTGATCCTGACAAAGAGAAGGGCGCTTAAATTCGGGGATCTTGAAATGTCTGTTCCGCCTGCACGGCTTTTCCTTCCACAGATAGCGGTAGCTACCGTCGATTGGGCTTTTGCCGGCAGTATCCTCTTTGTGCTCTTGCCTCCCATTATCCCTTTGCCGAGCTTTATCGGGATATATCTGATCGCCCAGCTTGCAGGACTGGTCAGCCAGATCCCCGGCGGGCTCGGGATATTCGAAGCCGTCATCCTGATTTTTTTATCCCCTCTCATACCTGCGTCTTCCATTATCGGTTCACTCGTCATCTACCGCCTCACCTATTATATTCTCCCGCTACTCATAGCAGCCATAATCCTTGGGATAGAAGAAATCATCCAGCGCAAGCAGATACTCCAATGGGGTGCTCAGACACTCACCCGGTGGCTGCCGTACATGGTACCACCCGTCCTCACGGTCATCACCTTCCTGAGCGGTGTCATAATGCTTTTTTCGGGTGCAACACCGGCCATTTCTTATCGTCTTGAGCAGTTAAGCGTATATGTGCCCCTTCCGGTGATCGAGGTTTCGCACTTCATGGGGAGTATCTTTGGGGTAGGACTCCTCATTCTTGCAAGGGGTCTCCAACGGAGGCTTGATACAGCTTATTATATGACGGTTGCACTTGTTGTTGCCGGTATCATTCTCTCTCTCCTCAAGGGGCTCGAATATGAAGAGGCATCGGTTTTGCTGGTAATGCTTCTTATCCTGATACCATCAAAGCCGAGCTTCTATAGAAAGGGATCGCTGTTCGGAGGCAGGTTCACCGCAGGCTGGCTCTTCGTCATGGGTATAGTATTGCTGTCAACGGCCTGGCTCACCTATTTTTCATATAAGCATGTGGAATACTCCACTGACTTGTGGTGGCGGTTCGCGTTCATGGCAAGCGCACCGCGGTCTTTACGGGCTGCAGTGGGTGCACTTGTTGCCGCACTTGTTTATTCATTTGCAAAAATACTGCATCCTATCTCGCCAAGGCCCGTAACCGGAAGCAAGGGCGATCTCGAAAAGGCATTACCCGTTATAAATGCATCACCGGAAAGTTATGCAAACCTGGCTTTGCTTGGAGATAAGGCTCTCCTGTTCAGTCAGAACGACAAGGCGTTCATCATGTATACAATAAGTGGCAGAAGCTGGATTGCCATGGGTGATCCCATAGGCCTGAAATCCGAATGGCAAGAGCTTGCCTGGCAATACTGCGAACTGTGTGACCGTTTCGGGGGGTGGCCGGTATTCTATGAAGTAGGTTCTCATAACCTTCATGTCTATATCGATTTAGGCATGACTTTGGTTAAGCTTGGTGAAGAGGGAAGGGTGGAACTTGATACGTTCAGCCTTGAGGGGGGCTCCCGCAAAGAGCTGAGGCATACGTACAACAAGCTCACCAAAGAGGGTTACACCTTTGATGTAGTGCAGCCACACTCAGTGCCGAAAATCATCGGCGATCTGAGAAGGGTATCGGATGCATGGCTTGAGGAAAAGAAAACAAAGGAAAAGGGATTTTCTCTAGGATTTTTCAAGGAGGACTATATAGCGCGATTCCCGATAGGACTGATTCGGCGGGGAGATGAGATCATAGCCTTCTCAAATTTGTGGACCTCAGGGGACATGGAAGAAATTTCAATCGATCTTATGCGATATATGCCTGATGCACCGAGCGGAACCATGGATTATCTTTTTATTAATCTCATACTCTGGGGCAAAGGGAACAGATATCATTGGTTCAACCTCGGTATGGCCCCTCTTGCAGGGCTTTCGGACAAATCTCTTTCATCCTTGTGGAACCGCATAGGTGGATTTCTCTTCAAGCATGTAGAAAATTTTTACAACTTCCAGGGTCTTCGACAGTACAAAGAAAAGTTCCAGCCTCAGTGGCGGCCACGATACCTCGCTTCGCCCACTACCCTGTCTCTGCCTGTGGTTCTTACAAATATTGCCACACTCACTTCCGGGGGCGCAAAGGGTATCGTCTCGAAATAAAGATCGAGATAGTATGGCCTGACACAAAAATGGTTAATATAAATATTTTTATACGAATATGTACCCGACGGGCATAAATAGACCTTGTATAAATCCCCCAGGAAAGAACTGAAAGATCACCATAAAAAATTATGCCGATAGGTCCCTCCAAAAACAAGGAGGAGGGGCTCATCAGGAGAAACTGCTTGCCTGGCAGAATAAATGCATATAGTCTTTTTGAAAATAAAACACAGCCATGAAGGATAGAAGATGTGCGGCATACTCGGTATTTTTAATATCAAGACTGATGTGAAGGAACTCCGGACCCAGGCCCTGGGGATGAGCCGCACACTGCGCCACCGCGGACCCGATTGGAGCGGCATCTATGTGAATGAAAAGGCAATTCTGGCCCATGAACGTCTTTCAATCGTGGATGTCAACAAGGGTGCCCAGCCGCTTTACACCTCTGACCACAAAGTGGCGCTAGCGGTCAACGGTGAAATCTATAATCATAAGGATCTCAAGAAGACCTTGAAGGAACCTTATGATTTCCTGACCGAATCGGACTGCGAGATCATTCTGGCTCTTTACCGTCAGAAGGGTGTTGATTTTCTCGAAGACCTGAATGGAATCTTTGCCTTTGCGCTCTATGACAGCGAGAACGATGTCTTCATGATCGGCCGCGACCATATCGGAATTTGCCCCCTGTACACCGGATACGACGAGCACGGCAACTTCTATGTGGCATCGGAAATGAAGGCCCTGATGGGTGCATGCAACACGGTAAGCGAATTTCCTCCCGGGCATTATCTCTACAGCAAAATGGACGCTCCGGTTGAATATTACAAGCGGGACTGGATGGAATATGACAATGTCAAAGACAACAAAAGCAGCGTCAAAGAGCTCAGACGGGCGCTGGAAGAGGCGGTGGAACGCCAGCTGATGTCCGACGTGCCCTATGGCGTGCTGCTTTCCGGGGGCTTAGACAGTTCGATTACTGCGGCAGTTGCCAAGAAATATTCCGCCAAACGCGTGGAGACTGCCGGGTTGAAGGATGCCTGGTGGCCCCAGTTGCACTCCTTTGCCGTCGGTTTGGAAGGTTCGCCGGATCTGGCGGCAGCCCAGAAGGTGGCCGACCACATCGGCTCGATTCACCATAATTTCACCTTTACCGTTCAGGAAGGCCTGGATGCGCTGCGCGACGTGATATATCATATAGAAACCTATGATGTTACCACGATCAGGGCTTCAACCCCCATGTATCTGATGGCGCGCAAAATCAAGTCCATGGGTGTCAAGATGGTGCTCTCAGGCGAAGGGGCCGACGAAATTTTCGGCGGTTATCTGTATTTCCATAAGGCGCCCGATGCAAAGGAATTTCATGAAGAAACCGTGCGCAAGCTCTCCATGCTCAGCAAATATGACTGTCTGCGCGCCAACAAGTCACTGGCTGCCTGGGGTGTGGAAGGCCGGGTGCCTTTTTTGGATAAGGAATTCATGGACGTAGCCATGCGGCTCAACCCTCAAGACAAGATGTGCAAGGATGGCCGGATGGAGAAACATATCTTAAGAGCGGCCTTTGAGGATTATCTGCCGGCCGAGGTTGCCTGGCGCCAGAAAGAACAGTTCTCCGACGGCGTGGGTTATAGCTGGATCGACACCCTGCGCGAGGTGGCCGAGAAAGAGGTAAGCGATACCCAGATGGAAAACGCCCGTTTCCGTTTCCCCCTCAATACGCCCGTCACCAAAGAGGGGTATTATTACCGGTCGGTCTTCCAGGAATTCTTCCCGTTGGACAGCGCCGCCCGCTGCGTGCCCGAAGGGCCTTCGGTGGCCTGTTCAACGCCTACGGCCATCAAGTGGGATGCCGAGTTTGCCAAGATGATCGACCCGTCCGGCCGGGCGGTCAAGGATGTGCATAAAGACAGTTATAAATAGTATGGACTTAAGGCAGAGACTGCAGTGATAATTTTATTCTTAACTCACAGTATTCTAAAATTATTACATGAAATCTCTGACTCTCTATTTGCATCTAAACATGTACATGAGATTATTCTCTGGGGTTACCATTGCTCGACTCGATATTGAGTGGTATGAACGAGGTCCCCTGGACATATTGTCCAGGGTGCTGAATAAATCATGATAGACAATGACCGGGCGAGGCTGGGACAATATGCATGACATACATGAGATTGATGATCACTGGCACGAAGAATGCGGGATAGTAGGGATCTACGGTGATGCCAGTGCCGCAGAAAAGGTGTACCTGGGGCTGTACGCGCTGCAGCACCGCGGCCAGGAGAGTGCCGGCATTGCTACCTCGGACGGCAATGAAATAGCCCTTCACAAGGGCCTTGGCCTTGTCTGGGCGGTATTCGCCGATCCTTCCGCCATGCCCAAGCTATCAGGCCATGCAGCCATCGGCCACAACAGGTATTCCACCAAGGGGACCACGACCATCACCAATGCCCAGCCCATAGTCATCGAATGCAAATCAGGCCAGATAGCAGTGGCCCACAACGGCACCATCACCAATGCTTCCCAGCTTCGAAAAGGTATGCAGGATTCCGGCTCCATTTTTCAGACCACGTCCGACAGCGAGATAGTCCTGCACCTCATTGCCCGATCCGGCAAGGCCGACATAATAGATGCAATTACCGATGCGTTACAGCAGCTTATGGGGGCCTTCAGCTTTGTCTTCCTTACGCAAGACAAGCTGATAGCCGTGCGGGATCCACACGGGTTCAGGCCCTTAAGCCTCGGTATGCTCGATGGAGTCTACCTTGTGGCATCAGAGACCTGCGCCTTTGACATCCTCGGCGCCGAATATATCCGCTCACTGGAACCCGGTGAAGTCGTTATCATCGACAAGGCTGGAGTACGGTCCATAAGCCTTCCGGCTTCCGAGAGGAAGAGCTTCTGTATCTTCGAACACATCTATTTTGCTCGCCCCGACAGCCTGGTGTTCGGCGAGAAGGTCGACAAGATCAGGCGCATGCTCGGGAAAAGGCTTGCTGAAGATCAACCTGCGGATGCGGACATCGTGATCGCCGTGCCCGACTCCGGGAACACCGCTGCCCTGGGATATGCACGGGTATCGGGCCTCAGATATGAGATCGGGCTTATCAGGAACCACTATGTAGGCCGTACTTTCATCGCCCCGCATCAGGACAAGCGCAAGCTCGACGTCAAGGTAAAGCTAAACCCGGTAACCGGCGTACTCGATAACCGGCGGGTCGTGTTGGTGGATGATTCCATTGTGAGGGGCACCACCATGCGGCAGATAGTAAAGATGCTCAAGGAAAAGGGCGCCCGGGAGATACACGTGAGGATCAGCTCGCCCCCGATCATGCATCCCTGCTTCTACGGTATAGACATATCCCGCCATTCGGAGCTGATAGCCAGTGAAAGGAGCATAGAGGAGATCAGGGAATACATTGAGGCAGACTCCCTTGGATACCTCTCCATACCCGGAATGCTCAGCACGGTTGATAATGGCAGCAATTATTGCACGGCATGCTTTAATGGCGATTACTCCACAGCCGTGCCGGATGACTTTGATAAGTTCAAGTTCTGAGACATCGCAGTGAAACTTGATTGAGAGATTAGAACAAAATTGTTATAATGAAATTGCCATCTGCCTTTTAGATAAACCGCTTCTGCTAAAACTCTTCCTTATTTTAACTCGCCGATAAAACAAGGACAGGCCTGCATTCATGCACCTTTAGCCCATCTTGAAGCCCCAGGGAAAATTATTTTAATTTCCAAAGGCACATCCATTGCTTATAATAAGTAAATTCACGAGAAGGCCCCCGGGGCCAATACAGACATTAGGAGGGTTGAAAGATGGCTTTTATCGGTGAAGATCTGTTCCATTTTCAGGCAACGATCGAGCAGGCAGGGTCCACATTCGAGGATTTCGTCCGTGACAACTACGTAAACAAGTGGGTGAACGACGACATTTACAATGCCATGAGTGTCCGCACCACATTTGTGACAGCCATCAATAATTATCTCGTGAATGAAGGCCTCCTCAATCTTGAGCGGGTGGAGATGAGCCCGGTGACGGACCCGCTGGCCCATGACGTGGAGCACGTCCCGAACATTCATTACAAGGGCATGCCCTATGTATGTACGCATTCCATGATCTATATGAAGTTCCTTGCATGCTTTAACCCGAAGCTGAAGGGGATTTTCGTCGACTCGCCGAACATCCGCCTGGAGATTGAAAGCCCCCAGAGAAAGCAGCGGGGCAAATACCTCATCGACTTCTCGCAGATCGATGTGGAACTCAGGAGAAACAGGGGTGTTGATTTCGATCAGTATAAGAACCAGCATGAAAAGGTGGAGAAGATACTGAAGGAAGACTTCGAGAAGGCCATAGACTTCTTTGAGCGCATGCTCATTGCGGGCTTATCGGCCGTTGCAGAGAAGAATGAAGAAAGTCTCAAGGCGCTTGGCGTAGCCATTGAAGTCCCCAAACAGCCTATCCCGCGCATCAGACATGATGAGGCCATCAAGAAGTACGGCAAGGTGGACCTTGATGCCAAGGCAGGGGAAGAAGTGAAGGGACAGTTCTTCTGGGTCACCGGCCTCATGAGGGAGAATTACGACCTCATCTATCCCTATATCCTCCCGGACGGCGGTAAGATACAGCTTTCCAACTTTACATCCGACATGATCTACAACTACGACATGTGCGCAAAATCGCTGCTCAGGAAGACAAACAAGTTCACCCCGGCCCTGGAGATCGTCTCCGGAGCCCTCAGGGAGTGGCTCTATGAGCCGATAATTCAGAGGCTCCTCGACAACAGGATCATTCCTGAGGCTCCTGTCTTCGAAGACGGCATGCTCCAGAATATCGCAGCACTCGACGGGTACGGTCCCTTCCTGACCGCCGTCCACATGTTGAACAAGAAGGGACAGGCTTACTTCCCCGACACCCTCGGCGCAGGCATAGGGATCGAGAGGTCGCTCTATGCATTGCTTAAGGGTGACAAAATCGAGAAGATCGACGACGTCACCTGTTTCGGAAAGAACCCTGACACATACCCGATATTCCTCTTTTAGATAGATATCGCGAAAACTAAAGAAGCCCTTTCGCCCTATATTCGGGCGAAGGGTTTTTCTGTAGATAGTGATCAGTGATCACTGATCACTCAATTTGGATATTGCATTGGTAATCTCGACCACTATGCGAAAATCAAGCTCCTCATCGGTGATCTTTTCCCCAAACTCGTCAACAACGTAGAAGACATCCGTACATGGATCGCCGGTATGTGACAGAAATGCCCGGTGGATATCAAGACCAAGTGCAGCTATGGTTTGAGCTGTGCGGAAGAGGAGCCCGAACCTTTGCGGTGAATGCACATCGATCACCGTGAAGAAGTCTGAGCTGTTGTTGTCCAGGTTGACCACAGGAATCGATGAGGAGTGGATCATAGAACCATTCTTGATAGGTCTTGTGGAGGAAATACGCTCATTGATATCCAGTGATCCCATAGCTGCAAGCCTGAATTGCTCGGTAATCTTCCCCCAGTTTGCATAATCCTTCCATGGTGTCAGAACCGTGAACTCATCAACCGCTATGCCATCGAGCCAAGTAAAGATCTTTGCAGAAATAATTTCCAGGTGGTTGATAGTGAGGATCCCCGTGAGCATGGCAAAGAGGCCGGGCCTGTCCCGGGTAATGATGGTAACGGCAGCATGCTCTCCTTTGACCTGGACGTCCACCATGATATCGTTCGGATTCTTGAGGCCGCCACTTAGTTCGAGGTGGTGCTTTATATCCTCGGTCTCAGTATGGAGGATATAGGCCTGGGGAAGCGCCCACAGCCTTCCCCCCTGCCGTGAACCTTGCTCTGCAGGGACATCGGCGATGAGTTGGTTCCACCTTTCTTCCAGGATGATCATGTTGTCGGGATCCCGGAGGATACCGCGCTGCAGGCTGTGAGCAGCCTTCAGGTAGAGCTCACGTAACAGAGCCGCCTTCCATTCATCCCATGCACGGGGGCCCGTCGCCCTTGCATCGGCAACACTGAGGAGATAGAGCATGGTAAGGGTCTGTTCGTCACGTGCAAGCCTGGCGCAATCCAGAGCCACCTTTTCCTCAGAGAGGTCTCTCCTGAAAGCCGTGTCGGGTAAAAGGAGATGATAACGCACGAGAAAGGCAACAAGATCTGCGCGCTTTTCAGAGAACCCGAGCGATCCGGCTATGCACTGTGCAACAGGCGCCCCTGTAATAGTATGGGGTCTCCCTAATCCTTTCCCTATGTCGTGAAGGAGTGCGGCAACATACAACACTGCTTTATCCGACACGGCTGCAATGAGCTCAGGATCTTCATTTTCAAGGGCCTTTAATTCATCTACCGTTTTTATGCTATGCAGATCGGTGGTGTAGGTATGGAAAGCATCAAAATGAGTGCGGCCCTTGATAGACCCGAAATCGGGTATAAAACGTTCGAGAACTCCGGTCTCCAGCATGGCCGTCAGTGCCATGGCAGGGTACCTCCCGGTGAGGATTGTCAGAAAGTCCTCTTTCGCCCCCGTGCTCTCTCTCACTTGAGAAAGTAGTACCAGGGCGTTCCTGACATGATGACGCGCCTCGATGGACATAGTCACACCAAGAGATGAAATATGGGTAAATACCTTGAGAATCAACTCCGGCTTTTCAATGATTTTTTGATGATCAGTAAAAGAAATCTGACCGGAGGTGAGCCGGAAATTGTCATCGAGCGGCTTGTCTCCCCTACTACGCTTAAGTCCCAATGCCAAATTATATTGGGAGAGCACGGCTTCAGATAAGGATTTCACCGTAAGGGCACAACGGTGAAACTGCCTCATGAAAAGCTCGGCTGCAGATTCATAATCGTTACCATTGTACCCAAGTTTCGCAGCCAAGGCCCCTTGGTACTCGAAATACAGCCGGTCGTTTTTTCTACCCGATATATCATGGAGGGCATAGCGTATTTTAAGAAGATGATCCAAGGCATCTTCAAGCTCCTCGCGGTCCACAGGACTGACATATGAGGGGATGTAACGGGCCTTTGGGTCAAACGATGCCGCCTTGATTACCCACATGAGACAGTGATAATCTCTTAGGCTCCCATTCCCTTCCTTGATGTCCGGCTCAAGGTAATAGGAAGCATCTCCGCATTTATTATGCCGTTTTTCCACATGTGCGTTCAGGTCTACGAGGAAGCTTTTCGTGTCTCTAAAGCGCTTATCCTTGCCCATTACATGAATCAGATCATCAAACAGCTCCCTAGATCCGCAGACAAATCGCGCATCCAGCAATGATGTCCGGAAGAAAAAGTCGTCTCTCGTGTCGCGTAATGCCTGTTTGACTGTGCGAACACTATAACTTACCGTATACCCCTCGTCCCAGAGAGGGTACATCATATCTTTAAGTGCCTTTTCAATCTCGGCATGTCCTGTTCTGCGGTGTGCAAGGAGCAGGAGGTCAATGTCGGAGAAGGGGCAAAGTTCATTCCTGCCGTATCCTCCTACGGCTACGATGGACCATTTTGGACTGCTTGTGCCGAACCGGCTTTCGAACAGGCCGGTAATAGTCCTGTCAGTCCGTTCAGTAAGTTCTGTGCAGAGGGTTCTACCATTCATAGTTTAGTGACCAGTGACCAGTAATCTTATGAAGTATTGTGTGTGAAATCTTGAGCCTGACACTTGGTTCACTGATCACTTATATCGCACCTTCCCCCGTCTCACCGGTCCGTATCCTGATTACATCATCGACCTGCTGGATGAATATCTTGCCGTCGCCGATCTTCCCGGTCCGGGAAGACTTCATGATGGTATCTACCACCTTAGGAGCCATCTCGGATGATACCACCACTTCTATCTTGATCTTCGGGATCAGGTCTACCGTGTACTCGGCTCCCCTGTATATCTCTACATGTCCTTTCTGGCGGCCATGTCCCTTCACCTCGGTAATGGTCATGCCGCTGATGCCTATCGCCTGCAGCTCACCCTTGACCTCGTCAAGCTTGAAAGGTTTTATTATAGCCTCGATCTTTTTCATTGTTCACCCCTATCTGAGATAATATCCGGTCTCACCGTGCATGCTCAGGTCGAGTCCTTGCATCTCTTCTTCCTCTTCAACCCTCAGGCCCGTGATCTTTTTCACCACCAAAAGGATTATGGAGGTCATTATGAACGAGAACACTATTGCCGTTAGACAAGCAATGAACTGGACAACTAACTGATGCGGATTGCCATAGAAGAGACCCGTTCCACCGACCGAAGCGAATAGGCCTGTTGCCAGCGCACCCCAGAGACCGCCGACTCCATGAACCCCGACAACATCCAATGAGTCATCGTACCCCAATCCGTCCTTGGCCAGTACGGCAAAATAGCAGATCATGCCGGCTACAAACCCTATGACCATGGCCGGCAAGGGTGTTACAAAGCCGGATGCCGGGGTGATGGCCACAAGGCCTGCGACTGCGCCGGATGCAAAACCCAATGTCGTCGACTTCTTCCTGATGATCTTCTCAAAGATGATCCACGAGAGTGCTGCCGTTGCCGTCGCAATCTGAGTGGCAAAAAAGGCGAGAACCGCCACACCGTTGGATGCCACAGCGCTTCCGGCATTGAAGCCGAACCACCCGAACCACAGGAGTCCTGCACCGAGCATGGTCAATGTCAGGTTGTTGGGATATATGGGATCACGGTGGTAGCCTTTCCTCTTCCCGATGATGAGTACGGCTGCAAGCGCAGCAACCCCTGAGTTAAGATGGATGACCGTCCCGCCTGCAAAGTCAAGGGCACCCATCTTTCCGAGCCAGCCCCCGCCCCATACCCAGTGACAGAGAGGAAAATACACCAATGTGGACCACAGTATGGTGAAAAGAACAAAGGCCGAAAACTTCATTCGTTCGGCATAGGCCCCCGTGATAAGGGCCGGAGTGATAATGGCGAACATGAGCTGGAACGAACAAAAGATAAGGTGCGGGACCTTGTCCGAGTACGGCCCAGGGCCCAAGCCGACCCCCTTAAGGCCTACCCAGTCCAGCGACCCGATGAATCCGCCTATGTCCGGACCGAATGACAGGCTGTATCCGTAGAGCACCCAGAGCACGGATACGATGCCGAGACACATGAAGCTGTGCATCATGGTCCCGAGCACATTCTTGGAGCGGACCATCCCCCCGTAGAACAGCCCAAGACCGGGTGTCATGACCATGACGAGTGCGGTCGCAACAAGCATCCAAGCTGTATCACCTGAATTGACCATGTGATATCCTCCTCTTTTGTGGAATAAACCGGCAATGCAACAGGGGTGCCATGCATGAAGAAGTTGGTTAACTTACTGAAATCAAATGTATAAACGATCGTAGCGGTGATAATTAAAAGTACAATAATGTTAATAATTATAATTAATGATACTAAAATGGATAATAAAGGTATACATGTATCAAATATGTGTATATATTGATCATCAAATTCCTGATATATAATGAGAAACATGGGAGAAAAGATATGATACCGTTCAGCTATGAAGACCTTGAGATACTCCATGATCTTGCTAAGATCCTTGCATCAACGATTGATCTCAGGGAACAGCTTGAAAAGGTCCTCAACGAACTCAGCACCAGCACAGGCATGAACAGGGGTATGATCTCCATTCTTGATCGTGACAGCGGAGTTGCCATACTCGATGTAGCGCACGGCGTTGATATCGACGGCCTCGAAATCACCTATATGCCCGGTGAGGGGATCACCGGCCAGGTAGCCCAGACGGGAAAACCCATGGTCATCACCAACCTCGGGAAAGATAAACACTTTCTTGACAGGACCGGTGCCCGGAAATACCTGAACCAATCAGAACTCTCGTTCTTGTGCGTGCCTATTATTTATGATGATAAGGTCGTAGGCGTACTATCAGCCGACAAGGTTGCACGCGAAGTCGACAATCAGGAGTATGAGCTGCAGCTCTTAGGCGAGGTGGCGGAACTGATCGCCAAGGCCGTGCATATGAGGGCCGTTGAGGAAGAAAACCGTAAGTTGCGAAATATCCTCGGGAAGACCCTGCGGCCCTCGGATGAGATTATCGGCAATTCCAAGACCATGAAAGAGGTCTTTGGTCTCATCTCCCAGGTGGCGGATTCAAACACAACCGTGCTTATCCATGGTGAGACCGGTACGGGAAAAGAACTGGTGGCGCGTGCTATACACAAAAACAGCCCCAGGACAAATGGCCCCTTCATAGAGGTGAACTGCGCGGCTATGCCGGATACATTGATTGAGAGCGAGCTGTTCGGGCACGAAAAAGGTGCCTTTACCGGGGCTAATCAGAAGAGACGGGGACGTTTTGAAGAGGCCACCGGCGGCACGATCTTTCTCGATGAGGTGGGAGAGCTCTCGCCGCTGGCTCAGGCCAAGCTGTTACGTGTTATACAGGAACGCCAGTTCCAACCGCTTGGCTCAAGCAACATGGTCAAGGTCAATGTAAGGATCATTACTGCTACCAACCGTGATCTCGACCAGGATGTAGCATCGGGCAAGTTCAGGTCCGATCTCTATTATAGACTCAACGTGTTCCCTATCTATATGCCACCCTTGCGGGATCGGGGAGGGGACATCATACTGCTGGCCGATTACTTTGTGGAGAAATATTCCAAGCAGTTCAAGAAATCCATCAAGCGCATCTCCACACCTGCAATAGACCTTCTGCTCGCCTATCATTGGCCGGGCAACGTACGAGAACTTGAGAACAGTCTCGAGAGAGCGGTATTGCTGGCGGGCAGCGATACCATCGACAGCGTCTATCTCCCTCCATCACTCCAAATGAAGGTGGCAACCCCTGAGAAAAAACAACACGGCAAGCTTATAAGCCTTGTAAACACCTATGAGCGGTCTTTAATCATCGATGCGATGAAAGATGCCAAGGGCAACCAGAGCCAGGCAGCCAGGCTGCTAGGGACAACCAAGCGGATCATTCAATACAAGGTTGAGAAGTACAACATCGATACAAAAAGGTTTAAAGCGAAAAAATCTTAATACGGTACTATCGGTAGTATCTCTATTCCAGGAAAAGTATTATAAGTCCAGGTAAAATATCGATATTCAAGAGGCTTTATCCGGGATTATTTATAACAATATTGTACAAATTGACCTCTTCTGAACAATAATGATCCATACGAACAGCAATTTATCTCCATATTCAAAAATGCTTCACAGTATCTATCCATCAGCGAACCTTCTAACTCATAAATAACATTCGATATATTTATATTATATAGGTACCGGAAGTATGAGATTGATTGTTCTGATGAACCTATGGCATGGTTCTGGCACTCTAAAATAAGAAGTATAAAAAAGGGAGGGCTTGACGTGTGCCGTTTGTTTGCCATCACCAGTGAAGAACCTCAATCACCGATGACTGCTTTGCAAGCATTAAACGTAATGAAAGAAGGTCATGACGGATCCGGAGTAGGAATTTTCATGACGGATCTTGGCGGAGATCTTGAGCAGTTCAAGGGATCACCGATCCTCTCGGGAATCTTCTCCCAGGATGGTATCAGGAAACTCGATCGATATATGATGGAGCTTGGCCTGCTGACCAAGTTCAAGCTTTCCATACGTCCCACAAAAAAACCGCCGGAAGGAACTCCGAAACGTGATGTGTATCTTATCCGCGTCTATGAATATCCGTATGAATGGGAAGGGATGAGCAGTGCGGAAATTGCAAACCGACTCATGAAAATTCGGGTGGACTTGAGGAATATGGGCGAGGAAGACCAGTCAATGATGGTATTTTCCTTTTGGCCCGACGTGATCATGATCAAGGAAGTTGGTGACCCTTTAGAAGTTGCAGATTACCTTGGGCTTGACCTCAAGGGCTTAAAGGCCAGAATCATCCTTGCCCAGGGCAGGCAGAATACGAATTATGGTATTACCCTTTATGCCTGCCATCCGTTTTTCATCCAAGGTTACGCCACCATGACCAATGGCGAAAACACAGCGTTCATCCCTATCAAAGAATATCTTATTTCCAGGGGTTTCCCAGGTTATATGGGTTACCAATCGGATTCCGAGGTGTTTACGCATATACTTCACTATAGCAAGAACATTCTTGGTCTTGGATTACAAGAATACAAGCACATCATCACACCCTTGAAGGACGAGGAGCTTCTGAGGCATCCCGATGGGCCGTTTTTACGCCATCTTAAGCATTCTTGCAGGTTCCTCACCATTGACGGTCCGAACTGCGTCATCGGGTGTCTTCCCGACAAAACACTCTTTATGGTCCAGGATTCTAAGAAGCTTAGACCGGGTATTGTGGGAGGGAAACCGGGCGTATTCGCCTTTTCTTCAGAGATGTGCGGCCTTGAGGAGGCCATCCCCGACCGTGATAAAAGCCAAGAGTTTCAACCCATGAAGTATGACATTGCATATGTTGACTCTACGCGCACAGAGGTAAAGAGATGGAACCAGTGGGAACCCTGCACCCGTCCGCATTGAGCGTTCGCGATCTGATTTGGCGGGTCCTGTGGGACAAAGAAAAGTGTACATTGTGCGGTAAATGCACGGCCGTATGTCCGGTGCGGGCCATCGAGATTGGTGTTCATCGCAAGAGGACCATGGATATTCCCATCGGGCTCCAGACAAAACCGGCCAACGTACATCAGGTATATCACGGGATCGATCAGGTCACTGACCTCGCGCATAACTGCATCGGATGCGGCATGTGCACATATGTCTGCCCCAACAGCGCCATATTTGCCGCACGAAACGACGAGATAGACAAGCTCAGATTCCATATCAACCAGGGTGGTGAACCGAGGAGAAGAGGGGGAAGAAGAAATGACCCCGGCAGCATCCTCGATCGATTCAAGTTCGTCAGGATATCCATGCTCACCGACCCTGCCCTGGATGCCGGCCGACACGAATTCGAGGTGAGAACACTCCTCGGCAGGATCCTTCCTCCGGAGGAATTAATAAGGGCTACATATGAAAATGAATGGATACCGCCCGTCCGCGAGATCTACCCGCTCATCATCGGAGGAATGTCGTTTGGCGCCCTTTCTCCCAATATGTGGGAAGGCCTCCAGATGGGTGTTGCATATTTGAATGAAGAGCTCGGAATGCCGGTGAGGATGTGTACCGGTGAGGGCGGTTGCCCCCCGCGCCTTTTGAGATCGAGGTTTCTCAAGTATGTGATACTCCAGATTGCAAGTGGATACTTTGGTTGGGATGAGATTATTCACGCACTGCCTGAAATGAAGGAAGACCCTTGCGCCATTGAAATCAAGTACGGACAGGGTGCAAAGCCCGGTGACGGCGGGCTCCTCATGTGGTACAAGGTCAACAAGCTTATCGCCGCCATCCGCGGTGTACCGGCGGGTGTAAGCCTTCCGTCTCCTCCCACACACCAAACCAAGTATTCCATCGAGGAGTCGGTGGCAAAGATGATCCAGTCCATGTATATGGCATGGGGATTCAGGGTTCCGGTGTACCCGAAGATATCCGCTACGACCACCTCGCTTGCCGTGCTGAATAATCTGGCCAGGAACCCCTATGCTGCGGCATTGGCCATTGATGGTGAAGACGGCGGAACCGGGGCTGCTTATAATGTCTCCATGAACCATATGGGTCATCCGATAGCAAGCAACATAAGGGATGCCTACTTAACCCTCGTCAAGCTCGGTAAACAGAACGAAATCCCACTGTTCGCAGGTGGAGGTATCGGTAAGAACGGCAATCTTGCCGCCAATGCTGCGGCATT
The DNA here is from genome assembly GCA_963847605.1 of uncultured delta proteobacterium. Classification (GTDB taxonomy): domain Bacteria; phylum Desulfobacterota; class Desulfomonilia; order UBA1062; family UBA1062; genus MWEI01. The sequence goes on along the minus strand of CAWKAM010000029.1, from coordinate 41,131 downwards.
GATCATGCTGGGCGCTAGCGGTGTACAGGTGGGTAAATATATCATGCAGGCGGCAGGAGGCTGTGTCGGTTCAGAGAACGACCGCTGCAACATCTGCAACATCGGATTGTGCCCGAAGGGAATTACCTCCCAAGACCCAAGGATCTACAGGAGGTTGGACCCTGAAAATGTTGCCCAGAGAATTGTAGATGTTTTTCTAAGCTTCGATTCAGAACTAAAGAAGATCCTTGCGCCTCTCGGGAGGTCAACATCTCTACCCATCGGTATGTCGGACGCCTTAGGTATTGACGACCGTGATGCAGCAGAGCGCTTAGGCATTCGGCATGTAGTATGAAAAGATAAACACGACAAGCTAACAATAAAGGATATGTAGGAATTCACTTTAGGAATAACGTATGATTCAACATGGGAAAATAGTGATTTCCGGCATGGAAGACGGGAAGAGGGTGCAATCCCGTGTACTTGAGGAACGCATCCAGCAGGCAGTCCAGAGCGGCCGTCTCAATATTGAGGTCAAGGCCTACGGTCAACATGGAATCGGCGGAAGACTCTGGAATACCAATTCCAAGTCGGTAAAAGTGGATATCTACGGATATCCGGGCCAGCGCATCGGGTCCATGGGTTCACCGCATACTACCATAGAGGTGCACGGACCCGGATCCGATGATGTAGGCTGGCTCAATGCAGGTGCCCGGATCATCGTTCATGGTGATGCCACCAACGGTGTTGCCAATGCCATGGCGCAGGGAAAGGTCTATATTGCCGGCGATATCGGAGCCCGGGGTATGACCATGACCAAGAGCAACCCCCATTTTGCACCGCCAGAGCTTTGGGTGCTTGGGGGTGTGGGTGATTCCTTTGCCGAGTTCATGGCCGGCGGTATAGCCGTAATATGCGGATACGGATCTCAATACCGGAAGAATATACTGAGTCAGCGGCCGTGTGTCGGCATGGTGGGAGGTAAGATCTTCTTCCGGGGCACGCAAAAGAGCTTCAGTGAGGCCGATGCTAAGCTCATCCGTATTACGGATGAAGAGTGGAACTGGCTTAAGGAGAATTTAAAGGAATTTCTCAAAGGCATTAAGAAAAACGAGAAATATGATCTCCTCATCATGGATCGTTCCCAGTGGCAGCTCCTGGCGGCACGTCTCCCTTCCGAAAAACTTGCGTCCAAAAGGATCAGCATGGGTCAGTTCCGCAGAGAGGTATGGGAGAAGGAGCTGGGAAAAGGCGGTCTCATCGGCGACCTCACTGATATCGATAGAACCCCCATACCTTTAATTGCAACCGGAGAGATGCGCAGATTCATCCCTTTATGGGAGAACGGGAAATACCTCCCCCCCTGTCAGGCAAGCTGCCCCACCGGTATACCGGTACAGCAGAGATGGGCGCATATCAGGAAGGGATCCGTAGATGAAGCGGTTGATCTCTCACTTCGATACACGCCGTTCCCCACCACTGTTTGCGGATATCTGTGTCCTAACCTCTGCATGGAAAACTGCACTCGCGGCAGAAATAACATGGCCCCCATAGACACGGTGCTGCTGGGAAAGGCGAGTCTTAATGCGAAAGAGCCGAAGCCGCTGGCCTCCACGGGCAGGAAGGTCGCTATCCTTGGGGGAGGACCTGCAGGTCTTTCAGTGGCGTGGCAGCTGTGGCTGAAAGGTCATGAACCGGTGGTGTTCGACAAGGCGGATGACCTGGGCGGAAAGATCAGGAGCGTAATCCCCTTCAGCAGGATACCCAAAGAGGTTTTCGAACACGAGCTCAAGCGGGTCATAGAAAAGATAAAGAGAGAGAATATCGGGCCCGAGGGGATCACTGAAGAGTTGTTTATGGATATACATGGCCGCTATGAATATATCGTCGTTGCAGTGGGAGCGCAAAACCCGAGGGAGCTGAAGATCAAGGGATACGATAAAGCCATGTCAGCCCTTGATTTCCTCAGGTGCGCAAAAGACGATAATATTGAGGTCGGTAAACATGTGGTCATCATCGGGGCCGGAAACGTGGGTTGCGATGCAGCCACGGAGGCAAGCCGTCTTGGCGCCAAGGACATAACCCTCATCGACGTTCAGAAACCTGCCTCATCCGGCAAAGAGCGCCAGGCTGCCGAAGCAGTGGGTGCCAAGTTTAAATGGCCTGTATCAGCAGAGGCGATCACGAAAAAGGGTGTGGTACTCTCCACGGGCGAAATCCTGCCTGCCGACATCGTCATTATCTCCATCGGAGACAAACCCGACTTGGGCTTTTTGCCTGCAACTATTGACACCGAGGCCGGGTTTATCAAGGTCAACGAATCCTTCCAGACATCCGATCCGCAAGTATTCGCCATCGGCGATAACGTCAAGCAAGGACTCATAACCGATGCGATCGGTGCCGGGAGGAGGGTTGCAGGAACCATCGACACATTTATCAGGGGAATGGAAGAGGAATACGACCAGTTACCGGCTATTAATCCGGCCCGCGTGAGGCTGGAATATTACGACCCGGCAATCAAAGATTTTCCTGATATCCAGGTATGTTCAATACAGTGCGCCTCCTGCGGAGGGTGCCGCGACTGCGGTCTGTGTGAATCCTTGTGTCCGCAACAGGCTATCTCACGGAGGTCACTTCAAGACGACGGATATGAGTATGTGGTGGATGAGGAGCGTTGCATCGGATGCGGCTTCTGTGCCGGGGCTTGTCCGTGCGGCATCTGGGAGTTGAAGGAGAATTATTCCATCGGTTAAAGCTGGCAATTTCCTGTTGGGGATATGCCATAAATAAAGACTACGGAGGATGGATACATGTTTAATTGCAAGACAAGTAATGATGTTTTAAAGGTTGTAAAGGACCATAAGGTCAGCTTTGTTCAATTCTGGTTCACCGACGTACTCGGCATGCTCAAGAGCTTCAGCATCACGCCGTCGGAACTGGATGAGGGACTTGACGAGGGCATGGGTTTCGACGGTTCATCCATTCAGGGGTTTGCCCGCATCCATGAGAGCGACATGATTGCCAAGCCGGATGTGACCACCTTCCAGATCATTCCCTGGAGACCCATGGACAGGCCGGTTGCGCGCATGTTCTGCGACATCCTCAACCCCGACGGCACCCCGTATGACGGCGACCCCCGCTATGCCCTCAAAAGGATGCTCAAGAAGGCCTCGGACAAGGGATACTCCTGTTATATGGGACCGGAGCTCGAGTACTTCTACTTTGCCAACGACAAGTGCACCGAGATCCTTGATCATGGCGGCTACTTCGACGGGCTGCCCATCGATATGGGGCCGGATATCAGGAGAGATACCATCTTTGCGCTCCAGAGCATGGGCATCGGAGTGGAGTACAGCCACCACGAGGTTGCGCCATCTCAGCACGAGATCGACCTGAAGTATGCGGATGCCATGAAGATGGCCGACATCGTCATGACCCACCGCACAGCGGTCAAGGAGATCGCCCGCCAGAAGGGCGTGTATGCCACCTTCATGCCCAAGCCCATTGCAGGTCAGAATGGAAGCGGCATGCATGTCCACCAGTCTCTGTTCAAGGGGAAAGAGAACGCCTTTTTCGATATCAAGGACAAGTACCACCTATCCAAGGTGGGCAAGTGGTACATAGCAGGCCTCCTTACCCACGCCCGCGAGATTTGTGCCGTCACCAGCCAGTGGGTGAACTCCTACAAGCGGCTTGTCCCGGGCTACGAGGCGCCTGTTTACATATCCTGGGCGCGCAGGAACCGCTCCGCCATGGTAAGGGTACCCATGTACAAGCCCGAGAAGGCCAATGCCACAAGGGCGGAGTTCCGGGCACCTGATCCTGCCTGCAACCCGTACCTCGCCTTTGCGGTACAGATCGCAGCGGGTCTCGAAGGTGTCGACAGGAAGTACCCGTTGCCTGAGCCGGTAGAAGAGGACATCTTCGAGATGGACGAGAAGGCCCGCAAAAAGGCCGGTATCATATCCCTGCCCGGGAATCTCTTTGAGGCCATCCAGGAGGTCTCCAAGAGCAAGCTCGTGAAGGATGCCCTCGGCGAGCATATCTTCGAGAAGTTCATCGAGAATAAGGTTAAAGAGTGGGATGCCTACAGGATCCATGTGAGCAAGTATGAGATTGACACATACCTTCCGGTACTATAGATGAAGACTAGGCTGCCCGGGCATCAAAGTCCGGGCAGCTTAAAACAAAAAAGACGATAACTCACAGGAGCTAGGCAGTTGTTTGGAAAGGCAAAGAAACCTGCTGTTCTGGTACTGGAAGACGGTGCCATTTTCAGCGGGAGTGCTTTTGCCGGCTCCGGAGAGCACTTCGGCGAGGTCGTATTCAACACCGGCATGACCGGTTACCAGGAAATCCTCACTGACCCTTCCTATAAAGAACAGATCCTTGTCATGACCTATCCCCTTGTCGGGAACTATGGGATAAATGACGAAGATATGGAATCCTCCTGTATCCACATGGAGGGCTTCATCGTGAGGGAATACCAGGGTTACCCCAGCAACTTCAGATCGAAAAAGACCTTGGCCGAATTTTTGGAGGATCATGGAAGGATAGGTCTTGAAGGCATTGACACAAGGGCCCTGACACGCCGGTTACGTACCCACGGGGCTATGCGCGGTGTGCTCTCGACGAAGGGAGGGCGCATCGACGAGTTCCTTGAGAAGGTAAGGGAGTATCCCGGGCTTGAAGGCAGAGATATCGTGAAGGATGTCACCTGTCATAAGCCTTATCTCTGGTGTGAAAATGCTCAAATGCCCATAAAGGCGAGACAGGCAAAATCAAAAAGGTTTCGAGTGGTTGTAATAGACTGTGGAGTAAAGCTCAATATATTGAGGATGCTCGAAGGGCATGGTTGTGAAGTCTTCGTTGTTCCCGCAGAGACATCATCCCAGTCGATCATGTCCATGAATCCGGACGGTGTGCTCCTCTCCAACGGACCAGGCGACCCGGCACCTCTCTTATACCTCATTAATACCGTGAAAGAGCTTCTTGGAAGGATTCCCATATTCGGCATCTGTCTGGGGCATCAAATCCTGGGCCAGGCTGTAGGCGGGAAAACCGCAAAACTGAAATTCGGGCATCACGGCATCAACCAGCCTGTCAAAAACATGAAGACCGGCAGGGTTGAGATCTCGTCCCAGAACCACGGATTTGTTGTCCTCACCGATACATTGCCGAAAGATACCCAGGTTACTCACATCAATTTGAATGACAATACGTTGGAAGGACTCAGCTACCCAGGTATGAATGCCTTCAGTGTGCAATATCACCCCGAGGCTGCACCGGGGCCGAAAGATTCCGGTTATCTGTTCCGTGAATTTATCGAACTGATGGAACAAAATACAGTGAGGGCAGCCTAGACACTTGCCGTTCATACTGTTTAGAAGGTATTCAGAGCAACCCAAAAGGTGCATGTGAATGAGTCTTGAAATAAACATAAAAGCCAAGGCCCAGATGAGAAAGGGACACATATGTTGAAAGCCCTGAGGACCAGGCTGCTTGAAATACCAAGATTGAAAGTCTATGTGTGCAAACGCTCTTCTGATCTTACCGGACCCGGTATTATCTTTTTCCCGATTCTTGATGACATGCTTTTTTGCGGGCTTGCCGGTTTTGTCACCATAAAGGGCAATATCATTACCACTGGTGATAACGGAGTTCCTGAAAGGATTTCTGCAAGTATCAATGCCGTATGCAGCAATGGCATCAGCAAGTTGATATCTGGAAAGATCACTTCCGATGGTTACCTCGAACCAGAGGCACTTCAGACTCTTGAGAATGAGCTCCACTGCCTTAAACAGGATACGTGCCTCCAATATGTCTTGTGCTGCGGAAATGGGATGACACACCTGAAAAAACTCTCGGACATGCTCTCGGCATTTATTGATAATGAAGATTCGGTCCTCGAAAAGGAGGCTAAGGAATTCCCATCAGGTGATCTCGAGGTCATCGCCTCGCGCCTGATAGCGCTTAAGGACTTTTCCTGGGGATTGAAAGAAGATATGCTCAAGAATCAGGAAAAGATCCTTGATCTTGCAGGCCCAAAGGCTTTGGAAGATGACAACTACTACTGCCGTTACCATAAGATCAATTCATGCCTGAATGCCTTGGACAGGCTCGAGGTGAGGGGCCGCGACTCGGCAGGACTGCAGGTGATGGTACAACTCAAAAGCGGCCAGGCCATGACTTCCCTGAGGCATACACTCGGCCAGCAGGGCCTCTTTCATGAATTTCTTAAAAGGTGCCACCCAAGTGACCTGTTGAGCGGCTCCATTCATCTGTCGGATACTATGATCATTTTCACCTACAAGACGGCCCAGATCACCGGCCAACTTGGAGAAAACACCTCCAAACTCAGGAATCACATCAAGAACGATGGTATTCTCAAGGCAGCACTCTGTCTGGATACCATATCAGATACATATCTCACCCATACCAGATGGGCATCCGTAGGTGCTATCAACGAGATCAATTGCCACCCAATCAACAACCACACCATCGACATCCCGCCCGTTGAAATTCACGGTATACCCATTGTACTCAAAACATATCCATTTTATGGAGAAGGCGCCTGGACCATCAATGCGGCGCTGAACGGCGATATCGATAATTACCACCTCATCAAGGGCTCCATCGAGACGGGTAAGAAGGTCGCTGATCCGAATGTGACCACCGACACCAAGGTAATTCCCCTTCAAATTGAACGATACCTCTTCGATGGACATGACCTGAAAGAAGCCTTCCGCAGGGCTGTGAACGATTTCCAAGGGTCACACGCCATTGCCGTTGAGAGTAATCTGGAGCCGGGCAAGATATTCCTTTCACTGAAAGGAAGCGGCCAGACTATCTATGTGGGGCTCCTGCAAAATGGTTACATGTTCGCATCCGAGGTCTACGGCCTGGTTGAAGAAACCCCGCACTTCATCAAGATGGATGGAGAGACCTTCCGGGACCCCGGCAATCCCCACACGCAGGGCCAGATCTTCATCCTAAACAACAACAAAGGTTCAGGAATTAAGGGAATTGAGGCATTGTCTTATGATGGATATCCTCTTGATCTGACTGAAAAGGATGTCAACCATGCGCAGATCACTACCCGTGATATCAACCGTGGTGATCACCCTCACTTCCTGATAAAAGAGATTCTGGAGGCACCCCAATCCATCCATAAGACCCTATTGGGCAAGTACCGAATCACCAGCAAGAATGAGGTCATATTCAACCTGGATGAAGGTGTGATCTCGAAGAGGACACGCGAATACCTGAGCCAGGGCAAAATACGGAATATCTATGTGGTGGGACAGGGCACTGCGGCTGTAGCTGCATATGCCGTGGCCGAGGCCGTATCGGCTTACCTCAAGGTCTCACCCATCAGTGTCCAGGCCAGAAAGGCAACGGATTTAAGCGGGTTTTTGCTTGATGACGACATGTCGGATACGATAGTGATCGCCATCACCCAGTCAGGAACCACCACGGATACAAACAGGGCTGTTACCATGGCCAGACAGCGGGGCGCCCACCTCATAGCCATTGTAAACCGCAGGCAATCGGACATCACCACCAAAGTGGACGGTGTTTTTTATACGAGCGATGGACGGGACATCGAGATGTCCGTTGCCTCCACCAAAGCCTTCTACTCCCAGATCGTAGCAGGTTTTGTGATAGCACTCTTCTTCGCCAAACTATTGAAGACCCTTCCCGATGAACTGATAGCGCATGATCTCATGGAGCTGGAAAAGGCCCCGGAACTTATGCGAAAGGTCATCAAACAAAGGGAGGCCATCCGTGAAACCGCATGGCACCTGGTCCGGAAGAAACAACACTGGGCCGTAGTAGGCAGCGGGATCAACAAGGTGGCCTCCGACGAGATCCGCATCAAGCTCTCTGAGCTGTGCTATAAGACCATCTCTTCTGACATAATAGAGGACAAGAAGCATATCGACCTCTCTTCCGAACCGCTGATCCTGGTCTGCGCTGCAGGCAGCCCTGAGATCGTGCTGGAAGACATTGTAAAAGACGTGGCCATATTCAAGGCCCATTCTGCAAGCGTGGTAGTCATAACCGATGAAGGGGAGCATCGGTTCGATACTGTTTCCGACGAGGTCATCCATGTACCTTCCGCAAACTTCCCCCTTTGTGTAATCTTCAATACGCTGGCAGGCCATATCTGGGGCTACTATGCAGCGTGCAGTCTTGATGACCTTGCACGGTCCATGAAGGCATTCAGGACACGCCTTGCAGAAGTCGCCAAAGAACATGAGAAGAAGGAATATACCATTTATGAAAGCATTCAGGACGGGGAACTCCACCGGATCGTGGATGAATTTGCCAATGAGTTTAATGCATGGAGAACATGTGGTGAGCTGACCTCGCTCAGTGTGGAGGTTGCCTCGGACATCTTATTGCTGCTGAAATATGCAAAGGGGAAGCTCCCGGTGGAAGACTTCTGGGTGGAGTTCGAAAACAAACGTGATTCCTCATCCCCTATCGATATGCTGGATATCACCCTGAAGCGGGCTATTGACGAGCTTTCACGGCCTGTGGATGCCATACGCCATCAAGCCAAGACCGTTACTGTCGGCACGAGCAGGAAGGCCGAAGTTCCGCATGGTCCGATCTTCGATGTATTTGGTGATCTTGGTTTTTCGATGGAGAGTGTCCGTGCCAAAGATGTGATTACTCTCAAAAGGCTTCAGAATGCACTTTTGAATGTTAACGGATATACCCTGTATGAGGTTGACGGCCTCGATGGACAAGGAATACCTACAGACGTCTCGACGCTGACAATTGTCTCCCGGCATGGTGTGGCAACGTCCATGCGTTCCCGCTTTGACAAACCGGCCTCGCTTATGGGTACCAAGAATACCATTGTAAGAACCGGAAAGGTGTATGCGGGCATCGGAAGGTCCGATAACGCCCCCATCATCATTGTCCCTCTCTTCGGACAGCAGCGCATCATTACCCATCTGCTTTTGCTTCATGTGGACTTTGACGAGGCCTTGGGCATTGATCAGAAGAAGGAAGTTATGGGAGTCAAACTCAACGATATCACGAATCTTATCAATGAGTACAACATACCTTGGAAAGATGAATTTCTAGAGGCATTGTCACTGAAGTACCTCCTCGGTGAAGATGTCGAGGTCATAGCAGAAAAAATCAGGCATTCCATCGAAGGGTAGACAGGAACCGTCTGATCATGATACCCGGTCAGGACGGTTACGAGCGACTAGATTTAAGGTAAAACATGCCCAAGCGAACAGACCTTAAGAAGATACTCATTATAGGCTCCGGTCCTATTGTCATATCCCAGGCGTGTGAATTCGACTACTCCGGGGTACAGGCCTGCAAGGCCCTCAAGGAAGAGGGCTATTCGGTTGTCCTCATCAATTCCAACCCCGCTACTATCATGACAGACCCCGGCATGTCCGACCGGACATATATAGAACCCATTACCCCGGAAATGGTGGAACTTATCATAGTAAAGGAAAGACCGGATGCAATATTGCCGACCTTGGGAGGTCAGACAGGTCTGAACGTGTCGGTTGAGCTTGCCTCCCGCGGGGTACTCGATAAATATGGTGTGGAGATGATCGGGGCAAAACCTGATGTGATCCATAAGGCAGAAGACCGCGAGCTTTTCCGCAAGGCCATGGAAAATATAGGGTTGAGGGTGCCGAAGAGCGGATTCATACGCAGTGCAGACAACGTTTATCCCAGGGACGATGTCTATGCCATTGCAGAGAAAATCGGTTATCCCATCATTATACGGCCTTCATTTACACTGGGGGGTATCGGCGGCGGTATTGCCTATAACCCTGAAGACCTAGACCATATTGCGAAAACCGGCCTTGATGCCAGCATGATCCGTGAGATCATGCTTGAGGAATCGGTCATCGGCTGGAAGGAATTCGAACTCGAGGTGATGCGGGACAAGGCCGACAATGTAGTGATCATCTGCTCCATAGAAAATGTAGATGCCATGGGGATCCACACCGGAGACTCAATCACCGTGGCACCTGCCCAGACGCTCACCGATATGGAGTACCAGCGAATGCGTGACGCATCCATAGCCATCATGAGGGAGATCGGCGTAGAGACGGGCGGATCGAACGTACAATTCGCCGTCAACCCTGAAGACGGAGAGCTGGTAGTCATTGAGATGAATCCGAGGGTCTCAAGGTCGTCCGCCTTGGCATCCAAGGCCACGGGTTTCCCAATAGCCAAGATCGCAGCCAAACTGGCCGTGGGCTATACCTTGGACGAGATCCCCAATGATATAACCAAGGAGACTTTTGCCTCCTTTGAACCTACCATTGATTACTGTGTAGTCAAGATTCCCAGGTGGACCTTTGAGAAATTTCCCGAGACAGAGGACTTGCTCACCACATCCATGAAATCCGTGGGAGAGACCATGGCCATCGGCAGGACCTTCAAAGAGGCCCTCAACAAGGCTGTCCGCTCCCTGGAGATAGGGCAGTTCGGCCTGGGAGGGATGCTCATGAAGGTGCCGCCCGAAGAAAAGAAACAACTTGTCACCGGGCTCACCTATCCCAATTCCAAACGGTTGTTCTGGATAGCAGCTGCCTTTCGTTCCGGCTGGACTATCGATGATGTCGCCAGGCTCACGAAGATCGACCCATGGTTCCTGTACCACATGAAAGAACTTGTGGATGCCGAAGCCGAGATCGCATCAAGTACGCCTGACAGACGTAGTTTGTACGAGGCCAAGAGGCTCGGCTTCTCGGACCGTTATCTTGCACATTTATGGGGTACAAGCGAGAAGGTCATCCGGGATCTCAGGTATGAGCATGGGGTGTTGCCGGTCTATAAACTTGTTGACACCTGTGCCGCCGAGTTCGAGGCATATACCCCTTATTACTACTCCACCTATGAAGAAGAGGACGAGTCGAATCCGTCATCCAGACCCAAGGTGATCATTCTAGGCGGTGGTCCCAACAGGATCGGCCAGGGCATTGAGTTCGACTACTGCTGCGTACATGCATCGATGGCACTGCGCGAGATGGGATATGAGAGCATCATGATCAACTCCAACCCCGAGACGGTGAGTACTGATTACGACATATCGGACAAGCTCTTTTTTGAGCCGCTCACCCTTGAGGATGTGTTGCACGTGGTTAAAAGAGAAAAGCCCGCAGGGGTGATCGTTCAGTTCGGCGGTCAGACCCCGCTTAATCTTGCCAAGGGCCTCTTTGCAGCCGGGGTGCCCATCCTTGGTACATCCCCTGATGCCATTGACCGGGCTGAGGACCGGCAGCGTTTTCTTGAAATTGTGAACAAGTTGGACCTGAAACAGCCGGCCAGCGGGACCGTGGTCAGCGTAGATGATGCATTAAAGGTTGCGTCCCGGATCGGCTACCCGGTTCTCGTAAGGCCTTCGTATGTCCTTGGCGGACGGTCCATGGAGATCATCTATGACCCTGATACCCTCAAGACCTTTATGGCGCAGGTGCTTGAGCTCTTCCCGGATAACCAGATCCTCATCGATAAATTCCTGGAAGACGCCATTGAGGTGGATGTTGATACTTTAAGTGACGGAAAGTCCAGCATTATCTGCGGCATCATGGAGCATATCGAGGAAGCGGGCATCCATTCCGGAGATTCTGCCTGTGTTCTTCCTCCCATAAGCCTTCCGAGAAAGATCATCCAACTCATTGAGAGACAAACAAAGATGATAGCCTCCGAGCTTTGCGTGGTTGGCCTCATGAACATCCAGTATGCCATAAAGGAAGGCGAAGTGTACGTATTGGAGGTCAATCCGAGGGCTTCGCGGACCGTACCCTTTGTAAGCAAGGCCATCGGCGTACCCATTGCCAAGCTTGCCACCAAGGTGATGCTTGGTCACAGTTTGAAAAGCCTTGGCTTTACAAAGAAGATTATACCTGCACATGTCTCGGTCAAGGAATCGGTATTTCCATTCAAGAGATTTCCCAACATCAACATCGCGCTAGGCCCTGAGATGAAGTCAACAGGCGAGGTTATGGGCATTGATACGTCATTTGAGCTGGCATTTGCCAAATCCCAACTTGCAGCTGGAGCCGAGCTGCCCACATCAGGGGCCGTGTTTATCAGCGTTCACGATTTTTACAAGGAACGGATCGTACCGGTAGCGCACTCTTTTGTAGCTCTCGGGTTCAGTATTTTGTCTACTACCGGCACTGCAGCATATCTGAATGCCCATGGAGTGGATGTAAAGACGGTTCTCAAGGTGAGCGAAGGCAGACCCAATGTAGTGGATTATATCAAGAATGGTAATATTCAGCTCGTCATAAACACGAGTATTGGAAGACGTCCTTCGGAAGATGCATACCATCTCCGCCAGAGCGCTATTAGATACAACATCCCATACTCCACTACTATTGCTGCGTCCAAGGCCATGACTGAGGCCATCAGGGCACTTCAGCACAAGCAGCTGCAGGTCTGTGCCCTGCAGGATTATTATTGATCACAGGGGGCTTAAACAGTTGGCGGTTGTTTAAAAATATACCGGCTCCTTTCTTGACACATAAGAATCTATAGAATAGATTAGGGACAGAAGATGGCAACGAACAAATCCACCAAGTATATTTTTATAACCGGTGGAGTGTTGTCTTCTCTGGGCAAAGGTCTTGCCGCCGCCTCCATAGGAGCCATTATGGAGGCCAGAGGACTCAAAGTTTGCAACATTAAACTCGACCCTTACATCAACGTTGATCCCGGCACTATGAGTCCATTCCAGCACGGCGAGGTCTTTGTCACTGACGATGGCGCAGAGACCGATTTGGACCTTGGCCATTACGAACGGTTCACCTCAAGCGTCCTTACCGCAAAAAACAACTTTACCACCGGCCAGATCTATGACTCGGTGATCCAAAAGGAGCGAAACGGTGAATATTTGGGCAAGACCGTCCAGGTGATCCCTCATATTACCGACGAAATCAAGGATCGGATCAAAAAGTCCGCTGCCGGCAATGATATTGCCATTGTGGAGATCGGCGGGACCGTGGGAGACATCGAGTCCTTGCCGTTTTTAGAGGCCATACGGCAATTCGGATTCGACATGGGAAAGGCAAACGTGCTCTATATTCATCTCACCCTCGTCCCCTATATCGCCACGGCGGGTGAGCTCAAATCAAAGCCTACCCAGCACTCTGTCCAAAAGCTCAGGGAGATCGGAATTCAGCCCCAGATCCTCCTGTGCCGGTCAGAAAGAATGCTGAGCAACGAACTTAAAGAAAAAATCGCACTTTTCTGCAACGTGGAAAAGAATGCTGTAATTAATGCAATCGATGTTGATAGTATATACCAGGTACCTATTGGGTTCCACAGAGAAGGGCTCGACGATAGAATAATTGAATATCTCAACATGTGGACCAGAGAACCTCGGATGCATGGCTGGGAACAGCTCCTCGAGAGGATTCAAAACAGAACAGACGTGGTAAACATTGCTGTGGTAGGCAAATATGTGAAGCTCACTGACTCCTATAAGAGTCTGAACGAAGCTCTTGAACACGGTGGGATATTTAACAACACAAAGGTGAACAGGATTTTTGTGGATGCTGATGAACTTATCGGAAAGGATGATATATCAACATACTTCGCCGGCATTGACGGAATCCTCATCCCAGGAGGCTTTGGCGAGCGGGGAACCGAGGGAAAGATCCTTGCCGCCGGATATGCCAGGGCGCACAACATGCCATTCTTCGGCATATGCCTCGGCATGCAGCTTGCCGTGGCGGAATTTGCGAGAAACATCTGCGGATTGAAGGGGGCGAACAGCACCGAGTTTGACCAAAAAACAGCAGCACCTGTCATCGATTTCCTGCCTGAACAGAGAAACATCATCCGCAAGGGTGGCACCATGAGGCTCGGCGCATACCGATGTACTATAACTCCGGGAACAAAGGCCATGCATGCATACGGATCACCCGAGATCTTCGAGCGGCACCGGCACCGCTATGAATTTAACCCGGTTTATGAAAAGCAGCTTACAGATGCGGGCCTCATAATCAGCGGGCGGAACCCAGATACCGCACTGGTTGAGATCATCGAGTTGCCGGGCCACCCCTGGTTCCTCGGCTGCCAGTTCCACCCTGAGTTCAAATCAAAGCCCATGCAGCCGCATCCATTATTCAGGGATTTCATCGAGGCAAGTCTGGAATACCGGAAAAGCAAGTGATCAGCGGGAGTGACTAGTGGATGGTTTCTTGATGCCGGTGATCAGTGAGCAGTGAGTCGTGATCAGAAAAACCATAACTATTGAAAACAAAGGGATACTTGGGAGATTGCTCTCCTCTGAGGCAAGAGGAAAAACATTGAACCTTGGGAGAAGGGAATCCATACCAAAAACTACAAGATATGAATATCTCCGGACTTTTTCTTATCCTTCTTTCCCCTGGGCTGTTTTTCCTCTTTTTTCTCCTCCACCTTGACCCGGATGGTGAGGTCTCTCGTGTAGTCGGGGCAGTGAACACCATTACCCTGCATGAATTTCTTGTTGCAGTCACCCCTCCAGGCACAGATGGCACATAATGTCCTGTCCATTGACATAGTCTTATAATAATAGCATTGGTAAATTTATAAGTCAATGCCTTAGTGGTAAAATCTCAGAGGTCAGAGAGTGTCTAAGGATTAACCACCTATTCAGTATTTACATGAATGATATTTTGTGATCTGTACTAGGCCTGTTCCATATCGGCAAACCGGCATATATGAGAAAAGACAAACAGAACCATTTCCAAGGGAGAGGGGTTGTACCTAAAATGCTTAGACGATCGTTTGTAAATATCTTTGCTGCGTGGTTAATAATATTCATTTTTGCCGATACCGGCGAAATCTTTGCCCAGGAATGGACCCCTCTTGATAAAACCGCAGTCATAGAACAAGTCGAGACGGTTACGACTGGTAAATACCCTGACGCCGATGTGGTAGTGGTAGACCAGCAGACCTGGACGAAATATCGGCAAGATGGGACATATGTAGAATGGTTTGAGCAATATATCAAGGTACTCACAGAAAAGGGCAAGCGCCGATTTCGCACCCTCACCTCATCGTTTAACATACCATACAACACTACGAAATTTACCCTTGTGGAGGTCATTTCACAAGACGGGACATCACACAAAGTGGATATTGAGAAAAACAGCCGTGTGATGGTGGATTCCTCCCAGATGGCATCGAATATCTATGACCCCAATAATAAGATGCTCCAGGTGAGCATTCCTGAACTTAATAGAGGCGATACCGTGCATTTCATCACCTATGACGATTTCGTGAAGGCCCGCATGTCGGGTGAATGGAGCGACTTCATCAACTTTGAAGAGACTGATCCTATCAAATCATCCAGTTTGACGATTATTGCCCCTAAAGCGAAGCCACTGGAAAGCATTGCCCTGAAGAGTGAAATTCCAGGTACCGTGACCTTTGTGAAAATACTTGAAGCCGATGACATCATCTATAAATGGGCTGCCAAAGACGTACCAAGGGCCTTTGAAGAACCTGAAATGCCGCCCCTGTATACCCAGGCCCAACGTCTCCTTGTGAGCACTATCCCCGACTGGAATACCATATCGCGCTGGTACTGGAACCTATCCAAACCCCATCTGGTAAAAACCACTCCTGAGATGCGCAGGATAGTTAAACAACTTGTAAAAGGGAAAATGAACAGACAAGAAAAGATAGAGGCCATTTTCTTCTGGGTATCCCAAAAGGTGCGCTACCTCGGGATTACAACAGAGACAGAGGCACCCGGGTATGAGCCTCATAACGTCTCCATGACCTGTGATCGCAGGGCAGGGGTATGCCGTGATAAGGCCGCCCTCTTGGTCGCCATGTTGAGGCTTGCCGGGTTTAAAGCCTATCCGGTGCTCATCATGAACGGCCCCAAAAAAGACCCTGAGGTGCCCCAACCATATTTCAACCATGCCATAGTCTGTGTGAAGAACAAGAATGGATCTTATCTTCTCATGGACCCTACGAATGAGAACACCAAGGAGCTGTTCCCTGCATACCTGAACAACCAGAGTTACCTTGTTGCCACGCCTAAAGGTGAGACACTTCGCACGAGCCCTATAACACCGGCTGATAAGAACATGCTCCGCATCTCCACTTCAGGAAAGCTTGATACAAAGGGGACTCTCACTGCCGAGACTTCACTTGTCTTCGATGGTATCAACGATAATGCCTATCGCGGCTATTTCTCCGGAATTACTGAGGATGACCGGAAGGCCTATTTCGAGAGGATGCTCAGAAAGGTGCTGCCGGCTGCCGACCTTCATGAGCTTGTTATCAAGCCGGACAATATGCAGGATACCTCCAAACCTCTCCAGGCTGACTTTAGCTATTCTGCGAAGGATTATCCGATCCATGGCACTGATGTAACAATATTGCCTGTCTTCAGGTTCGGCGACACGATCGGGGTCGCCAACTTTGTCATCGGCAGGCTGGGGCTTAAGGAGAGGAAATATACATACATGACCGATACAGCCTGCGGCATTGAAGAGGATGTAAACATCGATCTCAATCCATCCCTGGGCAAGCCTATAAGCGCTCCTGTGAAAGAGTCAGCCTCTGATGACGGATCCTCATGGGTCAGGTCTCTTGATGTGAAAGATGGAGCCATGAGGGAAAAGAACCTCTTCATGCTGAAGCTCACGGAGTATTCCCCTGAGCAGTACAAACGACTTCAGGATACCCTCAAAAAGGTTGAGAAGGCAAACCGCTTCATGCCGGTCTTCGCCACTGAACAGGGAACCAGTATGACATCGGGTCAGCCCTGGTACACATCATACAGGCCTGATGCGGTTATCCAGGATGAAGACATTTCTATCGATATCATAGATAAGGCCTCCTATATCCAGACAGTACACAAAAAGATTAAAGTTCTCACGTATGCCGGCAAGAAGAAGCAATCTGAGCTCTATTTTTCTTTCAACCCAGTGTGGGAGGATATCCAGATCAAGAAGGCCTCAGTGACATCGCCTGACGGCCAGATCAAGGATATCGACCCCAAAGAGGTCAATGTAATGGATCAAGAGTGGGTTGGAAAAGCCCCGCGATATCCTGCAGGTAAGCTCATGGTGGCAAGCCTGCCTGGCCTTCAGGAGGGCAGTATTATTGAATATGAGTATACCCGGAAGAAGAAAGATGCCTGGCCTTTTCTCATCGAATGTGAATTCCAAGGTGAGGACCCCATAGAGAAAAAACAGTTGCAAATCAGTTTTCCGGACACAATCGACCTGAAAGTTGCTAAGGCCGACAACGGTTTTTATCAGGAGGGTTCATGGGAACATTTTCCAAAGGATTTCCTCAGTGAGATCAGAAGCAGGAAGGATAACAGGAATGTTTTCGAATTTAGTGTGAATCATGTACCGCCTATAAAGCACGAGGACTTCCTGCCGCCGGGGTACAGCTATATGCCGACGGTCTTTGCAACCATGGCCCAAACAAAAGAATACGCCAAAGTGGTCTTGGATGTGCTTGAAAAGGCATCTTCTTCACAAGGAGAATCTGAGAAAAAGGCGCTTGCGATTACAAAAGATATGACTTCAAGTGATCAGAAAGTGATTGCCATAAGGGATTATGTTGCGAAGAACGTCAAGGCCGTGAACATCACACTTCATCAGCTCCCCTTAAGCCTGATCAGCCCTGCGGATGTCACCCTTGCCGCCGGTTACGGCAACAGCGCGGACCGGGCTGTGCTCATAGCCGCAATGCTCAAGGCCATCGGGTATAAACCGCAGTTCATGCTGACCTCATCCTCATCTCCCCTTCAATCTTTGCAGGGGCCGCTTGTGGAGTTCCCCGCCGCCGATTGGTTTCTCTCAGTGTTGGTTAAGATCGATACATCTCACGGACAGATAATTCTCGGGGACACGGACCAGTATGCAGCCCTCGGCACTGTTTCTTCCTTTGGTGATCCGGCCCTTAATCTAACCTTTGGTGAGATCGAGACGATCCGGGCAGCCGGCCAACAGTTTGAAGAAAAGTCCGAATCCAGAATTACTATTGACCTAAGTCCTTCGGGTGATGCCATCATCACTCAGCTTCGAATACATCACGGAATCGAATGTGCCATTTTTTGTAAAGATTATCTTGAGATGTCTCCCGAAGAGCGCAATAGGCGCTTCCAGGAGATCGTCTCTTCAGTCAGCAGGGCGGCTGTTGCCACAAGCCCTTATAAAGTTTCATGCGATGCATACCCGGCCATCGAAGAGTTCAGCGTGAGTGTGCCGGGCTATGCGGTGCGCCAGGGAAAGCATCTTTCACTTGAGCTTCCTGGAATTACCAGGTCTATTGCGGGTGTCAGCGGCGATGAACGTAAAAATCCCCTTTATCGCGACTCCTTTATAAAGCTGGACACAAAGATCGAGGTGCTCTTGCCCGAGGGAGTTAAGGCGGTCGAACTGAGCCCTCCCGAGATGAAGCGTTTCCAGCTGCCCGGTTCCAGCGAACTCATAACATCTACCAGGATTGTCGATACAGGGAATACAGCAAAAGGCCGCATACGCATCATTGTTGAACAGAGCGGCGACATCAAGCCTTCATTCATCTTTCCTGATAAATACCCTGACCTTCTTGATATTCACCGTGCCGTTGCATATCCCGGGATGAGGACAATTGTGGTAAGAATGGAAAATTAAATGCTCTCACACATCGATACCCGCAGCAAGGATAATTGCCTTGCAATGCCGAATCTTCTCCTGGGACAAGAATTTGGTCATATCCCTATCTTCCGAGTATCCATCCTTTCTCCCTAAACTCCAGCTCTTGTCATGCCAGAGCGGGTTGTAGGGCAGGAGTTCGGCCGTCATCACTGCGCATTCCTTCAAGAAAGAAGAGATGGCCAGAATGTTCGAATCCGTATCAGTAATACCCGGCACCAATGGGATGCGGGGAAGAAGGCGGATTCCCCTCTTGCGTGTAACATTCACCAGTTTTGTGAAGTTTTGGATGATTACTGAATTCGACACGCCGCAGAAGTGTTTGTGTTCGGTGTCATCAAACAGCTTGAGGTCATAGTAGATTATATCAAGATAGGGCAGGAGCATATCCTTGAAGTGATCATAGTAGAACAAGCCGCAGGTCTCCAGCAGCACATGGATGTCCATTTCTTTCAGGACACGAGCAAGCTCGGCAGCATAATCCATGTGGAGTGTCGGCTCTCCTCCAGAAAGGGTCACGCCGCCGCCCGAGTTGTCGAAGAAGGGTTTGTCTGCAATGACCTTCTGTTTTACATCATTAATTGACATCTCAAAACCAACGCGCCCCAGTGCACCTGAAGGACATTCATCGACGCACTTGCCACAGAGATTGCAAATGTTTCGATTGATGTAATAGGGGTTCTCTTTTGACAGGGCCATTGCGGGGCAGATTCTTATGCAGGTGCCGCACCCAATGCATTTTTTCGGATCATATGATATCTCGGGCTGATGGCTTTTACTCTCAGGGTTATGGCACCACACGCAGTCTAGCGGGCAACCCTTAAAGAATATAACGGTCCGAATTCCCGGGCCGTCATCCAGGGAGTTGCCTTTGATCTCGAAAAGGAGCGGGTTTTTTCTTTGTCTGCATTTCGATGCTGTTTTCATCAGCCTTACCTTCCTTATCATTACGGCCGGATGACCTTTGAGACTGATAAGATAACGCTGTTAATATAACACTGTTAATAATTCGTCAAGTAACTTTGCCCACATTCTTACGGATAAGGTGCGTTCAGTCCTTGATGGATGATTGTTGAAAATATAATGATTTCGATTTACTAATTGAATAAGTCAGACAAAGAATCTTATGGGCGCAAAAGGATAGGTTGCCGTGCAATCATCTATCGAACGCATTTATGCAATACTACTCGACCGGGAATATCAACGGGAGCTTTTCGGTGACCTCCAAGGTTTCCAAAGAAGAGGGCCCGGGTTCATAGCGTGCTGCCCATTCCACAAAGATCATATGCCCACATTACTGATCTACGGTGACAGGCCCGAATACTTTTGCTTTTCCTGCAGCGAACGCGGAGACTGGCTGAAGTTTATGATGAAAAGGTATAAAATATCATTTAAGGAGGCCCTATCGAGGATACCTCATGCCTCTAAGATCCGACCTGCTGATTCCCGTAAAGACCAATGGGAGAAAACGCTTTCTCGGATGATCTTTCTGGAAACGGCAATGTGCACGTTCATAACACAGCTCTGGTCAAAACAAGGGGAAGATGTATTGCACTTCCTCTATAAACGCGGGTATTCAATGGGTGAAGTGGAGGGTATGTCGCTCGGATATTATCCGGGTTTCACGCAAACAAGGCAAAGCCTTTTTCCCCGGGGAATAGACAAACATGATCTCGATAAGGTGTTTTCACGGCTTTGGATGAATCGAACCGATAATACGGGCCTTGCCATCCCCTATCGGGACACATGCGGAAGACTCATGGGGATTATATTCCGTGATATAAGCAACACCGGCCATGGGGCATACAAGCCGTTGACCGACAATGAACCCCTTGAAGATGTGCCGTTTCTCATGTACCGGTCCAGGGGCCAGAGTGAGATTATCGTTGTTGAAGGTTTTTTTGATGCCCTGCTCATCGACCAGGTGCGCCTCAAACCCGTAATCGGCATAGGCACGAATGGTCTTACCGGAGATCAGATAGACACTGCTGTTTTTTACGGAACAAGGCATTTCATACTCGCTTTTGGCAGCGGCAACCGGCAGAAAGACATCACCCGCGAAGCAATAAAAAAAATTCATGAACGCTCATTGACTGCATCAATATTGCCGATCCCTCCTGAATACAAAGATCTGGATGAATTCATCCGCATGACTTGCCTCGATTACTTCAAATCCCTCCTGAAAAAGGTCATCAACGCTGATAAGTGGCTGGAAAGCGGCTTAAAAGGATAATCCGTTTATGCATTCTGCACCATACTCACAGGCAATAGTCATCGGAGCGGGCCCCGCGGGTCTCGGCGTATCGCTCGGTCTTGCCCGCAAGGGCATTTCAGTGATCATCATTGAGCTTCAGAAAAAATTAGGTTCGGTTCGCAGGGGGGAGACCATACGGGCTGATGAGCATATGGAAGAGATACTCGGCCAAGGCTTTTTTGAGCGTATCACCATAAAAGAGGTGAACAAGCGCCGCTACTTCTCGCATACCGGGAAATGCCATGTAGACCGTACCATCAAGAACCCCAATATCATCTTTGCATGGCCGGATCTCATTCAAGAGATCGCGGCTCAGGCGGAGCGCAGTGGGGTGAGGTTACTCGCGGGAGTTGGCGTGAAGACACTCTTAGGCGGTTCCGGTAGGGCACAAGGTGTTATAGCTGAGATGAACGGCGGCGAAAAAGAGTATCTTGCACACACGGTTTTTTCCTGCGGAGGCTGTAATGACCCGGCTTCACTCTACATCAATCAGGACCGGACCGGCATCGATATGGCTGTGGCAAAACGCTTAGTGCGAAGATATACCGGACCGGAGGACCGGCTGGAGTATCATCTTCATCTCAGCCCTTCCGGACTTGTAGTCGGGACGATGTTCCCGCGTGGAGGAGGCGAGGCTGAATTCATACTGCTGGACACCTCCTCCGGAAAAGACACGCCGCCTACATTCGATAAATTCTGCCATCGTCATCCCCAATTCAGCCGACTTTTAGAAGGCACGCAGGCCTACTATGAACTTCAGACATGTATTCCTATGGGTGGAATGCTCTATCCTTTCTCTCCTTGGCCAGGTCTTGTTATGGCTGGTGATGTCCTTGGCCATGTCCAGGCCAGGGGCGGCAGCGGGATCAGAACTTCCTTTTTAATAGGCCATGCAGCAGGCACACTGGCAGCAGATGTTATACACTCAGGTGGGTGGTCTGAAGATAAAATGAAGAGATTCGAGCACTTGATGAGAACCCATCCCCATGTTCGATCATTGAGACTTCATAATCTCATCTACTCCAACCTCAGGTCACGTATTTTCGGATTCGTCGATACGGCAGAAGAGATGGATAAAAAATGGAATATCCTTAAAGTCGCTTTGAGGTAGAAAACCTTTACGCAATAGTCTTTACGTCAAGCTACTTGAGAAATCTCAGTACCTAAAAAAATGGGAGCTTTTGCAGCTCCCAAAAGAGGAGATTTATAGGTTTTTGGATCGATATTCATATGTGGTCGATCACACCTCCTTTCAAGTCCCCCTTTCTCAATGGTCTAATTTATATAGGCTTTCAATCTATTTGTTTTTTGTTATTGAAAGCGGTAAAATTACTGAGATACAATAAATATTATAGTGAATTATTCACTATGAGAAAAATGTATACGCTTGCAGACCTGGCGGTTAGGATTAAAGATCAAACATGGGGGGCATGTACGTTGAGAATTCTTAGATGGAACATAATCTTAGTTTTTTTATTGATTGGGTGTTCCACAACGAATATTGATTGGGAAGAGACTCGTAATATAGACACTGAGCAAGCATATCAAAAATTTTTACAAAAGCACCCAAACAGTGAATACTCAGAACTGGCAAAAGTAAAGCTTGAAACCATTGATTATGAGAGCGCAAAAGAAACGGATACTGCAATAGGCTACTCTTCCTATTTATTGAAATGTCCGCATGGGACCCATGTAAAAGATGTGAGAGCCAGATTAAAAGATATCAGATGTAATGATCCAGGTTATGTTAAAATATTTCCTTCATGGTTGAAGAAGGGCCTGTCAACAGATCCCGATCGTCACGCCAGTTGGTATTTAGCAAATTCCTATATAGGCATTGAGCCAAGTGATATCGGCAGGGGGTACAAAGCCGCCGGAGATGACCCGGAGTTTCCCTTGGAATTGAACTGGGGGGCTGGTAAGTTAGTTTATTATAGTGGGCAAGGTGTTATCATAGGTCCGGACGGTAAAGGCGTACTCGTTGGATATCGCTGTAAATAGATCATACTTGACGCATGGCGATGTTTATATAATCTAGGCGCATGATCAGCATAGATAACCTCTGGAAGGGCTACGGACCCCAGGTGCTCTTCGAGGGGATCAGCTTCAAGATAAACCCCAGGGAGCGTGTAGGCCTTGTCGGCCGCAACGGCCATGGCAAGACCACCTTGCTCCGCCTCATCACCGGCGAAGAGGAATCTGATCGGGGGGCAATCGTCATCCCGAAAAATTACCGCATCGGCTATGTTACCCAGCATCTCGGTTTTACCGAGGATACGGTGCTCAAAGAAGGGATGCAAGGTTTACCCGATACCCAGAAAGACCAGCACTGGAAGGTAGAGAAAGTTCTCTCAGGCCTCGGGTTCTCTGCGCTTGACATGGAGCGCCATCCAAACGAATTCTCAGGCGGGTTTCAGGTGAGGCTCAATCTCGCCAAGGTCCTGGTCTCAGACCCGGACCTCCTTTTGCTGGACGAGCCCACGAATTACTTGGACATCACCTCCATTAGGTGGATTGAGAGGTTTCTCAATACGTGGCCCCGCGAGCTGATCCTCATTACCCATGACCGCACTTTTATGGATAGAATTGTAACCCACACCATGGGCATTCATCGCAGGAAGATGCGAAAGATCGAGGGGGATACCGAGAAGTTCTACAACCAGATAGCCCAGGAAGAGGAGATCTACGAGAAGACACGCGTCAATGATGAGCGCAGGCGCAAAGAGATCGAGGAGTTCATTACCCAGTTCAGGGCCAAGGCCAGACTTGTGGGGCTGGTCCAGTCACGCATAAGGCTGCTTGGAAAGATGGGGCGCAAAGAGAAACTGGAAAAGATTAAGTCATTGGAGTTCTCTTTCCGAAGTACCCCGTTTTTTGCAAAATATGCATTACAGGCAAAAGATTTATCATTCTCCTATGACCAATCAATCGAGCTCATTAAGGACTTTAACATTGTAATCCGTCCTGGTGAGAAGGTTTGCGTCATCGGTCCTAATGGCAAGGGCAAGACCACGCTGCTGAGACTCCTGGCCGGCCAGCTCAAGCCCGATGCCGGTGAGGTCGTCTACAACCCCAAGACCATAAAGGGCGTCTTTGAGCAGACAAATGTGAAGTCTCTTGTTGATTCAAGGACTGTGGAAGAGGAGATCATGTACTCGGCTCTTGATATTGACAAGCAGTCTGTGCGTAACATATGCGGCGCCATGATGTTTGAGGGAGACTATGCAGCCAAGAAGATCGAGGTGCTCTCTGGAGGTGAGAAGAGCAGGGTGATGCTGGGCAAGCTCCTGGTGACCCCGTTGAACCTCCTGCTGCTGGACGAGCCTACCAACCATCTCGATATGGAAACGAGTGATGCACTACTCGCAGCGCTTGACAGCTTTGACGGAGCGCTAGTCATGGTAACCCACAACGAGATGTTTCTCCACGCTTTGGCTGAACGGCTTATTATTTTCTACCATGATGCAATAGACATCTTTGAGGGCGGCTACCAGCGATTCCTCGACAAGGGAGGCTGGGGAGACGAAGAGGTGATTCAGACCATAGTAAAAAAGGAATCAAGACCTAATCCCGATGAAGGCAAGATCAACAAGAAAGAGCTGAGAAAGAAACGCTCTGAGATAATTTCTGAGCGCTCCAAGGTACTGACTCCCCTTGAGAAGAAGATCACCCATGCAGAAAATGAGATAGAGCGGCATGAGAATATCATTAAAGAACTGCATGTGTTGTTGCAGCAGGCAACGTTAAAAAAGGATGGGAAGAAGATCTTCGAGGTTTCCCATGCCATTCTCGAGAGTGAGCAGGCCATCGAAGCCGGCTTTACCGAGCTTGAGAAAATGCATGCAGCATTTGAGAAGCATCAGGCGGAATTTGAAGAGAGACTTTCTCAGGTGAGTGACTAGTGACAGTGACTGGCTGTATCCTGTCACTGATCACCGGTCATTTTCATAAAACGGCATCGTAATCTCATATGCCCCGCTTGAGAGGCTGGATTTTACAGAAAGGCCCGATTTTTCAAACACCTTCAACATGGCCTTGTTCGATGCAAGCACATCTGCAGTAAATCCCTGAAGACCACGTTCCTTGGCCACTCGTATGAGCATTTCCAAAAGGTATGATGCGATCCCTATGCCTTGGTATTCTTCATCAACGACGAAGGCCACGTCTCCATAGGGACGGTTCCTGTCCTTGACAAAACGCGCCTCTGCAATAATGTGCTCCTGGTCCAGGGGACCTACCAAAGCCACGATAGACAAGATTCGGTTGCAATCCACATTTACATACTGTTGCATCTTCGCATGGGGCATGGTCTTGATGGGGCTGAAGTAACGGTAATAAACGGCCTGATCGGAAAAACGGTAAAAAAGGCGGCGCATCTCCTCCTCATCAGAAGGTTTAATGTGCCGGAACCTCACTTCGATACCGTTCTTGAAAGCATGCCGTGCATTGATATCTGAAGGATATAATGACGCGCATTGCGGCATGAATATCTGATCGGCATAGAGGATGTTGTTCTTTTTGGCCTCTTCCACAAGCTGTTCTCTATCCTCGGGGTGAGCTATGTCGATAAGCGCCTGAGCTCGCTCCCTGACGGTTCTTCCCCTGAGATTTGCGACTCCGTATTCGGTAACCACCATGTCTACGGACTCCCTTAAGCCCAGCAGATTGGGGAATTCCTCGACCGACAGCAGGATATTGTGCTCTCCCTTGCGATTTCTGCTGGGCAGGGCAAAAATGGTGCAGCCTCCCTTTGAGAGTTCGGCTCCGTTGATGAAGTCCATAGCCTCACCGGGTGTAGATGCCACTGCACCCTTTCCTATCTGCATGGCAATTCGCCCCGAGATGTCCACCTTGCGGGCCGGTATGATGGCCATGAACCTCGGGTTACGCCCGATCTGGACCGGGTTGAACACAAGGTCGATACCTTGAAACTCCACGTGTGGGTTCTTGTCGAGCCAGCGCATAAGCTCTTTTGTGCCAAAGGCATATGATGCCAGCGATTTGCCGCGATAGATGCCCTTGTTGCGGTTTGTCACTGCACCACTCTTGATGAGATCCATGAGAGCATCGGTGAAGAACGGGCTGTGGACGCCAAGATTACGCTTTGCTGTAAGGTGTCTGCCCAAGGCTTCATAAATAGGACCGAGAGAAAAGCATATGCAACTCCCGTCTTCGATGACCGAAGCTATATTGGCAGCCACCTGATCGAAGACATCGTCTACCGGCCAGCGTGAGAGATAGAGCGGGCTATCCTCGGATTTAACGAGCTGGTCGAACTCGTCTATGTGAATGAATGTGTCTCCATAGGTATAGGGAACCTTATCATTGATCTCGCCCACTACGAGCTTTGCTTGCTCTATGGCCTGCCGGGCGACATCCACAGATACGCCGAGGCTCACAAACCCTGCCTCGTTCGGCGGGGTGACCTGGATGAATGCAGCATCGATAGGGAGCTGGCCTGACTCGATGAGGGCGGGTATCCGTGAAAACCTGCTTGGTATGAGGTCCACAAGGCCCCCGGTGATGGCATCTCCGGCAACCCATCCTGAAAAGAAGGTTTTCAGCCTGAACTTTTGATTCTGCAGATCCTTCATGGTGATGAGGTCACCCAGGCTCACAAGCTGAATAAGCTCAAGATCCTGCAGAGCCGGCAGATCAGATCTCATGAGACACTTAACGAGTGTCCTGGGTTCTGCGACTCCGGTACCCAAGAAGATTTTCATGCCGGGTTCGATCTTTTCCATGACTTCCGCCGGGGTTATGACTTTCTTGTGCCACTGCATTGTATGAATTCCTCTTGTCATGATATGTTACCCAATTTACCTATAATGGCATCAGCATGTTTTGAAAAGGGTGAAATGAGTTGAATATTAAAAAAGCCGCCGCCTCATTTTCAAGGATGAGGCGACGGCCCTGGCGATTGAGTTTTGTCAGACTTACTTCTTTATCGAAACACCGGTAATCCGCATACCGTAGAACGAACGGTATACGAAAATAAGGGCGATAACGAAGAACACAACTGCAAGGCCGGTTCTGAGGCCGGTATTCGTCATGGTTACGGCGATTTCCGTAGCGAGAAGACCGAACAGCGTTGTGAACTTAATGACCGGGTTTAGTGATACCGAAGAGGTGTCCTTGAACGGGTCGCCTACCGTGTCTCCCACAACCGTTGCCTCATGCAGCGGGGTGTTCTTCTCTTTCAGGTCCACCTCGACGATCTTCTTGGCATTATCCCAGCATCCGCCGGCATTGGCCATGAAGATTGCCTGGAAGAGCCCGAAGAAGGCGATGGCGATGAGGTAGCCCACGAAGAAGTAGGGGTTGAAGAAGGACAGACTCAGTGCCATGAAGAAGATGACCACGAAGATGTTGATCATACCCTTCTGGGCGTAGATCGTGCAGATCTTCACGACTTCCTTGCTGTCTTCTATGGAGGCCGTCTTGTTGAGATCAATCTTTTCCTTGATGTACACGACGGCGCGGTAAGATCCGGTTACAACGGCCTGGATGGAGGCGCCGGTAAACCAGTAGATCACGCAGCCGCCCATGAGGAGGCCGATAATGATTTCGGGCTGGATAAGACTTAATTTGGCAGCAACGTTGCCAAAGATACGCTCGAGCAGGATGATGATGCCGAACACCATGGTTGTGGCTCCCACGACAGCTGTTCCGATGAGAACCGGTTTTGCCGTTGCCTTAAAGGTGTTGCCCGCACCGTCGCAGGACTCGAGATAGTGCTTGGCATGCTCGAAGTCCGGTGTGAAGCCGAAGTCTTTCTTTATCTCTTCCTTGACGTTCGGCACTGACTCAATCATGGAGAGCTCGTAGATGGACTGGGCGTTGTCGGATACCGGGCCGAAGCTGTCGACTGCGATCGTCACCGGCCCCATGCCGAGGAAACCGAAGGCCACCAGACCGAAGGCAAACACTGGGGCTGCGAAGACGAACTCTGGCAGGCATGAGTGCTATGATCGAAGCGTTCTTTGAAACCAGGTATGCGATCAGCATCAGCATCAGGATGATCAACCCCTCCCAGAATGCGGAGAAATTGCCTGCAACAAGACCCGAGAGGATGTTCAGAGAAGCACCGCCCTGGCGGGATGCATTCATGACCTCTTCACAATGGCGGGATTTTGTGCTGGTGAACACCTTGGTGAATTCCGGGATCAGGGCGCCGGCGATGGTGCCGCAGCTGATGATCACGGAAAGGGCCCACCACAGGTCACCGTATTTCACGGGGTCAAGGTCGCCGAGCAGGACATAGCTTGCACAAAAGGTTACGAGGATGGAAATAGCCGAGGTTATCCAAACTAGATTCGTTAAAGGATGTTCGAAGTCGAATTCAACCTTGCCTTTGAAGAGCGATGTGCTCAAGGCTGTATTGAAGAAGTAGGAGACGAGTGAGGTCAGGATCATAAGGATACGCATTGCGAATATCCAGACGATCAGTTTGCCGCCCATTTCCTGGTTGCCGAACAGGGCCAGTGCCAGGAAGGAAATGAGTGCGACGCCGGTTACACCGTAGGTTTCAAACCCATCGGCCGTGGGGCCGACACTGTCGCCGGCATTGTCACCCGTACAGTCGGCGATGACACCGGGGTTCTTGGGGTCATCCTCAGGGAGGTGAAACACGATCTTCATGAGGTCGGACCCGATGTCAGCGATCTTGGTGAAGATACCACCGCAGATACGAAGGGCGCTGGCGCCCAGCGATTCGCCAATG
Organism: uncultured delta proteobacterium; assembly: GCA_963847605.1. Lineage (GTDB taxonomy): Bacteria > Desulfobacterota > Desulfomonilia > UBA1062 > UBA1062 > MWEI01. Next base: position 12,513 of record CAWKAM010000029.1, on the reverse strand, counting down.
GCGAACCCGATGAAGCAAGGCCCGGCAAGCTCTTTGGGGATGTAAGCAAGGATCAAAATCATGAAGAAGAGCTCAACGCTCACCAAGAGCAGGCCAACACTCATTCCGGAGCGGAGGCAGATGTTGACAATGTTAAGCGGTGCACCTTTCAGTGATGCAAAGGCTGCCCTTGAATTGGCAACGGTATTTATCCTGATGCCGAACCATGCAACACCGTAGGAACCCAGGATACCGGCAATGGAACAAATCAGGATGATGATGATGTTTGAAATGGGTGCGCCCTGGAGTCCATAGAAATAATAAACGATACACGCTGCGATGAGTACCCACAGGCCCGCCAGGAACTTGCCCTGCTGTGCCAGATAGGTCTTACACGTTTCCCAAATGGTGTTGGAAACGGAAAGCATGGAGGCGTGGGCCGGAAGGTTCTTGGTCTGTACATACTGCATGAGACCGAAGAGCAAACCGATGGCGCATACCACCAACCCGATATTGAGAATTGTTAATCCACCGAGGGTGTTACCTATGAACGCCACATTCGACAGATCCGGAAGCTTGATGTCCGCTTCCCCTGCAAAGGCAACAGGCACCATGGAGAACATTGCACCTATGGCCAACATGAAAGACCATAAACTAAGCTTTGCTTTACTCATGTCTCATCTCCTTGTTTATTGGTCACTACATTGATATGCGCCCACAACAGGCGCATTTCTATCCTACCCAGCTCCATTAAGGTTATCTTATAATTACCTGATATATTTAAGCATAAGCACATGTTCGTGCTTTGATAGACACTACCCCTCTCTTCAATCCACTCTGCGTCTTCATGAGTGAATCATCATTCAGCCTACGAAAAGGTACAATAGGTCTTGTTCACTGTCAAGGCTTTTTTTATGGCTGAGATGTAATCGATTCACAGAGTTATTCAAATAACTGTTTAATAAGAGAACAGTATTCCAGCATCAATAAAATCCGGTGCATGTCCTCAAATCACTGTCTTAAATATTGCATGGTTCCGTCCTGGATGACAGCGACCTTGGCCTCGTTCGGGTAGTCTTTTTCAAGGATTGCAAGTACTTCCGGCCATGTCTTTACTGTTGTAGCATCATCATGGTGGCAAATCAGATCGAGGCCTGTCCTGTCGGGGTGAGGATTCAGAACAATGAGTTTTTTCATAAGGAGTTGAACGAAACCCGGAGAACGGTGGCTGTAGTGCCTTCCGCCATAGTCTGAACCCCAGGCCCTCATCACATAGTGGGGGACTTGTCCTTCGGGTGCATCGGAGATGAGCACAGCAGTGCCCTGGGCTCCGGGCTTAAGTGTCTGGAGCGCAAGGAGCAGTACGATGGCAGACTCGTTGGCCTTTGCGTAAGAATTGCATACAACAATGTCATAGCCTGTTGAAAAGGGTATTCCATAGTGATCTTTGGCTTCTTCGGCACCTGCGGCATGGGTGCCCCGGAAGGGGCCTGTATAAAGATTGGTGATTTGCCCCTTGCGGTTAATGAGGCAGTCGACCTTGAAATTGAGCCCCGCCAGATCGCCTGCAGCATCGCATTCTGCACGCATGATATTGTTTTCAAAGTTACCAAGACCGGTCCGGCCTGGGTCACGAAAGAGCTGGTTGTGGAACTGGTTGATGGTTTCGATCCCTGCCACACCCGGCATGATGAGTTTAGCCCCACCGCCGAATCCCACATAAACATGAGCGGTTATGCAACCGATGCCTATCTTCAGGTCGCAGGCCATAAACTCCCGGTTAAACCAGACCTCAACGCCCGTGGGAGTCCTGCCTACCCGGAGGGTGTTCTGAAAGGGGTCGTGGTTGTAAACAGCGTATTTTTCTACAATCTCATCTCCAAGCTTCTTCCTGGCATTGATCATGTCATAGGCGCCGTGCGAGCCGAGGGCCCATAAAAATCGGATTTGATCCCGCTTCATGCCCGCCCTGTGGAGAATATCCAGGACAAACGGCGCAACATCCTTGACCGGGGTTGGCCTGGTCATATCGTCGAATACGATGACTGCCTGCTTCTTGGCATGAGCGAGATCTTTAAGAGTAGGGCCGTCAATGGGATGGTCGACCTTCTCCTTAATCTGCTCTAAGGTGAGCCCGGGTTTGTCGAGACCGGGGGAGGTGAGGTTGGTCACATCCCACCTGGCCGGAAAAGTGAGCTCCCGCTCGGTGTTTTCGTACCAGAGGCGTGAGGGGACGGATATTTTCTTCATGGCAGACCCCCTTTAGTCTATGTGCTGCATAGAGCAACCAGCACTTGAAAAACTTATCTTTAGCTGCATCATCTCATAAAACTCATCAGCCGGTAAGTCCGAGCTGGATCGAGACCTGTTGGGAAGTGAATTTAACGGCCTCGATAATGTCCTTGCGGCGTTTTGCGATGTTATCAGGGTTGCCCGTGATAGCGAAGGCCGCGATGATCACACCGGTGTGGTTGAAAATGGGGCCGCCGATGCCTGCCAGACCGTTGATGGACTCCTGGTTGTCGAAGCTCACACCGGAAGTCCTTACGAGTTCGAGTTCTTTAAGGAAACGCTTGCGCGTGGTAATGGTGTTGGGTGTCAGTTTTTCGAAGCGGTGATCGGCAAGGAGGAGGTCCCTTTTGGCGGAATCCATATGGGCGATGAGCATCTTGCCTATGCATGTCGAGTGCATGGGGATTACCGAGCCTGCCTGAGGGAAGACCATATAACGGTTCTCCGGCTCGATACGCATGACGATCGTGACCTTGTCGCCCACGAGCATTCCCAGGTTGACCGGTTCCATGAATTGGAAGCAGAGCCGCTCCATCCATGCCCGGCCAATGGTGACCAGGTCCATGTTGGTGGCACACTTCATCCCGAGTTGGAAGAGTTGGGGGCCGAGTCGGTACTTACTCGTGAAAGGGTCTTTCTCCAGGTAGCCGATGGCCTCGAGTGTGGCCACAATGCTTGCTATGGTCGTCTTTGCAAGGCCCAGCCGTTTGGAAAACTCGGTGATGCCGAGTGATTTCTTCTCATCGATGAACAAGGCCAAAATGTCTGAGGCCCGTTTGATGGATTGGATCAATCGCTTTCCCTGTTTCATATGCTCACTAAGTATACGGGTTATTTTTAAGAGTATAGCCCATGGTGGTAGAATGAGGAAGGTGATATTTTCTTTTCGGGTACGTATGTATGATGCTTTTTCATTGAAAATCTTATTCGTATCATAAGCCCTCAGTGGTTTTGCGATTGACATGAATGATGAAAAAAACGCAATATATCAGAACGCGGTACGACATTATCGAACACTGCCGAGGGTAAATATGCCGGCAAATTAATATGAGGTCGTTACAAAAGTAGTGCAGGAGAAGAATGAAGAGTATGATATAATAGTAACTGATACAAGCACTAATGTATTTAATAATTCGGTAGATAACAGATGCCTTTGAAGGTACCTTAGTATGATGAAGGAGCTTATATGAAGTTAATTCAGGAATTCCAGCGAGTATCTTCCGATCCCCACGGCTATGCCCGGAAAATGAAGGGACAAGGGAAAAAGTGCATTGGATATTTTTGCTCCTATACCCCGGAAGAGATTATCCATGCAGCAGGCATCCACCCGATGAGGCTTTTCGGCGCAAAGGATGACACAAGCATCGCTGACAGGCATCTCCAGGCCTACTGTTGCTCTCTGGTAAGGGGGGCACTCGCAGATGTCCTCTCCGGAAGGCTTAACTATCTTGACGGTGCGGTATTCCCCCATACATGCGATTCCATCCAGAGGTTGTCGGATATCTGGAGGCTGAACACATCATTCCGTTTCTTTGCCGATATTGTGCTGCCGGTCAAGCTTACGACCGAGAGTTCCAGGCAGTATCTCGAGGATGTTCTCAGAAAGTTCAAGGCCGATCTTGAAAAGGGCTTTTCCATCACCATCACCGATGATGACCTCAGACATTCAATACATACGTACAATATAATCCGCTCATCACTGGAAACTCTTTATGAGATGCACTCGAAGAACACCTCGCTGTTAACCGGCAGTGACCTGAATGCCATTGTCAGGGCCTCCATGATCCTTGATCGGGGGAGGGCTGCTCAAATGCTGGAAGAACTCATGCAAGAGCTCAAGGGGCCATTACCCGATGGCAAAGTTTCAAGGAAAAGGGTCATGCTTGTGGGCAGTGTCTGCGACCAGCCGGATATATACGATTTACTCGAGCGTGCAGGGGCTGTGGTAGTATGGGACGATCTGTGCACAGGGTCGAGGTACTTTGAAGGGGCGATCAGCGAAGAGGGCGATCCCATGACAGCAATAGCTGATAGGTATTTTAGCCGGATTATCTGTCCGGCAAAGCATTCATCTATTACAGGGCGTGGTGAGAAACTCGTAAAATACACACAGGGGCATAAAGTCCAAGGGGTTATCTTTCTGCAGCTCAAATTCTGCGACCCACACAGCTTCGACTATCCTTATCTCAAGGAGTACCTCGATAAGGAGAACATACCCAGTATGTTGCTTGAGATCGAAGGCCAGCTCCCGCCCGAGGGGCAGTTGCTGACACGGTTCGAGACCTTTGTACAGATGCTTTAATGGGTGACTGGTGGATAGTGATTAGTGACTGGTGAATTATGACTAGATTATATATAGGAGCGGCTTGAGCCGCGAGAGAGATGAGGTGAGATAATGAGCACCCCCGATGCTGATAAGAAAATGAGGAAGTTCAGATCCGCCAAGCGGATGCGGGAGATCATGACAGAATACTACATCGATGCTAAATCAGCATCACAGACAGGAAAGAAGGTGGCCTGGATCACCAGCGGCGGGCCCGTTGAGCCACTCATTGTCATGGACGTGATACCGGTCTATCCCGAGAACTATGGCGCAATGATCGGGGCCTCCCACATGGGGAGCGATCTCTGTGAGAAAGCGGAGGCTTTGGGCTACAGTACCGACCTGTGCTCATACGCAAGGGCGGACATTGCCTGCGCCAGAGAGAACGGCGGGCCCATCGGCGGCCTGCCGAAGCCCGACATGCTCATCTGCTGCAACAACATCTGCGGGACTGTTCTCAAATGGTATGAGGTTCATGCCCGCTATTTCAATGTGCCTCTTTTTATTTTTGACACACCCTTTTGCCATACCGAGTTTCCGGATGTGGCGAAGAAGTATGTTCGCAAGCAGCTCGATGAATACGTTGCCTTTCTCAAACAGACATGTGGAAAGCCCTTTGATACGGACAAGAGCATGGAAGTAGGGCGGCTTTCTATAGAAGGCCAGCGGCTCTGGCAGGCCGTGCTCGATACGGCTGCGCACAAGCCCGCACCCATGACGGCCTTCGATGCCTTCTTCTTCCTGGCCCTCATCGTTACATTACGAGGGACAAAGACCGTTGTGGACTTCTATAAAGAGCTCCTTGCAGAGATGAATGAACGCGTCGAACAAGGTATCTGGGCACTGCCGAACGAGAGATACAGGCTCCTCTGGGATAATCTGCCCGTGTGGTACCGTCTTAAATGGCTCTCGGATACGTTTGCATCTCATGACGCCTGCCTTGTGGCCGACACCTATACAACCGCCTGGTGCGGCTCAATGAAGTATATTGATGAGAACAACTTCTTTGACTCCATGGCTGAGGCCTATACCCGCATATACCTCAACATCGGCATTGACGAGATGGCAAAGACTATCTTTGAGATGATAGACAAGTACCAGGTCGACGGCATGGTGATGCATTCCAACAGGAGCTGCAAACCGTATTCCTTCGGCCAGTATGATATCCAAAAGATGATCCAGGAGCAAAAGGGTATCCCATGCATGATGCTGGAGTCGCATATGGTGGATGAGCGGAGCTTTTCCGAAAGCCAGGCAAGTACACGCATCGATGCATTCATGGAGATCATCAAACAGAGGAAGGGATAGGGGGTATCACTATGGGTATGATCAGGTATGGACTCGAAGACAGGGTATTTGTTGTGACGGGCGGGAGCCGAGGAATCGGACTGGAATTAACAAAGGAGCTGGTCAACCAGGGGGCCAAGGTAGCCATATGCGGCAGGAAGCAGGAGGCCCTGGATAAAGCCCTTGCAACCATTGATGCCGGAGAAAGGGTTATCGCGGTAAGCGCCCATATCGCCAGGGAAGAAGATGTTGATAAGATGTTCAATTTGATAATCGCCAAGTTCAAAAGAGTTGATGCCCTCATTAACAACGTAGGGATGAATCTCCTCACCCCTGATATTGCCGATACCGAGATTGCTCTATGGCAAAAGATCATGGATACGAATCTGAACGGGACTTTCCTCTGCTCCAGGCGGGCTGCAAGAATTATGCGGGAGCAGAAAAAGGGCAAGATTGTAAACATCTCATCCATTGCAGGCAGGAAGGCATCTCCTGCCATGGGTATATACGGCATTGCCAAGGCCGGGGTTGAGATGCTTACAAAAGTTTTGGCGGCCGAACTTGCCCAGTTCGGCATCCAGGTCAATGCCGTGGCGCCTTCCATGGTGAAAACCGAATTCAGCAAGCCCTTCTGGTCGAATGACATCATCCGTGAACAGATAGTCAAAGGCATACCTTTAGGCCGTATTGCAGAGCCCATAGATGTTGTATATCCAGTACTCTTTTTGGCATCCGATGCGGCGGATTTCATCACAGGACAGACCATTCTCGTGGACGGTGGAGCCACTGCAATCTAAATGAATAACAACCATATGCGCACAGCAGGCATCGACATAGGGTCCATCACTACCAAGGCTGCTGTCATTGATAATAATTCCATTCTCGGCACCAAGGTGATCTTTACCGGGTACAATGTGGAAGTTGCGGCAAGGAAGGTATTTGATGAATTACTTGCAGAGCTTTCCATTGAGGCATCCTCCATCAGCAGGATCATCTCCACAGGCTATGGCAGGAACAGTGTGCCTTTTGCTCAAAAGGCCATGACCGAGATCATTTGCCATGGTGCAGGTGCGCATTTCTTAAATGGCGACATCAGGACCGTCATCGATGTGGGCGGCCAGGACAGTAAGGCCCTTGTGATAGATGCATCCGGCATGGTGAAGGACTTTGTGATGAACGACAAGTGTGCAGCCGGTACCGGTCGCTTTCTGGAGGTCATGGCAAGGGCATTGGAAGTGAATCTTGATGACTTTGGCGCACTGTCGCTGAAGTCGGCAAATCCATCCAGGATCAGCAGTATATGCACGGTATTTGCCGAGTCGGAGGTGATCTCGCTCATATCTCGCGGGGAATCCCGGGAGAGCATTATTTCAGGTATCCACGATTCCGTGGCCTCACGCATATACGCCATGGCCCAGCGCGTTAAGGTCCGGTCTCCCATAATGATGACAGGAGGTGTGGCCAAGAATATCGGTGTGGTGAAGGCGCTTGAGAAAAAGTTCGGATCATTGATAGAGGTCAACGATCTTGCCCAGGTAAATGGGGCGATAGGGGCGGCGGTGTTGGCTGCCCGGATGTAATGTCTTTGAAGGTGCTCCGACAATCAAGAAAAAAGGCGGTGAAGAGTGTTCCTCACCGCCTTTTTACAGAAGCTTGATCGCATTATTCAGGAGGATACATGGCTTCGATTTGAGATCCGTATTTCTGGTTGATCACCTTTCTCTTGACCTTCATGGTGGGGGTCAACTCTCCGGTGTCCTGGGACCATTCGGACTCGAGCAGGGTAAATTTCCTGATCTGCTCCACCCGGGCATAGTCTTTCATATACTCAACGAGTTCAGTCTCATAGAGCTTTTGGATCTCCGGCTTGGAGATCAGGTCTTTTCTGCTTGTGAAAGTGATGTTACTGTCCTTTGCCCAGGGTTCCAGTGAAGCGTACGAGGGTACGATCAATGCCGAGAGGTATTTCCTGTTGTCACCGATGACCGCCACCTGCTCGACATAGCGCGAGGTCATGAGCGCATTCTCGATATTCTGAGGGGAGATGTTCTTGCCGCCGGAGGTGACGATGAGGTCCTTGATGCGTCCCGTAATCTTGAGGTAGCCGTCTTTGTCGATCTCTCCAATGTCACCGGTACGGAAAAATCCGTCCAAGGTAAAGGCCTCTTTGGTGGCTGCCTCGTTCTTATAGTATCCTTTCATGACCTGCGGGCCCTTGATGAGGACCTCTCCGTCTTCATTGATTTTAACAATGGTATCCTTGACTGCCTGGCCGACGGTCCCGGGTTTGATAAGTTTTGGCTTATTTGCATTGGTTATTGGTGTTGTCTCGGTAAGGCCGAAGCCCTCGAGGACCTTTATGCCCATGCCGAGGAAGAACTCGGCATCGGATACCGATAAAGGTCCGCCGCCGGATATGGCCCCCTGGAGCCTGTCCATGCCAAGGGCGGCCTTGAGCTTGGAGAAAATGATCTTGTTGGCCAGATTGTACTTGAATGCGAACCAGCCGGTCCTGGGTTTGTCATTACATATGTAGGGCAGGTTATCCCTTGCTATCCCCATAGCCCATCCGAAAAGGGCCTTTTTAACCGGAGGCGCCGTGGCAACTTTTGAAGTGATGCCGGAATGTATCTTCTCATAAATTCGCGGTACACTCACCAGGAAGGTCGGGCGGATCTCATTGAAGTTTTCCAGCAGCTTTTCCGTGCTCTCGGCAAAAGCCACCTTGTGGCCCAGGAATATAGGTGCATAGTATCCGACGGTCCTTTCCAAAGAATGGGCCAATGGTAAGAAGGAGAGGAAGGTGTGATCGCCAGCAAGAAATTCAGGATCAACTGCCTGTGCCTGGTTTACGTTGGAGACAAAATTCTTATGGGTGAGCATGACGCCCTTGGGGCTTCCCGTGGTCCCTGATGTATAAATGATGGTAGCTACGTCCTCGATGTTGATGGGCTTGAGCCTCTTTTCAAAGTCGTCTTTGTTTTTGGCGGCCTTGCCCTCATTAAGTGCATCCTTCAGCGTAATCACACCCGTTATGGGCTTATCGAGTTCATCGAAGATGATGACATCACCCAGGTTCGGGAGCTTTCCTTTTATCTGGAGGATCTTGTCCATGTGCTCTTTTGTGCCTGCGAAGCACATCTTGGCATCTGAATTATCAATAATATACCTGCACTCTTCCGGCGAGTTGGTGGAATAGATCGGTACGTTTATCGCGCCAATGGAAATGATGGCAAGGTCTGCCACCCACCACTCGTACCGGTTCGGTGAGAAGAGTGCGACCTTGTCACCGGGCTGGATCCCTTTGTTTATGAGGAATAGACCAAGATCACGCACTAGCTCGTTAATCTTGTTCCAGGAGATCTCCTCCCAGGCACCCTGTTTGTTTTTGAAGATAACCAGGGTCTTGTCGCCGTATTTCTGGGCCCGGTTCTGGAAGATTGCGCCCATAGATGTTTCTTTTAATTCAGCCATTGATAACCCTCCTCAAAAGAGTATTGATTCAAGCACGATTTTGATATTTATTTAATATAATAGAAGTAATAATTTTTTTCAATGGGAAAGAAGGTTATGAAAAAGGATATGCAGGGGGAGATGAGTCATTTCTCAGTCTCCCCCTGCATTGCCATGCTAGTCTTCAGGAGGATACAGGCTCTCGATGATGCTGTTGTATTTCTGGTTTATGACCCTGCGTTTGAGCTTGAGCGTCGGAGTCAGTTCGTCTGTCTCCTGTGACCACTCCTTTTCGAGCAGGGCAAACTTGCGGATCTGTTCCACCCGGGCGTAGTCCTTCATGCTCTCTTCGATCTCCCTGGCATAAAGGTCTTTCACCTTGGCGTTTTCCAGGAGCTCTTTCCGCGAGGTGAACTCCAAACCGTTTCCCTTTGCCCATCCCTCAAGGTCGGTAAATGCCGGTACCACAAGGGCTGAAAGATATTTCCGGTTATCGCCGATCACCGCGATCTGCTCGATATATCTTGAAGCCTTCAGGCTGTTCTCAATGTTCTGCGGGGAGATGTTCTTGCCGCCGGAGGTGACGATGATGTCTTTGATTCGGCCCGTAATCTTTACATAACCATCGGAATCTATTTCTGCAATATCACCCGTTTTGAAAAAACCGTCTGCAGTGAAGGCCTCTTTTGTGGCGGCCTCGTTCATGTAGTAGCCCATCATGACCTGCGGACCCTTTATGAGCAGCTCTCCGCCTTCTCCAAGCTTGACAACGGTGTCTTTCACGGCAGGTCCCACCGTGCCGGCCTTGATCTTGTGGCGATTATTCGCATTGGTAACCGGTGTGGTCTCGGTGAGGCCGAAGCCCTCGATCACCTTGATGTCCATGCCGAGGAAGAACTCAGCATCGGAAACGGACAAGGGCCCGCCGCCGGAGAAGGCAAACTCGAGCCTGTCCATCCCAAGCGCGTTTTTCAGCTTTGAAAAGATTATCTTGTTTGCAAGATTGTATTTGAATGCGTACCAGCCGGTCCTCGGCTTTTCATTACAGATATACGGAAGGTTCTGCGCCGCGATACCCATTGCCCAGTTGAAAAGGGCCTTTTTCACAGGCGGGGCGCTGGCAACCTTTGCTACAATGCCGGAATGGATCTTCTCATAGAGTCTTGGAACGCTCACGATACATACCGGCCTCACCTCCTGGAAGTTTTCAAGGATTTTGGCAAAGTCCTCGGCAAAGTATACCTTCATGCCGAAGGACATCGGCGTATAGTACCCGCAGGTGCGTTCGAAGGAATGGGCAAGCGGCAGGAAAGAGAGGAAGGTGAGCTCATCAGCCCTCTTGAAAAGTTCCGGATCGACATTGAAGATCTGATTTACGTTGGCGAAGAAGTTGTCGTGCGAAAGCATGACACCCTTTGGCGGACCGGTTGTGCCTGATGTGTAGATGATGGTGGCGAGATCCTGTGCCTTGATGGAATGAATCCTGTCATCAAAATCCTTTAGCTTGGGGTTCTTCGCACCCTCCTCGAGGGCTGTGTTCAGTTCGATAACCCCTTCGACAGGCTTTTCCATCGGATCGAAAATGATCACCTCTTTGAGGTTCGGGAGCTTGGGTTTGACTTCGAGGATCTTTTCCATATGCCCCTTGGTCGCAACAAAGCACATCTTCGAGTCTGAGTTCTCAATGATATACCGCGACTCCTCTGCAGAGTTCGTGGCGTAAATCGGAACATTCACCGCCCCCACAGACAGGATAGCCAGGTCTGTCGCCCACCACTCATAACGGTTAGGGGAGAACAGTGCGACTTTGTCGCCGGGTTGAACTCCTCTCCCGATAAGAAAGTATGCGAGGTTGCATACCATCTCATTCATCTTGTTCCACGAGATGTCTTCATACACACCTTTGATGTTTTTATAAGCGACGATAGCCCTTTGCCCAAATTGCTGCGAACGATTATGAAAGACGGCCGGGATGGATTTTTCCTCAAACTTCGCCATGGGTTCCTCCTTATAATAGAAGATTTAAAAGTGCCCTTGAACCATATAACTATAATAGTATAAAAAACATATAGAAAATTATCAATCGCTTTTTAGACTATTTTCAATGATAACCCTATCCTTGAGAATATTACTTCTCTATTATATGCTTATTGTCAACAAACCGGATCAAGGGGAGTCCAGGTGAAGATTACAGAATCGGAAGTCTTGCATGTGGCCCGTCTTGCACGGCTCAATTTGGAGCCGGAATTACTCTTAAGGTTCCAAAGAGAGTTGAGTTCCATCCTTGATTATATGGACATGCTTAAGGAAGTCGACACCACGGGAGTAGAGCCTACATTCCATGCACATTCTCTGACAAATGCCCTCAGGGAGGACTCTGTGTTTCCGTCTCAGTCCAGGCATGATGCACTGAGTAATGCACCCCGGGTACAACATGATGACACCTTTGTGGTCCCCAAGGTGATAGAATAGGGAGCACCCATGCTGGATACGGCCCGAATCTACCGTAAAAAAGACATGTCGCCGGAAAGGCATGTGGAGAAACTCTTAAGACGGATCAGGCAAGATCCTCTGAATTCCTTTGTCACCGTGGACGAAGATGGTGCGTTGAGGCAGGCCGTGCTTTCGGGTAAGGCTATTGAGCGTGGCGATGAGGATTTAATGCAGGGCATACCCGTTGCGGTCAAAGACAATATATGTACGAAAGGGATACGCTCGACCTGCTCATCTAATATCCTGAAAGGTTTTGTCCCCACCTATGACGCCCATGTGATCGAACGGCTTAAGGCACGCGGTGCTGTCATCCTGGGCAAGACCAACATGGATGAGTTCGCCATGGGCTCCACCACGAACACCAGCAACATCGGCCCCACCAGAAATCCATGGGATATGAAGAAGACCCCCGGAGGCTCCAGCGGGGGCTCGGCCGCCGCCGTGGCTTCCGGTTTGTGCGATGTCGCGCTCGGCTCCGACACAGGCGGGTCGGTCCGCCAGCCGGCAAGCTTCTGCGGTATTACCGGCCTGAAGCCCACATACGGGACGGTCTCCCGCTACGGCCTGGTGGCATTTGCCTCATCCCTTGACCAGATCGGACCAATGGGCCGCAGCGCACGGGATGTGGCGATCTTGTACGATGCCATCAAGGGATATGACAAACGGGACTCCACCTGTGTACCGAG
>CAWKAM010000028.1:0-23659 GCA_963847605.1 uncultured delta proteobacterium | reverse complement strand
GCTGGATCGAGACCTGTTGGGAAGTGAATTTAACGGCCTCGATAATGTCCTTGCGGCGTTTTGCGATGTTATCAGGGTTGCCCGTGATAGCGAAGGCCGCGATGATCACACCGGTGTGGTTGAAAATGGGGCCGCCGATGCCTGCCAGACCGTTGATGGACTCCTGGTTGTCGAAGCTCACACCGGAAGTCCTTACGAGTTCGAGTTCTTTAAGGAAACGCTTGCGCGTGGTAATGGTGTTGGGTGTCAGTTTTTCGAAGCGGTGATCGGCAAGGAGGAGGTCCCTTTTGGCGGAATCCATATGGGCGATGAGCATCTTGCCTATGCATGTCGAGTGCATGGGGATTACCGAGCCTGCCTGAGGGAAGACCATATAACGGTTCTCCGGCTCGATACGCATGACGATCGTGACCTTGTCGCCCACGAGCATTCCCAGGTTGACCGGTTCCATGAATTGGAAGCAGAGCCGCTCCATCCATGCCCGGCCGATGGTGACCAGGTCCATGTTGGTGGCACACTTCATCCCGAGTTGGAAGAGTTGGGGGCCGAGTCGGTACTTACTCGTGAAAGGGTCTTTCTCCAGGTAGCCGATGGCCTCGAGTGTGGCCACAATGCTTGCTATGGTCGTCTTCGCAAGGCCAAGCCGTTTGGAAAACTCGGTGATGCCGAGTGATTTCTTCTCATCGATGAACAAGGCCAAAATGTCGGAGGCCCGTTTGATGGATTGGATCAATCGCTTTCCCTGTTTCATATGCTCACTAAGTATACGGGTTATTTTTAAGAGTATAGCCCATGGTTATAGAATGAGGAAGGTGATATTTTCTTTTCGGGTACGTATGTATGATGCTTTTTCATTGAAAATCTTATTCGTATCATAAGCCCTCAGTGGTTTTGCGATTGACATGAATGATGAAAAAAACGCAATATATCAGAACGCGGTACGACATTATCGAACACTGCCGAGGGTAAATATGCCGGCAAATTAATATGAGGTCGTTACAAAAGTAGTGCAGGAGAAGAATGAAGAGTATGATATAATAGTAACTGATACAAGCACTAATGTATTTAATAATTCGGTAGATAACAGATGCCTTTGAAGGTACCTTAGTATGATGAAGGAGCTTATATGAAGTTAATTCAGGAATTCCAGCGAGTATCTTCCGATCCCCACGGCTATGCCCGGAAAATGAAGGGACAAGGGAAAAAGTGCATTGGATATTTTTGCTCCTATACCCCGGAAGAGATTATCCATGCAGCAGGCATCCACCCGATGAGGCTTTTCGGCGCAAAGGATGACACAAGCATCGCTGACAGGCATCTCCAGGCCTACTGTTGCTCTCTGGTAAGGGGGGCACTCGCAGATGTCCTCTCCGGAAGGCTTAACTATCTTGACGGTGCGGTATTCCCCCATACATGCGATTCCATCCAGAGGTTGTCGGATATCTGGAGGCTGAACACGGCATTTCGTTTCTTTGCCGATATTGTGCTGCCGGTCAAGCTTACGACCGAGAGTTCCAGGCAGTATCTCGAGGATGTTCTCAGGAAGTTCAAGGCCGATCTTGAAAAGGGCTTTCCCATCACCATCACCGATGATGACCTCAGACATTCAATACATACGTACAATATAATCCGCTCATCACTGGAAACTCTTTATGAGATGCACTCGAAGAACACCTCGCTGTTAACCGGCAGTGACCTGAATGCCATTGTCAGGGCCTCCATGATCCTTGATCGGGGAAGGGCTGCTCAAATGCTGGAAGAACTCATGCAAGAGCTCAAGGGGCCATTACCCGATGGCAAAGTTTCAAGGAAAAGGGTCATGCTTGTGGGCAGTGTCTGCGACCAGCCGGATATATACGATTTACTCGAGCGTGCAGGGGCTGTGGTAGTATGGGACGATCTGTGCACAGGGTCGAGGTACTTTGAAGGGGCGATCAGCGAAGAGGGCGATCCCATGACAGCAATAGCTGATAGGTATTTTAGCCGGATTATCTGTCCGGCAAAGCATTCATCTATTACAGGGCGTGGTGAGAAACTCGTAAAATACACACAGGGGCATAAAGTCCAAGGGGTTATCTTTCTGCAGCTCAAATTCTGCGACCCACACAGCTTCGACTATCCTTATCTCAAGGAGTACCTCGATAAGGAGAACATACCCAGTATGTTGCTTGAGATCGAAGGCCAGCTCCCGCCCGAGGGGCAGTTGCTGACACGGTTCGAGACCTTTGTACAGATGCTTTAATGGGTGACTGGTGGATAGTGATTAGTGACTGGTGAATTATGACTAGATTATATATAGGAGCGGCTTGAGCCGCGAGAGAGATGAGGTGAGATAATGAGCACCCCCGATGCTGATAAGAAAATGAGGAAGTTCAGATCCGCCAAGCGGATGCGGGAGATCATGACAGAATACTACATCGATGCTAAATCAGCATCACAGACAGGAAAGAAGGTGGCCTGGATCACCAGCGGCGGGCCCGTTGAGCCACTCATTGTCATGGACGTGATACCGGTCTATCCCGAGAACTATGGCGCAATGATCGGGGCCTCCCACATGGGGAGCGATCTCTGTGAGAAAGCGGAGGCTTTGGGCTACAGCACCGACCTGTGCTCATATGCAAGGGCGGACATTGCCTGCGCCAGAGAGAACGGCGGGCCCATCGGCGGCCTGCCGAAGCCCGACATGCTCATCTGCTGCAACAACATCTGCGGGACTGTTCTCAAATGGTATGAGGTGCATGCCCGCTATTTCAATGTGCCTCTTTTTATTTTTGACACACCCTTTTGCCATACCGAGTTTCCGGATGTGGCGAAGAAGTATGTGCGCAAGCAGCTCGATGAATACGTTGCTTTTCTCAAACAGACATGCGGAAAGCCCTTTGATACGGACAAGAGCATGGAAGTAGGGCGGCTTTCTATAGAAGGCCAGCGGCTCTGGCAGGCCGTGCTCGATACGGCTGCGCACAAGCCCGCACCCATGACGGCCTTCGATGCCTTCTTCTTCCTGGCCCTCATCGTTACATTACGAGGGACAAAGACCGTTGTGGACTTCTATAAAGAGCTCCTTGCAGAGATGAATGAACGCGTCGAACAAGGTATCTGGGCACTGCCGAACGAGAGATACAGGCTCCTCTGGGATAATCTGCCCGTGTGGTACCGTCTTAAATGGCTCTCGGATACGTTCGCATCTCATGACGCCTGCCTTGTGGCCGACACCTATACAACCGCCTGGTGCGGCTCAATGAAGTATATTGATGAGAACAACTTCTTTGACTCCATGGCTGAGGCCTATACCCGCATATACCTCAACATCGGCATTGACGAGATGGCAAAGACTATCTTTGAGATGATAGACAAGTACCAGGTCGACGGCATGGTGATGCATTCCAACAGGAGCTGTAAGCCGTATTCCTTCGGCCAGTATGATATCCAAAAGATGATCCAGGAGCAAAAGGGTATCCCGTGCATGATGCTGGAGTCGCATATGGTGGATGAGCGGAGCTTTTCCGAAAGCCAAGCAAGTACACGCATCGATGCATTCATGGAGATCATCAAACAGAGGAAGGGATAGGGGGTATCACTATGGGTATGATCAGGTATGGACTCGAAGACAGGGTATTTGTTGTGACGGGCGGGAGCCGAGGAATCGGACTGGAATTAACAAAGGAGCTGGTCAACCAGGGGGCCAAGGTCGCCATATGCGGCAGGAAGCAGGAGGCCCTGGATACAGCCCTTGCAACCATTGATGCCGGAGAAAGGGTTATCGCGGTAAGCGCCCATATCGCCAGGGAAGAAGATGTTGATAAGATGTTCAATATGATAATCGCCAAGTTCAAAAGAGTTGATGCCCTCATTAACAACGTAGGAATGAATCTCCTCACCCCCGATATTGCCGATACCGAGATTGCTATATGGCAAAAGATCATGGATACGAATCTGAACGGGACTTTCCTCTGCTCCAGGCGGGCTGCAAGAATTATGCGGGAGCAGAAAAAGGGCAAGATTGTAAACATCTCATCCATTGCAGGCAGGAAGGCATCTCCTGCCATGGGTATATACGGCATTGCCAAGGCCGGGGTTGAGATGCTTACAAAAGTTTTGGCGGCCGAGCTTGCCCAGTTCGGCATCCAGGTCAATGCCGTGGCGCCTTCCATGGTGAAAACCGAATTCAGCAAGCCCTTCTGGTCGAATGACAGCATCCGAGAACAGATAGTCAAAGGCATACCTTTAGGCCGTATTGCAGAGCCCATAGATGTCGTTCATCCAGTACTCTTTTTGGCATCCGATGCGGCGGATTTCATCACAGGACAGACCATTCTCGTGGACGGTGGAGCCACTGCAATCTAAATGAATAACAACCATATGCGCACAGCAGGCATCGACATAGGGTCCATCACTACCAAGGCTGCTGTCATTGATAATAATTCCATTCTCGGCACCAAGGTGATCTTTACCGGGTACAATGTGGAAGTTGCGGCAAGGAAGGTATTTGATGAATTACTTGCAGAGCTTTCCATTGAGGCAGCCTCCATCAGCAGGATCATCTCCACAGGCTATGGCAGGAACAGTGTGCCTTTTGCTCAAAAGGCCATGACCGAGATCATTTGCCATGGTGCAGGTGCGCATTTCTTAAATGGCGACATCAGGACCGTCATCGATGTGGGCGGCCAGGACAGTAAGGCCCTTGTGATAGATGCATCCGGCATGGTGAAGGACTTTGTGATGAACGACAAGTGTGCAGCCGGTACCGGTCGCTTTCTGGAGGTCATGGCAAGGGCATTGGAGGTAAATCTTGACGACTTTGGTGCACTGTCGCTGAAGTCGGCAAATCCATCCAGGATCAGCAGTATATGCACGGTATTTGCCGAGTCGGAGGTGATCTCGCTCATATCTCGCGGGGAATCCCGGGAGAGCATTATTTCAGGTATCCACGATTCCGTGGCCTCACGCATATACGCCATGGCCCAGCGCGTTAAGGCCCAGTCTCCCATAATGATGACAGGAGGTGTGGCCAAGAATATCGGTGTGGTAAAGGCGCTTGAGAAAAAATTCGGATCATTGATAGAGGTCAACGATCTTGCCCAGGTAAATGGGGCGATAGGGGCGGCGGTGTTGGCTGCCCGGATGTAATGTCTTTCAAGGTGCTCCGACAATCAAGGAAAAAGGCGGTGAAGAGTGTTCCTCACCGCCTTTTTACAGAAGCTTGATCGCATTATTCAGGAGGATACATGGCTTCGATTTGAGATCCGTATTTCTGGTTGATCACCTTTCTCTTGACCTTCATGGTGGGGGTCAACTCTCCGGTGTCCTGGGACCATTCGGACTCGAGCAGGGTAAATTTCCTGATCTGCTCCACCCGGGCATAGTCTTTCATATACTCAACGAGTTCAGTCTCATAGAGCTTTTGGATCTCCGGCTTGGAGATCAGGTCTTTTCTGTTTGTGAAAGTGATGTTACTGTCCTTTGCCCAGGGTTCCAGTGAAGCGTACGATGGTACGATCAATGCCGAGAGGTATTTCCTGTTGTCACCGATGACCGCCACCTGCTCGACATAGCGCGAGGTCATGAGCGCATTCTCGATATTCTGAGGGGAGATGTTCTTGCCGCCGGAGGTGACGATGAGGTCCTTGATGCGTCCCGTAATCTTGAGGTAGCCGTCTTTGTCGATCTCTCCAATGTCACCGGTACGGAAAAATCCGTCCAAGGTAAAGGCCTCTTTGGTGGCTGCCTCGTTCTTATAGTATCCTTTCATGACCTGCGGGCCCTTGATAAGGATTTCTCCGTCTTCATTGATTTTAACAATGGTATCCTTGACTGCCTGGCCGACGGTCCCGGGTTTGATAAGTTTTGGCTTATTTGCATTGGTTATTGGTGTTGTCTCGGTAAGGCCGAAGCCCTCGAGGACCTTTATGCCCATGCCGAGGAAGAACTCGGCATCGGATACCGATAAAGGTCCGCCGCCGGATATGGCCCCCTGGAGCCTGTCCATGCCGAGGGCGGCCTTGAGCTTGGAGAAGATGATCTTGTTGGCCAGATTGTACTTGAATGCGAACCAGCCGGTCCTGGGTTTGTCATTACATATGTAGGGCAGGTTATCCCTTGCTATCCCCATAGCCCATCCGAAAAGGGCCTTTTTAACCGGAGGCGCCGTGGCAACTTTTGAAGTGATGCCGGAATGTATCTTCTCATAAATTCGCGGTACACTCACCAGGAAGGTCGGGCGGATCTCATTGAAGTTTTCCAGCAGCTTTTCCGTGCTCTCGGCAAAAGCCACCTTGTGGCCCAGGAATATAGGTGCATAGTATCCGACGGTCCTTTCCAAAGAGTGGGCCAATGGTAAGAAGGAGAGGAAGGTGTGATCGCCAGCAAGAAATTCAGGATCAACTGCCTGTGCCTGGTTTACGTTGGAGACAAAATTCTTATGGGTGAGCATGACGCCCTTGGGGCTTCCCGTGGTCCCTGATGTATAAATGATGGTAGCTACGTCCTCGATGTTGATGGGCTTGAGCCTCTTTTCAAAGTCGTCTTTGTTTTTGGCGGCCTTGCCCTCATTAAGTGCACCTTTAAGCGTAATCACACCCGTTACGGGCTTATCGAGTTCATCGAAGATGATGACATCACCCAGGTTCGGGAGCTTTCCTTTTACCTGGAGGATCTTGTCCATGTGCTCTTTTGTGCCTGCGAAGCACATCTTGGCATCTGAATTATCAATAATATACCTGCACTCTTCCGGCGAGTTGGTGGAATAGATCGGTACGTTTACCGCGCCAATGGAAATGATGGCAAGGTCTGCCACCCACCACTCGTACCGGTTCGGTGAGAAGAGTGCGACCTTGTCACCGGGCTGGATCCCTTTGTTTATGAGGAATAGACCAAGATCACGCACCAGCTCGTTAATCTTGTTCCAGGAGATCTCCTCCCAGGCACCCTGTTTGTTTTTGAAGATAACCAGGGTCTTGTCGCCGTATTTCTGGGCCCGGTTCTGGAAGATTGCGCCCATAGATGTTTCTTTTAATTCAGCCATTGATAACCCTCCTCAAAAGAGTATTGATTCAAGCACGATTTTAATATTTATTTAATATAATAGAAGTAATAATTTTTTTCAATGGGAAAGAAGGTTATGAAAAAGGATATGCAGGGGGAGATGAGTCATTTCTCCGTCACCCCCTGCATTGCCATGCTAGTCTTCAGGAGGATACAGGCTCTCGATGATGCTGTTGTATTTCTGGTTTATGACCCTGCGTTTGAGCTTGAGCGTCGGAGTCAGTTCGTCTGTCTCCTGTGACCACTCCTTTTCGAGCAGGGCAAACTTGCGGATCTGTTCCACCCGGGCGTAGTCCTTCATGCTCTCTTCGATCTCCCTGGCATAAAGATCTTTTACCTTGGCGTTTTCCAAGAGCTCTTTCCGCGAGGTGAACTCCAAACCGTTTCCCTTTGCCCATCCCTCAAGGTCGGTAAATGCCGGTACCACAAGGGCTGAAAGATATTTCCGGTTATCGCCGATCACCGCGATCTGCTCGATATATCTTGAAGCCTTCAGGCTGTTCTCAATGTTCTGCGGGGAGATGTTCTTGCCGCCGGAGGTGACGATAATGTCTTTGATTCGGCCCGTAATCTTTACATAACCATCGGAATCTATTTCTGCAATATCACCCGTTTTGAAGAAACCGTCTGCAGTGAAGGCCTCTTTTGTGGCGGCCTCGTTCATGTAGTAGCCCATCATGACCTGCGGACCCTTTATGAGCAGCTCTCCGCCTTCTCCAAGCTTGACAACGGTGTCTTTCACGGCAGGCCCCACCGTGCCGGGCTTGATCTTGTGGCGATTATTCGCATTGGTAACCGGTGTGGTCTCGGTGAGGCCGAAGCCCTCGATCACCTTGATGTCCATGCCGAGGAAGAACTCAGCATCGGAAACGGACAAGGGCCCGCCGCCGGAGAAGGCAAACTCGAGCCTGTCCATCCCAAGCGCGTTTTTCAGCTTTGAAAAGATTATCTTGTTTGCAAGATTGTATTTGAATGCGTACCAGCCGGTCCTCGGCTTTTCATTACAGATATACGGAAGGTTCTGCGCCGCGATACCCATTGCCCAGTTGAAAAGGGCCTTTTTCACAGGCGGGGCGGTGGCAACCTTTGCTACAATGCCCGAATGGATCTTCTCATAGAGTCTTGGAACGCTCACGATACATACCGGCCTCACCTCCTGGAAGTTTTCAAGGATTTTGGCAAAGTCCTCGGCAAAGTATACCTTCATGCCGAAGGACATCGGCGTGTAGTACCCGCAGGTGCGTTCGAAGGAATGGGCAAGCGGCAGGAAAGAGAGGAAGGTGAGCTCATCAGCCCTCTTGAAAAGTTCCGGATCGACATTGAAGATCTGATTTACGTTGGCGAAGAAGTTGTCGTGCGAAAGCATGACACCCTTTGGCGGACCGGTTGTGCCTGATGTGTAGATGATGGTGGCGAGATCCTGTGCCTTGATGGAATGAATCCTGTCATCAAAATCCTTTAGCTTGGGGTTCTTCGCACCCTCCTCGAGGGCTGTGTTCAGTTCGATAACCCCTTCGACAGGCTTTTCCATCGGATCGAAAATGATCACCTCTTTGAGGTTCGGGAGCTTGGGTTTGACTTCGAGGATCTTTTCCATATGCCCCTTGGTCGCAACAAAGCACATCTTCGAGTCTGAGTTCTCAATGATATACCGCGACTCCTCTGCAGAGTTCGTGGCGTAAATCGGAACATTCACCGCCCCCACAGACAGGATAGCCAGGTCTGTCGCCCACCACTCATAACGGTTCGGGGAGAACAGTGCGACTTTGTCGCCGGGTTGAACTCCTCTCCCGATAAGAAAGTATGCGAGGTTGCATACCATCTCGTTCATCTTGTTCCACGAGATGTCTTCATACACGCCTTTGATGTTTTTATAAGCGACGATAGCCCTTTGCCCAAATTGCTGCGAACGATTATGAAAGACGGCCGGGATGGATTTTTCCTCAAACTTCGCCATGGAATTCCTCCTTGTAATAGAAGATTTAAAAGTGCCCTTGAACCATATAACTATAATAGTATAAAAAACATATAGAAAATTATCAATCGCTTTTTAGACTATTTTCAATGATAACCCTATCCTTGAGAATATTACTTCTCTATTATATGCTTATTGTCAACAAACCGGATCAAGGGGAGTCCAGGTGAAGATTACAGAATCGGAAGTCTTGCATGTGGCCCGTCTTGCACGGCTCAATTTGGAGCCGGAATTACTCTTAAGGTTCCAAAGAGAGTTGAGTTCCATCCTTGATTATATGGACATGCTTAAGGAAGTCGACACCACGGGAGTAGAGCCTACATTCCATGCACATTCTCTGACAAATGCCCTCAGGGAGGACTCTGTGTTTCCGTCTCAGTCCAGGCATGATGCACTGAGTAATGCACCCCGGGTACAACATGATGACACCTTTGTGGTCCCCAAGGTGATAGAATAGGGAGCACCCATGCTGGATACGGCCCGAATCTACCGTAAAAAAGACATGTCGCCGGAAAGGCATGTGGAGAAGCTCTTAAGACGGATCAGGCAAGATCCTCTGAATTCCTTTGTCACCGTGGACGAAGATGGTGCGTTGAGGCAGGCCGTGCTTTCGGGTAAGGCTATTGAGCGTGGCGATGAGGATTTAATGCAGGGCATACCCGTTGCGGTCAAAGACAATATATGTACGAAAGGGATACGATCGAGTTGCTCATCTAATATACTAAAAAGTTTTGTACCCACCTATGACGCCCATGTGATCGAACGGCTTAAGGCACGCGGTGCGGTCATCCTGGGCAAGACCAACATGGATGAGTTCGCCATGGGCTCCACCACGAACACCAGCAACATCGGCCCCACCAGAAATCCATGGGATATGAAGAAGACCCCCGGAGGCTCCAGCGGGGGCTCGGCCGCCGCCGTGGCTTCCGGTTTGTGCGATGTCGCGCTCGGCTCCGACACAGGCGGGTCGGTCCGCCAGCCGGCAAGCTTCTGCGGTATTACCGGCCTGAAGCCCACATACGGGACGGTCTCCCGCTACGGCCTGGTGGCATTTGCCTCATCCCTTGACCAGATCGGACCAATGGGCCGCAGCGCCCGGGATGTGGCGATCTTGTACGATGCCATCAAGGGATATGACAAACGGGACTCCACCTGTGTACCGAGGGAATATGCGGCAACTTCACTCGACGGGATTGATATGAAAGGGCTTAGGATCGGATTGCCGGATATCTTTTTCTCCGAAGGCCTTGCGCGCGATGTGGAGCGCTCGGTCCGGTTTGCCGTCTCGGTCTTCCGGGAGCTCGGTGCAGTAATCGTCCCCATTGACCTTCCGCGTATCAGGTATGGGGTCGCAGTGTATTATATCATCGCCCCTGCAGAGGCGAGCTCCAACCTTGCGCGGTATGATGGGGTGAGGTACGGCACAAGGCACGGTGATGACAGAGATCTCTTCGAGATGTACTGTGAGACAAGGGCAAAAGGATTCAACAGCGAGGTTAAGCGCAGGATCATGCTCGGCACCTATGCCCTGTCTGCCGGTTATTATGATGCGTACTACCGCAAGGCCTCCCAGGTCAGGACCCTTATTATCGAAGATTTCCGCAAGGCCTTTGAGTCTTGTGACATCATCGCAGGCCCGACCGTTCCGGTGACCGCTTTCGGTCTCGATGAGATGCTGGACGATCCCCTGAGCATCTATCTCCTCGACATCTACACCATCCCGGCCAATCTGACAGGCATCCCTGCCTTGAGCATCCCCTGCGGGTTCGGTGACAACGGGATGCCCATCGGAATACAGCTCATGGCGCCCGCCTTCATGGACCAGCTCATACTCGGTGCAGGCATGACATTCCAGGACCACACAAAATTTCATGAGGTGAAACCGTGACGGATTATGTGTCGGTCATGGGCCTTGAGGTTCATGCCCAGCTCCTGACGAACTCCAAGATCTTCTGCTCGTGCTCCGCAGCCTTCGGACTCGATGCCAATACGAACACATGCCCGGTCTGCATGGGCATGCCGGGGGTCCTGCCCGTTCTGAACAGGAAGGTCGTGGACTTCGGCATCAAGCTTGGTCTTGCCCTTAACTGCACCATTGAGAACAGGAACGTGTTCGCCAGGAAGAACTACTTTTATCCCGACCTGCCCAAAGGCTACCAGATCACGCAATATGAAAATCCGCTCTGCAGCAACGGCCACCTCGATATCGAGGTGAACGGCTCGAAAAAGAGGATCGGCATAAGGCGCATCCACATGGAAGAGGATGCGGGAAAAAGCATTCATGACGAGAAAGAGCCTCTATCATATATCGATTTCAACCGTGCGTGCGTACCTTTGCTGGAAATCGTGACCGAGCCCGACATATCGACGACACAGGAGGCCGTCGCATATCTGAAAGAGTTGCGTCAGATCCTCATGTACTTAGGGATCTGTGACGGGAGCATGGAAGAGGGTTCACTACGGTGTGACGCGAATATATCGGTCATGAAAAAGGATGCTAGGCCTTCTCGGGACACGTACCGAGCTCAAGAACCTGAACTCTTTTAAAAACGTGCAGAGGGCCCTGGACTACGAGATCGAGCGGCAGATACGTCTCATCGAATCCGGCCGGGAGGTCGAGCAGGAGACACTGCTGTGGAACACTTCTCTTGGGAAGACCTTTTCCATGCGATCCAAAGAGGAGAGCCATGACTACCGGTATTTCCCCGAGCCCGACCTCATCCCGGTAATCGTTGGTGATGAATGGGTGGAAAGGATGAAAAATACCATCCCCGAACTGCCGGCGGCAAGACGTCAGCGGTTCATGGGGCTCTACGGGCTTCCTGCCTATGACGCGGACCAGCTCACCCAGACGCAGGTCCTGGCCGATTATTTCGAGCAGTGTGTTGATATCCTCAATTCGCCCAAGGAGATCAGCAACTGGATCATGACCGAGGTCATGCGGGTCCTCAATGAAAAAGGGATCGACATCAAAGACCTTTTGGTGACACCATCCATGCTCACCGGGCTCGTGGATCTCATGAAAAAAGGCACTGTATCGGGTCTTATGGCAAAGGAGATTTTTACCACAATGGCCGAAACCGGAAGGAGAGCGCCGGATATCATCAAAGAGCTCGGCCTCGAACAGGTAAGCGATGAGGACGCACTCAAAGGTCTCATCAAAGAAATTATTGAGGCCAACCCCAAAGAATCCTCCCAATACCGTGCAGGTAAGACCCAGCTGCTGGGCTTTTTTGTCGGAGAGGTCATGAAGGCAAGCAAGGGCAAGGCCAATCCCAAGGTTGCAGGAAATATCGTAAAGGAACTTCTGAAGCCGTGAAACATCTGCACATAGCCGATACATCCCAGGTGAGGGCCGGGGATGTCACTGATGTCTATTTCCTGCGCACCGAGAAGGTGCTGCGGGCCAAGGGCGGGTCCAAACACGTGTGTATGGAGATATTCCTGAAATCTTACCCTGACCGAAGGTATGGCTGGGGGATCTTTGCAGGACTCGAAGAGGTTTGTGTGCTGCTTGAAGACAGGCAGGTGACAGTCTATGCCATGCCCGAAGGGAGTGTGTTTTTTGCAGGCGAACCGGTGATGATCATCGAGGGTGACTATCTTGAATTCGGCGCCTTGGAGACCGCAATCCTGGGCTGCCTGTGCCAGGCATCCGGCATTGCCACCAAGGCATCCAGGTGCAAAGTGGCATGCGGTGAAAAGGGCCTCATCAGTTTCGGCGCCCGGCGCATGCATCCTGCAATCGCGCCCATGGTGGAGAGGGCCGCCTTCATCGGCGGTTGCGACGGGGTGGCCACCGTTGCCGGCGCACGTCTCATCGGAGAAAAGCCCATGGGCACCATGCCGCATGCACTCATGCTCCAGATGGGTGATACCCTTCATGCGGCCCTGGCCTTTGATGAGGTTATAGAACCCGATGTACCGCGGATTATTCTTATAGACACGTTTCAGGATGAGAAATTCGAGGCCGTCAGGCTGGCTGAGATCATGCGGGAGAGGCTCCAGGGTGTGCGCCTCGATACGCCGGCATCACGGAGGGGCGACTATAAGGCTTTGATGGAAGAGGTGAGGTGGGAACTGGACCTCAGAGGCTTTCAGCATGTGAAGCTCTTTGCATCCGGCGGGCTTGACCTTGAAGACCTCCTGGTATTGAAGGATGTGGTGGATGCATTCGGGGTAGGGACCCAGATATCGAGCTCAGCAACACTCGACTTCTCCATGGACATCGTTGAGGTGGAAGGAAGGCCTTATGCAAAGCGAGGCAAGAACTCCGGCAGGAAGGATGTGCTGCGATGCAGGCAATGCATGAAGGATTATGTGGTGCCCCACGGGAATGTGAAGCCGTGTGAGTGCAAAGGCACAATGGAATCTTTAATCATGAAGGTCATGGACATGGGGAAGATCGTTATTGATCTCCCTCCTGCCCGTGTCATACGCGAGCGTGCGCTGCATGAAACCGCACAGCTCAGAAAAGACATGCCCGAGCGGGAATTCTTAAACCTATGATCAAGCCTTTCTATTTCGAAGACAATACCTTCTTCATCCTCGATCAGAGACGCCTTCCCATCGAAGAGACCTGGGTGGCATGCACATCTCCTGACGATGTGGCCCGGGCCATTAAAACCCTGGCCGTGCGCGGGGCTCCCGCCATAGGCATAGCCGCGGCTTACGGTCTCGTGCTTGCAGCAGGCAAAGGCAGAGAAGGGGTCGAGCATGCTGCGGAGACCCTCATCAATGCCCGGCCCACTGCGGTGAACCTTGCATGGGCAGTAAGACGGTGTCTCGAATCAATTAAGAATGCGGGATCCGGCCGTTTAGCGGAAACGCTCAAGAGCGAGGCGGATGCCATCTGGCAGGAAGAGATCGCTGCAAACGAGACCATGTCGCTGCTGGGCGCAGGCCTGTTCGAAGAGGGCAGGGCATATTCGATCCTCACGCACTGCAATGCGGGCTCCCTCGCTACGGGAGGCATGGGGACCGCCGTCGGCGTCATACGGAAACTGAGCGAGCAGAAAAAGCTCGCCATGGTCTATACGGATGAGACCAGGCCCCTGCTCCAGGGGGCCAGGATCACCGCTTATGAGCTCATGAAGGACGGCATCCCCTGCACGTTGATAACCGACAACGCTGCAGGCTGGCTCATGAAGCTCGGCCGATCGATGCCGTGATCGTGGGCGCGGATAGGATCGCGCGGAATCTGGATGCGGCCAACAAGGTGGGCAGCTATTCATTGGCAGTTCTCGCACATGCCCATGGCATACCCTTCTATATCGCCGCCCCCCGGTCCACCTTTGACCCTGATATGCCCACAGGCAGCGACATCCCCATCGAGGAGCGCGATGCCGAAGAAGTGATGTCCTTCCAGGGCAATCGGTCTTCACCCGATGTCTACGTGTTCAACCCTGCCTTTGATGTGGTGCCCCACGACCTCATTACTGCTATTATATCAGAGGACCAGATCCGGTATGCAGGGAGAAGAAAAAAGCGGTAAAGAGCGATGATTCCCTGATTTCATCCTAGTTCATTATACATCATCAGGATGAGGGACGATGCTTGAGATCAGCGGACGAGGCAATTCCGCGGTCTGCTGGATTGAATGGTTGGGCTGTTTCTTGACCTTTCATGTTTTTTTCAATATTCCAAAATGACTTTGAGATGTCATCAACAAATCTTAATAATATTTTTTCCATTATAACAGAATCAATGGTTGCCCTTAGATTAAGCAATGGTGCTGTTGCTTGAAGAATAGAAAGGGCTATTCCTTGAGCAGGATCGGTTAATCCATAGTTACTTGGGCCTGCTAGCAATATATCGACTCCATCAGAAAGTCCTAAACGAAATTTAATGCCCTTTGGGTTGGCATGAACATTATAACTTGCCATTTTGTAATAAGGTCTCAAATGATCCAAACCCGATGCTTTCTCGATGTCAAAAAAGGTCGGTTTGCTTTTCCTTAAAACCTCCGCAGACCAGCCATATTGGGTTCCATATGCTTCTCCGTATTTTTTACATAACTTATCTCGGATTCTTTTAAGCTTGATAACCTCCTCTTTAGAGAATTTTTCTTGTCCTAAATGATCAGCATATTCTTGGAACTCACACATAGCACGATAAGATTCTATCACTTCATGATCTAAATATTTTTTTGCTATATCGCAACCATGGTTAGATAAGAAATTCGCAACAACTGCTATCTCATGGGCCGTCCTCCATCTTGCATGTGCACCATCCGGAAATCCAAATTTAAGGAGACATAAAACTTCGAAACCGATATGAATTGATCTTGCATGTAAGCGAGTTAATGCATCGAAAAGGAAGTCTTTCTTCCTAGTGGCCTCATCACGATAGTAGGAGTTAAAGCTTTCACCAAGTTCAAATGCTGATACTAAATATGATTCAAGTAAATCTATTCCCTTTTTCCATAATTTATAATGCCTTCTTTGAAAATCGTTTAAGTAGTCTCTTCGATCCCGAAGCATAGAGCGCATACTTTTGCGGAGTGATTTGTAAAGAACATTAGCTATCTTTTCCGAAGCTGGTTCTATTGTGTTTTCAAACTTGTTTAGTATTTCCTTAATACTTTTATCAGAAAGATTCTTTTCAATTATAGTTTGCTTTAGAACATCAAAAAACATTTCTTGTATTTTATTTGGTTTCATATTTATTTATGCCCAACGGGGCGTGCAATAAGCCGCCGTCGGTGGGGGCGGAAATTGCGTCTTGATTGCGTTGATAGGTGGAGCGCCTTTGGCGCGACACCAGAAACGCAATCATTATTGCACGCCCCGATAGGTATGGAGCGCCGAAGGCGGTCCATCCTATCAACAGCATAAGCGGTGGCGCGGGGATGCAATGGACTTGATATTTTAAACACCGAGTATGATAGTACCACAGTATGATAGTACCACATAGCCGCGCCGACCGCTTGATGCATTCGTTTAGAGATTTTCAAAGGGGTTTACCTTAATTTTCTTTACGGCTTCCGATAGCTTATTCAAGCTCGTTCCCCAAGTCATGCGAGCCTCTTCCTCGGTTCGACCATAGCCTTGAACTCGCAACATCAATCCCCAAGGCTTATGACATCTATATAAAACCTTTAGCCTTTGGATACCAATCTCTGCTTTAGACCACCAGGCTGCGCTACCATTGAGAGCTTCAACAAAAATTGACGCCAGATACAAGATGTTCTTCGGATCGCTATTCAATTCAAAGTCAGAAAAAACGATATCAGTGTATGATCCTATATTTACCTTTATCGTTGGATGATTGTTAATTGGGGAAAATAATTTCTCGCAACCAACGGTTTCAATCGCCGAATCTGTTGAATTAATCGCCCGCAGGAAAGCTTGATATTCGGGAAAATTTGCTACCTCTGGAATCGAATTAATTGCATCGTTATCGCCTTTAACCCTCCTATAGCCATGATTCATTTGTCCATTTCCATGATCTACTGCAGGATATGGAACTGCTGGACCCCAACTATCTTCAACATAAACAATGCATTCTTCTTCAGTGAGTAGCCTTATGGATTTCTTAGGTAGACCATCACTTATATCTAGAGCCTCCCACTCATCAATCAGTTCCTTAAGAATCACTTCTCTATCCCTCATTAAAGTCTCCTAGTGTTCAGCCTCGCGTCTGGGGAGCATGTTTATCTCTAATGACACGCATCACCGGCGGTTTTGCCGTCCGGTGGATGGGTTAGACGATAAGCGTCCTTTTGTTCCTTGTCTGTCTTAATGCTTTCCTCTTTGTTCTCACTTAATGGAGCCAATGTTTTAGTAACGGGTAAGCGCTTCTTTACTCATTATGGCAATTGACAGTTTTTCACGTAGTTGCTCACGCTCTTTACCATGGTGCAGGTTCCGATGACAATTTGGACAGAATGCTGCTGTGTTGTCTGGCGTGTCCGAGCCGCCCTGTGACAGCATAACAATGTGATGGGACTCTAAATAAGGTATCTCATCGTCGTTCAAGAACGGTGCAATAGTCCCGCAGAGTTCGCAGCAATCATCTGCACGCTGGAGAACCCATGCACGAACTTTTGGATCACGATAGTAGAGGGCAGTGGTACCAGTAGTTACTGCGGGCTTGAGAAGACCAACTGGTCGTGGCACATGCCCGCGAGATCGCATTTGCTCGGCGTGGAGAGAATATTCACTAAAATTTGTCGTCGGTGCCAAGTCGACAGGCGCATTACTGTCTGGCGTGCAGATTTTGCAGTAGTTCGCAGGCCCGATTTCTTTAAGCGCAGACAAATTCTCTCTGGCCCAAGCGATCAGGTCAGGGATTCGCTGGGCTGTGACCTTCGAGTATCGGTTTCCTGTTCTTGGGTTGGCAGTTTCTGGTCTTGATCGGTCGGGGAGTTTGTGTGTCGCCCGGTGCATCAGAAAGTACTTGCCGCCATGCTTAAACACGTTGGCCATGAAACCATCGGGATGTGCTGAAAGCCATTCCTCGTATCCTGCATCATCATCGATCCAGTGGATGGTAGCCATGGCTATTCCTCCTCTGCTGTTTTGAGTCGTCTACAATTAGTAGACTGCACTTTTGCTTCTTATCTAAATCTAATTATCCTATGCACAATTGCAGCATATCCGGATATTGAGTGCAAGGTATTATACTGACATTAATATATAAATGGCAATTACAATTGCATTTCTCTTCACATGCAAACAGTACCGCAGGGTAGGTGGAGTGTAAGCGTAACCCATTGTCCATATCCCATGGGCAAGGCCTTTGGCCTTGGCCCGTGCCACCCATAAATAGTATGTGTTTTGACTAGGCCACCCAACCGGTCATAACAATCCCAAAATGCAGGTGAAGCAAAATGCTTCAAATCTCTCTCGTCTTTCCTGCCTCATGCGCAGCTAAAGCCTTTTTTGCCAATTTATCGAACTTGCCTGAATTTATGTCTTTTCCAATCTGGCAATCCCATTCATCAGAGTCATATTTTCTGAACCAATCCCTGAAAGAAGCCAGCTCATTGGGATTCAGCTTTTGTATCTCTTGCTCCAGTTTCTGAACCTTTGTCATATTACCACCTCTTTATACCTATATAGCATATCCCGTATTGGGAGTCACGAGGGGCTAACGTTCTTCAAATGCAGACAGTACCGCAGGGTGGGTGGAGTGTAAGCATAACCCATTGTCCATATCCCACGGGCAAGGCCTTCGGCCTTGGCCCGTGCCACCCATACATAGCATGTGTTTTGACAGGCCACCCGCCCGCAATTATGTAAGTGGCGGTATGTTCTTTAGGAGGAGACGAGGACGACGTGGTATTCTTAAAGGTACCTCTAAAATTGATCATCTCGAAAAAGAATGAGAGATACCACCCTCAGTGTCATTCCCGCGGAAGCGGGAATCCAGTTATTTTGAGTAGTTCTGGACCCCCGCTTTCGCGGGGGGTGACAATAAAAATGAATTCGTATGAAATTCTCTGCATTATTAGAGGTACCCTTAATAATAACCAATAGCAATTGATCGTCATTCTCTCTGAGATTGCAAAGCGAATGCCTCATCGATTACCTTGCTGAGTACATCCTCTGACCACCGCTTCTTTCCCATGTTTTCCGGCAGTCTTTCCATTACCGACGAAATGTGTTTTCCATATGAAACGGCCTCTTTCATTTCGCTCGACAGAGGCACTGAATCTATTTTTTGAGACAGCTCTTGCTTGAGTGCAGAAGGTAATGCGTTTAGCTTTCTCACAATTTTACCATGCACAAGACTCGTCAGCATTGAATTGTCATACCCGCCGAAAGGTGCCCTGGCATCATCTTTAAAAAGTACGAGCGGCTTACCGGCTGCATAGGCAAGGGCGGCTTCAACGATCATACCCTCATCGGGGACGCGGCCGTTCAGGTTGCACACCACGGCGCTGCACCTTTCGATCAGCTCGTATACATCCAGAGAGAATATGGCGTAATCAATGCGTGTACGTATTCCGGAGATCGTCGACGGGAACGATGCATTTGAGAAACGCATCACATACCCTTCTATCCCGTCACGATGAGGCAGGAATGTCTGAAAACCTGCATCTTCAAGCACTTTGGCGATTGCACTCATGCCGCCGACTTCTTCAGCGCAGAAGAGGGGGCCGGAGCAGTAGATTCGATATCTTTCCATTTCAGATCTCCATATCAACTAAGAATGCGGATCAGCGGCGTGGACATAACCACATCCGTCCGGAACCTTTTTCGGCGCCATTTTCAAGTATGGCCGGTTATTCATTCGGGGAGCCTGAAGGCCTTTTCGACTTCGAAAATTTCCTTTTTTTTCCTGTCATCATTCCAGCCCAGCGCTTGTGCTGCGATATCGGCGACTTTTGCTACAACTTTTCCGCCGGGATTGCCCAGAGTCCCGATGCCCGTTCTCCTGAAGAGAATGTCTTTCAACGTGATTGCCATCTCGTTCTCGATTGCATAAACCACCTGGGCTAGTATCTCGCCGTCATCGTTCAGAATTTCTGAGAGCCTTGTATCCTGCCGTGCAAGCATCAGAATCTTGTCGTACTCGGTGCCGTAATTTCTGCCGAGGTATTCAACGGTCGTATCTTTAAAATTGCTGTTCCCTTGTTTAATGGAATCGATGAACCTTTCGATGTCCTCTATCTCGCAGCCAATAAGCCGTTGTCCGGCGGTCTTGCATTTGCCGGGCTTTTTCCCTAATCTCTTTTCTACGACCTTCAAGACATTCTGTGCAAGGTTGCGGCTGGTAGTATACTTGCCGCCCTCGACGGTTATGAGGCCGTTGAGCCCTTCATCCGCGTGGTCAAAAATCTCGTATTTGCGCGTGGTGGTATGCACGTCCTCTCCCTTCGCATCGAGGAGCGGGCGAAGGCCTCCATATGCAAACAGCACGTCACGGTACTGGATGGGATCGTTGTTGCCGAAATCCCTGTTTACCGTAACCAGCAGCTCCTGGATGCTCTGCCTGGACACGTGGTATCCATCCGGATCTCCGCCATATTCCTTGTCGGTAGTCCCTATCAGCGAATGCCCGCGCCAGGGGATGAGAAAAAAGTGGCCCGTTTTGGTCATGGTGCCCACGGCATGAGCGTTGATAAGCTTCCTGACAATCAGGTGGATGCCTTCGGAGCGCCGTATCTTGTCAAACGAAACAGCCTTTTTTGCAAGCTTGAGGACGATATCCGCCCAGGGGCCGGTGCAGTTGACGGTAACTTTTCCCCTGATGGTGTGCGATCTGTTGTCCACAAGATTCCGCACCGCTATGCCGGATACCCTGTTTCCATCCTCGATGATGAAATTTTCCACTTTTGTGTAATTCGAGACTTTTGCCCCGTAATAGACGGCCGACTTTATGAATGCAAGCGTCAGCCGCTCGGGGAAAATGCTCAGGCAGTCATAGTACACCCTGGCGTCTTTCAGCCCGTAGCGCTTTACGTTCGGCTCCTCCTCGATAACCCGTTCTCTCGAAAGGGGGTAGTGGTTGGGGATCTTTTTGCTTTTGTCCCAGGTGAATCCCTTGTCAAACGCGAGCAGATCGTACATGAAAAGCCCGATCTTCATGACTGACGTGGGATTGATGAACATGAAATGCATGGGATAGACAAAGTTGGGGGCGATATTCTCCATTATCCTTCGTTCGCTTAAGGATTCGCGCACCAGGCCGAATTCAAGGTTTTTCAAATAGCGCAAGCCGCCATGGATCACCTTGGAGGTAGCGGCCGACGTGGCCCAGCCGAAATCGTTCTTTTCCACAAGCGCGACGCTCAATCCTCTGCTCGCGGCGTCATAGGCAACTGCCGCGCCGGTTATGCCGCCGCCTATCACAATGATGTCGAATGATTCGTTTTGGTAGTCATCGATGAAACGCTTCATGGCAGATATCCCTTTACCGGTTGATTTTATTAAAACTGGCCCTGTTATTCTTATACAGCGCCTTGTATTGCGCAAACAGCCTGTCATATACCGCCTTGGTGCCCGGGTCCGGCTTGAAGAGGTTTCCTTTTTTCAGCATCCTGTTTACCTCGTTGAAGTCTTTGTAAATCCCCAGGGAAACCATCGCGATGGACGCAGCGCCCTGAGCGGATGCCATCTGGGGGTTCATCATCTGCAGAACCGGCTTCTGCAGGACGTCGGCGAAGATCTGACACCAAACATCGCTCTTCGAAGCCCCGCCTATCAATCGAACTTCATCCGTGGTCGGCCTGGTTTTTTTAGCCGATATCGCTTCCACGCATTCCATTCCCCAGCGGATGTTGAAGGCAACCCCCTCCATCGCGGCCCGGCATAGATCGGCCCTGGTTGTATTCATGCCGATGTTGAATATCTGCCCGCGCAGGTAGGGATTGTTGATGGGAGATCGCTCCCCGAAAAGCCATGGAGTCAGAATGACGCTGTTCGCGCCGGGGGCTGATCGTGCCGCTTCCTCATTCATCATCTTGTATATTTCAGCCTTTGATGTCCCTTTCGTTAACTCGGGGGGATACAGCATAGCTTTCAGCCAATCCAGAGCAGCGCCCAGCGTTTCCTGCTTGCTGATCAGAAGGAACACACCGGGAATCCCTGAAACGATTGTTCCTATGTAATGGCGCGTATCGACGGCATGGCCCGGGAAGTGTGTGGCAACCCAGCCGGCGGTGCCGATATTGATGTGCATCCGTCCCATCTCAATGGCGCCGGAACCGATTGCTGATGTGAGGAGGTCGCCCGCGCCGTTCACCACGGGAAGGCCCTCCGGAACGCTGGTCTTCGCGGAAAATTCCGACGTGACTCTGCCCACGATTGCTGTTGAAGGTTTAATCTCAGGCATTTTGTGTGAATCAAGCCCGTACATTCTGTGGATGTCTTCCGACCATGTCCACTTCATCTGGTCCTTTTTCCGAGTATCCATGAGCCAGGTGATTAACGCCATGTCATATGAGGTCACATAATTCCCGGTGGTAAGATAAACGGCATAATCCTTTGCGTCCAGAAATTTGTGGACAGAATCATACAGGTCGGGCTTGTTCTTTTTCATCCACGCGAGCTTGCATACGGTGTCCTTGCCGTTTTTCCCCGGCGCGCCGCCGGTTATTCTCATGAATTTTATGAGCTTTGTGATAGGATAGCCCTCAATCTTGATAAAACCCTTAAACATCTCTTCCTGGGTGAACTGGGCTGCGCGCTGATCCATCCAGGAAAGCATATTCATGAGTGGCTTTCCGTTTCTGTCCACAGGAGTCGTGTTCTGCATCTGGCTCGTGAATACCATACCGGCAAGCCTGCCGGCCAGATCGGGATGCGCCGCACAAACATCCTTGCTGGTTTTGTATATCGCCTCCGCTATTTCCTCCGGTGATTGCTCGACACACGACTTTGCCGGATACGAGAGGCAGCATGCACACTGATTTGAATCTATGTATCCGTCAGGGCTCACCAGCACCGCTTTCGTTTCGGTAGTACCGATGTCAACGGCAAGTATGAGATTTTTTTCTTCCATGATCACCTCTTCCTTTTGATTATATTTCAGAGCCGATTACAAGATTCATAGCCTGCAATTATTTTGTATTAGTAAGCAACTTTATGAAAAAATGGAAACGAAATGCAAAAGGGTGATGATCGGCATCGGCCACTCCACTTTCATTGCGTGATACGTATTACCAAGGAAGTAATTGGTGAACTCCCACGTTGAACCGACAGGAAAATCCCATACCATCATCATGAGATGTCTGCGTTGGATATGTCCTGTGAAATAGAGTAGTGCCGTTGCTAGTGGAACCGCCAAGCCGATGGCGATATCAGCCCACACTTGCCAGATCATGTCGGGAACATTACAGCACCGCACAGAGGATGTTAGTTTGCTTCGGTACTGGAAGGTCTTCTGGGTGCTGCCGAAAGTACCGCACCTCAGCCTCTTCGGGTGAAAGGAACTCCACTCTGGCAAAGCCGAGGCCACGCAGTTTTACTTCGAGCACATCAGGCTCGAAGTAACTCACCCAAGGTTCGCCAAGACCAGCGGTGCGCCGGGCGAGTGGTGAAGGAGAGTCGCCTGGCGGCTGCACGAATGTAAGCACGATCTCACTGCCCGCCGGAAACGTTGCGACAGACCGGAGCACGGCATCAATGGCGTCTTCTTTGAGGTACATCATCACACCCAGCCAGGAGAAGAAGGTCGGCTCGTCCATCGAGACATGATACCTAATCAGGCCATCGAGTAACGATTCGTATTCAAAGTCGATGTTGGCAAGGGCTGCGTTCTGGGGCATTGCGAGGCCAGCTGCGGCAAGATGGGAACGTTTCATGGTTTGTGTCCCCGAATGGTCGACCTCGAAAATCTTCAAAGCCTGCGCCCATGGAGGTTGCCTGAGTGCAAAGGTATCGAAGCCTGCCCCCAGGATGACATACTGCGTAATTCCGCGAAGGACCGCAGCGGCGAGCCGGTCCTCGGCGAACCGCGAACGCAGAACTACATGAGTGCGCAATGCAAGCCCTTCGGGAGTTCGATAGTGATCCGCCGTATCTTTGATCCGCTGCAAGGCAACCGGTCCAAGCAGTGACAATGCAACCGGATCATCAAGAATCCGCGGCTGTATTTCAAACAACTGATGCGCGGCCCTCAGGTATGCGGTTCCCAGCGCCGTGCGACTCGCTTTATGATCGGACATTGTGTGTAGCTCCCTTCAAGTTG
>CAWKAM010000027.1:0-95405 GCA_963847605.1 uncultured delta proteobacterium | reverse complement strand
TTTCGACTTCGAAAATTTCCTTTTTTTTCCTGTCATCATTCCAGCCCAGCGCTTGTGCTGCGATATCGGCAACTTTTGCTACAACTTTTTCGCCGGGATTGCCCAGAGTCCCGATACCCGTTCTCCTGAAGAGAATGTCTTTCAACGTGATTGCCATCTCGTTCTCGATTGCATAAACCGCCTGGGCCAGTATCTCGCCGTCATCGTTCAGAATTTCTGAGAGCCTTGAATCCTGCCGTGCAAGTTTCAGAACCTTGTCGTACTCGGTGCCGTAATTTCTGCCAAGGTATTTAACGGTCGTATCTTTAAAATCCCTGTTTCCTTCTTTAATGGAATCAATGAATCTTTCAATGTCCTCTATCTCGCAGCCAATAAGCCGTTGTCCGGCGGTCATGCACTTGCCGGGCTTTATCCCCAATCTCTTTTCCACGACCTTCAAGACATTCTGTGCGAGGTTGCGGCTGGTGGTATACTTGCCGCCCTCGACGGTTATGAGGCCGTTGAGCCCTTCATCTGCGTGGTCAAAGATCTCGTATTTGCGCGTGGTGGTGTGCACGTCTTCTCCCTTCGCATCGAGGAGCGGGCGAAGGCCTCCATATGCAAACAGCACGTCATGGTACTCGATGGGATCGTTGTTGCCGAAATCCCTGTTTACCGTATCCAGCAGCTCCTGGATGCTCTGCCTGGACACGTGGTATCCATCAGGATCTCCGCCATATTCCTTGTCCGTAGTCCCTATCAGCGAATGCCCGCGCCAGGGGATGAGAAAAAAGTGGCCTGTTTTGGTCATGGTGCCCACGGCATGAGCGTTGATGCGCTTCTTCACAATCAGATGGATGCCTTCGGAGCGTCGTATCTTGTCAAACGAAACCCCCTTTTTTGCCAGCTTGAGGACGATATCCGCCCAGGGGCCGGTGCAGTTGATGGTAAGTTTTCCCCTGATGGTGTGCGTTCTGTTGTCCACAAGATTACGCACCGCTATGCCGGAAACCCTGTTTTCATCCTCGATGATGAAATTTTCCACTTTTGTATAATTCGAGACTTTTGCCCCGTAATAGACGGCCGACTTTATGAATGCAAGCGTCAGCCGCTCGGGGAAAATGCTCAGGCAGTCATAGTACACCCTGGCGTCTTTCAGCCCGTAGCGCTTTACGTTCGGCTCCTCCTCGATAACCCTTTCTCTCGAAAGGGGGTAGTGGTTGCGGATCTTCTTGCTTTTGTCCCAGGTGAATCCCTTGTCAAACGCGAGCAGATCGTACACGAAAAGCCCAATCTTCATGACAAATGTAGGATTGATGAACATGAAATGCATGGGATAGACAAAGTTGGGGGCGATGTTCTCCATTATCCTTCGTTCGCTTAAGGACTCGCGCACCAGGCCGAATTCAAGGTTTTTCAAATAGCGCAAGCCGCCGTGGATCACCTTGGATGTAGCGGCTGACGTGGCCCAGCCGAAATCGTTCTTTTCCACAAGCGCAACGCTCAATCCCCTGCTTGCGGCGTCATAGGCAACTGCCGCGCCGGTTATACCGCCGCCTATCACGATGATGTCGAATGATTCGTTATGGTAGTCATCAATGAAACGCTTCATGGCAGATATCCCTTTACCGGTTGATTTTGTTAAAACTGGCCCTGTTATTCTTATACAGCGCCTTATAGTGTGCATACAGACTGTCATAAACAGCCCTGGTGCCCGGATCGGGCCTGAAGAGGCTTCCCTTTTTCAGCATCCTGTTTATCTCCTTGAAATCCTTGTAAATCCCCAGGGAAACCATCGCGATGGTCGCTACGCCCTGGGCGGATGCCATCTGGGGGTTCATCATCTGCACGACCGGCCTCTGCAGCACGTCGGCGAAGATCTGGCACCATATATCGCTCTTTGAAGCGCCGCCTATCAATCGGACTTCATCCGTGGTCGGCCTGGTCTTTTTAGAAGACAGTGCTTCCACGGCTTCCATTCCCCAGCGGATGTTGAAGGCAACCCCTTCCATTGCCGCCCGGCAGAGATCGGCCCTGGTCGTATTGAGGCCGATATTGAATATCTGTCCGCGCAGGTAGGGATTGTTGATGGGCGACCTCTCCCCGAAAAGCCATGGAGTCAGAATGACGCTGTTCGCGCCGGGGGCCGATCGTGCCGCTTCCTCGTTCACCTTCTTGTATATCTCTGCGGATGATGCTTCTTTTATGAGCTCGGCGGGATAAAGCACGCCTTTCACCCAGTCGAGAGCAGCGCCCAGGGTTTCCTGCTTGCTGATCAAAAGATACACGCCGGGAATCCCTGAAACGATTGTTCCTATGTAATGGCGCGTATCGACGGCATGGCCAGGGAAGTGTGTGGCAACCCAGCCGGCGGTGCCGATGTTGACGTGCAGATCCCCCATCTCGATGGCGCCCGAACCGATCGCCGACGTGAGGAGGTCGCCGGAGCCGTTCACCACGGGAAGGCCCTCCGGTACGCCGGTCTTCGCGGAAAATTCTGACGTGACAGTGCCCGCGATTGCCGTCGAGGGTTTGAGCTCCGGCATCTTGCGTGTGTCGAGCCCGTACATTCTGTGGATATCTTCCGACCACGTCCACTTTCCCTGGTCCTTTTTCCGCGTATCCATGAGCCATGTGATGTACGCCATATCGTATGAGCTCAGATAATTGCCGGTGGCAAGAAAGACGGCATAATCCTTTACGTCGAGAAACTTGTGAACGGCATCATACAAGTCGGGCTTGTTCTTTTTCATCCACGCGAGCTTGCATACGGTGTCTTTCCCGTTTTTTCCCGGCATGCCGCCGGTTATTCTCAGGAACTTTATGAGCTTTGAGACCGGATAGCCCTCGATCTTGATGAGCCCCCTGTACATCTCTTCCTGGGTGAATTGGGCTGCCCGCTCATCCATCCAGGAGAGCATGTTCGTGAGAGGCTTTCCATCCCTGCCCACAGGAATCGTGTTCTGCATCTGGCTCGTAAACACGATTGCTGCAAGCCTGCCGACCAGCTCGGGATGCGCCGCAAGGACATCCCTGCTGGATGTATATATCGCATCCGACAGCTCCTCCGGTGATTGCTCGACACACGACTTTGCCGGGTACGAGAGGCTGCATGCACACTGATTTGAATCTATGTATCCGTCAGGGCTCACCAGCACTGCTTTCGTTTCGGTAGTACCGATGTCAACGGCAAGTATGAGATTTTTTTCTTCCATGATCACCTCTTCCTTTTGATTATATTTCAGAGCCGATTACAAGATTCATAGCCTGCAATTATTTTGTATTAGTAAGCAACTTTATGAAAAAATGGAAACGAAATGCAAAAGGGTGATGATCGGCATCGGCCACTCCACTTTCATTGCGTGATACGTATTACCAAGGAAGTAATTGGTGAACTCCCACGTTGAACCGACAGCAAAACCCCATACCATCATCATGAGATGTCTGCGTTGGATATGTCCTGTGAAATAGAGTAGTGCCGTTGCTAGTGGAACCGCCAAGCCGATGGCGATATCAGCCCACACTTGCCAGATCATGTCGGGAACATTACAGCACCGCACAGAGGATGTTAGTTTGCTTCGGTACTGGAAGGTCTTCTGGGTGCTGCCGAAAGTACCGCACCTCAGCCTCTTCGGGTGAAAGGAACTCCACTCTGGCAAAGCCGAGGCCACGCAGTTTTACTTCGAGCACATCAGGCTCGAAGTAACTCACCCAAGGTTCGCCAAGGCCTGCGGTGCGCCGGGCGAGTGGCGAAGGAGAGTCGCCTGGCGGCTGCACGAATGTAAGCACGATCTCACTGCCCGCCGGAAACGTTGCGACAGACCGGAGCACGGCATCAATGGCGTCTTCTTTGAGGTACATCGTCACACCCAGCCAGGAGAAGAAGGTCGGCTCGTCCATCGAGACATGATACCTAAGCAGGCCATCGAGTAACGATTCGTGTTCAAAGTCGATGTTGGCAAGGGCTGCGTTCTGGGGCATTGCGAGGCCAGCTGCGGCAAGATGGGAACGTTTCATGGTTTGTGTCCCCGGATGGTCGACCTCGAAAATCTTCAAAGCCTGCGCCCATGGAGGTTGCCTGAGTGCAAAGGTATCGAAGCCTGCCCCCAGGATGACATACTGCGTAATTCCGCGAAGGACCGCAGCGGCGAGCCGGTCCTCGGCGAACCGCGAACGAAGAACTACATGAGCGCGCAATGCAAGCCCTTCGGGAGTTCGATAGTGATCCGCCGTATCTTTGATCCGCTGCAAGGCAACCGGTCCAAGCAGTGACAATGCAACCGGATCATCAAGAATCCGCGGCTGTATTTCAAACAACTGATGCGCGGCCCTCAGGTATGCGGTTCCCAGCGCCGTGCGACTCGCTTTATGATCGGACATTGTGTGTAGCTCCCTTCAAGTTGCGGTGTCCTTTCTTTTTATAATATCCGTTGTTCTTATGATCCCCGCACCGGGGAATAGCCCGGTGCGGGGGAGAAAAGCGATATTAGTCGACAGGCTTTGCGATCTTCAGGATGTCCATGGGCAGGGTGACACCAATCTCCTTCAATGACTTTTCATCCACCAGGATATTGAGGTCCTCTTGTCGTAATATAGGGAGAGATTCTGGTTTTGCGCCCTCCTTGAGGATCTTTACTGCCTGCTGGGCGGAGAGCTTGGACACATAGCCGAAATCAGAGCCAACGTAAAAAGCCGCCCCAGGTATCTTATATAGTGCAAAACTGATGGCCGGGATCTTGACGGTCCTTCTATACGCATAGAGCTCCAAGCTGGGCTCGTTATTCCTTAAAGCATAGTAGGTGTCGAGCGGGACGATAAAGGCCTGGGCGCCCTGGGCCACAAGCTCTTTGGCAACAGGGGTGATAGGGTCGCTCTTTTCCACCTGCTTGGTGACGAAGGTTATGCCCATGGAGGAACCGGTCTTCTTGGCCTCTTCCACCTGTGCTACGGCGTTGTCGTCATCGCTGTAGATGATTCCAAAGGTATTTCTCTTCGGGAATGCCAGCTTGACGATCTTGAGCATGTCCTTCATGTTCATGTACAACGTGGCTCCGGTAAACCCTGGGCCTGCCTCGGTCAGCGACTTGCATCCGGCGGCGGTGGGGATGGCAACGGAGGTGAACACGAGCGGTATGCCTGCAGCGACGATCTTGTCCTTGGCGTATTTGGTTGCCGGTGTGCCTATGGTGAGCACAAGGTCCGGCTTTTCATCGGCGATACGGGAGGCCTCGCTCTTGATGCGCATGAGCACGCCTATTTTCGTCCACAAGCCGCCCTTCTCAATATCGAAATCAATAATAGTGCGTTTTATCGTGAGGTTCTTCCCCTGGACGATGCCGTTATTCGCAAGCTCTTTGAAAAAACTGTTATAGCATGTCTGGAAGACTGTGATATTCGTAACCTGCAGAACATCTATCCGATAGTTCTTTTCTGCGGCGAAGCAAGGAACAGAAAGGAACACGAGAAGCAAGAAACAAACGGCGAAGAACACCTCTTTTTTCATCGTCATATGCTTACTCCTTTCATTTTAAAATACACCCTCCTCCTGGCTTCATATCCTATGTATGGATACAACCCCCACTGACCTATGGAGCAGCCTTTAGATTAAGATGTATTAGACACATCCCGGTCCATGAGTCAATTTTTTAAAATGGATTATAGTTCTGCGCGAGAAGCTAATGTGTGGGTGAGCGGCGGCTGTAAGCCGTACGCTGGATGCCTTGGTTAGCCTGTAATGGCAATGTATTCTGCACTGGCGTGCGATTTTGGAATAGGTAGGTGATCTTCTTTTAAACCTTGAATATGCAATTCAATTGCTTCATGAATGTTTTTGCAGCTTGGTCCTTTGTTTTGCCCGTTGCTATACAACCAGGAAGATCAGGGGAATATGCAGAATAGTTTCCATTGGCTTTTTCAATCACGATTAAGAACCTGTGCATGGATACCCTCCTTATTTCTTCCCAGATTTCTTTGCAGTGAATTGTTCGGTGTTACTGCATGTCATGCATAGGCAAGGCGACGGCCTTTGGGCGCAGGAATCGGATCATTAAATTCTTTTGCTGTTTCAATCCAGAGAGCTATTGCTTGCTTTGCATTGGCCAACGCCGATTCATATGAATCACCATGGGCAACGCAACCAGGAAGTTCTGGTACTTCAGCAACATATACCTGATCTTCTTCGCTCCAGAATATGATTACCTCATACCTATCCATTACCTTTTGTCCTTTCTTCAAAACCAAGATGAATAAGAAGTTGGCACAAATCATTAAACGCAATATTCGCATCAGATGAACCACTTAAAATCTGAAGTATGAGTTTCTCAGATAGACATCTTTTCGATGGCCGACTTTGACGACCCATACGGTGAGTTCATAATCTTGGATAGAATAAACAATGCGATATAGTCCTTGACGTACACGATACCTTTCTTGACCTGTCAACTTTTCACTGCCAGAAGGGCGAGGATTTTCAGCGAGCATCTCAATACGATCAAGAATCTTCTTGAGGTCCTTTTTGGGTATTGGCTTGAAATCTTTCTCTACAGACCTTTTGAAAAAGATTTTATATGCGGCCATCTTTTTTCAATCTCTTGACCATTTCATCATAGCTGATTAGAGGTTCTGATACTCTTTTCTCAAATGCTTCAAGATCTTCAGCGTCTTGCGCAAGGGATTCTCTGACGGCTTCGTTAACCAGATCTGATACAGACCGGGATGTTTCGACAGCTTTTAATCGCAGTGCCTTATGAATATCTGGATCAAGGTATATGGTTGATCTTTTAGCTTGCATCGTCATAGCGTCACCTCCTATTGATGCTATAACATTATAACGTCATAATGTCAATTTATCAATAGGGATGTAAGAAGCGAACGTGCCGATCAGCGGTGAGCCGTCCGGTGGATTGGCTGGTTATGTGCTGCCTTTCTTTGGTTTCTGCCGCTTGCTGTAGTATTTAAGGAAGTCGGCGGGTGAAAGCACTCTGGCACCCTTGCATAGATTGGGAGGGTAATGAGCGTGATTGCCGGTAATCAGATATTCGGCATCACCGGAAAGGGCGATCTCAAGAAATGGTTCGTCGTCAGGGTCCGGTAAAGAACGGGAAAGAGGGGAGGATGCCACGATATGACCACGGTATTCAATATAATCCATGAGGGCAGCAACCTTGTCCTGTTCGAATTGGAACTTGGGACGACGCAACACATCATGATATTCGGATAGGATGCGGGCATCGAGACATAATACCAGTTCACCCGAGGAAACCATACGAACAATCTCACCACACGGACCAAAAGGCGATAGAAGCCCCGCCACAAGAACATTGGTGTTAAGAACGATCTTCATCGTGTGCGCTTTTTTCGTACTTCCTGAATTTCAGCCTCAATCTCCTTTGCCTTAATACTATCGGTCCCCTGCTCCAACGATCTACGCTGAAGACTTACCACTGCCTCGACAGCACGTGCTTGGCGAAAGGCCGAAATAGATTCTTCGAGGTTCGATTCGCTGACTGCTGCAAGAATTGCAATCGGCCGTCCGTTGCTGGTGACAACCATCTCCCGTTCTCCCGGAAGATTCTTCCAGACCTCAGCCGATTTTCCCCGTAAGTCGCGCACACTGATAAACTTCATGACTCTCACCCTCCAATCGTGCAATAATTGTGTACACGATTGTCACTCAATGTCAAGTCTATTTTTTCTTACACATAACGGCAGGAGTCAGGCGCACGGGTACCGCGTCGCCTGCACTCCTTGGTTCGACAATCGTTTCATTCCATCGGAATGATGTCCGCGTAGGCAAACCCATTCCGCTTAACAACCTCTCCGATTCTGACCGGCACAGTTCTCAGAAACATGGGGCCACCCACGACGACCGTGTGGATTTCCCCATTCTCTCCGCACGGATCGTTGCCCGGGGGAAACTGTGCGATCAAATCCTGGGTCCACTTCTGTCCCGCAAAGTGTGACGGTAGTTTTTTCAGGTCGACGCTGCTGACGTAGGCTTCAAGACCAGCCGAAAGCATCTCTTCTGCGAGCAGGCTGGTGGGAACTCCCCACAATGGGAACATCGGTTCAATCCCGGTCCCTTTCAATTGGTTCACCCGATATTGCCGGACATCCTCAAGAAACAGGTCTCCGAAAGCCATGCATCCGATTCCTCTACTGACGGCCTCTGCAATGAATTGCCGCATGGTAGCGTCGCATCTCTCGTTTGTGCATGAATCGGGTAGGTTGATTGTTTCAAAAGGTAGGCCGATTGCCTCGGCCTGCCGCTGCAGCAATTCCCGTCTGGTCGAGTGCATTGAGACGCGGTCGTACTTCTCGTTCATCACAGTGAAAAGGCCAAGAAGGTCAATTGTAGGGTCTTGACGGAGGAGGTGAAGCGCCCACGCGCTGTCCTTCCCACTACTCCAACTCAATAATGTCCTTTTCTTCATTTCTTTTGCTGTCGAACGGCACTCATCACCGGCGCGGTTTTCCGCGTCCGCTCGAAGAGCGTGTTAGGTGGTTCTGCCTTGGTCCTATTGCCGAACGTTACTCGGCAAAGTGCTGTCGAACCTTCGCCGCGATCTGACGATCCGTCATCTTGTCAACTGTTTCAATACCTGCGACTCGTCCACCGAGGTTATTTCCTTCAAGACGTTCTTTCAATTCATCCTTTGCCTCACCAGGACCAAATATCAGAATAGACTCTGCATCACGAATACACGCAATGACTGCATCATAGTAAATGTTGAGATGTCCCGTAAAAGTTCTCTGGCGACTATCATCCGCGGGTACCTGCTGTG
Source organism: uncultured delta proteobacterium (assembly GCA_963847605.1). GTDB lineage: Bacteria > Desulfobacterota > Desulfomonilia > UBA1062 > UBA1062 > MWEI01. The sequence continues at coordinate 86,643 of CAWKAM010000027.1, read as the reverse complement.
ATTTATAGGGACCCTTAAGAGGTGAATCACCAGAACGCCGGGGCTGTTTTTCTACCTTCGATATTATCAGTCCTATTTCTTCCCCTTTGTCCGTAACAGCCACGACAATAGCCTTTCTATGGTCAATCCACAGACCCACTTTTGTTCTCATTGATATCTCCTTTGTCTACTAGTTCCACCTAACATCTGTCGCTTCAGCGACGGACCGCAGCGACTCCTTCGTTGCACCAGTTTACCGCCGTCCGCTGGAAGCGCTTGTTCGAGCGGGAGCGCAGGCGTATGCGACGAAGCCTCCGAGGGCCAGCAGAGGAATTCCCGTGAGACGGACGACGCCGGATCCCTGTCGCAACCACCACTCGATGATGGCGTGAGCGCTCTCGATTGCCACCAGACCCGTCAGAGCCGTCGTTATCCCAGCGATCAGGATGAGGTAGCCCAAAACGCGGAGCGTCTTTGGCGCGCGGGAAATCGATGCCACCGAAATCAGGACGAGACCAAAGGCGACTCGGACCGTGGCGATGACGTAGAACGCGCCGGAAGTGACGGAGTGTTCGGCGATCCAGACGAGGCCGGAGGGCGCGATGATGCCGACTGCGCCGGCGGCGACGATGAGCAAGCCGATCACGAAGGCTAGAGTCTTCACGATGTCCCCTTTCGCGCTGCCTAACGCTAGGCATCAGCGGCGCGGCGAAGCGAGTGAAGCCGTCCGCTGAATGCCGTTGTTGGGAGGCGGCCTACACTTTTAACCTTTTTTCTTCTCAACACGACATATTTCGCATGGAATGTGCACTTGTTCAATTGCCCATTGAAACCAGTTCATTTGTTCCTGAGATAGTTCATCATGGGGTGATTTGACTTCCACAAATATAAAGTCGTTACCCTTGTAGGCAAATAGGTCTGGCCAACCGGGCTGCCTGTGCCAGAAATCTTGTATAGCCCACTCAACGCTCGTGACGACTGTCTCTTTTGGAAGTATATTCAGGGCGATCCGGGCTACCTCAACAGTCTTATCGTCGTTGACCCAAAGATAATCCCTGAGCGATTCGCTATCGTCCAATAGTTCATCGAATAAGGTTCGCAAGTTTCCGGCGGTTCTCATCCGCCGGATACCAGCTTTTATAGCAACCTCACGCCGTTTGTAGTATTCTGGAGAACCAAAGTCTTCGGGTAAGAGAATTGAGATTAGAAGACTATTTTGATTGTGAGATGTCCAACCTTTGGTCGAATTTCGGAAAGTTGAACGTACGCGCAGATCGCTAGGGTCTTGTATGGGAAGTGATAGAAAAGTTCCTACCCAAGTAGATATGAATTTTCTCTCACATGCTAGAATGTTGTAACCTTTGGAGCGATACCATTCAGAACCTATTTCCTCGACAGAGGCTAACTCGCCAGATTGATTTATCCACTTGCCAATCTTTTGGTCATTTTTCTCAATCTGCCGATACTTGGCTTCAATTCTTATAAGCGGGACTGGCACTTGTGAAAGGAATTCAGCTTCGGTCCGTTCCTTGAGATCGTATTTGGGGCTTTGCTTGTCCAACGCTTGCCAGTGTTTCTTGGCCTTCTTCTTGAGCTCTGTTGCAATGCCCCTGAATCTAGACTGAAATTCGATGATGTCTTTCACTTGATCCGAGTTTTGTTGTAGCCAGTTAAGCACATACTCGCAGTACGTTTTGAAAATCTCCCGCCAATAATACCTTTCTACTTTCCCTTTTTGTCCATAAATAGCCGCGCGGGGATGAGCTTCTTCCTTTTCGCCTCTACATTCTGCGCAAATATCGGGCGCAAACCCTGATACTGGATACTTGTTGCGAGTTCCATACTCACCGGCAAGTTTTGTCTGATGTGGTAGGAAGGTGATTGCCAGTTGGTGTTCGCACTCACAGATGAAAACACCGCCGCAATTCTCACACAAATATTTGCGGAAGGTGTCGTAGTGATTCAAGCAACGAACTCTGCTATGCTCGCAATTCACTCAAATGCACTCATTTGAAGGAAGCCACCCAACGCCATGATGAGCCGCGACTGTATGGAGTCGGCTCCATCAAGTTGTTGGGCGATACTTCTTTCTCTCACTCTTGTCCTCTGCCAAGGGCTCAACTTGCCTCCCCCTGATGCATGTCCCCGTCTCCGCCCTGCGTTACTTCGCTGCGAGCTTCGCGGCCTCCTCGATCCACTTGGTCAATGCTTCAGAGTTAGTGTATTTGTACGCCTTAAAACCGTTGGCCTCGATTTGGGTGGGAATAGCACCGGGCGAGCCAGTATCTCCGTCCTGGTCCTTTAGATGATGAATTTGGACGGCAACGAGACCATTGCCACGTTCGAGAGATTGATCTATTTCATAATTGATGTACTTTCGCTGGGCAGTCCCATACGTAACGAACACGACTGTCACGGTGGTGTTTTCAAGAGCCTTGTCGATCATCTTCTTGATCTCTTTGTCGCCCTTCTTCTTTGCCTCCTCCCAAAGTGATGCGTCCTGAAATCCCGCAGCAGCTGTACCCACGATGTTAGGCAGATTCCTGATTTGGTTTACCTTCCATACGTAGTTGTAATCAAAACTGAAAAACACTCGTCTCGCCATAATTCCTTTCCTCCTTTCTCGAATGGCCCTAGAGGGCTAATACATCACTTCACTTACCATCACGAATCGTTCTTGCGAGGGTCACGACCCGGGTAGCTACATCGGCCGGAGTGCCGGATCGACCTAAGGCGGTAAACAAGTTCTTCAGCCCACGCTTAGGAAAGTATCGATGGTAATCACCGAGGACGCGGTTAAGCAATTCCTTGGATTTACTACCGGTACAGCCCACGGGCACAACCGAAATACCGAGGGAGTTAGCAATTTCAAATTCTTCCTCAAGACCGTCCGCAGGAATTGTGTTGCCATGAGAATCCTTCTTGTTTCCAAAAAGGAAGATCGCAATCCCAGCGTAAGAAAGCATTTCATTGCGGTAAGCAGTCCAGCGGCGTTTTCGCTCGGCAGCACCGGTGATACCTTGCGGAAACGGACGCATAATGACTCGGTCATCAATAACCTGGGTGCCCTCAGCGTCGAGTTGTTGCAATACTCCATTCACAACATATGGGCCGACACCAAGACCAAATCCTGTGACAACGCCAAAACCTGCTTCGACGAGTTGTCGCGAGACTTCTTTAATGAGAGTTTGACCGGCAGCCTCATCAAATGGGGAGTAATCCACGGCACTGCCTGAAATGAAGACCCGAGCCATTCGATACCTGCGCTGCACGCGGCGAAGAACTTCCGTATATTCTGAAAAAGAGTCGACCAACAGGCCGACAATTCCGTACCGCTTAAGGTCACGAACTTGGAGATCTTGCTTGGCTCGGGCGTATTGGTACGCGGCGTTGGATGGAAAGTCTGCTCGTTCCACTCTTTTGAGAAGGCAATAATGCTCTCGTCTGTTCTCGCCAAGCAGTACACGGATTCGAGCAAGGATGTAACTGAGGTTTGGGTCGCTGAAACTGAAACCAATGAACAGGAAAGTTTTCGAAACTAAATCACCCTGAAGAGCCATCGAAAAGAGGTGGCGCTTTGTCGAGTCGAAGGATTCATAGTCGTCCTTTGTTACGACCGCGTCACTGGGTCGTGAGACGTCTCCGTGCATCTTGAATACCACAGCGTCGCGTCGGGGAGTGGTTGTCGTCAGGCTTTCAGGACTCGTCTTGACGTCTGGGTTCTTCTTCCCAGCCCTCAATGATTCCTCGATGAGCACGTCGTAATTTGTTGTCCAGTAAGTGTGAATGGGCAAGGAAGTGAGGATTCGGTGGTTTTCCGTTGGTCGCGCTCGCGCAGAGAACTCGTTCACTAGAGCTTGGTTAATCCGGTGACGTCCACCTCTCTCGTTCACATGAAACTGTGCCAAGGTCACGAGGTCATCTTCCTTATCAACGTCCAGGCCGACATCCGCCGCGATGCTTCGCATCAGATCCTTCCAATTAACCATTCCGGCAGGTATTGAAAGACCCGCGCCGGCGAAAACCGCTGCGGTCTGGTCCTGCAATGCCTGAACATAAGCATCAATGAAAGAATCAATTGCAGTCCTAGCCAAGTCCTACCTCCAAATCTCGATCAGTTCTATTTGTCGGCCCAACGCCTGGATCAGCCAGAAACTGCTTTATGGCCGATTGGCTGAATCCGCGGGTGGGCAAAAGTTCTCTTTCATAAGTGTCTTCAAGAATTTGATGATTTAATGAACGTCTCTCCCGTATGCCACTTCTCACTAAGATGTTAGTTATATAGTTATGGACGTACCCGTCCCCCCCGTGAACGGCGTGGGAGTTCTCCTTGTATTATGTGTTCTCAGCCATGCTACCCGATCCAGTCTGCAAAGTTGTTGTAACCGTCATCAGCAACCCAATCGTATGCCGGATACCATTGGGCAAGGTTGAACCCCTTGTTCCGATATTGGGGGCCGACTCCACCCGTTTGATATGAGGCGGCTCCATCGATCTCGGCATATTCTTTCCATTCTCCGTTTGCCTTCTCCCAAAGCGTGGCGGTCAGACCACTTTCAGAGTAGGTCACTCCGAGGTGGCTCAGAGGATTCTGCCCCTTAGTTTTGGTCATCTGGTCTTTTCCGCGGATAGAGTTAATATGAACGGTGACGATCGAGTTACCTTTGCGGAAGCTCTTCAGGACCTCATAGCGAACCCAAGGTCTGAGATATGTTTGGGAACCGATGAGTACGCAAGTGACCGTTGTGCCGTCAAGGCCGGAGTTGATTAGCCTTTTCACTGCAATGCTACCCGATTTCTTTGCGGTCTCCCAAATTGATGCATCGAAAAAACCGGCGGATGTTCTATCTGGCTTAGTCATCCAGTGGTTTCGGACCACATTGGCGCGGAAATCTATAACGTCCTGATAATGAAAACTGAAGAATACTCGCTTAGCCATTTCTCCCCCGTTCGCCCAACAGAAAGCTAAGCGGGAGTAGCCCGCCAGGGCTACGATCCGCTTCAGCGCCTTGTTCGGCGGTTTTGATGGCTTATGTCTTCACCATTCGCGGCGCACTTCTCCCCGGCCAACGCATAAACAACCCTACCGATTCATACAGTCGAACCTAAATGACTTCGAGTCGGAAGGCTAGAACTCCGTATTGTTTTTCCCGTTCAGCGTATTTTGGTATTTCCAGATATATCTTCTCTCCTTCGTCAATATTGCTTATCTCTGGAATTAGCCTCTCGACGCCTTCAGTCTCAAGCATCTGTCGAAATGTCTTATAGTGTGTCTTTCCTACAATCTTGACAAAGACTTCAATGCGTGGATTTCTTCTGCTGAAAAACCTGATCGTATCGCCCTCTTGCCAGTTTCTAAACATCGGTATTGCCACTCTAGCCTCGGCGGACTTCTTTCCTTGCTTGATTAGTCGAATATATCTTTCCATCAATGTGCACGATTTTATGTCTTTTTCCATATCGTGTCCTTTCTATTCACTAGCTTGATCAAATTCCAAAACTACAACGCCTAACTGTTCTTTCTTTGAAGGATAGAATTGCCTTAAGAGTGATACAACCTCTTTCTGAGACTCGGCCCAAGGCATTATGTTTTGGTATGGTTCGACATCAATCATTTCTTGGAATGATTGGTATCTTCTGATTGCAGAAACCCTTACATCAAGCTTGTCGGTATGAGAAGCAAGACGGATACGCTCACCAACACTGATTGTATTGATTGTCTTATAACCGACACGAACCTCCAGAGTCTTTTCACCCGAACAAATTGCTCCAAAAAACCTCTCCTTAACTCTCATAGTTCTCATTGTACGACTATTGACGTCAAGACTCCATTGCTGTGTAACTACGTCCGGTCTATAAGCTGCAGGTAAAGCGGCATCGAGTTTCCACCCCATCCTTTGAAGCGAAATCACTTCTGCCGCCGTCGGATTGATGTGGATATAAAGCTTGTGACCGTAAGGAGACAATTGAAATGGGATGTCGACCAAGAGCGCATCAAATGCGGCTTTGTTATTTGCAATAAGTGGCATTATCTTAATAGGGCTTCCCTTCTTGGGTGTTGCTCCGGCAAGTCCTATAGGCTCCATGGCGCTATCAAGGGCAACGTAGATCAGCTTGTATTTTGCATTGATGTCTTTTGTGCCTCGCCGATCATAGCCAGCAAAGAGTGCTGATACCCAGCTATCATCAATGCCTTCAAACGATTTCGGTAATTCTTCAAGAAGCATTTGCCGAATCTGGCTTCTGATGCCAGGGTCAGTCTCATCCAGAGGCATGACAGAAACATGCTGTCCGTCTAAAGCTTCAAGCTCACCCATTCTATGTAATGGCTTGTAAAGCATTGTTTCAATTATGCCGTTCTTGTAGTGACTATCCGAGCTGCCAGCCTTTATGAATCCCTTCCTGAGGAAGAACTGCATCGCCGCAAGGTTGTTTTCAGCAACAGTACAATAAAGCTGTCTAGCCCTGCTATTTCGTCGAACATATTCCTCAGCATAAGCCAGTAGCCGACTCCCGAGACCAAAACTCCCTCGAAAGCCAGGCGATATGATCAGAGGGCTTATTTTGTAAGTTGATTGCTTTTTGCCGACTAGGTGAATCATACCAGCGGCAGAATCGTCAACGTCCAGAATAAACATACGTTGCTCAAACGAGAAGAAACCAAGGCTATCCCTCCCACCTCCAATGTGAGCGTCAAAGATGCGCCTTGCGTGAGCAAAATGATCACCTTCATAGTAAGATTCAAGAGCATTCTGCATTAAGCCCGAAACCCAATCAAAGTCCTTCTCCCGTGCTTTACGTATACTTATTTTTCCAACCAATGAGCCCCCCCGCTTTTTTCACTGCAACTACCAAAGCGGCGCGAAGCGCCGCGCCAACAGGATAATAGAGAGCAAATGTGGAAAAGTGGAGTTAATTTTCTCTCCCACTTGATATTTCCAGATATTCATATATTATAGCTTACATAATGTAATGAATTGTATCAAGGTATTTTGAGGATGGTTGGAACCGATCACAAAAGCCCTGTCCAAATCCGGGGACACCTTACTAGTTTTCCATAAAGATAGAACTTAGATCGCAAAAAAAGTATGATGTCCTTTGATATCATGTCTCTTGATTTTTTATTTCTGATTTCCTGTGAAATAAAACCGGTATGGTGCCCCCAAATATCAAAGCCCGTTCGACCGCATGGGCTGAGAACCGGCAGACTCCGTCCCTACAGGTGAACTTTGAATTGAGGGAGAAGGTCCTGACCTCGTCATGGCATGATCCGTCGTGCTGGCTTCGGGTACGAACCGTTTCATAGTTGCATGGGCATATAATTGTTTGAACTATAGCACAAGGAGCTGAATAAATCCAGGTTTCCGGCGGGTTGAAGTTCGGGGTCATCTCTTTTGTTGGGTTTCGTTTCCCTGCACCTGCCCTTGGAATTCTGGGGACACAATACATAATTATCGAGCAACATTTTTCTTGGGCCCAGGATGCTTCTTTTATGTCATTCTTGCTTTAAGGCTTCGAGAATAGCCTTGAGGCTGAAGTATGATAACACCCGAGAGGTTTTTAATTTGACTTCTTGAATGTTTCTGAGTTTGATGAGAGCGATAACGTCAGTCATGATCCGCAGGAAATCACCTTTCCTGTATTGTATTAAAAGGAGGTGCACAATGACAACTAAAACCCGGCAGAGCATGTTGAAGGCGAATGATGGTGTTGAGCTTTTCCTGTCGCAAAGCAACGTTGACAATCCCAAGGCGGTTTTCGTCATTGTCCATGGGCTGTGTGAGCATTCCGGTCGTTATGACTATGTAGCCTCTCGCCTCAATGACTGGGGCTATTCAGTCTACCTATTTGACAACAGGGGCCATGGCCGCTCGAAGGGGAAACCTGTGTTCGTAGAGGATTTCCAGAATTTTATTGACGATGCCGAGACAGTCGTGGGCAGTGCCAAGCAGGAAAACCCAGGTATCCCGCTTTTCATGCTTGGGCATAGCATGGGCGGATTCATCAGCGCCTCCTATGGTGTAAAGTACCCGGGACGCCTCTCGGGTCAGGTGCTCTCAGCAGCTCCGGTCATCGTCCTGCCTGCTCTCCAAGGTCTGGAATCCTTTGATTACAACGCTACTCCCCTTGCGCCCATTCCCAACTCCCTGACTGATCTGATCTCCCGAGACCCCAAAGTTGTAAAGGCCTACACGGATGATCCACTCGTGCCCAAGGAATTCACTACCAAGCTCATGGGCGAAGTATTTATCCGGGGAGGGAAGTGGATTATGGATAACATGGGTGCTTACTGCTACCCATGTCTTGTTCTTCATGGCGGCTCTGACCAGATCGTTCCAACCGATGCATCGCGATACTTCTATGACCACATCGCCTCAACTGACAAACAGATAAAGATATACGACGGCCTCTACCATGAGATACTCAATGAGCCTGAAAAAGACATTGTGCTTGAAGATATCCATACCTGGATCGAAGGCCGGATCTGACTGTTACTGTCGCTCTCTGCGTGAGGAAAACGTAGGAATTCTGGGGACACAATTCATAATTATCGAGCAACATTTTTCTTGGGCCTAGGATGCTTCTTTCTCAGAGGCCTTTTCAATAACCGCTCAAGCTGGTCAACGACAGGCATCACCGGCGGAGCAAGCCGTTCGGTGCATGCCCTTGTTTGGTGAGTTTCACAAATCTTTAGGAGTAAGCCCTGTATGTTTTGAAATTCGGGACAACATTCTCGGGCCGATTTCTTCACGATCATGGAATGCAAAAACATAATCAGGCCAACCCGAACGAGAGAGGATTCGATGAGATGTACCGGATTGTCTTTTAATTATCCAACCAATACGAAGAAGAGCTGCGAGAACTTTCTGAGACCTAGTTGATGGCCACTGGCTCATGCGGAGACGGCAAACACTTCCTTGAGTTCTGGAATCTCTTCATCATGCTCAAGTCGGTCAGCCAGAACTCGCAATGCCAACGCTTCTGCCTTTGCAATGGCTTGTTTGCGAGTATCTCCATAGGCTAATACACCGGGAAGCTCGGGGATTTCAGCTATCCAGCGTCCGTCATCTTCTCTTTCTATCTCGATTCTCATGAGGTCACCTTATAATACATAGTATCGCACACAAAGTTGATATGCAATACTGGTTTCTTTCCATGTATCCATACACCGAACGCTGCTGATCACCGGACAAAATCCGGGAAAATCCGGGGACACCTTACTAGTTTTCCGTAAAAATAGAACTTTGATCGCCAAAAAGTATGATGTCCTTTGATATCATGTCTCTTAATTATTTTGTATTTCCGATTTCCTACGAAATAAAACCGGTATGGTGTCTCCAAATATGACGGTGCCATGAAGAGCCCGCTCGACCGCATGGGCTGAGAACCGGCAGACTCCGTCCCTACAGGTGAACTTTGAATTGATGGAGAAGGTCCTGACCTCGTCATGGCATGATCCGTCGTGCTGGCTTCGGGTACGAACCGTTTCATAGTTGCATGGGCATATAATTGTTTGAACTATAGCACAAGGAGCTGAATAAATCCAGGTTTCCGGTAGGTTGAACATAGGGGTCATCTCTTTTGTTGGGTTTCACTTTCCTGCACCCACCCTGCATTATTACACCACTACCCCTCACCCTGTCCCTCCCCCGCAAGGGGGGAGGGGAATTGGTGGTCCGAACCGGATACATAGGTAACAGAATAAACCGGACACATGGTTTACACTTATTCCCTAAAAGGGGATCTTTACGGAAAATCCGGTGTGTTGAGTAAAAAGCCCTGCACCCTTTAAAATACAAATCGGCCTCACCCTGTCCCAAATTTCTGCATGGATAGCAGAAATTGACGAACTTTACGTTCTATAATACAAGCCGGCTGTACCTCGTGCTCATCTCCATCACCCCTTGAGCACGGTGTCCATGAAAAAGGCCTTGATCTTGCGCATGCGGCGTTCGGGCATGAGCTTGTGCATGTCTTCGTGCGGCATGGCCCTGCCGAACAGGTTGTGGGTCATGGTCGCTTCAGGGTCGTGGGTATCGAAGGTCACGGCATGAAACAAATTCGGGCCCTGGCCCGGGTTCACGGCCAGGCAGCCGTTGATACGGGTCCGGTACACACCGGACATGTAGGGGGATTCGTGGATATGCCCGTGCAGGCTCACCACGGGCCGGGTCCTCTCGATGAAACCCCTGATGGCCTTCGAGCCGATGGGCTTTCCGGTGTGCAGGGTGTCGAGACCGCTCTCATACGGGGGGCAGTGGAACACGCAGATGGTATGGCCGGGGTCGTCGAAGGAGACGCTCACGAGATCTTCCTCGATGCTGGGGTTCTTCACGGCATATTCTCCGTCCGGGCTTGACCGCAGCCTGTCCGTATCGCTCACGATGGCGAACTTGCTCGGCACGTAGGAGTCACGCTTCAGGTCCCTGCGCGCATAATCCTTCACCCAGAACGTCGAATCCGTCACACACGCATAGCCGAAAAAGGCGATGCCGCCCAGATGCACGGTCTTCCCGTGGATGTTTATGGCCTGGGGAAGGGCCGTAACCAGACGCTCCAGGGCGGGAATCCAGTCGTGGTTGCCGGGGATGTACAGGGTCTTCATGCCGGGATTCGCTGCGAGGAACGAGGCGAAGACCGTGGAAAGATAGCCGTCCACGAAGCGGAGCTGGCCCTTCAGGTCATCCTGGAAGCCGGCGCGGCCGTTGATGAGGGCGATGGGGCTGGGGATCAGGGTGGGGAGGATATCGCCGCCGAGGATGATGCACTGCACCTCTTCTTTGACCGCGAGCTCCATCATCCCTTCATACAGGACCCGCCTGCCGTGAAGGTCACCGGTGAAGAGCACTTTCATGTGGCGTCACGCCTTCCTTTTAAGAAAATATGATAAAAATGTGTATGGACGAGCAAAAAGTCTACCATGAAGATAAGTTATATGGTTAATGGATGGGGTAAGGCAACCATGGAATCCGGACCGGCCGTATTGAAGGACGAAAATGCGGCATGATCAACCGCAACCGGGCCGTGATGAAAGGGGTGTGTATGTCTGATGAGGGCAAGGGTCACTGCATATTCTGCGATATCATTGCAGGCAATGCCGAGGCGTATAAGGTCTATGAAGACGACATGTCGTTGTGCATACTCGACATCCATCCCTACACCCAGGGGCACTGCCTGGTCATTCCCAAGAGGCACGTCACCTGGTGGCATGAACTGAGAGCCGATGAGACGGACAGCCTGTTCCGTGTCGCCAGGATCTGCGCCAACAAGATGATGAAGGCGCTTTTCCCGGACTTTGTCTTTATGTACGCACGGGGGCGAAGGATCCCCCATACCCATATCTTTCTCATCCCCACCTTCAAGGACGATATACTCGACCGGTTCTTCCATGCCTTGGAAAAGTTTCAGGAGTCGCCTCAGAGCCTGGCCCGGCTGAAGGACAGGGAAAAGATGATCGAGGCCATGGAGCTTCTCAAGGAAACAGGCTTTTCCGAAGAATAGCAGCAACAGGCAACCCGGTCATCCCTCTGATAATAATAGTTTAATAAATTATAGTCAATCTGCCGATACGATCACTACATTTGCATTTTACCAATTCTATGGGAGGTAACACCTGGAATCTATTGATTTAGATTTAAAGGAGGCCAATTGAGCGATGGAAGAATATCTAAAGAAAAAGGTAACGGTTAAGGACATTCTCGGTGTCATCCATCCGGGATCGAGCATGTTTGTGGAATCCGGCTGCGCCGAGCCGCAGCACCTTGTGCGAAGGCTCATCGTCGATAATATCGACCTGAGCGACGTACAGGTATATACCACGATTCCTCTCCGCACCTATTCCGACTTCGGGGGCGATGCAGGCTACCGGTTCCGCATACACTCGTTCTTTGTATCGCCGGGCATGTCGGGTCCGTTCTCCACGGGCAAGACCGACCATATCCCTCTGTCTTCCGATATGCTGGACAGGTTGATCCAGGAGGGTTCCATCAAGATCAACACGGCCGTCATTCAGCTCAGCCCCCCGGACGAGAAGGGCTACATGAGCCTCGGCGTAACCGTGGATATCGTCAGGTCCATGATCGACCATGCAGACATCGTGGTGGCCCAGGTCAACTCTTTTATGCCTTTTACCTGCGGCGAGAGCCTCGTGCACATATCAGAGGTCGACTATATCGTCGAGTATGATGAGCCGCTCGTCAGCTGTCCTGTTGAAGAAATCGACTTTGAAACCAAACAGATCGGGGAGCATATAGCGAATCTTGTAAAAGACGGCTCCACCATCCAGATAGGATTCGGCAGGATACCGGATGCCGCACTCAAGGCAATGAAAACCAAGAAAGACCTGTCGATCCATTCCGAAATCATCACCGATACCGTCATTGATCTTGTCCGGGCGGGCGCCATACCAAAAGGCAATATGATCACCGGTTCGTTCTGCATCGGGACTGAAGCCTTGTTCGATTTCGTCAGACAGAACGAGCAAGTCCAGATGAGACCGCTCACCCATGTGAGCAATCCCCAGGTCATCCTCGCAAGAACCCCTTTTGTCGCCATCAACGGGGCCGTGGAGATCGACATCACCGGACAGTCGTGTGTTGCCCTCGGAGAGCAGGGCGCCCATTTCGGTGCATTGGGGCAACCTCATTTCAACAGGATAGCCCAGATCACAAAGGGCGGGAAGGCGATCATCGCCCTGCGGTCGACATCCCGTGACGGGAGCATCTCACGGATCGTACCCAGGTTCACTGAATCCAAGATGGGCATCTTCACCACCCAGACCGATGTAAGTTATGTGGTCACGGAATACGGCTGTGTGAACCTCTTCGGCAAATCCATCCGCGAACGGGTGCTTGAGCTCATCACCATAGCACACCCGAAGTTCCGTAATTGGCTGCTGGATGAGGCCAAGAGGATGAACTACATATACCCCGACCAGGTCCTTCCCCCTGAAGATTCCCTCTATCCGGCACGTTTCGAGCATGGACAAACCTTCGGCGGGAAAGAGGTCTTTATCAGGCCTGTCAAGATAACGGACGAGCGGGGCATACAGAACCTGTTCTATTCCTTGAGCAGCGATGAGAAGTTCCACAGGTTTCATAGTAACGTCATCTCGTTGCACCACCGCCAGGCCCAGCAGATGGTGAATTGCGATTATAAAAACTCGCTGGCCCTGGTCGTGGAAGCTTCTGATGCAGGGAGGACCCGTATCATCGCCATAACCCATATCATCATGGACAATGAAGAAGCCGAACGAAGGACCTGTGAGTTTGCTGTCATGGTCCATCCGGAGTGGCAGAACATCGGACTCGGCTCCTACCTGCTTAAGACCATGACCCGGATCGCCCCGGAGCTTGGTTTTGAGGTCTTCCGCGCATATGTCTGGGAAGAAAATACCAAGATGCTTCACGCCTTTGAGAAGCTGGACCGGCAGCGGTATGAAACAGCAGGATATAATGTGGTGAAGATTGAATATGATCTTGACCCTTTTGCAGCACCCCGTAAGGAACCTCGAACCCACCCCGGAGGGAATCACGAGGATGATGGGCTCATTATCCCTGACGATCTTGATTTAATTCCGGACATCAAGAGATTATTCTAGTAATAACGGCAGGCCGCTTGCCGCTGTGCCGGCCGCTGGTGCCTTGGGTCTTGTGTCACCAGGAGTCTTTCATACAAACGCTTAAATCCTCTCCCAGGTAAACCTTGACCGAAGCTCCCTTCGGTACTAAAGGGAATTTTAATGCAATCACGAGGCCTACAAGAATCCCTGCTGGACACCTTCATGAGCGCCCTTACAGGCCCGTGTGCCGTGAAAAACAACGATTCCGTGCTTGTCTGCGTCTCCGGAGGCATCGACTCCATGGTCCTTCTTGACCTCATGCGGTGTGCCTCCCAAAGTCTGGATCTCAGGCTCGGCGTCATCCATGTGGATCACGGCCTCCGCAAAGGAGAATCCGGGCAGGATGCCTGTTTCGTGCAGGAATGGTGCCGGAAGCTTCACCTGGAATTTCACCTTGCAAAGCTTAAGATGACCCCGGGCATGGCAAATATTGAAGAAGAAGCACGGAAGGTGCGGTATGATGCCATCCGTGACTTCAAGAAACGCCATGGATATGCCTTTGCCGCAACAGGCCACACCCTTGACGATCAGGCGGAGACCGTTCTGTACCGCATCATCAGGGGGACCGGCATCAGGGGTCTTGCAGGAATGGGATACAAAAGACCGGATGGTCTCATCAGACCCATGCTCGGCATCTTAAGAACCCAGGTAAAGGAATATGCAACCGTTGAAGGCCTTGCTTATGTGAACGACAGTACAAACAATGATATGAGGCTCGCCCGCAACCTCATCCGCAGCGCCGTCATCCCGGTGATGGAACGGATAAACCCGCAGGCTGCGCGCTCCATTGCATCTCTTGCCCATATCGCCCGGGAAGAGGGTGCAGCCCTGGAGCACATGGCACTCGATCTTGAAAAAAGTTCGGCTGTTTTCGACTATGTCATGATCAAGGCCTTCAGGGCCGATGACCTGAGAAGTGCACCCGATGCCGTTACCAGGAGGCTTCTCATCAATGTCATCTCACGCATGGCCCATGAGCCGAGGGGGATCGACGCGATTCAGGTGGATGCCGCCTTTGAGGTGCTGGGGGCGGCTGGCCGGGCGCATACCATCAAGAGAAAGGTGAAGGTGCTCCTGGATGGCCGACTGCTTGTCGTACACCGCGCTTCCCCGGGCCCCCATTATTCCCTCGAAATCAAAGAAGGGGGACCTTTTTTCATTCCTGAGATCAACAAGACCGTGAATATCATTGTGCCCAAGGGTACAAAAGGCAACTTCCGTCTCAGGTCATATCTGAGAGGGGACAGGATGTCGGGTAAAAAGGTATCACAAATCCTCGCTAAGATGAAGATACCTCGTACATTACGTCCCTTCTGGCCCGTCCTGGCATTTACATGAAGCGATCATTGCCGTTGCTGCAAAAGAAAAGGGGCAAGGCGGACTTCAGATGATACTGGAAGAGAGTCATGGAGAATAAGATACTGCAGGCCCTTGCCTCAGTCGGTTCGGCAGGTTTTTATCCGGCTTCACTTCAGGCGCTCATCGCGGCATCCATTTTCAGGCGTGAGAAGAGACCCGTTCTGTGGATCGTGAAGAGTGCGGATGATATGTACAAGGCCGAAGAAGATGTCCTCTGTTTCCTCAAGCCCGAGCACGTCAGGATCTTCCCGCCGTATGACGTAAGGCCGTATCAGGATGACAGCCCCTCAAAAGAGATCATGGCCAGCAGGATTACGGCCCTGTACGCCCTGTTAACCGGCCCTGCATCAGTGGTGATCACCCCGCTGCAGGCCGTTCTCGGCTTCACCATGGGAAAGGGAGATCTTTCCTCGAGCATCATAAGCCTCAAGGCGGGCATGGAGATAGAAAGGGAGGATTTTTCCCTCAGGCTCGTCCGTATGGGCTACACCAGGGAAGCGCTCGTTGACGACGTCGGACAATTCAGCATCAGGGGCTCTGTCATGGACATCTTCTCCCCGGGCATGGAAGAACCGGTACGTCTCGATATGTTCGGCGATGAGATCGTTGCCATAAAAGGATTCGATGTGCAGACCCAGAGGACCCGAAAAGTTTATGCCTCGGCGGATATACTTCCCGGCGGCGAGGTCCTTCTGGACTATCCCCATATGAAGAACGCACGGGCCCTCTTACGCAGGATGGGGGATGCCGGCTCCCGGTTCATCATCGAGGATATGGAGCAGGGCATCCATACCCCCGGCATAGAATCCTATCTTGCGCTCTTCTACGAAAAACCTTCCACCATCTTCGATTATCTCTCCAGGAAAACCGTCATCATGTGCCCTGACGCCGTTGAAACAGGCACCCTCTGGGATGAGGCGTTCAACTCCTCTGTCCATGGATATGAGCGTGCACTTACCAGACAGAAAGTCTTTCTCGCACCTGAAGAGGCAATAATAAGCAAAACGGATCTTGCAATGCACATGGCCGGTTTCGATCGGCGGATATCGACATCCCTCGCAGACACCCTCAGTCCCTCCCCACAGGCCCATGTAAAATGGGAAATGCTCACAGGCGGTTCTGCAGATGCAGTCTTTGACCGGATTGTCTCCCTGGTGCATGAGGGCCTTGATGTATTCATCTTTTCCAGTGCCGACATGATGACGGAGCGCATTGAATATGCCTTTGCAATCCGGGGCCTTAAGACGGAGACCACCAACCCGGAGTTCCTGCTGCACTATGGCGGGTTCGGCGCCCGGGTGCGCATGATCGAGGGAAACCTCTCTTCGAGTTACATCCTGCCTGAGCTTGGGGTTGCCCTCATATCGGCTGAAGAGATGCTCGGCGCCCGAAGAAAGAGGAGAAAGACGCCTTCAGGCCCACCCATCTACGACCCGTTCACCCAGCTCAATGTAGGCGATGCCGTAGTGCACCGCGACAACGGCATCGGGATCTTTAAAGGCGTGGTCAGGCTGGAGGCCGGCGGCACCTTGAGCGATTACGTGCTGCTCGAATATCTCGGCGGCGACAGACTCTATGTGCCTGTGTACCGGCTGTCGCTGCTCCAGCGTTATATAGGTGATACGGACCACTACACCATTGATAAGCTTGGCGGATCCAGGTGGGCCACTGCCAAGGCAAAGGCAAGCCTGTCCGTGGCAATACTCGCCGGCGAGCTTTTACAATTGTATGCCAAACGCCAGGCTGCACATGGTGTGTCATATGATACCGAAAGCCCGCCAATCCGGGAATTCGTCGATTCATTCCCCTTCGATGAGACAGACGACCAGCTCAAGGCCGTCGAAGAGACCTATGCCGACATGTCGTCCGTAAGGCCCATGGACAGGCTTATATGCGGCGACGTCGGATACGGAAAGACCGAAGTAGCGCTGCGTGCCGCTTTTGTTGCAGTGATGTCCGGCAAGCAGGTGGCTGTCCTGGTGCCCACGACCTTGCTCGCCAGGCAGCACCTGGGCACATTCAGAGACAGGATGGCAAGTTGGCCCATCCGTGTGGAGGCCCTCTCCAGCATGAGCTCATCCGCCCACAGCAAGGGTGTACTTCTGGACCTGGAGGCTGGCAAGGTGGATATCGTTATCGGGACACACGCCCTGCTCTCGGGGAAGATAAGATTCAAAGACCTGGGTCTTCTTGTGGTGGACGAAGAGCACCGGTTCGGCGTAAAACACAAGGAAAAGATAAAGTCCTTGAGGGCGGAGGTGGATGTCTTGACACTGACCGCCACCCCCATACCCCGGACCTTGAACATGGCCATTTCGGGTCTGAGAGAGCTCTCCATCATCGAGACACCGCCTGCAGAGCGCAAATCCATCGATACCCTCATCACCCGCTTTGATGATGAGGCCGTCCAGGTCGCCATCAATAAAGAGCTTGCCCGCGGGGGCCAGGTATTCTTTGTTCACAATACCGTATCCACCATCGACTCCATGGCAAGGCATATTCAGGCATTGTGCCCCCAGGCCCGGGTCGGTGTGGCACACGGACAGATGCCAAGGGTAAAACTCAGCAGTGTCATGGGCAGCTTCTTAGACCGGAGTATCACCGTGCTGGTCACCTCTGCCATCATAAGCTCGGGGCTTGACATCTCGAATGCGAACACCATCATCATCAACAGGGCCGACAAGTTCGGACTGGCGGATCTCTACCAGCTCAGGGGAAGGGTGGGCAGATCCAAGACAAAGGGCTATTCCCTGCTGCTCCTGCCCGAGATGGGGCGGATCACCAAGGATGCCCACAAAAGACTCTCGGCCATCAAGGAATACGAATCTCTGGGTGCAGGCTTCCACATGGCCATGCGCGACATGGAGATAAGGGGGGTCGGCGATATACTGGGCAAGGCCCAGTGGGGACACGTTACGGCCATCGGCTACGAGCTCTACCAGGAGATGCTTAAAGAGGCGGTAGACAGCCTCCAGGGCAAACAGACATTGCCGGAAATAGACCCTGAGATCAGGATCAGTCTCGATGCCTACATCCCGGAAGATTACTGTCCGGACCAGCACCTGAGGCTCGGGCTCTATAAAAGACTCTTTTCCGCATCGACCGACGACCTCAGGACCATAGGCGATGAACTGAAGGACCTCTACGGTCCCCTGCCGGAACCTGTCAAGTCACTGCTCCTCATATCAGAGGTGCGTGATGTCATGAAGAGGCAGAGAATTAAAAAAGTCGATATGGATGAAGAAGTGTTGAGGTTGTACCTGAGCCGTGATAGCATTGTGGACCTGGAAAGGCTCATTACCTTCGTAACGCAAAGGAAGGGGAGACTCAGGCCTGAGGGTTTTATGGAGATACCGCTACAGGGTCACGACATACCCAATGAAATACGTGACATACTCTCTGTGGTAACATGAGATTATACGTGCGGAGAACTGAAAAGAATATGAATATATCCTGCTTCACATCAATACCATATAGACTCGGGAGCATTATGCGGATTTTGCCCTTGGCATCTGCCGTACTCATGGCGCTTTTATGCACCCCGGCGCATGCCGAGATGATTGACGGGATTGTGGCCGTAGTGGATGATAAGGTCATCATGCACTCGGACCTTATGAAGAAGATGCATGACCTCGGTGCAAAGGACTATGACGCTTCAACGGCCACGCAGGTATTGCAGCTTATGGTGGAAGATGCGATCGTAGACAAGGTTTACCGCAGCTTGGGCCTGCCCCAGGTTGAACTGGCTCGTGCGGAAGATGCCGCCAAGAGCATGAACATCGACGTGGCCAGCGCCCAGTCCATGATAAAGAAGAGCACCCTCATGGATCTGATGGTCAAATCCCGCGTTGTGGTGACTGAAACCATGGTACAGGACTACTATGACTCCCATAAAGAGTATTCCGGGGCCGATTCCTTACACCTCAAGCAGATCCTCATGAAAAATGATCCGGTGAAGGCCGACAAAGCCATAGCGGATATTCGAAGCGGCAGACCTTTTGACGAGGCGGCCAAGGATTATGCCGAGAAGACGGCCGGCAGCAATCCGGATATCGGCTGGATAAGAATCGATGAGCTTGCAAGTGAGGCCCGTCATGTCCTTGAGCCTGCAAAGCCCGGAGATATAGTAGGCCCCATCTCACTGGGTGAAAACATCCTCATATACCAAGTATTGGAGCGCGGAGTGTCCGATGCTAAACCCATTGACGAGGTGCGCAACGAGATTGTCGAAATGCTTCTGACGAAGCATCAGAAAGAGGCATTCGATCATTGGCTTAAGATGATCATGGCCGACCATTTTGTCGGGATCTATATGTAAATCCTGACACACTGTAGGAGCGGCTTTAGCCGCGATTCCGCTTAATATCGCGGCAAAAACCCTACAAGCAGAACATCCATGAAAGATTACATCGAAATAAAAGGCGCAAGCGAGCACAACCTCAAAGACATCGACGTCCTGATACCCCGGAACAAATTCGTGGTAATCACGGGCGTGTCCGGCTCGGGCAAGTCGACACTCGCCTTTGATACACTCTTTGCCGAAGGGCAACGCAGATATGTGGAATCCTTAAGCGCCTATGCCCGGCAGTTCCTCGATCAGATGCCCAAGCCGCAGGTGGAATCCATAGACGGCCTGTCACCGGCCATAGCCATCGAACAGAAGACCACATCCAACAATCCCCGGTCCACGGTGGGGACCGTTACCGAGATCTATGACTACCTAAGGGTCCTCTTTGCGAGGATAGGCACACCGCGTTGCTGGATCTGCGGCCGTGCAATCGAATCCATGACCATCCAACAGATGGCCCAGGCCGTACTCGACCTCGGAGCCGGTAAAAAGGTGATCCTCTTCGCCCCTTTAATCACCGGACGCAAGGGGGAGTATACAAAACTCTTCGAGCGTCTGGCCCGTGAAGGATTCGTGAGGGTGCGTATAAACAACGAATTCTATGACATTGAAGAAGTCCCGCGACTCGACAAAAACAAGAAGCATACGATCGATGTGGTAGTGGACAGGATTGTGATTAAAGACGGGGTAATGACCCGGCTCTTGGACTCCATCGAGATGGCATGCAAGCTTTCAGGAGGGACGCTCACCGTTGAGGACGACCTTGGCGGGTCATATATCTATTCCGAGCATTACAGCTGCCCGGTATGCAACACCTCCTTCCCCGAGATATCGCCGAGGATGTTTTCCTTCAATAACCCCCATGGCGCATGCGAGACCTGTCATGGTCTGGGCGTGCTCATAGAGATCGACCCCGACCTGGTGGTCCCTGAGAAGAGGCGATCTCTGAACCAGGGTGCCATTGTCCCCTGGGGGGTGCCGCCGGGCAGGTTCGCAAGTCGCATGATCCGCTATCTGGCGAGGAATCTTAAGTTTGATGAAGACGTCCCCTTTGAGAAGCTCCCCGAAGATGCCAGGCGCACAATCCTTTATGGCGGGCCTGTGAAAGACGCCTATTCTGCCCCTTTTGAAGGGGTTATCCCCAACCTCACCAGACGGATGAAGGAAACCGAGACAGGCGAGATCAGCGAGGACATCTCACGCTTTCTCAACAACATTACCTGCCCCGCCTGCAAGGGTGCACGCCTGAAGAATGAAATCCTCCACATCACCATAGCCGATAAAAACATCTACGAACTTACCACGATAAGTGTGGACGATCTGCTCGAATATTTCCATAACCTGAAATTGAGTCCTAAGAACCAGGAAATAGCCGACAGGCTCATAAAGGAGATCAGGGAACGCCTTGGATTCCTTACCTCGGTGGGGATCGGGTACCTCACGCTGAGCAGGTCCGCCGGCAGCCTCTCATCGGGCGAATCCCAGCGCATCAGGCTCGCCACCCAGATCGGCTCGGCATTGATGGGCGTAATGTATATCCTGGATGAGCCCACCATCGGGTTGCATCAGAGGGACAATGAACGTCTCATCAACACGCTCAAGCATCTGCGCGACCTCGGCAACACCCTCATAGTCGTTGAACACGATGAGGAAACCATCCTTTCTTCCGACTATGTCATCGATATGGGACCCGGTGCCGGGGAGCAGGGCGGCAACATAGTGTTTCAGGGGATTCCCTCCGAGCTTGTTACGAGCACTTCATCTCTTACCGGGAAATATATCTCGGGGCAATTGAAGATCCATGCACCCGAGCACCCGAGGCGGCCTAAAGGGACGTATATACGCATCAAGGGCGCCCATGCCAACAACCTCAAGGACATCAATGTAGACATCCCCATCGGGCTGTTCACCTGCATCACCGGTGTATCGGGCTCAGGCAAATCGAGCCTGGTCATCGATACGCTCTATCCGTATTTAAACAATTTTCTCTCAGGGTCGAGGAAGTCCCCTACTCATGTCAAGGGGATCACCGGTCTCGAGAACCTCGACCGGGTCATTAATGTAGACCAGAGTCCCATCGGCAGGACCCCCAGGTCGAATCCTGCCACCTATACGGGCGTCTTTACCCTCATCAGGGAGCTTTTTTCCATGCTGCCCGATGCCAAGGTGCGCGGGTACAAACCCGGACGTTTCAGCTTCAATGTTAAAGGCGGCAGATGCGAGGCCTGCCAGGGAGACGGGCTCATCAAGATAGAGATGCACTTCCTGCCCGATGTATACGTCATGTGTGACCAGTGCCAGTCAAGACGTTTTAACGACGAGACCCTGGAGATCAAGTATAAAGGCAAGTCCATAGCGGATGTCCTTGAGATGACGGTGAGTCAGGCCTTTGAGCTTTTCGATGCCGTTCCCAAAATCAAGCGCAAGCTCAAGACACTCATCGATGTGGGCATGGATTATATAAGACTCGGCCAGAGCGCCACCACACTATCAGGAGGTGAGGCGCAGAGGACAAAACTTGCCAAGGAGCTGTCTAAGCGCGCTACCGGGAAAACGGTCTACATCCTTGACGAACCCACCACAGGTCTTCACTTCGACGATATCAACAAGCTCCTCATCGTGCTTCACCGCCTGGTTGATGAAGGAAACACCGTGATCGTCATCGAGCACAACATGGATATCATCAGGTCTGCAGACCATATCATCGATCTTGGCCCTGAGGGTGGAGATGAAGGCGGCTACCTTGTGGCCAAGGGCAGCCCCGATGAAATCTCACGTGTTGAGCGATCGTACACCGGCAAGTATCTGAAACAATATCTTGAAAAATATGGATAGGGCACTGTGCATCGCTGAGGGTGAGATCGCTCATTCTTTTTTGAGATCATCAATTTTTTAAAGGTACCTTTAAGATGATGAAGACCTTTTGCAAATTTCAAATGCGTTCAAAACGGCTTCATGCCTGCATAAAAGCCCGCAAATGCCCAAGGATAAATGACTTGACAATGTTTCGACAAGTAATATAAGTGTGGCAACCTAGACAAGCATACCATAAAGGGGGAACAAATACGCATGGCAGTGAGCATCAGATTGACCCGAGGAGGAGCCGCCAAGAAGCCGTTCTACCGTGTTGTCGTGACCGACTCGCGCAATAAGCGCGATGGGAGATTCATTGAAATCG
Source organism: uncultured delta proteobacterium (assembly GCA_963847605.1). Classification (GTDB taxonomy): domain Bacteria; phylum Desulfobacterota; class Desulfomonilia; order UBA1062; family UBA1062; genus MWEI01. Next base: position 64,158 of record CAWKAM010000027.1, on the reverse strand, counting down.
TCGGACATTTCGATCCCAAGTTCAGACCGGAAAGCATCAACCTGAAAATGGACAGGATCAAGGAATGGGTCAATAAAGGCGGGCAACTCTCACCGGCTGTGAAAAAGCTCATCAAGGATAAAGGATATTCGCTCTGATCCGAGACTAAATAACGTTGATGTGAGGGTACCATGAGAGAGCTTATCGAGTACATCGCGAAGGCGTTGGTTGACAATCCGGATGATGTGAGGGTTTCTGAGGTAGAAGGTGAAGTGACGTCTGTTATTGAGCTCAGGGTTGCAAAATCGGATTTGGGTAAAGTAATAGGCAAGGAAGGACGTACGGCCCGAGCCATGCGCACGCTCCTTACCGCGGCATCTACAAAACTGAAGAAGAGGTCGGTGCTGGAGATTATTGAATAATCGCAATGACGGATCTCATTGAGATCGCACGGGTCGGCTCTCCTCATGGCCTGAAAGGCCGGATGCGGATTATCCCTTATGGTGATTCTTTTGAGAGGTTCTCAAGATATTCCCACCTGATAATAGGGCTTAATGGCCCACCCGTTAGGATACGAGGAGCTGAAAAACGGCGGGGCTTTTACATTATTGCACTTGAGGGTTATACCCACATCTCCCAGGTGGAGCACCTTAAAGGCGAGGCGCTTTTCGTAAAAAAAGATCAACTTGAAGGGCTTAAAGAAGATGAATTTTACTGGAAAGACATCTTGGGCCTGAAGGTCATTGATGGTGAAGGGACCGTTCTCGGAGAAGTGGTGGATATCTTCTCAACCGGGAGCAACGACGTATACGTGGTAGACAAGACAAAACAATATCTCATCCCGGCAACCAGAGACGTAATCAGGGAGATATCACCAGAGAAAGGTTGCATGACAATCGATTCCTCGCTCTTAGAGGGTCTTCTTGACTGAAGAATACGCGACCGTGATCATCAACATCATTACCCTTTTCCCCAACTTATTCTCAGGCGTCCATGAGGAGAGCATCGTCTCAAGGGCCATAGCAAGGGGGCTTGTTACAATCAAGCTTGTGCCGTTGAGGGATTTCGGTATCGGGGCTCACCGTGTAGTGGATGATACGCCTTACGGTGGCGGGGGAGGGATGATATTCAAACCCGAGCCCATTGCCGCAGCCCTGGAAAGCCTTGAGGATCGGGGAGAGGTTATCCTCACCACCCCGAGAGGACTGCTCTTCTCTCAGGAAGATGCCTTACGGCTGAGCAGAGAAGGGATTATTACCATCATCTGCGGACACTATGAAGGCGTGGATGAACGGGTATCGGAACTCTTTGTTGATGAAGAGCTCTCCATCGGCGACTATGTGCTCACAGGGGGGGAGATACCGGCGATGGTCATGACGGATGCCGTCGTGAGACTCATCCCGGGTGTTCTCGGCCAGGATACCCTGCATACGGGAGACTCCCATTATGAAGGATTCCTTGAACATCCGCAATATACAAGGCCCCGTGAATTCAGAGGTCTTGAGGTGCCGGAGGTACTCTTGTCCGGAAATCATGAGCAAATAAAAGTCTGGCGGGAGATGATGTCGCACAGAAAGACTCATGAAGTCAGACCTGACCTTATGAGAAAAACACCTTCAGGCCAAAGCCCGGTTCCGGGGAAAACCAAGGGACAGCCCTAAGGGGCTTGCAGTATGCTTAGCGTTGCACTGTTGCATTGGCCGTGTCTCGACAAGAACGGGAATGAAATAGCAAGTGCGATAACCAACCTTGATCTGCACGATTGTGCAAGAGTATGCTTGACATACGGCATCAATACGCTCTATATCGTTCACCCGAACCCAAGCCAACTTGACTTTGCCAAGCGGATCATCGAACACTGGCTGAAGGGGTTCGGCGGGCAGTACAATCCTTTCAGAAAAAGGGCATTGGAGATTATTCGGCTCGTTCATGATACAGAAGAGATAAAGCGGCAACCAGGCGCTCTTATGGTGGGTACTTCGGCGAGAAAGATCGAAGGATGCATATCCTGGGAAGATGCAAGAGAACGTGCCCGCTCACAAGACATGTGCCTGCTGTTCGGCACAGGGTGGGGGATATCACCGCGGTATGTTAAGACATTCGATGCAGTGATAGAGCCCATTACGGGAAAGGGTGACTTCAATCATCTTTCCGTACGCTCTGCCGTATCAATAGCTTTAGATAGGATCGCGTAGGAGGTAGTAAATGAACATCCTGGATGAATTCGAGAAGTCACAGATGAAAGAAGGACTGCCCGAGATTCACATCGGGGACAAGGTCCGCGTCTCCATGAAGATCGTAGAAGGTGCCAGGCAGCGTTTACAGATATTCGAGGGAGTGGTCATTGCACGGCATAGGGGAAACAACCGTTCTTCTATCACTGTGCGCAAGCAGTCATACTCTGTCGGCGTTGAAAGGGTCTTCCCCCTGCATGCACCAAGTGTGGAAAAGATCGAGGTAGTGGGGCGTTCCAAGGTGAGACGGGCAAAGCTTTACTACCTGAGAGAACTGCGAGGCAAAGCGGCACGGCTGAAGGAGATCCGCAGCTAGCATGCCCCTGGAAGAAGATCTCATTGCACAGGGTTTATGGCCGTTGTGCGGTGTGGATGAGGCCGGCAGGGGCCCCTTAGCGGGACCTGTCGTGGCCGCTGCGGTAATCATGAACCCGCAGTCCTCTTTACGCTCTATCGTCAGAGACTCCAAACGTCTCTCTGAGGCGCAAAGAGAAAAGATCTTCGCACTCCTTGTCTCTTCAGTCGAGGTATGCATCGGCATCTCTATGGTCGATGCGATGACCATTGATACCATCAATATCCTGAAGGCAACCTTGAAGGCCATGGGGGAGGCGGTATGCAAACTCGCCGTATCTCCTCATTGTGCGCTTGTCGATGGGAATGCCGTACCGTCTCTGACGTGCAGGTGCATACCTGTTATCGGGGGCGACCAGACCGAGCCGTCCATTTCAGCTGCAAGTATCGTGGCCAAAGTGACCAGGGACAGGTATATGAGGAACATGGAAGAACTCTACCCCGGCTATGGGTTTTCACGGCACAAGGGGTACCCGACCAAGGATCATATCGAGGCGATTGTGAGTCTAGGCCCCTGCCGGATCCACAGGAGGTCTTTCAAGGGTGTGTCCTAGATCGTCCCGCGAAAAAGGCGCCATCGGTGAAGAGATAGCCAGAAAATTTCTCAAGCATGAGGGTTTTACAATCCTCGATGCCAACTTCCATGCATGTTCCGGTGAAATCGATATCATTGCCAAAGATGATAAAACAATTGTCTTTGTTGAGGTGAAGTCTGCATTAAAGGACACTTTCGGGGATCCCCTTGAATGGATCCCGACATGGAAGCAGCAGCGTATTATCAAGGTCTCACTTGCATACCTGAAGGCAAAAGGTATGATGGACACACCGATGCGCTATGATGTGATCACCATAGACCAGAATAAGAAGGTGTTCCATGTGCGGGATGCGTTCAGACCTGCCGGTTCGTTTTTTGTGTGATCAGAACCTGGGTAAGATAGCAAAATGGCTAAGGATCCTGGGCTTTGACGCAGAATTTATGTCCCACTGGGATGAAGACCTGGTAAGGCATGCTGTTGAGAACGGGAGAATCGTGCTGACAAGAAAACACTCTATTGCCGCACATAAGTCAGTGGTGTTTATTTCTCATGACCATGTGCGTGAACAGCTTCAGGAACTCTTTGATGTTGTTGACATCCGCCAGGGTGCGGAACCTTTTATCCGGTGCAGCCTCTGCAATACCGTCCTGGTGGATACAAACCGCGACGAGGTAAAGGGGCACATCCCGGAGTATGTGTACACAACACAGGAGATCTTCGCCAGGTGTCCGTCCTGCGGACGGATCTACTGGAAGGGCACACATACGAAGCGGATATATGATATGATTCATTCCCTCCTGAAGGACTAAGACATGACAAGACAAGAGCTGGAAGACAAGCTGCTTGGGTTGCTCAAGGGAAAGCGCAAGGTCCTCATCGCCACCCATGAGAACCCCGATCCCGACGGCATTGCCGCGGCCTTCGGACTCAAGCACTTATTCCGCAAGGTTGCAGGCGTCACTTCCGTTATCGCTTATAATGGAATCATCGGCAGGGCTGAAAACCGTGCCATGGTTAAAATCTTAAGGATAGATCTCGTCCCCTTAAACACCATCTCTCCGAGGAATTTTTCAGTTGTAGCGGTTGTCGATTGCCAGCCCCATACCGGCAACCTTTACCTGCCCAAAGGTGTTTTCCCGAGCATCATCATCGATCACCATCCTCTGCGCAAGTCTTCCCTGGAGGCGGACTACCTGGATATCCCCAAGGACGTGGGGAGTACATCCACCATCATTACACAGTACCTCAGGACATTAGGTATCGAGATGGATCGGAAGGTGGCCACCGCACTATACTACGGGATCAAATCCGACACCCGCGACCTTGGCAGGCAATCAAGCGATGCGGACATCCGCGCCTCCATCTTCCTTTTTCCCCATATACTCCAGAAGAAGCTTTCACGCATCGAGCATCCTGACAAACCCAGGCAGTATTTTGAGGAGCTCAATGCAGTCCTGAACAACGCAAGGATATACGGTGATGCCATTATCGCCAGGTTGGACGTAATCTCCTGGCCCGAGATGATCGGTGAGTTTGCTGATGAGCTGATCCAGATGGAAGGCATCCGCTGGAGCATGTGCTATGGCAGGCACAACGGGTCAATCCTCTTCTCGATCCGCGCCAAGAAAACAAACGACATGGCGGGTGTGCTGGCACATAAGATAGCGATCGGTATCGGCAAGGGCGGTGGTCATGAGACCTTTGCAGCCGGCAAGATCGAGATCACTCAGGCCCTCAAGAAGGTGAAGGACCCTGAAGACATCCTGGTGAAGAGATTTCTCAAGGAGGTCAACTTTAAAGGGATCGAACCGCTTCCTCTTATCGACCCGGACAGGAAGATTGTGCAGAAAAAAGAACCGCCCGTAAATGTCGATTCCTAATAATAATTCTAGGCATTATGCGTTCGGCCCTCCATCGTCAGAGATGTCCCATAACCTACTGACCGGGCGCATCGTTGCTGAATCCTTAAATTTGGAGGTACTCAATGCCTAAGCGAGGCAGCATCCACCCTATGCTCGGATCGTTACCGCCTTCACGGATGAGGAAAGGCAAAATCGTCTCTGCACATGAGGCCATCCAGGTCATCCAGGACGGTGATACAGTGGCTACAGGCGGATTTGTAAGTATCGGAGTCCCGGAGGAGATCCTCCTCAACATCGAAGAATACTTTTTAACAACCGGCAAACCCAGGGATCTCACCCTGGTGTATGCCGCAGGACAGGGGGATGGAAAAGAACGCGGCCTCAACCATCTTGCCCACGAAGGCCTTGTGAAGAGGGTAATCGGCGGGCATTGGGGTCTTGCACCGAAGCTGGGCAGACTTGCCATTGAAAACAAGATCGATGCCTACAACCTCCCTCAGGGCGTGATCTCGCATATGTTCCGCGACATTGCGGCCCATAAACCCCGCACCATCACCACCGTGGGCATGTGGACCTACATAGACCCGCGTCTGGGCGGTGGGAAGATAAACAAGAAAACCACGGATGATCTGGTGGAGCTTATCATGTTTGACGGTCAGGAATACCTCGCCTACAAGACCTTTCCCATCAATGTGGCCATCCTCCGGGGGACCACGGCGGATACCGATGGTAATGTATCCATGGAGAAAGAGGCGCTGACCATCGAGGCCCTGGCCATTGCCATGGCTGCAAAGAACTCAGGCGGATTTGTTATAGTTCAGGTGGAACGCATAGCAGACCGGGGGACCTTGAATGCACGCCAGGTAAAGATCCCGGGTATCCTGGTGGATTGCGTCGTGGTGTCAAAGCCTGAAAACCACTGGACTACCTTTGCAGAACGCTACAACCCTGCCTACACCGGTGAGCTGAGGGTCCCCATGCAGTCTGTACAACCAATGGAAATGGGTCAGAGAAAAATCATTGCCCGCCGGGCCGGCCTTGAGCTCAAAGGCAACAGCATCATCAACTTAGGCATCGGTATGCCTGAAGGCGTGTCCCAGGTGGCCAATGAGGAGAAGATCCTGGAATATATCACCCTCACTGCCGAGCCCGGTACTATTGGTGGGATGCCTGCAGGGGGGCTAAGCTTCGGGGCCTCTACCAACCCCGAATGCGTTATCGACCAGCCCTATCAGTTCGACTTTTATGACGGCGGCGGCCTGGACTGTTGCTTCCTTGGCCTTGCCCAGGCGGACAGAGAAGGAAATACGAATGTGAGTAAGTTCGGATCCAAGCTGGCCGGATGCGGTGGGTTCATCAACATCAGCCAGAATGCAAGAAAAGTTGTCTTTGTAGGAACTTTTACGGCCGGAGGCCTCAAGGTATCCGTCAAAGAAGGCAAGCTCTTCATTGACCAGGAAGGAACTGAGATCAAGTTCCTGGATGCTGTCGAGCAGGTGACCTTCAGCGGCCGTTACGCCATCATGAAAGGCACACCTGTCTACTACATCACGGAACGTTGTGTTTTTTCACTGACTAGAAAAGGCATGGAGCTCACTGAAGTGGCACCGGGCATCGACATTGAACAAGACATCGTCAAACACATGGGTTTTGTCCCTGTCATATCGAAAAAGCCCCGAGTGATGGATGAAAAGATCTTCCGAACCGGACCCATGGGCTTGAGGGATTATCTTACCGAACTCAGCTTGGAGGAAAGACTCACCTACGACCCCGAGGAGAACCTCTTCTTTGTCAATTTTGAGGGACACAAGATCAAGAACAGCAAGGACATCAAGGCCATTGAAGATATGGTCACCAGAATATGTTCACCGCTCGATAAGAAGGTATACACCATAGTAAATTATGACAACTTCGACATTCTTCCCGACCTTGTTGACGAATACACCGCCATGGTAAACAAAGTGGTGAAGAAATTTTATTCGGGAGTGACACGTTATACCACCAACACCTTCTTACGGATGAAACTGGGTGATGCCCTCAAAAAGCGCAAGCTGGCCCCTCATATCTACGAGACAAAAGAGGAAGCCAGAAAGGCTCTTGTGAGTGATCACTGATCACGTCTTCACTGAAGACGGTCTTTTTGAAAGCAGGCCCATATCCATCAAGACACTGCGGGCCGGCTTGAAAGAAAAATCTTTAAGAAGAGTTGAGAATTTATTAAAGGCAGCTACCAATACCGGTATAGGTCCGAAAGCGGGACAGTGGATCCATACCCGGCACCCTTGGAGTACCGGGGTTCAATTCCCATGGATGGATATAAAATATAAAAGGCCTCTTGCTCGACATGAAGGACTTGAGGCCTATCTTGACAAGTTGATAGGGCAAAAGCCTGAAATACCCTCCTCCTGAGATAGGGAGATTGAAGGGGCCGATCTTTAAGGTTGAGATGGGAAACTCTACAAGGGAGCTGTCCGGTAATTTATAGGGGAAACGAGGGGCATCAGGGATTCCATAGTTATCATGGTATATGGGAAAGATGCTCGAATCATAAAGGAAACCCATTTGTTCGAGGGTATTAAGCGCCCACATGGTCTGGTTAGTGATAGAGTAGGTGGGGGCGCGGTACCCGATAACAGACTCCCCAATCGCATTCTCAAGTATATCCTTGGCCTTTGATACGTCATTAGAGAAGCGGGTTTGGTCCTGCTGGTAGATGACTTGGTGGGCATACCCGTGGCAGGCTATTTCATGGCCTTTGTCATGAATACACCTGATGAGCCCTCGATGGTGTTCGGCAATCCATCCCAGGCAAAAAAAGGTTGCCTTGATGTTGTGCTCGTCAAGAAGATTAAGGAGTCTTATCGTGTTCTCTTCTATGGAAGAAGGCTGGTCGGCCCAGGTATCCGGGTGTATTAAACCTGTAAGTACATGAATTTGAAAATACTCCTCAAGATCTATGCTCAGGGCATTAAACATCACAGGGCAGTATAGTAAATTTCTCAATCTATCGCAAGCACTCTCCCTCATTGAATGTGTGGGTGTCTTGCATATGTTTGACCGGTCTTTATACAAGGTGAAAGTGATTGTTGATCCCTGGAAAATGGTATATAAAAAAGGCCGTATTTTGATCATAGGAAGCACGAGGGGCATGGATAACAATCTAAAGGGTAATTACGAACAGCGGGATATGTGTGCTTCAGCGAACATACCCTCACAAACACACAGCCTTTGCATAAGCATTCTTCGTATTTATGAGTAAGAGGAACAGGGCTTTCTTCAAGACAAGCCATCGGACAGGCATCAAGAGAAATCAGGTGCATCATAAGAAAACGCAAGGAGGATTACTATGGGGTTTTCTGAAAAAAACATCGCCGGTATTTTCCACAACAGGGCTGATCAGTACCAGTATGAGCCGTGTGTGAGGTTCAAGAAAGAGGGTAGATATGCACCCATCAGCTGGAGAGAGATGCAGAACATGGTTACCAATGTGGGACTGGGCCTCATCTCTCTGGGGGTGAACTTCGGGGACATGATCGGCATCTTTTCTGAGAACTGCTGGCAGTGGATGGTTTCGGACCTTGCCGTACTGTCCATCGGGGCCTCGGATGCCCCCATCTATGCCACCAACTCCGGTGCCGAGGCCGCCTATATCATCAATGATTCAGGCACCAAGGTAGTCTTTGTTTCAGACAAAGATCACCTGAACAGGATCCTGTCCATGAAAAATAGGATCATGCCGCTTGAATACATTGTGACCTTCGATCCGATTGACACGGATGACGATTCTATCATCAACTTCGATGAACTTATGCGCCGCGGTGATGCCATCAAGGATAAATCCGTGTTCGACCGGCGCCTGAGCGCTATCAAGCCGGATGATCTTGCCACCCTCATCTACACATCCGGAACGACCGGGCAACCCAAAGGGGTCATGCTCACCCACAGCAATTTTGTGGCCAATGTCCTGCAGGCTTATGCCTCGCATCCCATAATAAGTCACCAAGATGAATCATTGGCGCTGCTTCCCTGGAGTCATTCTCTTGGCAGGACTATATCCCTCTACCTCATGATCCACATCGGGTCGGTGATAAACCTGGCAGAGAGTTTTGCAAACGTAATCGAGAATATGCAGGAGATCAGACCCACCCTGGTGGTGAGTGTGCCGCGGCTATTTGAAAAGCTCCATTCAGGCATAAAGACTCAGACCGCCAAGGCTCCACCTCTGAAAAAGAAGCTCTTCGAATGGGCAGTATCCGTCTCCGAGAGGGCTGTGGACTACATTGTGCAACACAAGCCCATGCCCCCTATCATAAAAATCCAGTACGATGCCGCTGAGGCATTGGTATTCAAAAAAATGAGGTCAGTCCTGGGGCTCGACCGTATCAGGATATTCATCAGCGGAGGAGGGCCGCTTGCAACAGAGATCGACCGGTTCTTCAACGGCATAGGAATAGCAGTGCACAACGGCTACGGGCTTACCGAGACGAGCCCGGTTACCAATGTTAACCGATTCGATGTGTTTGAGTTCGGTTCCGTAGGCCCTGCACTGCCGGATACCCAGGTTAAGATCGCCCGGGACGGCGAGATCCTCATCAAAGGACCCCAGGTCATGAAAGGCTATTACAACAAACCTGACGACACAAAGGCGGTCTTTACAGAAGACGGATGGTTCCTGACCGGCGACATAGGAAGAATAGATGCCCGCGGGTGCCTGTACATTACAGACCGTAAAAAAGACATCATCGTAACCGCAGGCGGGAAGAATATCGCACCTCAGAATATCGAGAACACCCTTGTATCCGACCTGTTCATCGAACAATCAGTTCTAATCGGCGAGGGCAAGAAATATCTAAGCGCCCTGATTGTTCCGAACTTTAAGGAACTGAGTAATTATGCCAATAAACAGGGCATTTCCTTCAATTCTCATGAAGACCTCGTAAAGAAGCCTGAGATTATGACCTTCTATGAAGACAAGCTGAAAGTCCTCATGAAGGATTATGCCCGGGTTGAACAGATCCGCAGGTTTACGCTCCTGCCCAAGGAATTCAGTATTGAAACGGGTGAGCTCACACCAACCCTCAAGATTAAGCGCAAGGTCGTCAGCAAGAATTTTGCTGCAGAGATCGAAGGGATGTACAAAGAAGACAAAGAATAAATTTGCATTTTTCCCCTTGCAATCACCATTAAATATTCTATATATAGTATGATGATAATCATCGTACACTATATATAGTATTTACTATTTGCATACCATGAATGAAAGGCATATCGACAACAACAGTACAGGTGGGGCCGTATTACAGGTTTATTGTCTCTTAAGACGGCAGGTGTCACTGACTAAAAAACTTTTTGTAAGTTCTTAAGTCTAAGAGGAGGAGTCGAATGTTCACCACCATCAGGAAAAGAGACGGCAGGATAGTTTCTTTTGATGCTTCCAAGATAACATCAGCAATTGCCAAGGCAGGCAGAGCCACCGAAGAATTCGATGAGGTCATGGCCCATAAATTGATGATCAAGGTCCTCTCCATTGCTGAACAGACCGTGAAAGACATACCCACAGTGGAGGCAATTCAGGACATCGTGGAGGAGGTGCTCCTCCAGTCTATGCACAGGAAAACGGCCAAGGCATATATCATCTACCGGGATCAGCATGCCAAAATACGCGAGATAAAGGCGGGCATGGGGGTCGATCTCATAGACCAGTACCTGGATAAGCTCGACTGGCAGGTAAATGAAAACAGCAACATGGCCTTCTCTCTCCAGGGCCTCAACAACTACCTCTCATCCGAGATCAGCAAGCTCTACTGGCTCAATAAGATCTATCCGCCGGAGGTGAGGAATGCACATTCAGGCGGCGACTTTCACATACACGACCTTAATATTATCTCGGTCTATTGTGTGGGCTGGGATCTCTACGATCTTCTTCTTCAGGGGTTCAAAGGCGCAGCCGGCAAGGTTGAGAGCAAGCCGGCCAAGCATTTCCGCACCGCTCTCGGGCAGATCGTGAATTTCTTCTACACCCTCCAGGGTGAAGCAGCCGGCGCGCAGGCCTTCTCCAACTTTGACACCCTGCTGGCTCCATTCATCCGCTATGACAGCCTCGATTATCTCCAGGTGAAACAGGCCCTGCAGGAATTCATATTCAATATCAATGTGCCCACCAGGGTAGGTTTCCAGACACCGTTCACCAATGTTACTCTGGATCTCGATGTACCGGCACACTATAAAGACCAGGGTGTGGTCATCGGAGGAAAGATCCAGGAGGCTACCTACAGTGAGTTCCAACAAGAGATGGACATGTTCAACAGGGCTTTCGTAGAGGTTATGGCCGCAGGTGACGCAAAGGGAAGGGTGTTCACGTTCCCCATACCCACCTATAACATCACATCCAATTTCGACTGGGACAACACAAACCTGACCGGTCTGTGGGAGATGACTGCGAAATACGGGGTTCCCTATTTCTCCAATTTTATCAACTCAGACATGGACCCTGGCGATGCCAGGAGCATGTGCTGCAGGCTCAGGATCGACAACAGGGAACTGGTGAAAAGGGGAGGCGGCTTATTCGGATCAAACCCTCTCACCGGCTCCATCGGCGTGGTGACCATCAACCTGCCCAGGCTCGGCTACTTGAGCACGAGCGAGCCTGAGTTCATGAGCAGGCTTGAGGCGCTCATAGACATTGGCAGCGCGAGCCTGGAGATCAAGCGCAAGGTCCTGGAGAGCTTTACGGAGAGCAACCTCTACCCATATACAAAGTATTATTTAACGGGGATGAGAAAGAAGTTCGGTGAGTACTGGAAGAATCATTTTTCCACGATAGGCATTTTGGGTATGAATGAGGCCTGTATAAACCTTTTCGATAAGGACATCGGCACCGATCAGGGGCGCACCTTTGCGTTGAGGGTTTCGGATTTCATCAGGCACAAACTGCTTCTTCTCCAGGAAAAGACCGGGAATAATTACAATTTCGAGGCTACACCAGCCGAAGGGACGTCATACCGGATGGCGCGGATCGACAAGAAGGCTTACTCTGACATCATCTGTGCAAACGAAGAGGCATACAGGGCAGGTCATGAACCGTACTATACGAACTCTTCCCAGCTCCCGGTTAACTACACGGATGACATATTCGAGGCACTGGATCTCCAGGATGAGATCCAGACCAAGTATACGGGCGGAACCGTCTTGCACCTCTATGCCGGTGAGCGTGTGGATGACCATGAGGTGATCAAGCATCTCGTCAAAAAGATCTGCCTCGGATACAAAATCCCTTACTTCACATTCAGCCCCACATTCAGTGTATGCCCTGGCCATGGATACCTCACAGGCAACCACCCACAATGTCCTGACTGTGGTGAGACCACAGAGGTTTATTCACGCGTTGTCGGCTACCTGAGACCTGTAGCCCAGTGGAATAACGGCAAGAAAGAGGAGTTCATCCAGAGAAAGTCCTTCCGGGTCGAGAAGGCTGTTCACCCCGAAGAGCTCGTTTTGAGCCAGGTTTATAAAGTAGAGGCGGCTCAATCACTGGGCACTGCTGACATTATACCGCCTTCGACAGGAAGCAAAGGGGAGACCTTACATCAGATATAAAAGATGGACGCTGGGCATTGGGTTCTAGTGCCGGGTTAGGGAAGAAATTTCCTTGATTTGGTGCTATAACCCTCAAGCCCAGTGGCTTTTATCGTAACTCTTGTCTGTCAGGCTTTCAAGGTTTGTTCGATAACCTCACTGAGCTCTTCCATCTTGAACGGCTTCTTAACAACACCCTTAAAACCGTACTCCGTGCAGTTTGACATAATAGGATCATTGGAGTACCCGCTGGAAACAATCGCCCTTACTGAAGGGTCAAGTTTCAACAGATCCCGAATCACCTCTTTGCCCCCTTGGCTTCCGGGTATGGTGAGATCCATGATTACCGCACCAAAGGGGTTCCCTGACTGCATTGCAGCATGATACTTCAGAAGCGCCTCTTGCCCGTTTTTGGAAATCTCGACCTCATATCCCAGGTATTCAAGCATACTGCTCACGACATCAAGAATAAGTTCCTCATCATCCATAATGAGAATTCGTGCCTTTGCCATGATGAGTCTTATTCCTCATTTCCTTTTTTTATGCCCAGGATAAATAAAAAACCGTGTGTAGATCCCTCATGACAATAGAATCGTCATTTCGTATAGATATCTTGAACATGCAACTCATATTAATATGATATAATTAACCGGATGTATGGATAAATCAAGGAAGATGTTTTTTAAAGATTATAAGCCGCCCCAAAAGAGGTTCTTGGTCCCAGTCAAATATTATCCGAATAACTTAAGGAACCATTTGACATGGGCACAATCCTGAGGCACCTTTTCATGATGGTGATAAATCCATGAAGATCGGTTACGTCCAGAAGACATCGTTTATAGATTTTCCAGGGAAGATCAGTGCGGTAGTTTTCATGCAAGGGTGCAATTTCCGATGCCCTTACTGCCACAACCCCGAGCTCGTTGATCCGGATCGATATGGTGATATCATTTTCATGGAAGATGTGTACTCTTACCTGGAAAAGAGAAGAGGAAAGCTCGATGCCGTTGTCATCACAGGCGGTGAGCCAACATTACAATCAGGCCTCATAGGGTTCATGCATGGGGTAAAATCCATGGGATACCTGGTAAAGCTTGATACCAACGGCTCCAGGCCCAAGGTTATTCAGGAGGCACTCAATAAAAACCTCCTGGATTATTTAGCAATGGACATCAAGGCGCCTTGGGATAAATATTCTCACGTTGCAGGATCGCTTGTAAACATAACGCATATAAAGAAGAGCATGAAAACGATCATAGAATCAGACATTGCCTATGAGTTCCGTACCACCCTGGTAAATTCATTGCTGGATTCGGCGGATGTTTTAAACATTGCAAAGACGATTAAAGGCTCTAAACTGTATGTGCTCCAGAAATTTGTCTCTTCGAAACATCTTGACAGGGCATACGAAGGGAAATCCCCATTTTCAAATGAGGAGATGGCAGCTCTTGCCACCGAAGTCAGTACATTCGTGGAAAAGTGCATTACGAGATAATACCCTGCCTGATCAGCTTTCGGCTTAGAATGCAGAAGCCAGTATGCATGAATAGTTACTCGTCACTAAAACTTATCCCTGAAATACGGACCTGACCTTATCAATAAGGTCCTGCGGCAGGAACGGTTTTGGGAGGAATACATTCCCTTTAAGGTCATCATTATTAATCACATCCCCGCCGTAACCGGACATGAACATGACCTTAATGTGAGGCCAGATGGACTTTATCTTTCTGGACAGCATCTTCCCGTCAATCCTTCGCATGACCATGTCTGTAATGAGGAGATCGATATGGCCTTCGAACTGTCGCGTAAGCTGGAGCGCGTCACCCCCGTTGCGGGCGGTCAAGATTACATGGCCTTGCTGCTTCAGCACTTCACCCACCAGATCCCGTACCGTGTCATCATCTTCAACAATAAGGATGGTCTTGGACGTGGGGGAAAGCGCAACAGGCTCAGAGTGTCTTGTTTGAACTTGCTCGGTTTTTGTTTCCGGAGAAGAGAAGGGGAGCAATATCGAGAATGTTGTTCCCAATCCCGGCTCGGAGTCTACAAAGATAAATCCCCGAGCTGCGTTTACGATGTTCTTAACTGTCCACAAACCGATGCCTTTACCGCCTTCGCGGGTAGAGAAGAAAGAATCGAAGATTTGCCGCTTGACCTCTTGAGTCATGCCTTCTCCCATGTCTTTGACAGTGAAGAGCAGGTAATCCCCATGGGGCGCCTGGAGGTACATTTCTTCATTCGCAGCATTTACATTTAATTTGTCGGTTCCAATAGTTATTTCTCCACCTCTGGGCATTGCCTCCTTGGCATTTACCGTGAGGTTGATCAGCAGAGTAGCAAATTGGGAAGGCTCAATGGTAACTGGTGCGAGTCCTGGGGTCTTTGCGAAAATCAGGCTAACATTTTCACCGATGACATGTTTAATGATGTTTTCCTGATTGCTTATCTCGGTGTTGACATCGAGCGGCTTCGCATCGGTTTTGTTTCTCCTGCTGAAATCCAGCATCCTTTTGGTGAGAACTGAAGCCTGTTTGCCTGCCTGGCAGATCTGACTGACCTTATGATGCAAAGGGTTGCTTTCATCGATAGACATCTTCATAATCTCGGAATATCCATTGATCACCGTGAGCAGGTTGTTAAAGTCATGGGCAAATCCGCCTGCGATCTGGGCCAGGATTTCAGCACTTGTGGACTGCAGGAGGTTCTGCTCCTGAACCTTCCGGTCGATTATGTCAAGGGCCTGGTAATGAAATAGGACAACCTTCCCATCCCTTATAATGGGTCTTCCACTGATGAGGAAATACATGACATTACCTTCACTCGTGGTCATACGAAGTTCGTAATTAACTTCCTTCTGTTCCGCTACACTCTTTTTCCAAAGCTCTATGACCTTTGGTCTGTCGTCCTTGTAGATGAATTCAAGGATGTTTCTTCCAATCACATTACCACTGTCGTGATCCTGATCGATAAGGATATCCAGTGCTCTCTTGTTCACCTTGATGAGCATCCCGTTTTTGTCTGTTACGGCAGACATGACCGTAGAGTTTTCGAACAGGTCTTCAAAGAATAAATTGTCGAAGTCTTTGTTGTATGCCATGGCTTGTGCCCCCGAACACGTAAAAAGCAGAATCGGGCAGATTCATATTTCTTGAGCCTAATGATAATATCGGCATAGTTGGAAGGGAAGATGAGCCTGTTAATAATGTGGTCAGTGGCCAGTGATCAGAAAGACAACCGGATTAAAGTGATGTGGATATTTTACTTTTTCGCTTAAAACAGGTTCACGGATCACTCTATGCAAGCGCTTCCTCAAGTATGTGTGATAGTTCGTCTAAATTGAAGGGCTTGTTCAACTTCGCTACGATAAGCGGATTTGAGAGGAAGTCTTGCTTTTCATGCTCAAAGGAGAACCCTGATGAAATGACGACCCGTGTATCTATTTTGTGCTTCTCCATCTCTATGAGTGTATGATAACCATCCAGTCCAGGCATAATCATATCAAGGATGATAAGATCAAATCCTTGATCGTCATTCTTGAGGATCTCCATACACTCATACCCGTTGGATGCCGTCTCCACCGTATGGCCCAGCAGATTGAGCATCTCTTTTCCGATATCTCTGAGCATGTCTTCATCATCAACAATAAGAATCCTTGCTTTGTGTTTGGACACGCTCTGTGTCACTTTATACTCGATAGGTAATGCCTTTTCTTTCTGCTTGGATATAGGCAGCAAGACGCTGAAAGTCGATCCTTTTCCCTCAGTGGAACTGACCTGAATGCTTCCACCGGCATTCTTGACAATATTATATGCTATCGACAACCCGAGCCCCGTCCCCTTGTCGGGTCCCTTCTGCTTGGTGCTGAAAAAGGGGTCGAATATCTTGGAAAGGATATCATGAGTCATTCCGAACCCGTTGTCGACAACGTCTATCCGTATATACTTGCCGATCGAGCCAAGAAAAAACTGCCTTTTTGTATCTTTATCCACATGTATTGGACTCATGAAGATCATGATACGGCCTTCCTGATTATCTCCAATGGCATCTTTGGCATTTACGATCAGATTGAGCAATACCTGAGTAAGGTGCGTGTGGTCAATAAATACAGCATAATCCTTTTCTTTTGCACTAAAGTCGATCCTGATATTCTTTGGGATCGACTTTGTGGACATATTAATGACCTCACGGATAACCTGCCCCAAAGATATGTGCTCGGGTTTACCGTCATGCCTTTTAGTGAAGACGAGCATCTGCTGAATGAGGTCCCGCGCCCTATCGGCAATATTCTCCAAAGTATCGATGTAATGAAGCCTCTTATTTTCATCCTTAGTGTATTTCAGCATGGATATATTGCCGGTAATCCCGGTAAGGATATTATTGAAGTCATGAGCCACACCACCTGCGAGCTCACCGATAGTCTCCATCTTTTGTGCATGGATGAGCTGGAGTTCCATATGCTTCTTATCCGAAATATCCACAGCAGTGAACACAACCCCGCCTAGGGACGGATTTATGAGCGGATAGATGTTTACATCGAATACCGTGTTAGAATTCTGAGCAAGGGTTTCCTCATGCAGAAATTGTGGGGCGCGTTCCTTCTGTACCGCCTGAATGATCTTTTCAAAGGATGCCATTTGAGGACTTAGGGAAGAAATTCCCTTGCCGATAATGGCAGATACGGGTTTATGGAAGATCCGCTCGGTTATGGGGTTGGCCATCTGGACCTTTCCTGAGCAGTCCAGACAGATGATCATGTTAGGGCTCGACTCAAAAATGCTGCTCAAGAGGTTCTTCAGGTCTTCAATGGTCTGTTGTGCATTTTTAAGTGACGAGATCTCCTGGGCATTATACTGCACCTCGACAATTTTGCCGCCTTTACGCAGCACGCTACCGCTTGCGAGGAGGTATGCCGATTTGCCTTCTTTGGAAACCGACCTGAGTTCAAGCCTCGGGGTTTGGCCTTCCAGGAGTTGTTGCCAGAAATTAATATAGATTTGCCGGTCATCGGGATGTGCAATGACCAGAATACTCTTGCCTATGAGCTCGTTTCTCGAATAACCGGAGATCTCTTCAACCTTCTTATTCAGACGTTTGATGTATCCGAAAGAGTCAGTGGTAATAATGAGTTCATTCGCGTTCTCAAAGAGGGCCTCGAACCTCTCTCTGTTTTCTCTGAGCAGTTCTTCCAAGCGTTTTCGCTTGGTTATGTCATTTACCAATCCGCAGAAGCCTATGATATTGTGTTTGCTGTCCCTGTGAAGGTTGATGGAATTTTCAACGACCTTCCGTGTGTTGTCCTTCAGGATGATCTCATATTCTATTCGCTGAGGTATCCCTGTCTGGTAAACCTTGCTGAAGGTCTTAAAGACACGCTTTGCAGTAGCCTTGGTCGTGTACTCTGCATAGTTCATCCCGAGGAGTTCTTCTTCAGGAAGTTCGGCTATTTTGCAGACAATCTTGTTAACGAATGTGAAGGTACCGGCTAAGTCTATCTCGTAATAGCCCTCCTCCATGTCCTCCATAATTTGCCTGTAGCGCATGTCAGCCATGGTGCGACCTTCATGAAGAATATCGGAAATTGCTGGCTTAAACTTAATAAACCAGCTATTCAAGCGCTATACTATATTTGACCCTTTATTAATAGTGCCAAGATTCGCTTTAATTCCATCAGAAAGAATTATCATTGTTAAAGATGCTGCTGCACCGGGAAGAGGTATCTACACGCATTGAGATCCACCACGCTCGGATGTCATTCGAGTATCGAGATTACTTGAAAGCCCGAGAGAAAGAGATCAGAGAACTTCTTGAAAGAATAAAGCAGCACCTTCCAGACGAACACTAGATAATGTCCTATTAGATTCATCATGAGTTGTGTTACAAGCCGAGAAAGACCCATGGGGTCTTTAGGCACCATATGGACAATCATTCACATATCCGAGAGATCATCCTGAAAATGCATGAAGTCTATCTGGGCCAGGACAATGTTCTTAAATGCGTCCTTTGCAGTCTCTTATCCGGAGGGCATGTACTCCTGGAGGGGGTACCAGGGGTGGGGAAGACTCTCATCGCGATCTCTCTTGCCCATCTCCTCCACCTGAACTTCAAACGTATCCAGTTCACCAATGACATGCTTCCGTCCGATGTTACGGGTTTCCATACCTTCAGAACCGGTTCCGCTACTTTCGATATGGTAAAGGGTCCGATATTTGCGAGTATTGTCCTCGCGGATGAAATCAATAGGACATCACCCAAAACACAGTCAGCATTGTTGGAGGCAATGGAAGAGTCCCAGGTCACTATTGACGGGATCACCTATAAATTACCTGAGCCGTTTATGGTGATAGCCACCCAGAATCCAGCCGAAATAGCGGGAACATTCCCTTTGCCGGAAAGTCAGCTTGACAGGTTTCTTATCAAGGCAAATGTCGGATATCCGCCACTGGAAGAGGAGACTGAAATCCTCCGGAAAGACATCGACCACGCAGATGCCTTAAAACTGAGCCCCATCATGGACCGTCAGGACATTCTCGGATTGATTGAAGCCACTTCACAAGTGACGGTCCATAATGACATTCTCTCTTATATAACGAGTATCGTGCGGGCCACGAGGATACATCCTCATGTTGAACTCGGTGTCTCGCCCAGGGGCGGTCTGGCCTTGAAAAGGGCTTCGCAGGCATGGGCCTTCATAAGCAACAGGGATTTTGTTACGCCTGGGGATGTCAGGAGCATTGCACCGTATGTTCTCGATCACCGGATCATAGCGAAAAACGGCGCTCCCGGCAGCATTGTAGAGGCGGTTCTTGATGAGGTTAAGCTCCCTCTATAAATATCTGAAGCCCCCTCGGGGTTTCAAGCTGACAAAGGCCGGTAAGATCTTCTTTGTTTTTCTTTTCGGCATCATCGTCATTTCCATGGCAACAGGGAACAATCTCCTCTACCTTATGCTCGCCGGCATCTTGGCATTTATGATCGTTTCAGGCATAGAATCAGAACTGAACCTGCGCTATCTTGAACTCGACAGGGTTCTTCCTGCCGAGATTTATGCCGGGAGGTCCGCCAGGATAGGTTACCTCCTCAGAAACAAGAGAAACAGTTCAGAGCGTCTTATTCTAAAGGACATATCGCAGATAAAGATCGGACGGCTCCAGCAACAGCAAACCGAGCTGTTGCACGCGGATCTCACCTTTCCGAAAAGGGGCAGAGTCCATCTTGGAACTATAGTGATCGCGACTACATACCCCTATGGACTTTTCGAAAAATCCATCTCCTTTTCCCTGGATCAGGATATTCTTGTCTTTCCCGAACCCCTGGCTTTTAACCCTTCGCTCACATCTGGGGCCCATGATACAGGTGGAGGAAAGATGAGGGATTCCGTCTCTCACGTCAGGCCATACGTTCCTGGAGATCCTCTCTCCGCGGTCGTATGGAAGAAGCAGAACCAAGGGCTCATATCCAGGGTCTTCGAGGGAGGCTCAGGTATGAGCGGCGTAGTAGTTCTGATGCCGGGATTAGATGTTGAACAGAAATTCTCAAGGGCTGCCTATATTATATCTGAGCTCCACAGAATGGGCCGGCCCTTCGGGTTGGCATTGAACGGGTATTACAGTGGAATCTCCTTTTCCCGGTTACATAAGATAAGTATTCTAGAGCAGCTGGCTTTGGCTGAAAATATCTTAAAGCCCATTCTTGAGGACACCAAGATCGATGCGCAGATTATCTACATCTGACATGCTCAAGCTTCTCACGCTCGGCACCTCTTTGGCAGGGATGCTCTGCATGAGCCTTGCAGATCTCCTGCCTTGGGGTGCGTTTCTTCTGTTTGCTGCGGTTCACGCTGTTATCGGAAAGTGGTTTTATGATTCAGAGCTCATCTCTCAGAAGACGGCCATCGTCATTTTTCTTACTGTAATGTTCTTTGAAGTGCTTAGTGTATCTTACCGTGGGAGTGCTGCAGTCGTCATTTTGGTCAGAGACATGATCCTTACACTCGCATTCATTAGATTGGTCATGAAAAAAACGCCGCGCGAGATCTATCAGATCGTAGGAATCTCATTTGCACAATGCTTGCTTGCCACCATCTTCACCATAAGTCCCCTGTTTCTTGTTGGACTTTTATTTATGGTTATCCTTGTACCTATGACGCTCAATGCCCTCGATGCTAATGAATTCTCTTCTACTGAGATATCCAATAATCAGGGACTCTTCCACTGGATCCGGATCACGGTTGGTATCATCCTCACATCCTGCCTCCTCTTCTATGTGCTGCCCAGGCCCACTTCATCGATCATTCAACATAGTTTCATCCACCGCAACACAGTCAATTATAGCGAGGATGTAGATCTGAAAAAGATAGCTTCCGATAAAACAGACAATGATATCATGATGAGAATCATATGGACTTCAGGCAAAGCCCCATCTCATTTTTATTTATCCGGATCCAGACTTGAAGGGATATCTCCCGACGGATTCTATAAAGATGAATTCCAAGGTTCAGCCCCGATCACCTCGGATGGGTTTACCGACAGCCTGAAGATCTATCCGGCCTCATTGTATTCGAAATATGTCTTTTTCCCTTATTGGTTCAAAGATGTCTTTCCAAATAGCAGCGACGTGCGGGGCTCAAACATCTATTGGACCGGTGAAGTGCCTTATGTTTACGATGTTAGGGTGAACCGCAGACCTGACCTTGGTATCCCATGCAAGACCGATCTCCCCAAAGAACTGCTGATGGTAGGTAACCTTGGAAAACAGGTGGCAAAGCAAGGTGATATCGCGGCAAAGACGAAGCGCATTGTCCGTTACCTCCAGTCAGCTTATTCATATTCTCTGGAAAGTCAGCACATACCTCCTGGAAAATCAGCCATAGCATGGTTTGTGTTCTCCGGCAGGAAGGGAAGTTGTGAACATTTTGCCTCTGCCCTCGCTGCAATGATTCGGGGTTGTGGGATACCTGCCCGTGTCGTTACAGGGTTTTTAGTGACGGAATATAACGACAGCGGTAATTATTTTATCGTCAGGGCATCAGACGCCCATGCATGGGTAGAGTACTGGGACGGTATCTGGCATTCAATCGATGCAACTCCATACGGACGTCAGATCTCCGGCTTACAGTTGCATATTTTAGATGAGCTCCGGTTTCGATGGCTCAGATGGGTTATCCAATATTCCCTCAACGACCAGATCCGGTTTGCATTAAAGATCTTCGTTGCCGCACCACGGATCAACAAACAGATAGAAAATATTTCATCTTATGCCCTCTACCTGTTCATATCAGGGTTGCTGCTCTGGCTCTTTTATCTCTTGTATAAAGACAGATCACTTCCTCCATACGACAAAGTCCGCAAGGCAATGAGCCGTAAAGGATTGCACTTGCCGGAAAACAGCTCACATGAATGCCACGTTACCTTTGTTAAAGAGAAATGGCCTTCACTCGATGAAGAATTCAGAGACTACCAGGAACACTACCTTGCCTGGAGATTCCGTGAAGACAGGATCGATATTCAGACCCATACGAAAAAGATAATCGAGAGGATAAAGCGTTTGCCCAGGGGATGAATAGTGATCTGTGGTCACGGCGTGATAACAATCTCCACCCTCCTGTTCATTGCCCTGCCTTCCTCTGAAGTGGAATCGGCGATGGGCCTGGTGTCACCGTATGATATAACCGAAAGCTTGTCTTTTTTAATTCCCAGACCTTCAAACATCAACAGGACTGATACTGCTCGGGCATGGGAGAGATCCCATTGTGTGGGGTAAACCTTCTGTATCTGCTTTGGTATGGAACTATCATCGGTATGCCCTGCGACCTCTACATACAGGGGTTTCAGTTTATCCAGGCCTTTTGCAATCTTTTTAATAAGGGCCGTTCCCTTGGGTATCAACCAGGCACTGAAAGGTGCAGGAAAGAGTACCCGCTGGGGTATGATAATCTTTACGGTATCCTCACCCTTAACTATATAGAGCTGGTCGTTCATGCGCTCGGTCGCCAGAAAGCTCATAAGATACTCATTTGCATTGTTCAGCCTCCACTGGGTATCCTTTCGTTCCTGGATTAAGACCTTGAACCGCGAGATCTGTTTGAGAAGGTTTTTGTTCTCCTCCAAGCAATCGATGTTTTTATCGAGAAGATCCTGCTTATCCGAATTGCCTGAAGTGATATCAGATGATGTCTTTTCAAGTTTTTTACGGGTTTCATCAAGGTCTTTGTCCAGACGTGCTTTTTCCGTCTGACACGTTTCATACTGAGTCTTGCAGGCATTCAGTTCGGATTGAAGGGCCTTATTTTCCTCCTGGGTAGAGCGGTGTGTGCATCCGCCTAACAGATAAATCAGGGGAATAAGAAGAAAAAAGCTAAATATTCTCTTCATTTGAGCAGATACCATACAAGCTTATCCTCACAGTGTCAATCACCTGGGCACCTTATGCGCGTGTTGACGTAGCGCTTATGTGGACAAGCAAGATCATCCATGCTTATAATTCCACAGCGATATGAGGATTAAGCGCTACATCTTTTTATACCTGGTCGAGGTCTTTGGTGGGACGCTGGCTGTTTTGTACGGCGTGATGCTTATCGTCCAGTGGGTCAGCTTCGGCATGGCCCTTACGATAGGAGATATCGACGTACTCCTGCTGGCAATGGTCCCCCTGTCTTCATTTGTTATTCCCATGGGGCTTCTTTTCAGCATCTTGCTGGTTTTTGAGAGGTTATCCGTAGAATCTGAGATCATAGCAATGAAGGCATGCGGTGTCCGTTCATACACCATATATGCACCGGTCATCATCTTATCGATCTGTGCGATGATGACCCATCTGATCATATCAACCAACCTCGGACCGGTCGCAATGAAGACAGTCCAGACACGTCTCATACAAAGTGCTTCCCAGAAAATATTTTCCTTCCTCAAAGAACGGGAGTTTGACGATTCCTTCAAAGACCTCCTTGTATATGTGGAATCCGTAAACCCGCAAAAAAAAGAGCTCAAGAATATTTTTATAGAAACATCCGGTGAAGAGAGGTCGGTGATCACCGCAGAGAATGGGACCATCGAAGTAAATAAGAACTTGATTGTCATGAAGTTGAATAAAGGGAGTCTTTTCATGAGCACTAAGCTCTCTGACCGTTACCTCACCTTTGACGAATACAGGTTTTTTTTGGAAGCCGATTTTTCAGGTGAACTTCGAATTAAATCATTCGAAACAACCACACAGGATGAATTCAGGAAACTCATCAAAGAAGACCCATCACCGAAGAATATAAAGGAGTACTATAATCGTTTTGCATTTCCCATACTAAACCTGATCTTGGGATTAGTGGGAATCAGTTTTGGGATTGTCAGGCCTCGATCACCCAGATTCACAGGTTTCATAATCGGACTGGGCACGATTGTCGGTTATTATTTCCTGTTTACCCTGGCAGATCGGATGGTCAAGGGCGGAATCATGGACCCTATGCTCGGGGCGTGGTTTCCTGATATGATTTTCAGTATAATGCTCTCTGCAGTATTTGTTCTAAAAAAACTGCGATTCAGCGAGGGAGGCACCTGATTACGGAAACACTTTATAAATATATCTTAAAAAAGGCGTTATTCATGTGTGCTGCTGCATGTTTGAGCCTGACGCTGCTTGTCTTTATCTCTATTCTTTTCGGGAATCTCAATTCATTTACCGAACACAGTACGAATGGATCCATAATCGCGCAATTTCTTTTCTTCTCTCTGCCCCAGATGGTGTACTGGGTCCTGCCATTTTCCGTATGCGTCGGCATCATCGCCGCCCAGGCGCAGTTTTCCCGCCATGTGGAGACCATTGCCATGCAGGCGTGCTCAGTCTCATTCGTAAGACTATCTCTGCCATATCTCACGGTAGGGCTGTTGGCAATGTTCGTTATGTCTTTACTTTCCTTCACCCTGTATCCTAAATCCCAGCAACATGCAGACAAAATAGAGGATATCTATATTAAAAAGCACGACATTACCGGATCATTTTCCGTAAACGGCGGGAGGTTTAAAGTAGAGAATGATATTTATTATGTGGAGCACATGGATATATTAAAAGGTATTATGCATAACGTCACCTGTTATCGAATCAAATCAGGAAAGCTCTTTGCAATCCTCAGATCAGAAGCGGCCATCTGGGATGGAAAGCAATGGAAGACTTCGCGGTTGGAGACCATAGGCATGTCAACCGCCGGGATTGTCTTTGCACAGTCTGCTTCACCTTTGCCCCTCACACATGAACCAACCTCACTCGTAATGGCAGAGCCGAAGCCGGATGTCCTGACGCTCAGTGAATTGATCGATTATCGAAAGCACTTGAGGAAAGACGGAATCAAATCAGTGAGCCTGGAAACTCAGTTCCACAGCCGTATCAGCTTCACTCTGGCGCCGTTCATCATGACCATGCTCGTGATGCCGTTCGGATTGAGGTTTCCGAGGGCGGGCGGAATCGCTCGCGGTATTTCCATCGGTATCATCCTCGGGCTCTTTTACTGGGCAATGCACTCTGCCATGACCGGTGCCGGCATGGCCGGGTACATAAACCCGGCATTAGCTGCCTGGTCGACCGATATAGTCATGATGTGTGCGGGTATTATTTTCATGGGAATGAGGAGAAAGACCTATGGCTGATGTAGTTATTGTCGGTGCCGGACCTGCAGGGATATTTGCAGCACTCGAACTCATCAGTAAAGATCCCGGCTTAAAGATTGTCATTATCGAGCAGGGCAACGATATCAACACACGGTCGAGAACCGGCAAGGAAATGCTCATCGGCTGGGGTGGGGCAGGTGCCTACAGCGACGGGAAACTCACGATCTCTACCGATGTCGGGGGCCAGCTATCGAGCCTGATTACCGATGATGAGCTGCTCAGGTTGCTTGAGTATGTGGATACATTATATACGAAATATGCACCTTCAGGCGATCTTTTCACCTTAGATAGTGATGATGCCGAAACCATATCTTCCAAGGCCAGGCTCGCAGGCCTGGTATATGTGCCTACCAGAATCAGGCACATCGGCACTGAAAACCTCCTGATCACGCTCGAAAAACTCAGGCAAGATTTTGAAGGCAAGATGGATATGAGATTCAACACGCATGTCGAAGAGATACTTTATGAGGGAGACCAGGTGAGGGGAGTACGGCTTTTTGATGGAACGATCATTCATGCTCCCAACGTTATTGCTGCCCCCGGCAGGGTGGGATCTTCCTGGATGTCGCATCAGGCAAAATCCATGGGCATCGAGACACATCCGAATCCTGTTGACCTGGGAGTGCGTGTGGAACTGCCTTCGGTGATCATGGAGCATCTTACCTGCAAGGCCTATGAAACCAAATTCATCTACTACTCACGCACCTTTGACGATAAAGTTAGGACATTCTGCATGAACCCCTATGGCGAAGTCGTCATCGAAAACCTGGGCGACATTGTAACGGTAAACGGCCACTCCTGGGCGAAAAAGCGCACGGAAAACACCAACTTTGCCTTGCTGGTAAGCGCCGATTTTACCGAACCGTTCGATGACCCGATAGGCTATGGTGAGTCGGTGGCCAAACTCGCCAATATGCTCGGCAAGGGCGTTATTGTACAGAGGCTCGGGGACCTCCTCAGCGGAAGGCGAACCACCCATGACAGACTTCAGAAATGCTCCACACGGGCGACCCTGAAACAGGCAACTCCCGGTGACCTGAGCTATTGTCTTCCCTATCGGATATTAACCGATCTCGTTGAGATGCTCTCGAGTCTGGACCGTATGGCTCCGGGTGTCAACTCCGCCCATACCTTGCTCTACGGCATTGAGGTCAAGTTCTATTCCAACAGGATCCGGCTTGACCACAGCCTCATGTCCCGGATCAATGGACTTTATATTATAGGAGACGGTGCCGGTATAACCAGGGGCCTCATCCAGGCGAGCTGTTCGGGCATCATTGCGGCGAGGTCAATACTGGGCAGAAATCAGTGAAATTTCCCATTGAGGTCTGCTCGGAGTACGCCAATAACATCAGCATTGCTCCTTCCTTTCCATACATGAACCCCGGCCTTGTAAAGAAGCCTTGTATGCCATTTTTTTCTTGAACAGAACTCCGCATTCATACCAGAAAAGACATTTCATTAATAATATTCAAAAGATTAGACTGTTATTGACAGCGTAAGGTAGGCGGGATGGTAGGCATTTTGTAAGGAGAGATGGCAATCCCAATATGGAGATAAACTCATTAGCACTTCATCACTTCATCTAGTCGATCGAGCTGTTTTAAAGCGTCTTCCAATTGTGTATATATTTCTGCTGTATCACTTGTTTGATAAGGCATCCGTCCAAGACTCATGGCCGCTCGGGCCAAACGTACTAATACATCGGGGATATCCTTCTCGGGCACGCTCGATACTTTCGCGCCACGGTAATTACTAAGTATTGCTTGAATTGCTTTCGGCAGGCGCTTTACGTCGGGATTCCCATCAATAAGGCGGTATGGGAGTTTCCATGTTGCGGGGTTACTCGCGTCCCCCACATAAGCAAAACACCGTGCTGGTATTTTGTACTTGGAATGCAATAGTTGCTCATCAGATGTAGAAATAATAACTTCACTGTTTGCTACATGTCCGGGCAGCATTTCCAATCTTGCCAACTCTTTATTTTCGCAAGGTCGATATATTCCATGTACACTGAGCCACCATAAGAGCAACGGCGGATCGTTAGATTCCAGAGAAACAAATACCCTGTCCTGAAGCCCTCCATGTTCAATGTCAGCTGCGTAAAGCATTACCCCATCACTTACAGCAATACATTTAACCTTTTGTTCGCTTGCATATCGGAGTGCCTGGTCAAGAGCTGCTTCTACAGCTCGACGATTCCACGCTAAAGAACCTGGGCGTTTTGCCTCGATTAGTAAGTACTTAACGCCCAGTTGTGATAATAGCAAATCAGCATATCCGATTTGGTTGTTAAGATCGGCTAAAGTCCAATCAAGGACCTCAGTAAAAAGGTCTTCAAGAATATTCTCGGCAACCTTTTCTGCGGCAACACCATGACGATGTTCTTGTTCTAATCGGGCTAAACGCTTATTGTGAAATATAGGCCAGGTGGTCCGGATACGTTCTATCCCGTGTTGATAAGTGGATAAGCTCTCTACTTTCATACTCTATGATTTAATATCATATTCTTCTGATATATTCCAGTTACACTAGATTTCGGTAGTGGGTCAGTTTGATTATTTAAGATTTAATTCAGATGCCATCTTTTTAACTATAGATTTAAAGCCGCCTTTCAACATTTCTTTTGATTCAGATGTGATCCACGGAAGTTTATATGCTTTTTCAATTAATTTTTGAAACTCTTGATATTTATTATCGCTCAATCTTGCAATGTATGGGAATCCATTATAGGGGTTCTTGATTTTACTCAATAATATCTTTTGTCCTATCCGCTCAATATCACGCATATCACAATAACCAACCGGATCTAGACCATGATTATGTATTTTATTTTCCCAAGCATCAAGACCTATTTCTAATGTACATGCTAATTTACAAGCAGTTTTTCTTGTTGTGAGAACGTGGAAGAAATAATGATCAAGAATGGGATGACCAGCCAATTTATATTTAGGCCTTAGTCTATTGAGGACAGGTTCAATTGATTGCTTATCAAGATAAAGATTTTGTTGCTTGATGTTGGATAGTAGATTGTAATCTGATTGTTTCAACTTTAAGCGTTAAGATCTAATCGTTCATTTAAGCCTTTTTTGTTTCCGAGTTTCGCCCCAATTAGCTTCATTGGCCTTGTTTGGTAAGCCAGTTCTGTTAATGCTTTAGGCCCATAAGCCTTAACACTTCTCAAAACCTCATTGATTGTCTCTATCTCTTCATCTTTAAGTTTATCAAAAACCGGTTCTGATTTTTTCTTATTTAAATTATAGACAATAAATTCATCTCCCGTTTCGGCCAACTCAGAATCTTCTAATATATCGTTTTGGGAGATCATATTTTTTAAGTAGATATATATTTTTTTATCAAATGGGCCATAATTATATCGAATATACTCAAAGTCGGTTAGCTTATTTTTATTTTTCTTGATTGCTACCAGGTCAATTATATACGAAATCTTCATCAAGCTTGTTATTGAGGTACTTGGTCTGTTTTGAATTATATAAGTTAATAATTGAATAGTCTTCGCTTTTATGCCATTAGCCACTGGACTTCCCCCCTCTGTACTTCTAAGTCCAAGCTTTATAGTTCGTATAGGTGCTTGTAGTGCCTTTGTCAAGCAATAGTGCACAATCCTGAATGCGTTTTTAGGTGCATTATTACGATCTTTATCGGCAGAATTAATATTTACGATAATGATTCCCATGAATATAACGCTTGTTATATAACAGTCGTTATAAGGATAGCAAGAGAATAATGCTTGCATTTTTATTATGCTGAGATTAGCGTGCGTGTAAGTGCAATAACATCCAGCCTGTCCATCTTAGAATGCCAGTATTTGATTCTATTTAATTAAGAGGGGAGTATATCTTATGGCCAAGTCCACTCAAGAAATTTACAATGATATTATTGCTCACATCAAAAAAGAAGGTAGTGCCTTGAAAACTTGGTATGCAGGTGTAACTTACGATATTGAAACAAGATTATTTGACGCTCATAGGGTTTCCGAGGAAGATGACTGGTTTATTTATAGACAAGCATCCTCGGCTCAAGCCGCAAGGGATGTCGAAGCCGCATTACTTGAGGCTGGAATTGATGGAGGTACGGGTGGCGGTGACGATTCCTGTACCTATGTCTATTGTTATAAAAAGACCAGCATCACAAAACCATAAAAGTATCACACTTCGTGGTCAAAGGGGGATGTAATGAGAACAAGAGCAGCGGTTATAGTAGTAGCCCTAGTTATGGCGATGGTTGCGGTTTCATGGGCGCAGGACAATAAGGCTGCTATCGCAGTGGAAAAGTTAGGATCATTCAAGCCGGGTGATACCATTGTTTTCAAAGTCAAGCTCAACGAACCCCTACCTAAAGAGGCAAGATTTACTCTCCGAATCTCGCCGATTACCTTTGATGAGGATGTTGCTTCCAACTCTATCGAAACGGTTGATCAGAGGGTTTTTCGAGTTTCCGTTACATTGCCTGAGAATGCTATGCCTGGTGAATGGCACATAAAAGTGATTAATCTGTATCTCCCAGGCAGTGGCTGGACACAAAACACGATTACTCCGAACGATTTGAAATTTAATGTTGAAGGTAAATCCTATAAAATTCCTACGGAGGCTAATGTCACGATCGAGCATTGAAATAAGGAGAGATGGGATTTTACAAGAATAAGAGCATATCAGTATATAGAGGCGACCCAGACCCGGAATAATTTGTTAGCGCACGTTAACATTGAACCACCATCATGAGCGGCAAGTCCGACCCCTCACCAAATTACCCCCAGAACAGCAAGCAGAAGCATGGAAGGAGGCGGCTCTAGGGGCTGTCTATATTAATTATTTTTTTCCACTTGCAACGGGTAAAGAAAAAGAGTATTAGGAATTCATGACTCTGAAAACTACTTGGACACGGAGAGACGTAGCAAGGATTACAGGTATTCCAGATAGGCGAGTATTATTTTATACTGAACAATTGGTAATACCTGATTTCCGTCCCTCGGTGGGTCGGGGCACACCTCGTCAGTACTCCATCATGGATCTTTTTTATTTCTTGCTTATCAAAGAACTCGATTCACTCGGCCTTTCACTAACACGCATTAAGGGTATTATTTATCTTTTGCATGCTCGTCAACTTTTCAATGATAAAAAACTTTGGATATCTGGAACCTTTACAGAGGAACCAACTATAATGATTATTTCATTATACCCGGAAGATCATATGCAAAGCACGGATAGTGAAACTCATTATCCGGATGAATTTTATTTTTCAATTGTTCCCGGCTCGACAGAAATAAAATTGAAGGCTGACCGGCCTTCGCAGATCGTTATCAATTTGAATAAAATTTTCAAGAGAATAGGATAATGAATTTTTTTATAAATAGGTTTACAGAAACATGAATACTGAAAAGAAAAGAGGGACAATATGAACGGTCTGAACAAGCAATTAAAAGCCAAAATCATCGAACATTTTGGAAGTCAGTTTCTGTTTTCAATCTTTATTCAGGAACATGAGTATCAGATTTCAAGGGTAATCAGGGGACACCGGACCTTATCGGCAGAGGAGCGCAAGAAATGGGCTGAAGTTCTTCAGGCCGATGAAAGTATTTTTAACCAGGGAGCATGAGTTATGTCAGATCACCTCGATATCTCCAAGAGACTTTATTCAGTCGAAGAGGCCGCGGTTTTCCTGGGGATAAAGCCACGGACGATCTATAACGCCATTGCTCCACGGTCAAAGAGGCCTTTCCCTATCAAGGTAAAGAGGATCGGTAAAATGTGCAGGTTCGACCTTAGGGACTTGGAAGCGTATATCGCGTCACTGTAGAGGCCAACAATGCAGGAAGCTTTTAAATCAAGGTTGCGGGAATCGATCAGGCAATCAGAGGATCTTGTCCGATGGCATGTTGGACACGATAATCTAAAAATTGCCCTTGAGATAGCGAGCAAGATTACACACAAGCGCGAACTCCTTCGAATTTTGGAATCCTCAACCGAGGGAAAATGAAATGAACGAACTATTAAGCGAAGCCCTCAGATACCTTGAGTCAGGAAAAAGCATTATCCCCGTAGACCATCGGGTTGAGAAAAACAAAGCACCATTAATGCCCTGGAAAAAATACCAAGCACAACTAGCTGAACCCGAAGAGGTTGAGAGATGGTTTAAGAGGTGGCCGGATGCTATGATAGGTAGCATCACAGGGAAGATATCACATAGTACCGTAATCGATACAGATCCCCCGGACGGGGAAGAAAACCTTGCACCCTACCTACCCGAAAATTGCGAAACCCCCACAATACAGACTCCCCGGGATGGCAGGCATCGAATCTTTGAGTATTTCCAGCTTGCCCCTAATCGTTCCGGTATTGGGGGGCTTGTTCATGTTGATTGCAAGAATGATGGTGGCTATCATGTATTGCCTCCTAGTCGCAATTCAGAAGGCGGTAAATATGTCTGGTTAATTCCACCGGACGCATGCGAGTCTTCGCCTTTTCCAAATGCACTTATAAATAAAATATCTTTTTCCTTATATAGGGACAAATCACAACTCGGTGATCCCAAATCACAAAAGTCACAGGAATCACAGAAAGTCACAATCGATTTTTCAGAGGGCAAGCGCAACGATTCACTTTTTACGGTAGCAAATACAATTATCAAAGGTGGAATGAACGAAGCTAATGCAATGCATTTACTGATGGAATTGAATAGTCTATGCAAGCCTTCCCTGCCCGAAAAAGAAATTGAGCGGATTTTTAAGAGCGCTCTTGATCGGTCAAAAAGACGAGAACGGAACATTCGGGGTGAGGTTCGCGAATTTATTTCTGTGACTGATGGTGATTTTTCTGTGACTGATTGTTACATCGCTGTGACTTCTGTGACTTCTGAAGAAAAGGCTGCCGTCCGTCAGGCACTTGTGCAATTCTCAAAAGATCCTACACCTATTATCGAACGCGTAGGTACTCGATCCGGTTGGTATCGACCGCTCAATGAATCTGTTGAGTATATGGATTTTCTTAATGCAGCAACCACGGAATTTCCAGTCATTCTGCCTCTTGGGATCGGTGATTATGTAAAGCTCTATCCCGGAAATATCATTATTGTAGCTGGTGCCAAAGGCGGCGCGAAAACAACCTTTATGATGAACCTCACAAAGTTGAATCAGGACCGGCATGATATCACTTACTTCAATTCTGAGATGGGAGATGAAGAATTAAAGATTCGGCTCCTTGGTCACAAGGACATCCCTCTTACTTCCTGGACAAAAAAGTTTATCAAACGCTCTCACGATTGGCACGACATTATAAAGCCATCTGAAAATACAATCTGGATCATCGATTATATGGAACCCCCCGAAGATAAGCCATACATCGTAGGAGCGTATATAAAGCAAATTCACGAGAAAATGGGCGGGAAAGGTCTTTGCTTCATTGGTCTACAAAAGCCATCGGGAAGGAAATATGGACTCGGCGGACGTTTCACCACGGACAAGGCCAGGGCATATTTATCCTTAGACTATGACAGCACAGAAAAAGCGCACAGGATTGAGATAGTCGATGCTAAAGCCTGGAAAGGTCCACGAAACCCACGGGACCTATTCAGATACTATCAAATTGCAGATCAAGGCGCTCGATATACCGGGTTGGGATGCTGGCAAGAAGAGAAATAAGGAGAAAATTTCATGGATGAGTTGATTGTGGAGGCCCTGAAAGAGATCGAGAAGGGAATGGCGGGGGATGAACCAGAAGTTGAGCAGGAAGACCATGATCTGGTGGATGCCTTAGACTCGGAAGCATTCATGAGCCCTTTCTACTTACCTTAGTGTTTGGGGGTGAACGATGAAGAATAGAACCAAGATCAAGAAAAAGGAGCAGCTCGGGATGGTTCAGAAGCCCCGGCAGATCATTAATTATCCGGAGAAATTTAATTACTTCTTAAGACAAATCGCGGCGGCCTTTGGTGAATGCATCATGCTTAAGGACATGGTGGGGCTCGTCTTTCCCGGAGGGTGGACCGGGCCTGAGTCGATCAAAAGTAATGCTCGATTATATCATGGTATGGCAAGAATGGCTCCTGGCCTACCCCGGGGGGCTATTCACATCTCGTCAGCCTTGTCTCGGCATAACCCGCATGGTCACTTTGCATGCAAAACCACCTCCCCAAATGATCTTGATGAGGTGACATTCCGGGTGAATCTGGACAAAAGATGATGAAACCACCATCTAGGTTAAAGGCCACAGGGCGCAAGTTTTGGAAAAGGGCCAATAAAGAGACTGTCTATGAAGAATCACATGATACTGAAAGACTTGAAATAGGGTGCAAGTGCCTGGACGACATTCGGGAAGCCGAGGATCAAGTTAAGCTGGATGGGATGTTTATTAAAGACCGTTATGGATGCATCAGAGAACATCCGGCAATCAAGGTGATCCGCGATAATCGGATAATCTTCTTAAGGGTCATTAGAGAACTCGGCCTAGACATCGAGACGCCAGGAGAAACAAGGATTCCGAGGCGATATTAAGGAGCATTTTATGCCTAGAAAGCCACGTAAAATACTTAGAGTCAAACGGCAACTTACGGACATCGAGTGCGCATATTTAACCGATGATTTCACAGTCAAGGAAGGCTATGAACTATGGTGTTATCGACACGGGAGGGCTCCATGGGATGAAGATCCTGTGGAAATATGGGAAACAAACAAGGCTGAATTTTTACCCGCATTCATAAAAGATCATCCTGGCATTAGACCTATTCCCTGGTGGTTATACGATGCGCCCCGATGGGCCGACCAGGGAAGCGGGGCATGGTACGAGGGGACACTACCAGAGCCGCGCCAAAGATTTGGCGGTATCGGGACACCCAGTTATGAAGTTTTAAGCATTGTGCCTTCTTTTTATAAGGGAATCCCAACAAGCTGGGTCTCAAAATTCGATGAGGAGTATTACAACGGACGCCGGAAGGATATTCATGGAAATATCATTCCCACATCATGCAAAGATGGTGATTTCAGGGGCGTTGCCATCGATGAGAGTGATCCGCCCGTATTTGAAAGCTCTGCATCATACCTATTACGCCACAATTTATTGACAGATTCAGAAAAAAAGATTCTGGAGAAGACGCCGGAAGCGTTCAAACCAGAGTCAATAATTTATGAAAAGGAGCTCTAAAACAATGAATATTTTCGCTAAAAAGACAGAGAAAGAGCAAAAATTGCCTGCTTGGGTTGAGGATTTACAGGGATCTCCAATACTTACACGGATACAAGTCGAGAAAGCGGCCTCGCTGTTGAGTCGAAGACAAAACGAGGCCGCTGCCATTGAAACATTAAAGATTGATGAAGCAAACAACATTCCACCTCTACGGGCAGAGATTGACAAGGCACAAGCTGAGCTCACCGAGGCAATAGCCGTGCAAAAAGCAATCCTTGAGCGGTTAAACAAAGCAAGGGTTGCCGCAATGGCAGAGCAGGCGCGGATAGATGGGGAAATAAGGGTTCACCGAGGTGAACTCCTTGAAACATGTGACATTGCGATTGATGCCGCGATTGAATTTTTTATGCTGAAATTTGATGAGTTACGAGGCCCATATGCGGTAAATTTCAACCTAATTGTTGGTGAACTAAATCTTTTCACCGAAGAAAAGCCTTTAATCATGGAGTCAAATAAAGGGAGCCTGGAGGCGTCACTAAAATACTGCCAGCGGTCTATCCGCGAACTTGAGGGCATGAAACTTTTGCCGTCATGCCCACATGAACGAATCAAGCAGCTCAAAGAGGGCATACCTGCCGTCGATAACCTCGACACCCGGGATGAAATGGTTATCGGTCGAAAAATCTTCCCTCGCCAAGCGATTGACCCGGTTAATGCAATGATAAATCGGGGTTCAGGGAGGTGAAGCCATGAAAAAGACACGTATTCCAATCATCTCCATCCTGGCAATTCTGGCTTGCGCAACCATTGCATATGCTGCGGGTTCATCAATATCAGTCTACTACTCAGAGCTCGGTAATAAAACGGGGGATGCGATTCTCACCTATGCCTGGACTTCAGATAGTTCCACCGGAGCTGTTACCACAACAATGGGCGTGAATTACACAAGCCATGGCCTGGATCTCCAATCGGTAGTAGAAGGCAAATCCGTTGTATTCGTTGTGACGAAGCCAGCAGGATCACCAAGCGCGCCCACAGACAAATACAGTATTGCCCTTAAGGATTCACTCGGGTGTGATGTCATGGGCACATCTTTGGCCAGCAGATCATCGACGGTCAGCGAGCAGGCGGCACCCCTATTCGGGTCGGTTACTCATCCTCGCATATTAACAGGTGTTCCATCAC
This sequence comes from uncultured delta proteobacterium, assembly GCA_963847605.1. GTDB lineage: Bacteria > Desulfobacterota > Desulfomonilia > UBA1062 > UBA1062 > MWEI01. Next base: position 28,646 of record CAWKAM010000027.1, on the reverse strand, counting down.
CTTCCGTGACCAGTGCCGGAAACTCAAAGAAGGGAACCATAGCCGTATTCCTCTCAAGAGGTAATTAAAAATGGCAAGTTCGATGAATAATAAAGAACCTCACGCGCACTTACAGCCAAGTGTGCATCCCTATAGTGAGGACCGGACCCTGGGAGGCATAGGGCCTCTCGGGTAACCCGGTAAATCAAATCAGATGAAACGGAATGCCAAGCACCTGATAATTACTCACAGAATGCCCCGGGAGCAAGAGGACCGTGCAGAGATACCGGCAAGGTCAAGGCAATGCAGCACAGTAAGGCTCATGAAGGTGGCATGAGGTGTCACAAGTTACAACAAAGCGTGATGGCAAAAAGGCCGGGCTGTATGGTCGCAGTCCGGCATGGGGAGTAATGCCCCAACCCGGCAGGAGACCGGGTAGGGCCTTGCTCGCAGAGATCTATAATAAGGGCCACTCAGATGAATGCAATGGTTGAATATTGTTTGAAAGGCCGTGCTTGTCAAATCACTTAGACAAAAAAAGGCCCACTCAATAAGGTGGTAGTGGGCCTAAAAGGAGGTTACAGACCCTACCCAGCAAGGATGCCGAGCAGGGTTTTACCTAATATGTGCATTATATAGATCAACTTCGTCGAGGAATGCAATGATTGACATTCATATTGGAAGGTGTATCGTAATGATCGGATCGGCAAGATATTGGATGTATCTCACCGATCCTGACCACACACCTGAATGGAGCAGGCACATGGCTGGAATTGAATTTACTTCATATTGTGATTTCATTCAATCTATACCTTCCTTACCTTATCCATATACATGTCCTCTCTTCAGGTACATTCCCGGCAATGCCCGCGCCATAGGTGCTGAGAAAACTTGATGGAGGGGATTATGGAAAAAGAGAGATTATCGGAATTAAGGAAGGATCTTTACGAAGAGATTGAAAACTTTGTGAGGGCTATGGAGAAAAAAATTACAGGTGCAGGGGTTACACCTTTTGAGATTGGGTTTATGGCTATCAAGGGTAATGAAGTTTTTAATGACCATTCCTGCCAGTGGGATATTGAAATTGATAACCTAATTTGTATGGAAGGGAAAAAGCCCTTGCCATGGATCAATAGTGAAAAATATCCTGACTTTCCTCATATAAGAACAGCTGCCGATGCCTTGCGCTCAGCATGTGATATCGGGCCTTACATTGGTTTTCAGGTCGATGGTTTGAAATATCTACGTGAAGGTTTTATTGACGATATTTGGCCCGAGCTCGAAGATCCAACTAAAGAACAGTTTTCACAGATGATGATGCTGTTTGATAACTGCATCGAGAAACTTGAACAGCACGCCGATGATCTTGAGCGCAGAGCGTCAATTCTTATTCGTAATCAGCAGCGGATTGCCCTGGGCCTGGATATTAAGAAGGAAGCGGCATAGGGGGTATGAAAAATGGCACGGATAATAGAAGGGTTGAGCGGGCACGAGCGGATAATTCTTGTGAAAAACATCTGTGAGGGTCTTAAAAAGCAGGGCATTCAGTGTGATCACTTTACGGCGAATCTCATTTTAAACAACCTGTACAAAGCATACCTTGAGGCGGTTGAAAGAGATCCGGAAATCAGGCAAGTGGTCCTTGATGGTAACATCGAATTTAAGGTTAAAAAATCACTAACTGAGGCGTGAAGCTTCATATCCATGGGCTAGGCGTGCGCAGCCGAAAAGGGCAACCCTGGTCCCTGCCCGTGGATGATTCCAGGGAGAAAGAGAAAGGGGCTTTCAATGACTAAGGAGTTGGTAAACGCATTAAAGAGGGAAATCAAGCTGCAGGAGAAGCTTTTGAAAACAGTCAAACGGGCAAGAAAAGCCATGGTAGAACTTTCCCCCCTGCAGCGTCAGGATTTAGAAGCCATAGTCGGAACCATGGAAGAATTGAAAAGAACACAGGAAGAGCTTGAGATGCAGATTGAAGAGGTTAAACGATGGCTTGAGGAGGGTGATTGAATGGCAATCTTAGCAGAGTGTCCGATGTGTCATAAGAAACTATCTATAAAAAACAAGAAATGTTCCTGCGGTTCAGACCTGGATAAACTCAAGAGATCCGATAAAGTGAAGTTTTGGATTAATTACCGACTTGAGGGAAAGCAACGGACTGAATATGTAGGAAATTCAAAGAAAGAGGCTGAAGATGCCTTGGGCAAACGTAAGGTACAGATCCGGGAACATCGTATATTCGACATACTACCAGAGTCACGAATGACTTTCCGGGAGCTTGCAGAATGGTATCTGAATCTTTCTTCTACAAAGGGCCTCAGATCACATGAACGGATTAAGAGTGCCTTGAATATCATTGTGGAGCACTTTGGAAACCGGACCATTGAGAGTATCAAGCCCTCTGACATTGAGGATTTCATTGCCAAGAAGACCACAGAGGGAAGGAAACCGGCAACCATCCACATGGAAGTCACTGTCGCAAAGATGGCAATCAATAAGGCCCTTGAGAATGATCTAGTCAGCGCACGGACATTAAAGACCTTCAGGACCGTCAAGGGGCCTCTCAAGACAGGAAGTAATGCTAGGACAAGGATCGTGGGCCTAGATGAGTACCTTAAGCTCATGAAGGTTGCTCCGCACTATCTGAGGGTTGCTCTCACCCTTGGTTTATACTGTGGCATGAGGCGAGGTGAGATATGCGGTCTTCAATGGTCAGAGATTGACCTTAAGAGCGGATTTATTAGGCTTCCGGCATCGAGAACCAAGGAAGCGCGGCCAAAGACAATACCGCTTGCCCCTGCCGTCAAAAAGATACTGAGCGAGACACCAAGGGCGATCCATAACGACTATGTGATCCTAGACAAGGGGAAACCTGTATTTATCGGCACCTTCACAAACTCGGTAAAATTCGCTTGCAGAAAAGCTGGAATTGCCTATGGGCTGAACACGGAAGGCGGGATGCGGTTGCACGATTTGAGGGCAACATGGAAGACCGGAGCGGCAAAGGCAGGCATAGATTCAGCTATGAGAAATAAGCTTCTCGGCCATGCCCTTGAGGGGATGGATCGTTATTATCTCAGGTTCACCGATGAGGATCTTAAGGCGGCAATGGATAAATATACTGCATGGCTTGAAGGTGAACTACAGAATGTCCATCAATGTGCTTCAAGGGCATCATAGCGAAAAAGATACGGAATGTTCCAGATAAAGGTAGATAACATTATCCCATGTTACGTCCTGCCACAAATTTGTGGTTACAAATCAGTTTTCGTATGGTATCATTAAGATACTCGTAAACCTTGACCGGAGAATGGTCGATACTTACTATATGTTGGTGATGGATGAGACTCAAGGAAATTTGGGGGAAAGCCCACTATGACCTTAATGAACTTCAAATGCTCATCGGCAACCCAAGAACAAGAGATATAACGAGAACGGCAATCAGGGATGCAAGTAGTTTGGGATACTCTCCCGAGGAAATGGTTGATGTAGTTATGAAGCTTAAGAAATCTAATATTTATAAGACCGCAGAAGCATATCAAAGCCATGGCCTTTGGCAAGATTTTTATAAAATAAATGATAGTTCACGCGACTTATTAGTAAAAATTCAAAAGGGGAAAGATGGAAGTGGCGTGATTATATCATTCAAAGAAGATGAATCTTAACAGGAGGATTGTTGTGGATCGTAAAAAAGGATCAAAGTGCCCCATTTGTGGAAACGGGATTCTTCGCAAGGAGGAAATAAAAGAGGTTTTTGAATACAAAGGCACGAGATGTTCTGTCCCCGATTATGTTGTGTTTAAATGTCCATCATGCAAGGAAGAAATCGTCAGCAAGGAATCATTAAAAAGAGCACAAAAAATAATTGTTGATTTTCAAAGAAAAGTAGATGGCATGTTAACTTCTTCAGAAATCCGTCAATTAAGAATAGGTTTAGGTTTTACACAACGAGAAATGAGTAATCGTTTTGGTGGTGGAGAAAAAAGCTTCGCTCGTTATGAGAATGCGACGCTGAGGCAAAGTAGGGCTATGGATAATTTGTTAAGATTTTTAAAAAGATTTCCCTTTCTTGCGGATAGCATTTCACCAGAGAATCAGCAGTTGTTACAAAATATCGTCATCACAGAGAAGGTGGCTTATGATTCTTCATCTCATGAAGAATATGATATTGGAGAATTTCAAAAAGCTTCGGGGTTCTAAATATGAGCGCAATCAATTTTTCCTTCAACACATTTATGATTGAAAGTGTGGTTTTCAATCGAAACCAAAACTTCATAAGTAGATCACAAAGATTTACCTTGACTGTCTTATTAGAAATGGAAGTAAAGAAGAAAAACAACCTATTAAGATTGTATCAAAAAATATCAATTCACAATGGAGGAGGGGAGGTTCCCTTTACATTGGACCTCAAGGGCGTTGGAATTTTTGGCTTTGAAGGCAATATTGAAAACCTTGATATTGATGAGATAGCCCATGTGAATTGTGCCGCAATAATGTTCCCGTTTATGCGTGAGTCTGTTGCGGATATCATAGGAAGATCTGGGCTAGCTCCATTGTTATTACCACCGACCAATTTCGTGAATCGCTATAAGGAATATAAGGCATCTAAATCTAAAAAGACCCAATCCGATGACAGAAGTATTACGGAAATTTGTACTGTAAATAATAAACCGAAGAAAATTGGAGTAAGGCGTTTGCAAAAGCAAAACCCCTGAATGGCGAGAGATCAATCATCATCCTCAATCCACTCCATCTGCTCTGGTCCATGAGTAAATGCTCTCTTAAAATTTCCCTCAAAGGATTTTCAGTTAGGAGACACCTTCATTAAGATTGTTATTACGGAAACTTGTTTTTCTTGGTGTGGATTGCCGATATCAGCAGTAAGATCTTGGAAGAATTTGTGCTTGTGTCGCCCTATACTTGGTAAACACTTGGTAGGCATTTCCCTGAAAACATCCCCCTCATTACCTCTTTTTCATTTTGTTTACTTCTCTATCATGAGAATAGCGTTCATCCCCTCCACGGCCATCTTTGAAGGCTTCATTCTGTATCACTCACATTCACTCATTTTACTATTGCCCTTAACTCCGCATTCATACTATCGTTTGCACGTTTAAACCGAGTATCAGTATCTGACAAGAGGGAGACTTCTCATGGCGAAAAAGTATGTGTATCTCTTTGGAGGCAGGGGAACCAAGGCTGAGGGCAATGCAGACATGAAGGCCATCCTGGGGGGAAAAGGGGCCAATCTTGCTGAAATGACCAATCTGGGGATACCGGTGCCGCCGGGATTCACCATCTCTACCGAGATGTGCACCGTGTATTATGACACACACGGGTTGCCAAAAGACTTAAAAGTTCAGGTGAAAGAGGCTATCAAAAAAGTGGAAAGGGCGATGGGGCTGGGCTTTGGTGATCCTGAGGCACCGTTGCTCTTTTCCGTTCGCTCAGGCGCAAGGGCATCCATGCCCGGCATGATGGACACGGTGCTTAACCTTGGGATCAACGAGGAAACCGTGCACGGCCTTATTAAGATGAGCGGCAATGAACGCTTTGCATGGGATTGCTATCGACGCTTCATCCAGATGTATGCAGACGTGGTTATGGGTGCTGATTCCGACGAGCTTGAGGAAGAGCTTGAGAAGATGAAGAAGAAAAAGGGGGTCAAACTCGACACCGACCTCGATGACAAAGACCTGAAAAAGCTTGTTGCAACACTGAAGGAAAAGGTGAAGAAGCTTACTGGTATAGACCTGCCATCCGACCCTATGGAGCAGATTTGGGGCGGGATCGAAGCGGTATTCAGGTCGTGGAACACGCCGCGCGCTATTACCTACCGGAAGCTCAACAACATCCCGGGTGACTGGGGCACCGCAGTAAATGTCCAGGCCATGGTTTTCGGCAACATGGGTGAGGGGTCTGCAACGGGTGTGGCATTCACGCGTGACCCAGCCACAGGTGAGCATGTCTTCTACGGGGAGTACTTAAAGAACGCCCAGGGCGAGGACGTGGTAGCAGGAATCCGTACGCCCCAACCCATAAACATAAAGGGAAAAAGGAGCAAGTCGGACGTGTCCATGGAAGAGGCGCTGTCTGAGCAATACGACCAGCTCGTGGATATCTATGAGAATCTGGAAAAGCATTACCGTGACATGCAGGACATCGAATTCACCGTGCAGGAAGGAAACCTCTGGATGCTCCAGACCCGCACGGGAAAACGGACCGCAGCAGCAGCCGTACAGATTGCAGTTGATATGGTGAACGAGGGTCTCATCGCTAAAAAGGAGGCGGTACTAAGGGTCAGCCCTGAGCAGATCGACCAGCTCCTTCACCCCCAGATCGATCCCAAGGCAAAGAAGAAGATCATCGGAAAAGGCCTGCCCGCATCTCCAGGCGCTGCCGTGGGCCGGGTAGTCTTCTCTGCCGATGATGCCGAAGTGGAAGTGAAAAAGGGCAAGAAGGTGATTCTGGTTCGTCTAGAGACCTCACCGGAAGACATCCACGGCATGAACGTGGCACAAGGCATATTGACCGCCAGGGGCGGCATGACCTCACACGCGGCGGTCGTTGCTCGAGGTATGGGCAAGTGCTGCGTCTCCGGTGTCCCTAACCTCATTGTCGACTATGCCAAACAGAAATTTTCCCTTGGCGGGGAGACCGTCAAAAAGGGTGACTTCATATCGCTTGACGGGACCAAGGGCGAGGTTATCCTCGGTGAGTGCAAGACAACTCCACCCTCCCTCTCGGGGGCCTTCGGCACTCTCATGAAATGGTCGGATGAGTACCGCAAGCTCGGCGTACGCACCAATGCCGACACCCCGAAAGATGCCAAAGTCGCAAGGGAATTCGGTGCAGAGGGCATCGGTCTGTGCCGTACCGAGCATATGTTCTTTGAGGCGGACAGGATCCTGGCGGTACGCGAGATGATCCTGGCGAATGACGAAAAAGGCCGCCGGAAGGCCCTGGACACGATCAAGCCCATGCAGAAAGGCGACTTCAAGGAGATATTCCGGGTTATGGACGGCCTGCCGGTCACAATCAGACTGTTGGACCCGCCCCTGCATGAGTTCCTGCCCAATACCGAAGCCGAGATTGCCGAAGTGGCCAAGGCCCTCAAGACGCCGGTTAATGAGGTGAAGACAAAGCGGGAAACCCTGCATGAGGCCAATCCCATGTTGGGCCACCGGGGCTGCAGGCTCGGTATAACCTTTCCCGAGATCTACGAGATGCAGGTGCGGGCTATTGTTGAAGCCGCCTGTGAGGTGAAGAAGGAAAAGATCGATGTGGAACCCGAGATCATGATTCCGCTTGTCGGCCACGTGAATGAGCTGGAAAACTTAAGGAATATGACTGTTGAAGTGGCTGATGAGATCATAAAATCGTATGGCGTTAAGCTCAACTACATGGTCGGTACTATGATCGAGCTGCCCAGGGCAGCGATAACTGCCGATAAGATCGCCGAACAGGCGGAGTTTTTCTCATTCGGCACTAATGACCTGACCCAGACGACCTTCGGCCTGTCCCGTGATGATGCCGGCAAATTCCTACCGACATATGTCGAAAAGAAGATTCTGCCCAAAGACCCATTCCAGGCCCTTGACCAGGACGGTGTTGGTGAGCTGGTACGTATAGGCATCGAAAAGGGAAGGAAGACCCGCAAGAAGCTCAAGGTCGGAATCTGCGGCGAACATGGTGGAGAGCCTTCATCCATCGAGTTCTGCCATAAGGTCGGCATGAACTATGTGAGCTGCTCGCCCTACCGGGTGCCTATTGCCCGGATTGCAGCTGCACATGCCGCAATGAAGGACGAGAAGAAAAAGAAGTGATCATCACCTTCGATGGCGGAGAGGGGACAGGCAAAACTACGAACGCCGCCCATCTCTGCTCCTATCTGACCAGCAAAGGGCTGCCGTGGTTCTCTTTCAGAGAGCCCGGCGGCTCTTCTTTTTCCGAAGAGGTGAGGGGCCTTTTTCTCAGCCAGGATCTCGACGTCATGGCGGAACTCCTTCTTGTGCTCTCTTCGCGCAGGCAGAACATCATAGAGATCATCAAGCCTGGTATTGCAAGCGGCAAGGTCATCATCATCGACCGGTTCGTGGACTCCACACTGGTCTATCAGGGCATCGTCGGCGGTCTTGGTTATGATCTGGTAAAGAAGATCATGGAGAACACAAGGACATGGATTGAGCCCGACCTGACCTTTGTAATGGATGTGAGTCCTGATCTGGCCCTTTCCAGGATCAATCGGGGAGACAGGTTCGAGCTTCGAGGCCTTTGCTACCATCAGAATCTCAGGGATGCCTTTCTTCAGATTGCAAGGGATGAGCGGCACCGAATTATTGATACGAGTTTAAAGCGGGAAGTCGTGCAGGATAAAATCATCCGGGAGGTAGACACACTTCTTGCCGGAGTATGTATTTGATTCTCATGACTCACAAACTTCTTGAAACCACCACCACCCTCGGTTATGATACCTTCTCAGAGGAAACGGATAGGATATAAAAGACTCAATAATATGATCACCGAAGTATATTCGGGACAAGAGGAGGTAAGACAATGCGCAATCTTTCCTATGGCATCATTATCATCCTGGCCGCAGCCTTTTTTATGGAAGGCTGCACCACCGACCCGTTTACGGGTGAACAGAAGATGAGCAATACCGGGTGGGGCAGCATCATCGGTGCTGCAGGAGGCGCGGCCGTCGGAGCCGCTGTCACCAAGGACCACCGCAAAGGTGCGCTCATCGGCGCCGGAGTCGGAGCCCTGTCAGGAGGCGCCGTCGGGTACTACATGGATAAGCAGGAGGCACAACTTCGCCAGAAGCTTCAGGGATCAGGCGTGAGCGTTACCAGGCAGGGTGAGAACATCATGCTCAACATGCCCGGCAACATAACCTTCCAGACCAATAGTTCGGACATCAATGCAAACTTTTACAATGTTCTCAACTCAGTGGTCCTCGTGCTGAAAGAATACAACAAGACCCTCATCGATGTCATGGGCCACACGGACAGCACCGGCAGCGATGCCATCAACCAGCCTCTCTCCGAGCGCAGGGCGGCAAGTGTCGGGCAGTATCTGATCTCCCAGGGGATCGACGCACGTAGGGTAGCAACTCAGGGGTTCGGCAAGAGCCGCCCTGTCGCGAGTAATGACACGCCCGAGGGCCGTTCTCAAAACCGTCGTGTAGAACTCCAGCTTACACCGCTTACGCAGTAATTACTTAGTGACAAGTGATCAGTGATCAGATTCGTGGGGGCGGGTTTCAACCCCGCCCCTCTTTGTTTAACCCGGATTTTGCATTTGTATCCCCATTGCAGCGGCATGCGAACCGGCTCTGTTTTAACTAGGAGCGCCTTCAGGTGCGAAAAAGGTGCGTGCCCCCCTTATTCCCGTTGCGGCTAAAGCCGCTCCTACAGGTTTTGATTTTTCTCATTTCCGTTTATACTTTCCGCTCCTGCCCCCTGACTTCTCCTCAAGCCTTATTTCACCAATGACCATGGTCTTATCTATGGCCTTCACCATGTCGTAAATGGTGAGCAGTGCAACGCTTACCGCATGGAGTGCTTCCATCTCAACACCTGTTCTGCCTGATACCTTGACTGTAGCCTCGGCCTCGATGGAAGATGCATTTTCATCCAAGTGGAAGGCGATGTCGATGTGGTCGATAGGCAGAGGGTGACAGAGCGGAATAATAGTACAAGTGTTTTTCGCCGCCATGATACCGGCAACCTTTGCAGTAGCCAGGACATTTCCTTTCTTTACCGAGTCGGTCATGACGGCGGTAAAGGCCTCAGCGCTCATGAGTATTAACCCTTTGGCCCTGGCGACGCGACGGGTGACGATCTTTTCACCCACATCCACCATCTTCACCCTGCCTTTTTTATCGAAGTGGGTCAGGGCCATAGGCAAAAAGCTAGTCATCACTGGAAGTTGATGAGGGTTTAGACGGGGTTGGTTCAGGGGATGATTCTGTGGAGCCCTTGCTCTCCTGTGTATCACTGGGCAAACCCTTTTTGGCATAGTCCGTGAGGTACCAGCCCGATCCCTTGAGCTGGAAAGACGACCGGGAGATGAGCCTCTTGACGGGCCCGCCGCAGGATGGGCACTTTTTGAGCGGAGAGTCGCTGAACTTCTGCATGGATTCAAACTCATCCCGGCATTTCATACACTTATATTCATAGATAGGCACGTACAAACCTCCCTTGGTTGTCTACAATGTGTTCGTTATATAGTGGCGCCGCCTGAACCTTGTCAAGGATGGTGAGCACCTGTTTCAGTCCTGTCACAGGATTCTTTGCAAGAAAGAGGCGGGTCAAGATATCCACCACCACCTCTTCATCACGGGGGTCTCCGTAAAAGTCGGCCTTGCCTGTGGTAAAACGGTGTATATGCAAGAGTTCGTGTGTCATAATGAAGGTGAATAATGAGAGCAGGTCCACAGGAGGGTTTTTCCTTACGAAATTCAAGATCTCCGTGTCCTGCAGGCATACACGGAAATGGTGGGGAAGGGGCGCTTCCCCCGGCTCAACCATCAGGAGTTGGGCAAAGATTCCGCCTCTCGGGTCTTCTGTATTAAATTCAGACAGGGTCTGAATGTCATACACCCCCTTGACGCTCCAACTCATCTCCTTACACACGATACCCTCGGCGAGGTTTGATCCCCACCTGAGGACATTCCTGTGTTCGGGCATGAAGTAAGCCATTACGATACTATTGTAGTTATTCACATGGCAGATTGCAAGTATGTCATACATCCCTGCCCACAGCCTGCGCAATGCGCCTGATGCCCTCCATGACCTTCTTGAACTCTTCGGGTCTCAACGACTGGGGGCCATCCGAGAGAGCCTCTTCAGGCTTTGGATGTACCTCTATCATAAGACCGTCTGCGCCTGCCGCAATGGCGGCATATGACATGGCCTCTACATAACGGGCGTGTCCGGTGCCGTGCGAGGGATCCACAATGACCGGCAAATGGGTTTTCTCCTTTAGTACCGGCACGGCCGAGAGATCCAGCGTATTGCGGGTTGCCGTCTCAAATGTTCTGATTCCACGCTCACAGAGGATCACCTGGTTGTTGCCGCCGGCAAGAACGTATTCAGCCGACATGAGAAACTCTTCAATGGTCGTTGACATACCGCGTTTCAGCAGGACCGGCTTGTTAATCTTCCCCACCTCTTTGAGGAGCTGGAAGTTCTGTATGTTTCTGGCACCGATCTGCAGGCAATCGGCATTCTCTAAAATTACTTCGATGCTTGCAATGTCCATGACCTCGGTCACCACCGGGATCCCATACTCTTCCCTTGCCATGGAGAGGAGCAAAAGGCCGTCATTCTTCAAACCCTGGAAGGCATACGGCGAGGTCCTTGGTTTGAATGCACCACCCCTCAGCACATGGCCGCCGCTTTCTTTGATGGTCTTCGCCACCTCCATGATCTGTTCTCTGGATTCGACTGCACATGGTCCTGCAAAGATGGCAATGCGCTTGTTTCCCACCTTCACCCCCATGCCGAGAGTGACTACTGTGGATTCAGCCTTGGTCTCGCGGGACGCGAGCTTATACGGGCTCAAGATGCGGATCACCTTTTCAACACCGGGCTGGGCCTCAAGACAGGTAAGCCTCTCTTTGCCCCTTTCGTCGCCGATGGCGCCGAACACGACCCTCTCAGATCCTACACTCTCGTGAACCCGGTACCCGAATGACTCGATAAGCATTTTGACATGGTCGATCTGTTCTTGCGTGGCACTCTTTTTCATAGAAATTATCACACTAGCCTCCTTTACCTATAGAGTGCCGTGTGTGTCATTTCCCCAGGCCACAAATGAAAAGGCCGTGGGAATGTGACCACCCACGGCCTTTGTGTTCGTTTACGAACAGCTCAGCCCACAGGCGGCCACTTCCCAAACCAAAAATAATAGCCATAAAAGTTGCGTGCTGATGCTGTAATCATGAATACCTTATGCCAGATTCTTTGAGCTAGAGCAAGGGGAAATTGTAGGAAAAGGCTTCAGCCGCGAAGATATATCGTGCCTAAAGGCGCTCGTAGAGTATATCATAGGTGCATTGACAGCCAATCCCCCATCTGATATCAAATCATTACCCTGCTGCGGATTCAAGGGAACCCGGTGAAATTCCGGGGTGGGGCCGCCGCTGTGAACGGGGAGGGCGGGCCGCGACACGCCACTGCGTATGCGGGAAGGCTGGGCCGGCCATATGATCCGTGAGCCAGAAGACCTATCCGTAGTTCGGACTACATCCGCGTGCCCGGGTGGAGACTCCAAGGGAATATTCCATGGAGGTGTCCATATGGACCATCGTATCGTATCCCTTTTCATCGTTTTATGTCTCTGCTTCCTGTTTTTTTTGAACAGCCCCGTCCAGGCAGCTTCCAACATCCTCATTGTCGTCACCCCTACAGTGGATAAGAATGCCCAGGGTTCGGTCGTACAACAGGCCCCTACTTCCTTCTCCGACATTATTAGTCCGGGGCCTGAGGTTTCAGGTCTCATAGATACGGGGGAGGCATTACGCAGGGCATCATCAGTAGACCTTTCCGACTATGGTGGAGCAACGACCTCTCCCGTATCGCTTCGCGGTTCCAGTTACAGGCAGACACTCATCACCCTTGACGGCATTCCGCTCAACCCGGTGACAGGCGACATGGTAGACCTCTCGCAGTACATGATGCCCGACATCGATCAGATCGAGATCATTAAAGGCAGCAACAGCGCAGCCTTCGGCAATTCGGCCATGGGGGGTGTCATTAACCTCGTCACAGACAACCCATCGCCCACCGATGAATATGATCTTTACGCGTCGCAAGGTACCTATGGCTACGGCCTTTACCATGGACATCTGAGCACGCATGCCGGTCAGGTGGGAATCCTGGCAAACCTCACTCGTGCATTTGCAGACAACGACTTCAGATATAAACGAGATGACGGCACATGGACCCGGCGGGAAAACAATAGAATAGAAAACACTACCGGCCTCATCAAGGCCGTCATTGATGCACAGGGCTGGCAGACCTCCCTGATGGAAAATTTCATTGACCAGTCAAACGGGTCACCGGGCGCCGAAGGAACACCAAGCTACATCACGCCAAACGACATGACGAATACTGTACAAAATACATTCCTCATCGAAACCAAAAAGAACCTTCCACAGGATCAGGCAATTGATGTCCGTGCATGGATCTTGACCAATAGAACACACAACCAGAGGCCGTCGTGGGGCACGGATAACATAACAAACCTGGACAACAAAGACTTCTCGATATCCTATACGAAAAAGATGGGCTTGGTTACATTGACCCCGGGATTGGAATATCTCGATGAACATGTAAGCAGCGATGACTATGGCATCCACTCCCGCAGCACAGGGACCGGTTCCTTATCTGCAGGTATAAATCTACAGCCGGTCTTTCTTGATCTTAACGGCAGGTATGACAGCTACTCGGATTTTCAAAATCAGTGGTCCTATCATGCCGGCGCAGCATGGAAGGTGATCGAGCATATTCAGTTCAAGGCCAATGCCGGTACCGGATATCTTATACCGGATATAGGTAAGCTCTATTCGCCCTCATCTCAATACAGCACCTTCATTCCGAATCCAAACCTAAAGCCTGAGCAGTCATTCAACTGGGACATCGGACCGATTGTCTCTATGAATACCTATGGTTTCAGTATCGACTATTTTCTCATTACATACCATGACCTCATCAAGGCGGATTATCCGAGCGCTGACACGTTTACGTATATAAATGTTAATAAGGCCAAGTCATCAGGCATCGAGGCAAATTCTTGGGTTGCACCCATAAGCGTAGTAAAACTGTCGGCAAATTACATCTTAAGCAAAAATACCTTTGAAAGCGGCCCTGATAAGGGAAACAAGCTCGGTCAGAAACCCCCTCAAGTGCTCAATCTTCAGGCGGACTATCTGCCGGAAATCGCTGGCAGGAATGCAACTCTTTCTCTCTCATATCAGATCCGGCAAGGTGCTTATGAGGATGATGCCAATACAAAAAAGACCAACAACCGTTACATCCTGAATGCCGGTGCCCTGCTTGATGTGAGCAGGGATGCCACAATCTCCTTTAAAGTGGACAACCTCCTTAATGACCGATCACCGGAATATGTGTACAAGTCGTCATTTGGGACCACCTGGTACCCTGTACCTGGAAGAACGTACAAGTTTACGACAAAAATAAGCTTCTAGCCCTTAAGCTATCAGCCATTAAGCTTTTCTCTGATGGCTGATAGCTTGTCTTTTAAGCTCTGTTGACAAACCCGGCCTTCATCCACCATAATCACGCCCAATTGATCTTGGTGCGGAGGTTTCATGCTCCTTTTTTATACAGCAGGTGAGTCCCACGGCAGGGGTATCTTTGCCTTTCTTGACGGTCTGCCCGCAGGTCTCAAGGTAGACAGGGACTCCATCAATGCCGATCTTAAGAGGCGTCAGAAAGGCTATGGCAGGGGCGGCCGAATGTCCATCGAGCAGGACACCGTGGATGTTCTCTCAGGGATCAGGGGAGGCATCACTCTGGGGAGCCCGGTGCTCCTTGCGATATGGAACAAGGATTTTGAGAACTGGAAGGAATACATGGATCCCTGGGAGATCACCCCGGGAAGAGAAATCAATACACCAAGACCCGGCCATGCCGACCTTGCGGGTGCGGCAAGATTCAGGCACACAGACCTGAGAAATGTGCTCGAGCGTTCGAGCGCCCGGGAGACTGCCGGAAGGGTAGCTGCCGGTGGGATCTTGCGGTCTTTTCTTTCAACCTTAAGTATAAAGGCCTATTCCTGGGTGACCAGGATCGGCTCATCAACCTATGATGGACCGTTTGACCAGAGTAAACGGGATGCATCCGGCGTTTTTTGTCCGGATAAAGCCTCAACGCACGATATGGAAAAAATTATCCATGATATTGCCGGCACCGGCGACTCCATCGGCGGTGAATTCACCATAGTGATTGAAGGCATTCCTGCAGGCATCGGTTCATACACTCAGTGGGAACAACGCCTCGATGCGCTCTTATCCATGCATCTGATGTCCATCCCTGCCATCAAGGCAGTTCAGATAGGCGCCGGAGTTGCGTGCGGTGCGCTCCCCGGATCTATGGTCCATGACCCGATAATGCCGACTCACCCCAAGACCAGGTCTTCCAACAATGCCGGCGGCCTGGAGGGCGGTGTGACCAACGGTGAACCCGTAGTGCTCAGATGCACAATGAAACCGATTCCCACCCTCAAGAAAGGGCTGCCCTCCTTTGACATGCGCACGGGTGCTGCAGTACGGGCAGGCTATGAACGTTCGGATGTATGCGCTGTCCCTGCGGCATCAGTAGTAGGGGAGGCCATGGCGATTATCGCTGTATCTTCCGCCATCATGGCCGGCTTTGCACAACCGAGCATGGATGCCCTTAAAAAGACATTTGATGAGCACAGGAAGTACTGGGAGAGCCTATGATCTTTCTCACGGGCTTTATGGGGTCAGGGAAGACTACTGCAGGCAGGAGACTTGCGGAACTCCTTAACCATCCATTCATCGATCTTGATGAATATATCAGCACAAAGTTATGCAGCTCCATAAACGAGATCTTTGCCTGTGTGGGAGAGGCTGCATTCAGGAACCTGGAGAGAGAAGCCTTGATTGAGATTGCCGGGAAGGAAAAGCATACCGTTGTGGCAACCGGCGGGGGTCTTCCCGTAAATCCGGCCAACAGGGCAATAATGAAGGCCTGCGGCCACATCGTTTATTTGCGCGCCTCTTTTGAAAACCTTGCAACGCGGGTCCCGGAAGACTCCGGCAGGCCCCTGTGGAACGAAAAGGCGCACAGCCTCCTCCTCGAAAGAACGCCGGCCTATGAAAATGCCGATTTTATAATAGACACTGATGACAAATCCCCTCAGGAAGTGGCCCAGGAGATCTTCGACCTTACCAAGGACATCCTGAAGCCCATTGCCGTCCTGGTTACCAATACACCGTATCCTGTCTATATCGGAAAGGGTATCTTCAAAGAAATACGGAAATTCATCTCCCGGCATATCATGCCGGAAGGTGCTCTGGTTCTTGTTGATGAACAAGTGCTCAAACTCTATAACAGGCTTATCCGCTCTTCGCTTACTGGATTAAAGCACCACACTATAACCATACCTTCCGGTGAGTCTTCAAAGTCATTCCCTTTTCTGATGAAAGTCCTCGACGAGATGTTCTTCGCACAGGCAAACAGGCAATGGGTCTGTCTTGCCGTAGGCGGAGGTGTTACCGGGGACCTTGCCGCCTTTGCTTCCAGCATCTTCATGCGGGGCATCCCCGTGGTACAGGTACCCACTACGCTTCTCGCCCAGGTGGATTCAAGCATAGGCGGAAAGACGGGCATTGATATCAAGCATGGTAAAAATCTCGTCGGCACTTTCCATCAGCCTGTGCTTGTGCTCAGCGACATTGACTTCCTGGGTACACTTGAACCGCTCCACATAAAAGAAGCCATGGCCGAGGTCATTAAGTACGGCATTATCATGGATAAGGACCTCTTCGACGAGCTCGAAAACGCGAATGAGCCCGATTATGAGAAAATGGTGAACTTGTGTGCACGCGATAAGGCTTTTGTTGTAAGCAAGGATGAACGGGAGGGTGGCCTGCGGAGGATTCTGAACTTCGGCCATACCCTGGGCCATGCAATCGAGCTTGCCCGCAACTTTGAAGTGAGCCATGGCAGGGCAGTGGCCGCCGGGATGTTTTTTGCATCCTGGCTGTCACGTGAGCTTGGACTCATCAACGCTAAGGATATGGAACGTATCTTCCGGCTCATAAATAAATGGGCATATACCCTTCATGATTTTCCGTATCCTCAACTAGATGAGATCGGCAGTGCCATCGTTACGGATAAAAAGGTTGTCAAGGACGGCCTCTACTTTGTGTTGACTCCTGCCATTGGTGATGCTACCGTTAAAAAGCTTACTAGTTCTCAAATATTAGGTGCTTATGGCCGTTTCGTCAGAGAATGTGAAGAAGGCCTTTGATGAGGGAAGGTTCCTGGACGTTGTCCGGGCAACCAAATCCCGCAAAAACCCTGAAGACCGTCTTCTGCTCGGAATATCGCTGTACAAGATCGGCAGGTATGGCGAGGCCCTTGATGTCTTGGAAAAAATTGCAGGCCAGGCTCAGGGCTTGATGAAGTCTTTTTATTATCTGGGACTCATCTACCATCAGCGTGATGACGATGCCCAGGCAAAGGCCTGCCTCCATAAATATCTTACATTCTATCCCGAAGATGATGAGGCACGCGATTTGCTGGAAAAACCTGAGGCTCATGAAGTGCTTGTAAGGGAGCCATCTCTTGAGCTCGCTAAGGTATATGCACAGCAAGGCCATTACGAGCAAGCTCTCGACATCTACGGCCAGGTTGAAGAAATGAACGGACTTGATGATCTGGTTCGACAGGAAGCCAGCGATACCCAGGATCTCTTTATTATGAAGACCCTGCAAGGCTGGCTCGAGAGGTTAAAAAAATGAAGATCATGGTAATCAACGGCCCCAATCTGAACTTGCTTGGTTCCAGAGAGACATCCATCTACGGCACTACGAGCCTTGATGACATCGAAGGTATCGTGAGACGTAAGGCCTTCACCATTGGTGCCGAAGTGGATTTCTACCAAACGAACCACGAAGGCGATCTCATCGACAAGATCCATAAAGCCCCATCCTTGGGCATCACTGCATTTATCATCAACCCGGGCGGATACACCCACACATCAATAGCTTTAAGGGATGCCCTGCTTGCTGTTGGCCTCCCTTTCATCGAGGTGCACCTGAGCAAGGTGTCTGCCCGTGAGCCCTTCCGTCAGGTCAATTATTTCTCAGACGTTGCGGCTGGAACCATTTCAGGGTTCGGGCCTCTGGGCTATGAGCTTGCTGTTGAGGCCGTATGGGGGCTGTATGGAAAGAAGGCTCAGTAGAGCGCGTCACTTTCTCAAGGGCCTTGAAGCCATCTTGTTGCTGTCCAGGCCCAGCATTACGTATTTAAGCGGATATTCCGGCTCGGATGCCGTGTATGTCTTTACGGAAGACAAGGACTTTCTCTTTGTAGACTTTCGCAACACCCTTCAGGCCCGGCAGGAGACTCATGCCGAGGTCCTTGAGATTACCAAACGTGCTGAAGGCATATATGCTATGCTTCAGGATGAAGGTGTCAAGTCTTTAGGGATCGAATCGAACATACTAGACCTCGACAGCTTCATGAAAATGAAAGACATCTTCAAGGGCATTGAAATGACCCCCCTGGGAGGTCAGCTCAAAACACTGCGCGCTATTAAAGATATCGATGAAGTCGATATGATAAAAGAGGCGGCACATATATCTGAAGAGTCGCTTAAGGCAGTACTTTCCAGGGGACTTATAGGACGGCGCGAGCAGGATGTGGCACTTGATCTTGAATGGGAAATGAGGAGCCGCGGTGCAAGTGCAGCCTCATTCGAGCTCATTGTTGCATCAGGCCCACGCTCTGCCATGCCTCATGGAACCGCGTCGGATAAGGTAATAAGCAAGAATGAAGCAGTGGTTGTCGATTTCGGATGCATCTACAAGGGGTACTGCTCGGACCAGACCATCACCGTTACAACGGGAAATCCGGGCGGTTCCTTTCAAGATATGTATATACGGGTGAAAGAAGCACAGGCTCGCTCCATAAAGGCTTTGGCCTCCGGCGTGAAGGCCTCGGATATCGACAAGATAGCACGTGACTATCTTGGAACTCACGGGCTTGAAGCTTTTTTCGGCCATGGGCTGGGACATGGGGTGGGCATGGAGGTACATGAGTCACCCGCTGTTTCGCCCCTGTCTGAGGATATACTGGCGGAAGGCATGGTCATTACCATTGAACCCGGTGTATATATCCCCGATCAATTCGGTATAAGGCTTGAAGACATGGTGTTTGTAACAGATAATTCTTGCAAGCGCCTTACAAATCTTGATAAGGAAACCATCAGAACTTTCAGCTAGAGGTGAGGTTGCATGCAATATTCAACAGCACAGTTCAGGAAGAACTTGAAGATCGAGCTCGAAGGAGAGCCCTTTACCATCGTCGATTTCCAGCACGTGAAGCCCGGCAAGGGCGGGGCCTTTGTGCGGACCAAGATCAAGAGCCTGATAACAGGTAATGTCCTTGATAAAACATTCCGCTCGGGCGATAAGGTGGATGTCCCGGATCTGGAAGAAAAGAAGATGTCGTTCCTGTACCAGGACGAAACAGGATATTGCTTCATGGACACCCAGACCTATGATCAGATGACGCTCACCAAAGACCAGATAGGGGATGCACTGGGCTACCTCAAAGAGAACGTTGAGGTGGAGGTTCTCCTGCACAATGGTAAGGCAATAGGCGTTGAGCTGCCTATGTTCCTCAATCTCAAGATTATCGAGACCGACCCCGGCCTGAAAGGCAACACTGCATCCGGCGGCTCAAAGCCTGCCAAGCTTGAAACCGGCATCACCATTCAAGTCCCCCTGTTTGTCAGTACGGGCGAGGTGGTCAAGGTTGACACCAGGACAGGGTACTATATCGAAAGAGTGAGCTGAATGAATATAAAAACCGTCAAGGATCTCATTGAGCTCATCAAGGACACCGATGTGGTGGAACTCGACTGGACACCGGAGCGTATTCACATCATCCGGAGATCCAGCCAGTATGAATCGGCCCCTTCAAGACCTCATGATAACGACCGCACCAGCATAAGCATGAAGGAAAAGCACACCGTTACTGTGACTTCGCCTCTGGTGGGAACGTTCTACAGATCCCCGTCCCCGGAAACATCCCCGTATGTACAGGTAGGCGACCGGGTGGCCAAGAACCAGGTCCTGTGCGTGATCGAGGCCATGAAGCTCATGAACGAAATCGAATCGCATGTAGACGGGACCGTGGCTGCTATCCTCAAACAGGACGGCGATCGGGTGGGATACGGAGACCAACTCTTCATCATCGAGGAGCTATGATCACATGGCAGCTCCGCTCCGATGGGAGGTGCCCGCCCGGTCATACCATGAAGAAAGACCTCGAACTCTTCGAGGCAGTCAGACTCGGATCTATTTCAGGTATCTTACGTTTTTACAATTGGACTGAACCTGCCCTGACGACCGGCTTTCACCAGAAATCCTTTATTGTTAACGACCCATCCCTTGATATCCCTATCATTCGGCGACCCACCGGCGGGGGGGCCGTGCTCCATTTTGACGACATTACTTTCAGCATCAGCACACCTCAAATCGGGGCCCTTTCCGGGGGCATATTGGAGTGTTCCAGAAGCATTTCGCATGTAATGAAAAGCACATTCCGAGGCTGCGGTATCGAGACAGAGGTAAAAGGCGGCCGCCATGCATTCTCGCCGATATGTTTTTCCAGGCCTTCACCTGCAGAGCTCGTGATAGGAGAAAACAAGATCATGGGCCTGGCCCTTGCTAAAAAAGAAGATTTTCTTCTCATGCAGGGCGTAATCCCATTGCGGGTGGATCAGAAGTTGTCGGAGCGGGTCTTTGGTGAGGGCCTTAAGAATTCCGCCAAAGGGGTGTTAGACTACCTTCCTGATTTTTCAGAGGGCCTCTTCTTCCAAAGCCTCATTGAGAGTTTTGTTTCTCATCTGGGCATTCTTCTTGATGAGCGCGATAAAGATGATAACGAAAACCACCGCACAGATGAATGAAAAATAGAACCGCGGAGTAAAGAAGTGTGCAAGGACCATGTGCCCGATTAATGAAAATAGGGTTATGCTCGGCATAATACCGAATATGGTGGCCTTCATGAAATCACGCCAGCACACACCGGAGGCTGCAGCGGCCGAGTTTATTGCGGTAAAAGGGATAATAGTCAGCATTTGGAGCATGAGCACAAGGACATAACCGTTTTTTTGGATGGCGTTCTTGACCCGGTGTGTCTTCTTGCCGTGCCCCCAGCTTTCTTCCACGCCGAGTGTCTTCACGATAAAGAATGCAAGATTTGCATTTATCAGGCATCCGACATATGAAAGCACCATGCCCAAAGGCGCCCCATATGCCGATGACCCTGCCATGATAAGCAGGCTTAAGGGGGCGGCCAGAGGCATTATGGCCACACAGAAAATGAAGAGCAGGGCACCGGAGACCCCGATATTCTTGATCATGATTCTCAGATGGATCCAGTCCTTAAGCGGGTAGGGATCGATATAACTGAAGATCCCCATGATGGTGAAAAATCCAATGAGAGAGAGGATAAACACGCTTACAAACTTACGCATCTGAGGAGAATTTATTGTCATGCTCGATTCAAAGACCATGTGTGCCCTTCTTATTCGTAAAGCATTGTTGCCGACAAATCTCTCATCGGCATGAATGGCCATTGCTAAAGGGATGTTAGGGAATATTGTTGAATATTTTATCGAAAGTGAACATGCACATTGCGCAGATGTTAGTTGGATTTTATCTGCAATTTTATGGTATTTCATTGAATGACATTATACAATACCGCTGAGACACATACTGAATTCTCTTTCATAATAAAATAGGAGGATAAATGGCAGGCAACCCTATTGAAAACCTCATGAACCCCGCATCCATAGCCATTGCCGGCGCAAGCAACAACTTTACAACCATGGGCACCATTCAATGCCTGAATCTCATCACGAATGGTTTTCCTGGCGAGGTCCTGCCGATCCATCCAAAAGAAAAAGTCGTGCTGGGCAAGAAGGCTTATCAGACAATAGCGGATCTCCCCTATGCCCCCGATGTCGCAGTGCTTGTAGTCCCGACGCGGCTCGTCCCTGATATGATCGAAGATTTCGGCAAGCTTGGTACGAGACATATGATCATTGTCAGTGCAGGCTTCAAGGAGACAGGCCAAGAGGGCAGAGCCCTTGAGAAGATCCTGATAGAAAAAGCAAAACGCTACGGCATCCGTTTTCTTGGCCCCAACTGCCTCGGCATAGTAAACACCCATCTGCCTTTGAACATCACGGTAGGCCCCATTCAGGACTATAACGGGAAACTCGGCCTTGCATCCCAGAGCGGTACTTACATCGCACAGGTGGTCTCCTATCTGCATAAGAACGGCATTGTGATGAGCAAGGCCATCAGTGTGGGGAACGAGGCGGATATCGACATCATCGACTGTATCGAATATCTGGGCCAGGATGAAACCACCAGGGCCATTGGATTGTACATTGAGGGGATCAAAGACGCCTCCCGTTTCCTTGAGGTCGCCAGCCGCATGAGCCGGATTAAACCGATAGTGGCCCAGTATGTCGGAGGGACCGAGGCGGGGGCGCGGTCGGGATCGAGTCACACAGGTGCCCTGTCCGGGCCCGATCACCTCTACAAGGTATTGTTTGAACAGGCCGGCGTAATCGGCGTGGAGAGCATCGAGGAGGTGTACAAGGTGGGCTGGGCTCTTGCCTCCCAGCCGAGGCTTAAAGGCAGGCGCATTGCCGTGCTGACGAATTCCGGCGGCCCTGGAACAGGGATTGCCAACACCTGCGACCGGTTGGGGCTTGAGGTGAGAGAATTTTCCCCCATACTGCAGGAAAAAGTCTCACAATTCCTGCAATCGCAAGCAAGCGCCCGCAATCCGGTCGATCTCACATTTCATGTGGACATGAAGGCCATTACCGAAGAGATCCCGAGGTTGCTCTTCGAGTCTGACGAGGTGGATGGAATAATTATCCACGGTATTATGGACACGGCCTTCATGGAGCTTCTCTTCCCTGCTGTCAGAAGGTTTGTGAACGTGTCCAAAGATGAACTCATAGGCATGACGAAAATCGGCATGGATGAGCTTGTAGCCATGCCCGAGCGTTATGGTAAGCCCCTTCTTATCTCCTCCTTCTTCGGCAGGGAGGACAACTGCATCCAGACCTTCCACACAAAAGGCATCCCTACCTTTGATGCACCCGAAAAGGCTGCCAGGGCCATGAGCGCTTTTTATAAATATCTGCTCTTCAGGAACAGGCCCCTTGAAAGGCCCCCCTTAAACGACACGGCACCTGATGAGGCCTTGCGATTGATGCAACAATCCGTTGAGACCGGGATCGATGAGTTTCTGGCAAAGGGGATACTTCGTGCATACGGGGTACCCACTGCCAAAGAGGCCCTTGCTTATAACCTTGATGAGGTGAAGTCAAATGCTGAAAAAATCGGCTATCCGGTAGTGCTCAAGGTCTGCTCTTCAAAGATCACCCACAAGACCGAGTTCGGAATGGTTAGGCTCAATCTGAAAAACGAGCATGAACTCATAGAGGCATATCATACCCTCAGGGCAAAAGACCATGACTCGATGCTCCTCGTAGCTGAAATGCTCAAGGGCGACCGCGAGTTTATAGCAGGCATAAGCCGTCACCCGGGTTTCCCACCATGCGTATTGTTCGGCCTGGGAGGTGTCTTTGCAGAGGCCATTGAAGACATATCTCTCCGCCTTGCGCCTCTGTCCAGGCGCGATGCACATGAGATGCTTGATGGTATCTCCGCCAGCAAGGCCTTAGGTGCATACCGCGGTATGAAACCTGTTGATAAAGAAGCCGTTGCAGACATACTTATTGCCTTGGGGCATTTAGCCGCTCAATTTCCTCAGATCAAGGAGATCGACCTGAACCCTATTATAATAGTAGACGGCAAGCCTTACGTAGCGGATGCGCTTATGGTAATTTAGATCTTAGGAGGATAACTATGACGTCCCGGATAATCAAAGAAATGATGGAGATATATCCCGAAAGGGACAAGCTTCCCTGTGCTGTAGCGCACTATATAGCTGCCTATCTCAAACTTGACCCCCTTGAAGTCGGTAAGTTTGCAACTGAAATGGGAGTACGGTTGTACGAATGCCAGCTCGGCCTTTTCGGTTACGGCAGGAAGGGGAAGTCTGCCTATAAGATAACCGGCAGGAAAGTGGAAGTAAGCCAAGACGTGCTTGATCTTATCAAAAAAGATTCCGATGAGGGCAGGATCTCCTGTGCAAGGCTCTGGGAAATTGCAGATACAACCGGGATTATCCGTGCGGAGGCAGGCAATGCAGCCGATGCACTGAACATAAAGATCACACCATGCCAGCTAGGGGCGTTTTGAGAGTGACGCATGAATTGCCGCATATTTCTCTGAAATACCCATTGAAACGGATACCGGGCTTTTGTATTATTACAAAAAAGATAGTGCATAACGATTTTAAATTGTTCCATGCTTCTCAGGAGGTGCTCCATGACGGTACGCATTACATGGCTAGGCCATGCCAGTATCAAGATAACAGGAGCTTCCGCCACCGTCTACATTGATCCCTGGAAGATCGGGAAGTCTCCTGGGCGCGCGGATATCGTGCTGCTCACGCATGATCATTACGACCATTACTCTGAAGAAGATGTGAAGATCATATCGGATGCCGACACACATGTTGTAGCCCCGATGTCCGCACCTGTTGTGACGGATCGTATTACACCCGGCACATCACTTTCCATCAAGGGTGTATCCATACAGGCCATACCTGCCTATAATCTGGAAAAGGCCTTTCACCCTAAGGCAAAAGGGTGGGTAGGTTATATAGTAACCATCGACGGTAAAACAATTTACCATTCAGGTGATACGGACAGGATACCCGAGATGAAGGGTATAGCCGTGGATGTCGTTCTTATTCCAGTGGGAGGAACCTTTACCATGGACGCACATGAGGCGAGTGAAGCCTTGAAAGACATGAAAACCACCTATGCCATCCCGATTCATTATGGAGAGGTGGCGGGTACAAGGAAAGATGCCGAGAAGCTTGCGAAGTTATGCTCGTGTGACGTCCGAGTCTTAAACCCCAGAGAATATATCGAGATCGACTAAAAAGACATGAATAAGCATTTCGAGCAGGTTAAGGCCGTTTTCGATGCTGCACCTTTTACAGTGTGCGCATTCGACTCGAGCGGAACGGTCATATACATCAACAAGCTCCTTGAAACTAATATTGAACAGTCCGAACTTCCCTTTGTAGGCAAATCGCTCTATGAGCTCATCCATAAATTTCTTGTAGACGACAGACTTGAAAATAGGCTTAAAAGGCTCATCGAGACGAATAAACCCTTTTCATTGATCGTAGAAACCCTTAGTTCTCCTCGGGTAAAGGTATCGGGATTTATCAACATAACAGGGTATAGGCTGAATTCACTCTTTGTGCTCCTGGGTGATTTCGTAAGCGGAAGCCTCGCACGCGATGGGAGATACGGCAAACTCATCGAAGATGCACCCGACGCCATCATTATTATGAACCATGGGTTCATAACCTTTGCCAACCCTGCATTCACCAACATTATGGAGTCCGGGCAGGATGATATCCTCGGCAAGGCGATCTTTGACCTTGTTGATGATAAAGGCAGAAATGATCTGGCAAATTTACGAAAAAAATATACCAAGCAATTTTTTACTCAAATAGTAATAAACACCACGAAGGGTCAGAAGATACTGGAGGGCAACTTTCACTTCATCGAGGACAGGCCGGGCACCTCTATTGCCATGCTCCGGGATGTAACGGAAAAGATGCTCCTGCAGAAGAGGCTGCTCCGGCAGAACCAGGATCTATCCGCCATCAACACCATATCCAAGACGCTCTCCTCGTCCATTGATCTCGAAGAGGTTCTCCAGAACACTCTTGACCAGGTCCTGCAGATCATGAACATCGAGGCGGGGCTTATCTATCTTCTTGATGAGAAGAAAAAGGTTTTAAGGTGTGCATATGCCCACGGCATCGCAGATGAGGTCATACAGACCGTCAAAGAGCTCAAGATTGGTGAAGGTATTGCGGGCAGGGTTGCCCAAAGCGGCACCCCCATCATTATTGAGAATGCCTCTTTAGATCCGCGGATCAGCTCAACTGCATTCAGGGAACAAGGTATACGGTCATTTGCATCAATCCCCCTCCAGTCGAGGACACGCCTCATCGGCGCCATGAACATCGGCTCCTTCGGCCAGCGTATCATATCCCCCGAGGATGAGAGACTGCTCATCACCATTGGGGTCCACATGGGCACGGTCATTGAGAACATCCTCTTGTTTCAGGAGATATCAAAGACCACCGATGAGCTCAAGGATGCCCTTAACCTCATACGGCAGCGCAATGAGGAACTCAGGACGCTCGTTTCCACCGTATCTCACGACCTAAAAAATCCTATTATCGCCATAAACGGTTTCTGTGAGCGGTTCATCAAATTGGCAGCCAAGAAACTATCCGACAAAGAGAACCAGTACATCGAGGCAATACATGAAAGCGGCAGGCACATGGAGTCTTTTGTCACGAATCTCCTCACACTCTCTGCCGTCGAGAACCTGAAGCTTAAGAAAGAGGAGTTTTTCATTCAGGAGATCATCGACGACATCATGATGGAAGTAGCCGATCAGCTTGATGATAAAAAAGGTACAATCGTCATCGAAAATGAAATGCCGAAGATCAAGGCCGATAAAATCAGGGTGATTCAGGTATTCAGCAACCTCATCTCGAATGCCATCAAATATGCGCAGTCAGGCAGGAAGCTTCAAATCCTCATCGGATATCAGCCCCAGGCCAAGATGCATGTCTTTTCCGTAAAGGACAACGGCTCGGGGATATCAGATGAACATACAAGTAATATTTTCGAAATCTTTTACCGGGCATCGAACAACCATGTGGAAGGAACGGGCATCGGCCTTGCCATAGTGAAAAAAGCGCTGGCCGTGATGGGCGGGGACATCTGGCTGAAATCTAAACCCGGGCAGGGGTCGGTTTTCTATTTCTCCATTCCCATGGAATAATCGGCTTGCCGGCCGATCGCACGTGAAGATCCGGTTTGACTTTTATAATCCCACCAAACTATATCATTAACTGCATATGAACCATCATGAGAGATACCTTATGTGGGCGCTGATAGCCTCAGCAGCCATCCTTTCCTTAAGCTTGGGCGGCCGAGCTCTGTGGGACCCTGATGAGGGCAGGTATGCCGAGATGGCCCGGGAGATATTGGTGCTCCACGACTGGGTCACTCCCCATCTCAATTTCTTGCTGTATTTTGAGAAACCCATGCTTTTCATGTGGCTCGAAGCCCTCAGCTTCAAGATATTCGGTGTTTCTGAAAGCTCAGCCCATGTAATCCCCCTCGTTTCGGCCCTCGGAGGTGTTGCCCTCGTCGGGCTCATGGCCTGGAAATTGTGGGGAAGAAGGGCTGGTCTGGTTGCATCCTTAAGCCTCATCACATCTCTTGAATACTTCTTCCTTGCAAGTGCGGTGGATATCAATATGCCGCTTGCCTTATTCATCACCTCTGCCCTTGTGTTCTTCTGGCTCGGGCATAGAGAAAAGAATTCTCTCTATATCCTTCTCTCATGGGCTTCCATGGCACTCGCAACCCTGACCAAGGGTCCCATCGGCGTCATCCTGCCCCTCGGGTCCATATGCATATACATACTCCTTTCACGGCAATTCTCTCTCATCAAAAAATCGAGGCCCGTCTCAGGCATCTTGCTTCTGCTTGCCATTGCATCTCCCTGGTTTATCCTCGTAAGCATCAAAAACCCCGACTTCTTCTCATTCTTTTTCATAAATCAAAACCTGGAGAGATACACCTCCTCCTCTGAACGTTACCAGCCATTCTTCTACTTTGTGCCGGTGATCCTGGGTGGCGCGCTCCCGTGGACATTCCTGCTGCCGTCGGCCATCAAGGAGATATGGCAGAATAAAATACCGAGAGAGGTACTCTATATTTTCGTATGGTTTTCCCTCATCTTTCTCTTTTTCACACCATCGCATTCAAAGCTCGCCACCTATGTGCTCCCCTGTTTTCCGCCGCTATCCCTCTTGCTGGGATATGCGTGCAAAGGATCTCCAAAGAAAGGAGGCCTGCCGCTCAACCTCACAGGCATTCTCTGGTTATGCATGGGTGTCCTGCTGATCCTCTTCCCTGTCTTGCAAACGCATGGGATAGTGCACATTTCATCAGAAGGAGCCATACCGCTTGTCCATATTGGGACAACGGCCGGTGCGATCCTTATCTTTGCAACGCTCATCGGGATCTGGCTTGGCAGGAAATATGATAACGCCCTCGGCCTTGCTATGATGGGAATGGTCATTATGATCCTGGCTATCACCTTTGCCCCAAAGTGGGATTCACTGCGTTCCACAAAATCTCTTGTTCAGGATTTGCCTTCATCTGCAAAACTTTATGCGTACAGGGGGTACGGCCAGAGCTCAAGTTTTTACTCACAGAGGCAAGTCGGACTCGTCGAGAGTGTGGGGGAACTGGAATTCGGCATCAAACATAACCGGGAAAAAGGTGTTGTCATCACGGCCGATGAACTAGCCGCCTCCATGAAAACAGATAAGAATGTATATTGCCTTACCGACAAGGATAACCTCCCCAACTTGCGTAAAACGATGCCCTCTATCGCAATCGTAAAACAAACAAATGACCTTTGCCTCCTGCATATTCCAGGGCCCTGATCCATGCGGTTAGATTTATGAATTTAAAGGTTATTTCGATAGCTTCCCTACAATAAATCATTATTAATCAGCAGGATATTCTGCTTGACACCTTTTGGGGTGGACTGTATAGATTTTCGCATTGGCTCGGGCCGCTAGCTCAGGGGGAGAGCGCTACCTTCACACGGTAGAAGTCATAGGTTCAAATCCTATGCGGCCCACCATCTTCTTATT